>DAOVXQ010000015.1 GCA_030636025.1 archaeon
CATTAAACAGTGCAGAGAGAGTGTTTTTAGCAATATTTCTGATTGGGAAGAATCTACAAAAGAATTAGGATATTGGATTGATTTAAAAAATGTCTATAAACCATTAGATAATGATTATATTGAAAGTGTTTGGTGGAGTTTGAAAGAATTATATAATAAGAAGTTATTATATGAGGGATTTAAAGTTGTTCCTTATTGTCCTAGATGCGGAACCTCATTATCGAGTCATGAAGTTTCTCAGGGTTATAAAAATATAAAAGATGAGTCTATTTATATTGCTTTTAAATTAAAAAAGGATGGTGAGTATATTTTAGCTTGGACAACAACTCCCTGGACTTTGCCAGGTAATGTTGCTTTAGCAGTAGGTTCTAAGATTGACTATGTTAAAGTCCAGTTAGCTGATGGAGATAAATTAATTATTGGCAAGGACAGAGTGGATGTTTTAAGAGGAGATTATAAAATAATTGAAGAGATAAAAGGAAAAGAATTGGTTGGATTAGAGTATGAGCCATTATTTGATATCAAAGAATTACAAAATGAAAATTCTTATAAGGTAATTTTAGCAGATTTTGTTACAACAGAAGATGGGACAGGGATTGTTCATACTGCTGGAATGTATGGTGAAGATGATTATGAAATTTGCAAGAAAAATAATCTACCTTTGGTTCATACTGTGAATCCTGATGGAAAATTCAATGAATTAGTTCCTCAATGGGGGGGGAAGTTTGTGAAAAGTGCTGAAAAAGATATTATTGAGGATTTAAAGAAAAGACATTTATTATTAAAAAAAGAAACAATAGAGCATACTTATCCGTTTTGCTGGAGATGTGATTCTCCATTATTGTATTATGCAATTGATTCATGGTTTATTGCTGTTACAAAAATTAAAGATAAGATGATTAAGAATAATCAAAAAATTAATTGGTATCCCGAGCATATTAAAGAAGGAAGATTTGGAAAATGGTTAGAGAATATTAAAGACTGGAATTTGTCAAGAACAAAGTTTTGGGGAACTCCATTGCCTATCTGGAGATGTTCCGAAGGATGCGGTAATGAAAAAATTATTGGAAGTGTAGATGAATTAAAAAAAGAGTCTGTTAAGAATTTTAAAGGATATGATTTACATAGGCCATGGATTGATAAGATTAAATTAAAATGCAAATGTGGAAAAGAAATGAAAAGAATTCCTGATTTAATTGATGTTTGGTATGATTCTGGAAGTGCTCCTTTTGCTCAGTTTCATTATCCTTTTGAAAATAAGAAAGAATTTGAAAAAAGATTTCCTTATGATTTTATTGCAGAAGCAATTGACCAGACAAGAGGATGGTTTTATACAATGCATGCAATTGCAACTATGTTATTTGATAAACCTGCTTATAAAAATGTAATTTGTGCAGGACATTTAGTAGATGAAAATAGTGAAAAAATGTCTAAGTCTAAGGGAAATATAATCAAACCTAAGGAGATTATTGATAAACTTGGTGTTGATGCAGTTAGATTGCAGATGTGCACTGTTGATGTTGGCAATCAAAAAAGATTTTCAGAAGCATTAGTCAGGGAGGCGGTTTTGCCTTTTTTAAATGTTTTAAGTAATATAAAAACTTTTTATTTGCAGTGTGGGGTGGAAAAAAATAAAAAACAAATTGAAGACAAATGGATTCTAAGCAGATTAAATAGTTTGATTAAAGAAGTTAGTGAAAGTTTAGATAAATATGAAATTGATAAAGCATTACTTGCAATAATGAATTTTGTTGTGAATGATTTTTCCAGAACTTATATTAAGATGACAAGAGACAGAGGGGACACTAAGGAAATTATAGGAGAAGTTTTAGAAAAGATTGCTTTAATATTAGCTCCTTTTGCACCTTATATTTCAGAAGATATTTATCAGGTGTTTAATAAAAAAAGTGTTCACCTGAGTGATTGGCCTAAATCAGGCAGGAAATTAATTAATGAAAAAGCAGAAAAAGAATTTAGAGTTATGTTAGAAGTAATTGAAAAGGGTTTGGCTGAAAGAGATAAAAATAAAATTGGTTTAAAATGGCCTTTGAGTAAGGCAAGTGTTAAGGGTGCTGAGATTAATAATGAATTAAAAGAGATTGTTAAATCACAGTTAAATATCAAGGATGTTGAAATTAAAACAGGCAAAGAAATTAGTATAAAATTAGATACTAAAATGACGCCTGAGCTAAAGGCAGAAGGTTATGCTCGTGAAATTTCAAGAAAGGTTCAGGCATCTCGTAAAAAAGAGGGTTTGGTTAAGGAAAATAAAATTAAACTTGCAATAATCGTCGACGATGATTTTAAAAATATAATTTCTGGGCAAGAAGATTTTATTGCTAAAAGAACTAATGCTAAAGAGATTTTAATTAATGAGATTAGAGATGAAAAAGACTATCAAAGTTCATTTGAAGAAAAGATTAAGGGCAAAAAACTAAAAATCTTGTTTAGCAAAATTTAATCACCATCTATAAAAAGATTTTTTTAAATATATAAAATAATACCATTATTAAATAACAAAAACATTTATATACTGCCTTTAATTTATCCTATCATAAAAAGGGCATTAAAAATGATTGTGAAAGAAGAATTTTTGGGAAGGTTGAGAAAAATATTTGACCTTAATTTATATGAAGTCAGAGTTTGGACTGCATTGCTGTCTCGAGGAGTTTCGACCGCAGGAGAACTAAGTAATATTTCTGATGTCCCAAGAAGCAGGACCTATGACATCTTAGAAACATTAGAAAAAAAAGGTTTTATTGTCATGAAATTAGGAAAACCAATTAAGTTTGTTGCATTAAAACCAGAAGAAGTTGTTGAAAGAGTTAAAAAGAATTTAGTGCGAGAAGCTAATGAAAAAAGCAAAAGATTGGATAAGTTGAAAGAGGAAGAAATTTTAACAGAGTTAAGTTCGTTGTTTACTCAGGGAGTTAAATTTGTTGAGCCATCTGATTTATCTGGAAGTTTGAGGGGAAGACAAAATCTTTATAATCATTTAGATATGATGATAAGAGAAGCTGAAAAAACAATCACAATTGTTACAACTGCACCTGGATTAAATAGAAAACTGGAGATGTTGATGCCTGCTTTAGAAAAAGCTAAAAAAAGAGGGGTGGTAATACGAATTGCGTGTAAAATTGATAGCTCTAATAAGGAAGTTGCAAAAGAATTGTCAAAGGTTGCAGAAATTAGGCATATGCCGAAAATGAGAGGAAGATTTGCTATTATCGACGGAAAGCAGTTATTATTTATGATTTTAGATGACGAAACTGTTCATCCAAATTATGATGTTGCGATTTGGCTTTCAACAGAATTTTTTGCTAAGGCAATGGAGCAGTTATTTGAGGCTGCTTGGAAAGGGTTTAAGAAGATTTGATTTTTTGGTTTTGGAATGTTATTGTGATTTGGGATTGAATTAAGAAGGATTTTATAATCAAAAGTTTTATATACTTACTATAACTACTATATAACATGGAAAAAACAACTATCCAAATAAATTTAGAAACTCTTGGAAAATTAAAGGCATTAAAACATTTTGAAAGACAGTCTTATGATGAATTATTAAACAATATTATTTTAAATATAGAAGAAGAAAAGATTAGTGATGAAGAAATTGAAGAGATTAAAATAGCATTAGAAAATGTTAAAAAGGGGAAAGTAAAACCTATTGAACAAGTTGCAGAAGAATTAGGTGTTTCGTTAATGTAAGATGTATTCAATCCAAATTGAAAAGAATGCAGAGAATTTTCTTAAAAAACTTAATAAAAAAGATTTAGAAATGATTTTAAATAAGATATATTCAATTAGAGCTAATCCTTTTAGATTTCTTAAAAGACTTCAGGGGGGAAAGCTTTGGAGATTACGAGTTGCAGATTATAGGGCAGTTGTAGATGTAATCGTTTCTATGAACAAAATTATTGTTATTAGAATTGGTCATAGAAAAAATGTTTATGATTGAA
>DAOVXQ010000002.1 GCA_030636025.1 archaeon
AAACTCCACCAAACACTTTCAATATAATCATTATCTAATGGTTTATAGACATTTTTTAAATCAATCCAATATCCTAATTCTTTTGTAGATTCTTCCCAATCAGAAATATTGCTAAAAACACTCTCTCTGCACTGTTTAATGAATTTATCCATCCCATATTTTATTACATCATTTTTAGATTTTAATCCTAATTTTTTTTCAACCTGCACTTCAACAGGCAATCCATGTGTGTCCCATCCCCCTTTTCGTGGAACAGAAAATCCATTCATAAATTTAAATTTATTAATAATATCTTTAAAAGTTCTAACCTCTAAATGATGTAATGCAGGAGGAGCATTTGCAGTAGGAGGCCCTTCTAAAAAAGAAAATAATTTCTTTTTAGGATTATCCTGAATCGCCTTATCAATTTCTTTTTTATTTTTATCCCAAACATTTCTTGCACTTTCTTCTATTGTTTTAAAATCATATGCCATATTATTAATTACAAATCTCCTTATTTAAACTTTTTTTAAATTAACTAATAGATTTAGAATAAGAAAGTATAAAAATAAAGTTAATTAATAAATAATATGGATTGTCAATTTTGCACAGAACTTAAAACAAGAAAGGTTCTATTTAATGGAGAGATAATTGAAGGAAATCGTATTCTTTATGAAACTGAGAATTTCTTTGTTTTTCCTAGTCTTGGGCAAATCGTCGAGGGATATTTGTTAATTGCTCCTAAAAAACATTATCTTTCTATAGCGCAGATTCCTGAAGAGTTATATCCAGAATTAGTGAAAATTCAGAAAAAAGTAGAAGAAATTTTAACTCGAAATTATTCGAAACCTTTATTTTTTGAACATGGGCCCTTATCAGAAACAGAAAAAGGGGGCTGTTGTATAACTCATGCACATTTGCATTGTGTTCCTGCTAATGTAAATGTTTTAGATTATCTTAAAAAGCATTTTAAATATATTAAAATTAGTTCTTATTCTGATTTAAATAAACAAACTCCGTATTTTTTCTTAGAACAAAGTGAAAATAAATTTTTATTTTCGTTAAATGAAATTGTTCCATCTCAATATATTCGGCAGATTATTGCAAGGGGATTAAACACCCCTGAAAAATGGAACTGGAAAAGTTATTTAGGATTAAGTGAATTAAAAAATACAATTAAAAAATTAGAATTAGAATTTACCCAAACCCCTCCAAACATTCTTCCTCCAAAAAATGCAACCCCGAAGGAATAATAAAACAAATCGGCAAATCAAAATTCATTTCCCTTAAATCTCTGATTGTTCCATACTTTATTTCCGCCCCCTCTTCTGAACCAATTTTACTGCAAACCAAAATTTTATCAACATCAATTCCTTTATTTTGCAAAGCCATTCCCAACTGCAAAAGTGCTTTTTTGAAACTCAAACCAATATCAATTAAGATTAATGAATGAGCTTTGATTTTCAAATTGTCCTCAATAATTTCCAAAAAACTATCTGGCTCATATTTGTTTCTCCAAGCAGGCATCGACGCTATTTTCCCGAATTTATATAATTGCAAACCTGTTTCAGCAATCCCGTCAAAAATACTCGCAGAATAAATAACCTTTGTCCTTACTTTTTGCTCTTGAGCATCCAAAATCAAACTCATATGCGTCGTCGCAAACAACGGACAACCATAAACAAGCAAGGCAATTTTCCGACTCTTTGCTTCTTTAATTAATTTATTTGACTCAACATCTTTTCTATCAATTGGGATAATCTTGCAATCAAGATTTAAGTCATCAATATCATACGGAAAATCCACAGTATAGTTTTCCAAATAAACTGCCTTGCATTTTTTTAAAACAAGAAGTCCTTCCTTGCTTATTCCCCGCGCATTCAATCCTAATCCTACTAAGTATAACATAAAATTATGAGAAAAAATTAATTAATAAATGTAACTGATGAAGGTTATTTTAGTGGGGATATATGTCACTTGCTTCTACACTAATTATAACTCTTCCAAACAATAACCAAACTAACAATCATTATAAAAAACAAACTTAGTATTACTGGAAATTTATATTCAAATCCAGTAAAAGAAATTCCGACAGCACTGACAAGACAAACACTACATAAACCAAGCAATCGCTTTCTCCATTTTTTAATTTCCTCTTTTGCAATATGTGCAAGATAATATCCTACTGGAAATCCTAGTAATAAAATAATTAGATAAAATAAGTTTTTCATAACTTATTTAAAAATTATAAATATATAAATTAATCTATCTAATTAATACACCTTATTTTTCTGTCTTGCTGATAAATTCTTTTGTTTATGGTTTCCATATATCCCTCTTTAGCTTGTTTATCTAAATCATTTAGATAAGCATTTTCTGCTTTCCTTGCTTCACGACGGGATTCGCGAATAACTTTTTCAAACCTGCAATTCAGGTCACAGCAAGAAATAGCTGTTAAGGATAATCCAACAGCCAAGGAGGTCATAATTAGTTTTTTAGCTAAATCTTTAATCATGTATTTTTATATTTCCAAATCTGTATAAACATTTATTTGTTATAATGCTATATGAGATTTGCAATAGTTTATGGAAAAGACGACCCTGCAGGAAAAAATATAGTTCAGAATTTGAAATCTGATTTTTTTCTTCCGCAAACACCAATCATAGAAACAAAGAAACATCCAATTTATTTGGGGGAAAAAGATTTGGAGAAATTCCCAGAACTTAAATCAATTGATTTTATAATTTTTGCGTCGACTCATAAATCTGAAAAGGGCGAACCGTCGCTGTCGTTGCATGCTCCCGGAAATTGGCGTTCTGCAGATTTCGGGGGAAGCTCAGGAAAAATTTCAAACACAAGTGCATTTGTTCTCAAATATCTTTTTCAACAATTAAATAAAAATGCAGAAACTTTAAAAGACAAATACAACATAACTTTAGAATGCACTCATCATGGTCCTTCAATAAATATTCCTTGCTGTTTTATTGAAATCGGCTCAACAGAAAAACAATATCAGGATAGACAAGCAGGAGAAATAATTGCGAAAACAATTATTTCACTTCAAAATTTCAAACCAGACAAAAAATGGGTTCCTGCAATCGGGGTGGGCGGACCCCACTACTGCCCAAATTTCAACAAAATCCAATTAAACAGCAAATACGCAATCTCACATATTCTTCCGTCTTATGTTCTTCCAATAACTAATTCTATGATAAGCGAGGCAGAGAAGAAAACACAAGAACAAGTTAAGATAGTATTATTAGATTGGAAAGGTTGCGGAAATTCAGAACAAAGAAATAAATTAAAGGAATTGTTGGATGATTTGAATTTTAAATCTAAGAGGGTGAAAGGTTATGAAAACAATCAACGAAAGGTTTAAATAAGGACTAAGAATTTTATTTAGAACAATGGTATTAAATATTTTCAGAAAGATAAAACAAAAAAGAATTTTAGAAAAAAGAATCTCAGATTTGATTAACAATGCTGAAGAATGTATAGATTCAAATCTAAAACTTGGAATACAATATCTTAAACAAGCTAATAATAATTACCCAAAATTAGGTTATAATTTTGAAATAAATTGTAGACTTAATAATGTTTGTCTTGCTTATGCTGAGAAATTACTTTAACTCATTCCTCTAACTTCCTTCTTAATCTCTTCGATAAATTCTTCTTTCTTAATCTGTGTAACTTTCCCATTATTTCTAACTGCCAAATTACCTGATTCTTCTTCTTTATTTCCTATTACAATTATATAAGGAATTTTTTCAATCTCTGCTTGTTTTATTTTTCCACCAATGGGTTCTGAACTTAAATCCAAATCAACTCTGAATCCTAATTCATTAAGTTCTTTGTGAAATTTTTCACAAGATTTATTATTTTTATCTGTGAAATTAATTACTCTACATTGGATTGGTGCAAGCCAAGTTGGCAGATGTCCTTTAAAATGCTCTAAAAGAATTCCAATAAATCTTTCAAGTGAACCATAGATTACTCTATGCAACATAATTGGCGGTTTTCTTTTATTTTTTTCATCTGTATATTCTAATTCAAATCTTTCAGGCATAAGGAAATCTAACTGAATTGTCGCAAGTTGCCAGGTTCTTTTTAAAGAGTCTTTAACATGAAAATCAATTTTTGGGCCATAAAAAACACCATCCCCTTTATTTATTTTAAATTTCATTTTTTTCTTTTTTAATATTTTTTCAAGAATCCTTTCAGATTTATCCCATAACTTCTCACTTCCAATTCTTTTTTTTGGACGAGTTGAAAGTTCAACATGATCAAATTGTAATTTAAATTTTTTATAAAATTTATCAATTAAATCTATAATTTTTATAATCTCCTCTTCTAGTTGTTTTTCAGTGCAAAAAATATGCGCATCATCTTGAGTAAACTGGATAACCCTGAATAATCCTGCTAAAACTCCTGAAAGTTCTTGTCTATGAACAATTCCTAATTCCCCCATCCTTAACGGAAGGTCTTTATAAGATTTTGGAGAATTCCTATAAACTAACATTCCTCCTGGACAGTTCATAGGTTTTACTGCAAAAATTCTTTTTTCATATTCTGTTAAGAAAATATTCTCTTTATATTTATCCCAGTGTCCTGAAATTTGCCATAATTTTTTATCTAAAATTTGAGGTGTTGAAATTTCCTGATAACTTGCTTTTTTGTGTTCTTGTCTCCAAAATTCAATTAATTTGTTTTTTATAATTAATCCATTATTATGCCAAAAAACCATTCCAGGAGCGGTTTCTGAAAATGAAAATAAATCCATTTGTTTTCCAAGAATCCTATGATCATTATCTTTTAATTCTCTTGCATCTAATTTTGATTTAGATATTTCTCTAAGAAGTTGTTTTGTATTTATTTCTTTTGTTGTGTTTTTAACTCCTCCCTCGTGAGTTATCTCTCTACTTAATTCAGATAAAGGATGACCCTTGCATTTTAATTCAAATTCTTTATAATATCCAAAAGGAGCTTGACTAACATTAAATTTTTCTTTTTTTAATTCTTTATGAGTCTGCTCTAATGTTTTTTGTGCAAAATCTGGATTACTTAAAGAAGGAGATAAATGAGCATATGGATAAAGAACAATGTTCTCGGCGCTGACCTGTTTTGCGATATCTTTTATTTCTTTTACAAACTTTTCTATTAAATTCGGATGGGATTCATCTTGTTTTTCAACAGCTGTTAGAATTACCAATGGGTTTTTCACCACAGTTTCTTTTTTTCTTTTTTCTGTTAATTCTTCTGGCTTTCTTAATGCTTTTTTCAAGGGCCTAAATTTAAGAAAATCGCAATGCAATGATAGGAATTTCATAATATTTTAAAGAAGAAGTTATTTATAAAACTATTTGGCTAGTTTCTATAGCTGTGTTGTAATTTTTAAGTAACACCAAAAGAAAGGTTTATATACTCAAAATTACATCGCAATTGTATAAAAATTGTAATAAAATGGAAAATAAATATTTAAAGAAAATAGGAAAAGGGTTAATTATCACAGGATTAGCAGGGCTTTTAAGTCTTGGAGTTATAAGGGGTTGTGATAGGGATTTAGATTCTAAATGCGGTAAGGAAATAAGTAAAGGGATGTATAAAATTATGAATTATGAATTATGAAAAAGATAATTCTGGAGGGTATAAAAATGGAAAATAAACAATTTACCATCACTAAGAAAATAGCAAAACATGGCAGTAATTCAATTATAGTTATACCTAAGATTTTGCAAGGGGAACTTCCAAGGGGAACAATTGTAGAATTAAATATTAAGGTTTTAGAGGAAATAAAATGAGAGATGGAATAAAATATTTTTTAACTGGAATGATGTTGGGTTCGCCTATTGCAGGGAGGATTCTTAATGATTGTGATAAAAAGGATAATTCGGGATTAGAAGGGAAAATTAGTCATGGGGTTGTTGAAAGAAGATTAGCTGAAGAAGGGGGAGATTATGGAACAAATAATTTTTCAGTGAAAGATATTTCTGAAAGATATATTGAGGAAAGAGCTCAGGAGGGGGTGGGGGGTGTTGGAAATGTTGCTGAAACATATGTAAAAGAAAGAGTTCAGAAAGAAGTTAAAATAGAAAATCCTAAAATATCTCAACAATATATTCTGCCGAAGGATATTTCTCAAAATGGAGTTAGATTAATTAAACAATTTGAAGGATTTAGGGCAACACCCTATGATGATAGAGGTTGTCTTGCTATTGGTTATGGACATAGAATTAAAGACAGAGAAAATTTGACAATAGTTAGTAGAGGGCAGGCTGAAAAATTACTCTATGATGATGTTGATTATATTGAAAAATCTATTGCAGATAATGTTGAAGTCTCATTAAATCAAAACCAATATGATGCGATTTGTAGTTTTGTTTATAATATTGGGGTGGGGGCTTTTGAAGATAGTATTTTTTTAAAAAAACTTAATAATAGGGATTATTTTGGGGCCGCAAATGAAGTTAAAAGATGGAATAAGTCTAATGGCGAAGTTATTAAAGGATTGGCGAGGAGAAGAAATGCAGAAACAGATTTATTTAATAAAAAATAATTAAACCCCATTCTTCAAAATACTTTTCTCAACATCTTTAACACTTATTTTCTTTAACCTGCCTTGAAACTCTTTTATGAATTTAATTGCCGCGTCTGCAAAAAGTTGTTTGACGTCCTTGCTCAATAACTCGCCTTTTTTGTATTTTGTTTCTATTTTTTCATATTCCTCTGGACTCAAAAAAAGATTTTTCAAATAAATGCAAGAAACATCAATATCAGGATTCCCGCCTTTTTTCCTGTGTTCCTCAACAGTTGGTTGCCCTCCTGAAAATGCCTTGCCGATTTTTTTCCTTATTGTCTTTTCATCATCATTTAAAAAAATCGCTGTATTTGGTTTTGAAGTGGACATTTTCTTTCCATTAATTCCTGGGAGGAATTTTGCGTGAAGAATTGAGGGTTTTTTATAACCAAACCTTGAAGCAATATCTCTTGAAATTCTGATATGTGCATCTTCATCAGGTCCGATTGGAACAAGGACGTTTGGAATTTTATACTGTTCCTGTGGAAAAAGAATATGCGCAGATTGAACCGCAGGATAAAAATACAACCCAGGATTATCATAATTCTTATACCCATAAGTCGCCTTTATTTCAGAAAGCGTAATTTTTTTCGAAAGCTTTATCGCAAGATTATAGATATTTGTATAAATCTGGTCAATTATGAAAAAAGTTTTTTTCGGGTCAAACCCATAAGCAATAAGTTCCTTGGCGAGTTTTTTTGAATTCTCTAATGCCTGTTTTTGGTCTTTTACTTTTCCTGAAACATAACTTTCGTCGTCGGAGATGGGAATAAAAACAGGAATATTATATTTTTTTTGGAAAAACAAATTTGTGTCAAAAACCGCTTTATGTCCCAAATGTAAGGTTCCAGAAGCATTAACTCCTGACAAAATCGCACATTTTTCTTTTTTCTTTAATGCAGAAAAAAATCCTTTAAAATCCCTGTGCGAAACAAGAACCCCTGTTTTAAACGCATAAAAATCAGGACTATCACTAAGATTACTAATTGGCTCTGCACCAAATTTCTGAATTAAATCTTTGTTTTCCTGCGATATATCAGATTCCATAAATAGAATTAGAATTATCAATTAATAAATCTTTTTAATCACGCTTTTTGCTGAACAGGAATGTCAACACCAAGTTCTTTAAGTCGCTTCAAATGTGCCTGCATTATTGCTTCAATGTTCTGAATCATTTTAACAAGTTCGTTTCTTTCAGCAACTAATGTGTTGAGTGCGCCCTTGTGAAATCCGATTTCTTCTTCTTTAGAAATTTCTGGCTGTTTTTCAGAATCCCCAACAGCATCAGTTTCCTGATTTTGCGGATTAACTGAATTCACAATTTTGCTCAGTTCATCATTGTTATTTGTTTCCATAATTTTCTTGGATTAATTGAGTTAATAAATGTTTGGTTGTTTCAAAATTACAGAAAGTTTAAATATCCTATTTTACTAATAATGAAATGAAAAAAGCAGGGTTTATCTTAGTTGTTATGTTATGTTTATTAGTCACAAGTGTGTCTGCGAGAGTTTATTTTTCACAGCCAGAATCAATTTACAATTTAGGCGATTTAATTTCCTTAAATGTTGACATTGACCAGATAACCGAGGGGTTTTTAAAAATTGACTTGGTTTGTGATGAAAGTTCTCTAAATGTTTATTATGGAATCCCAAATGAAAATGTCCACATTGAATTGCCATTAACTTTTTTATATATCCAGAACATCAACGGAGATTGTTATTTTGCAGCAGGATATTCAGATGTAAGTTACAACAGCCGAGACTTTAAAATTTCAAAAGCCCTAAATGTCTGGTTAAACATAGATAGTTTAGTTACAAATCCCGGAGAGAGTATAACTGTTAGCGGAACTGCAAAAAGATTAAATGACGTAGGAATTAATGGAGACGTCAAAATAACAATTCCTTTATTGAACATTATGGTTTCTGAACCAGAGGAAACAGAAGAAAATGAAACAGAAGAAACCGATACCAATGAAACAGAAGAAGATAATGAAACCGAGGAAACACAAGGGATTGGTGCTGGGGAATATTATGGAAAAGTTGTCGACGGTGTATTTTCAGTTTCAATTACATTAAAAGAAGATACGCCTGCAGGAAATTATGGAATTGAGGTTCTTGCCTATGAAAAAGATTCATCAGACCAAACAACAAGTGAGGGGATTGTTATGGCTAGTTTAAAAGTTCAGCAAATTTTAAAACAGATTGATGTTGCAGTTAATAATCAGAACATAGACCCAGGGGCAGTTCTTGATTTTAAACCGATTTTGCTCGACCAAACAGGAATGGCAATTTATGATGAGGTCTCGATTGTTATTAGAGACGAACATGGAGACAGAATTTACGAAAAAATTGTCCAATCTGAAACAACAATTCAGTATGAAGTGCCAACAGATTTACCTGCAGGATATTATGAAATTGAAGTTTCAAACAACGACGTTAACACTATAAAATCGTTTTATATAAATGAAAAAGCAATTGCTTCTTTTGAGATAAAAAATAATAGTTTGATTGTTACAAATATTGGGAATATTCGTTATAAAAAAGATATAGAAGTTGAGTTGAATGGCAAGCCGTTTGTTAAAAAAGTTGATTTGGGTTTGGGCAAGTCTCAGGAATTTAAATTAAGTGGGGACGGAGAATATAATATTAAAATAACTGACGGCGAGGCAGAATTAGTTAATCAAGTTGCATTGACAGGACACGCAGTTAATGTTAAGGCAATTAGTGATTCTGTTTTATTCAGCACACCAATTGCATGGATTTTCCTTGTAATTATCTTAGGTGCCGGGCTTTTGTTTTTATTTAGAAATATTTTAAAGAAAAAATCGTTTGCATATCCTGTTTCTAAATTTAAGGGTAAGTTAAAAGACAAATTATTTCACAGAAAAAGTAATGAAGATGTTAATTTGAAAAGTGATGGGCAAGAAATTGCAAAAAACAAGGATAAAGAAAATGTTGCAAGGCCGTTGGTTTTTCCGCACGAAGCTGAAAAAGTTTTGGTTTTAACTGGAAAGAAAAATACTGCTACAATTCTTATTTTGAAAATAAAAAATAAAATAGCGAGAAACACTAAGAAAAACTTGAATAAAATCCTTCAATCAATTGCTGAGAAAAAGGGGGCGATTTATGAATATGGAGATTATATTTATGTAATTTTTAGTCCGTTGTTAACTCGCTCTTTTAAAAATGAAGTTAAAGCGACAAAGGTTGCAGGGCTTTTGCAACATTCATTGCAAATATATAATAAAAAATTTAAAGAAAAAATTGAATTCGGATTAGGAATTGGTTCTGGGGAAATTGTAAATAAAGTTGAAGATAAAAAATTAAAGTTTACTCCTCTTGGTAATTTTCTCAACTTAACAAAAAAACTTGCAGGAATTTCTGAAGAAAAAATTTTATTGACGAAAGAATCTTATGAAAGAGGGGCTATTGAAATAAAATCTGTAAAGAAAAATATTGGTGATTTGGAATTTCATGAAGTCAGGAGAGTTATTGATTCTGAAGCTAATAAGAAATTTTTAGATAGTTTTTTAAGACGGATTGGCGAAGGGAAAAAGTAATTCAAACCACCCCCAACTTTTCAGCTTCCTTATAATATCCCTTGTGTTCTAAATCAAAATTGAAAAATATTAAAAATTCCTTTAAGATAATTTTATTTGCATTTATTCTTTTTAGTTCGTCGAGTATAAATTCTGTAAAACAATACGGGCAAATGCAAACTCTTGCTTTTTTACATTTTATACATTCAGTTGATTCTTTAAAATGTTTTTCAAAAAAATTTCGCAGTTCAGGAAATAAGCTGTCTTTTAATTCGTGATAATTTGAATAAGAAGTTAACCATGCCTGGATTTGAGTGGTTATGCAAATAGGGCAAATTGGATGGATAATTGTTTCGTGGCAAATACTGCATTCGTGGAGAGGTTCAGAAGCCAAATAATTATATTGCATCATTTTAGAATGAATTCGGTTAGTTGTTGAGCAACCAAATTAATATTTAAATTTGAAGCAAATAGGTTTTACACTATAACATTTCAGAAATTTCGCGATATTCGTCATAGTATATCTATTTCCCATATTAAATATAAGGAATTATACTTTAAATATTTTATTGTATTGAGTCTTATAAGTTCTTAAAAATTTAAATCCCTATAAAAGATAAATTTAAAAACAAGAATTAATTAGGATATTTATGAAATCCAAAACAAAAATTTTAATTACCTTAGGAATTGGGGTAGTTTTAATTATTAGTTTTTTTATGATTACAGATGCTATAACAAAATTTACAGGTTATTCTATTTCAGATACCGAAGATAAAGACGATTTTAATAGTTGTTTAAAAAAACAAGATATTACATTATATATTAATAGTGATAATTTTGTTAAAACCCTAGAACAAATGAAAACAAAAGAATATTTAGGAACCGAGGTTAAAATAATGAATTGTTTGATAAATAAAGATATTTGTTTGAAAAAGGGGATAAATACTTTTCCGAGTTGGATTATAAATGGGGAAAAAGTTTTTGGAGATATTTCTATTGAAGATTTGTCGAGAATTTCTGGCTGTGAATTAAATTAAGGAGGCAAAATGACAACTATTAATAAAACAAAATGTATTGGATGCGGGGCCTGTGTTTCTGTTTGTTCTGATGGTTTTGAAATGGGAGAAGATGGCAAGGCAAAAGTAAAAAATGCCAAAGCTCCTTGTGTTAAAGAAGCAATAGAATCGTGTCCAGTCGATGCTATAAAATAATTATTTAGCGATATTTAGAAAATTTCTTAAAATAGCGAATTCCCATTTTAGTTAAAACAAAAAATAAAGTGCCGAAGGTTCCGAATATTAAATCAATCATTGTGTCGTCATTTTTGTCCATTATAATGTTAAATTTAGTTAATCCAGTTATATCTCTTAAATAAACTCCCTGTAGCTTCCAATCAACCAATTGGTCTAAAAGATATTCTCCTATTTCAAATAAAGATAAAATAGAGATAATTATTGTAAACGTTAATAAAAGTTTTACACTAAATTTGCATTTTAATTTGTTTACTAAAAAGAAAACTAAAATACTGATAAAAAGCGGAGATAAAAAATGTAAGATTTTATCATAACTTGTAGATATAAAATAAAGTGGGCTGAATAAAATTCCTGTTGTTGCAACTAATAAAAAAATAAGATAATGATGGGGTTTAAATTCTAGTTTGAAAAAAAAGTCAACAAGATAAAATAACAAGACAGATAATAAAAATCCCGAAATCCTGACAAAATAATTTGTATTTTTAAGAGCATAAAGAATAACCAATACTACTGCGACGACGATTATATAAATAATATGTTTTGTATGTTTTTTTATCATAGGATTATTAAAGAACTTTAATATAAATAACTTCCCATCAAAAGATTTATAAAGACATATGAATAATTGTTCATATGAATAAAAACAAAACATACCACATATTTTTTAGCAAACTTTCTAATAAATTAAGAATAGATATTATTTCTAATTTAGAAAAAAACCCAAAATCAGTTACAGAACTTGTTAAAGAATTAAAAATCGAGCAGAGCAAGTTAAGTCATGCATTAAGAGAACTAAGAGAATGTAATATTGTTGATGTAAAACAAAAAGGAAAAGAAAGAGTTTATTCTTTATCAAAAACAATAGTTCCTATTTTGAGATTAATTGATTGCCACAGCAAGGGTTGTGGAAAATGCAGGGGGTGTTGCTAATGGAAAAAGTTAAGTCAAAATCAAATCATCAAAATAAATTTTAAAATGAAACAAATTTATCTCGATAATGCCTCAACAACCAAGGTTGATACAAAAGTAGTCGAAGCCATGATTCCTTATTTTTCTGAAAAATATGGAAACGCGAGTTCTCAGCATTTAATCGGGCAGGAAGCAAAAAGGGGCTTAGAAGAATCAAGACATACAATTGCAAAATCAATTAAAGCTAAAGATGATGAAATTATTTTTACATCTGGCGGAACAGAATCAAATAATCTTGTTTTAAAGGGATTGTTTTTTGCAAATGAAAAAAAACATATTATAACAACAAAAATCGAACACGACTCTATTTTAAATACCTGCAAATGGCTTGAAAAACAAGGAGCGAAAATTACTTATTTAGATGTGGATAAAGGCGGATTTGTTAATCCAGAGGACGTGGAAAATGCAATAGGTTCTGAAACACTTGTTGTTTCAATCATCCACGGGAATAATGAACTCGGAACAATACAGAATATCGAAAAAATAGGAGAAATTTGCAGAGCAAAAGAAGTTTATTTCCATATTGATGCCTGCCAAAGTTATACAAAAGTTCCAATAAATGTAGGAAAACAAGATTTAGATTTTGTTACTTTAAATTCCCACAAAATTCACGGGCCAAAAGGCGTCGGAGCTTTGTATATCAAAAAAGGAATTAAAATAAATCCAATATTACACGGGGGCGGCCATGAATTTTCATTAAGGGGTGGAACTGAGAATATTTCTGGAATTGTTGGTTTTGCAAAAGCAGTTAAAATTATAAAAAATTCTAACTTGAAAAAAATAAACGAATTAAGAGATAAATTAATTAACGAAATTTTAAAAATTCCAAATACAAAACTGAATGGGCCAAAAGATAATCGGCTTTGCAATAATATAAATATTTCATTTGGGAATATTGAAGGAGAAGCTATTGGAGGTTATTTGGATGCTTATGGGATTTGCAGTTCAACTGGAAGTGCCTGTTCGTCACACACAATGGAAACAAGTCATGTTTTGAAAGCAATAGGTTTATCAGATTTAGAAGCAAACACTTCAATACGATTAAGTTTAAGTAAGTTTAATAATGAAGAAGAAATTGATTATGTATTAAAAGTCCTCCCAAAAATTGTGAAAAAACTTAGGAGGATGAGTCCAATTAAATAAATTAGGAGGTAAAAATGAAAGACAAGACAACCCTTTTGATACAAAAGCGTTGACGGAAAAAAGAACTTTTTTAAAAAAAGTTTACAAAAATCAATTGTCTTTCATCTAACTTAAATAAATTAGGAGGTAAAAATGAAAGACAAGTTTGAGGAATTTGGAGCAGATTTCAAAAATGAAGCAGAAATTGAAGAAGAACTTGATGAAGAAGGATTGAACTCTGACGAAGTAGAAATTCAACATTTTAAGGAAGAAGATTAATGAAAAAGAGAATAACTAAAAAAATGACTTTCAGCGAAATCATGGAAAAAAATCCCAAGGCAGTTGAAATTTTATTTGAAAAAGGAATGCACTGCATTGGATGTCCAATGTCTCAAATGGAAACCTTAGAAGAGGGATGTTTGGTTCATGGATTAAATCCAGATGAAATTGTTGAAGAATTAAACGAAAAATTAAAGGAGAAAAATGCAAAATAAATTTGAACAATATAATAAGGAAGTTATGAAACATTTTCTCAAGCCAAAATATTCCGGGAAAATGAAAAATCCAGATGTAATTGGCAGAATAAAAAATAATATGTGCGGGGACATAATGGAAGTTTATTTGAAAATTGATAAGAAAACAAATAAAATAAAAGATATAAAATTTCAGACAATGGGTTGTGCTGCTGCAATTGCATCTTCAGATGTTTTGTGCGAATTAGCAAAAGGGAAAACTTTGCAAAAAGCGAAAAAAATTGATAAGAAAAAAATTTTAGAAAAACTTAGGGGGCTTCCGTCTATAAAAATGCATTGTTCTGTTCTTGGAGAAAAAACTTTAAAAAAAGCAATAGAAGAATATGAAAAGAAAATTATTTCTTAGATTTTTTAGAAATCTTAGAACCTGTTTTCTTTTTATTTAATATTAAATAAACTATCGCCAAAATACCTAAATCATTTAGGACAAATGCTGAAACAAACAAAATTACAAACCATCTTTTTTGTTTTTTCTGCACTGATTTATATATGGCAAACCCATACCAAATTAATTTCCAAATTAATATAATTAATATTAAAATAATTAGCTCTGCGGAAATATTCGGTACTGCCAAATCTGTAAAATTAAATAATCCCATTTTCTCTTTTATATTCTATAAAATATATAATAGTATATAAAGTTTTTGTCTTCAATATTTTGTATTGTTCTCTATCACAGAAATGTTTAAATACTGGTTCGTTCTATATTTTAATTATTGCTACAATTTATTGTAGTTTTGAAAAAGAGGTATACAATATGTTGTATATTTCTAAAATAAATTTTTATTTCAATAAAAATTTATTTGATTAGAGGTGATATATGGAATGTAAATTTTGCGGTTCAGACACAAGAGTAACTGATAAAAGAGAGTCCCCTACAGGGACTCGAAGAAGAAGAGAGTGTTTGAAATGCAAAAAAAGATTTACAACATATGAAAAACCAGAAGAAAAAGATATTGTCCTTGTGAAAAAAGATGGAAGGCGAGAACATTTTCAGGACGAAAAATTAAGATTGGGTTTAATCAAAGCATGTCAGAAAAGACCTGTTTCAATGGAAAAAATAGACCAAACTGTTGAAGAAGTTAAAGAAAAATTAAAGAAAAAAGGCAAAGAGGTAAAAAGCAGAGAAATTGGAAAAATGGTGATGAATAAATTAAAAAAATTAGATAAAGTGGCTTACATTAGATTTGCTTCTGTTTATATGGATTTTCAAGACATTAAAGATTTTAAAAAGGAGTTGAAGGAGTTGTGAGGATGAAATCAAAATTAGAAATCCCAAGATATTTTACAGAAGAAGGAAAGACACCTACTGATTCTTTTGACTGGATAAAAAGTAAGGTTGAAATTAAAGATAATTCTGGGAATTCAATTTATTCTGGAAAAGGATTAAAATTCCCTGATTTTTGGGGAGAACTACCAAGAAAAGTTGTTGCAAGCAAGTATTTTTATAGAGGGGATAGCGAGGATTATGTTGAAAAGGATTTAAGTAAGTTAGTTAAAAGAGTTACAGAAACAATATCTAATAGTGGGATTAAACAAGGGTATTTCTCTGGAGAAGATGCATCCAGACTTTCTGACGAAATTTCATATATAGTAATGGACCAAAGATTTGCCTTTAATTCTCCTGTTTGGTTTAATGTAGGATTATTTGAGAATTATGGAATAAAGGAAAAATCAAATGGAAATTCATCTCACTGGGCAATTAATGAGCAAGGAAAATTTACTAATGAAATAGATGTTTATGAAAGACCCCAGGCATCTGCATGTTTCATTATGTCTATAGATGACGACATGAGAAGCCTTATGAAACATTCTGAAAAAGAAGCAATGTTATTTAAACTTGGTTCTGGAACAGGGACTAATTATGGTTTGTTAAGGGGAGTTAGAGAACCCTTAAGTGGGGGGGGATATGCAAGTGGACAAACTTCTTTTATGAAAATATTTGATATTATTGCAGGAAGTGTTCAGTCAGGGGGAAAAACAAGAAGAGCAGCTAAAATGGTTATAGAACCTTGTGACCACCCAGATTTATTTAGATTTATTAATTGGAAAGTAGAAGAAGAAAAAAAAGGCCTTTGGTTATGTGCTAATCAAAGATGGGGTCCAAAAAGTTCTGGAGATTTAGAAAGTGAAGCATATAAAACTGTCGGGGGTCAAAACGGAAACAATAGCATAAGAGTAACTGATGAATTTATGGGGGCAGCCTTAAGAGGAGAAGATTGGAATTTATGGTTTATAACCGGGGACAGGTTTGACAATGAAGTAGAAATAGCTTTAGAAGATTATTCAGATGATAGATATCTTCCAGATAAAAGATTTATTAAAAAATTAACTAACAAGAAAAAAATAATAAATGCAGGAGAAGCTTTAGAACAAATAGCAAGGGCAGCAGCAGTTACAGGAGACCCTTCTTTACAATATGATAGCACAATAAATAAATGGCATACCTGCCCTAATTCTGGAAGAATAAATGCCAGTAATCCTTGTTCTGAATATATGTTCATAGATGATTCTGCCTGCAATCTTGCTTCTCTAAACCTCACAAAATTTAGAGATAAAAACTCAGGAGAGATAATTAATATAGATTCTTTAAATCAAGCAGTTAGAAATTCTATTATTGCACAAGATATTATTGTTGATTATGCATCTTATCCTGATAAAAAAATTGCGATAAACTCTCATTTATTTAGGGCATTAGGGCTAGGGTATACAAATCTCGGGGCATTATTAATGGAGAATGGAATTGCTTATGATTCTGATGAGGGCAGAGCAATTGCCTCTGCAGTAACTTCCTTGATGACTGCTCAAGCTTATCAAACTTCTGCTGAACTTGCATCTAAGATAGGTGCTTTTGAAGAATTTGAAAAAAACAAGGAGCCAATGTTAAATGTTTTAAAAATGCATCATGAAGAAATAAAAAAAATTAAAAGAATTAAAGAAGTTAAAGGATTAGAAACAATTATCGATGCTGCAGATAATGCCTGGCAGGATGCTATTGAAAAAGGAGAGCAGTATGGATTTAGAAATGCGCAGGTTACTCTTCTTGCACCTACTGGAACAATTGGATTTATGATGGATGTTGATTGCACAGGAATTGAGCCAATGCCTGCCTTGGTTTATGACAAAGGACTTGCAGGAGGAGGAGAGTTAGAAATGAATATTAAACCTTGTGTTACAAAAGGATTAGAAACATTAGGATATAAACAAGAGAGATTAGAAGAAATATTAAGTTATGCGAAAGAAAATGGGACTATTGTGGACGCCCCCCATTTAAAGGAAGAGCACTACAATGTATTTGCTACTGCTTTTGGAGACAATACAATTTGTGTTGATGGGCATTTAAAAATGATGGCTGCAGTCCAACCTTTTTTATCTGGAGCCATCTCAAAAACAGTTAATCTCCCAAAAGGTGCAACAATACAAGATGTCAGAGATACCTATATCAAAGGTTGGAAACTTGGTTTAAAATCTATAAGTTTGTATATTGATGGTTCTAAGGGAGTGCAACCACTTAATATAAAAACAAAACAAAACGGAAAAGAATTAAAATGGGGTGAAAAAGTTAAACCTAGAAATCCCATGATGCCTTCAGGATTTATAGAAAGACCAGGATGGAATGTTGAGATTGGGAGGAATGGAGTTCATTTAATGGTTGGAGAATATCCTGATAGGTCTCCAAAAGATTCTCCTGCAGACTTTTTTGTTGAGTTTGGAAGTGCAGGTTCTGAATTTAGTGCAGTTTACACTGACTGGGCAAAAGAAGCATCAAGAAATAGGCAGAGGGGCATGCCCTTAGATGAATTTATAAAACATAATAAATCATCTTCAGACCCTGTCAACGGTTTTACAGACCATCAATTTATAAAAAGTTGCAAAGGGATAAAAGATTTTTTTATAAAATTGATTCAGTTAGAATACTTAGGAGATACAAGTGTTTGCGATGTTCAGCCAACAGATAAGCAATTAAGAGAATTGAGATGCAATGTTTTGGCTGATAGAAGGAGAATTCGGCACTATCAGTCAAGAATAGACTTTATTGAATTTGCCATGGAAGACGGAGAATTAACAGAAATTTTTCCACTATATGAAGATAAACTAAAATCTGGTGAAATGTCTGTTATGGATATTTTTTGTGTAAATTGCGGAAGTAAAACTGTTCCAAGCGGGGCTAACTGCAGAAAGTGTCCAAATTGTGGAGATTCTGCAGGTTGCGGTTAATCATCAAAACATTTATTAACACCTTATTTCTAAGAAAATTATGTTTGAATTAAAAACAAGAGGCAACAATCAAAAATGGTCAAGAATGATGCGGTTATGGAACTTACAAACGAGGAGTTTGGCGAGGTAATTGATAATTCTCATAAGGTTGTTGTTGTGGATTTTTTTGCAGAATGGTGTATGCCTTGTGTTATGCTGGGGCCTGTTATTGAGGATTTAGCTGAAGAAATAAAGGAAGTAAAATTTGTGAAAGTTAATGTAGACGACAATCAGGAACTCGCAGGAAAATATAATATCTCAAGTATTCCGTGTTTAATTATTTTCAAAGATGGCGAAGAAGTTGACAGGATAATTGGCGGGCAACCATCTAATGTTATTGAAGAGAAAATTAAAAAGTATTTGTGATAGTTATTTTATAGTGCTATAATGTATTTAAATGAAAAAAGATATTTTTTTAGATGATTAGAAAAAAAGAGTTGGATTTTGGAGATTATGAAACTCCTTCAAGTTTTATTCATATTGATAATCGGGGGACATATGTTCTTGATAAACCTCAACAAGGGATTAATCCTCAAATTGCAGTTCATGCTAAAACTCTTCCTGAAGCATGGGAATTAGCAATGCTAAGTTGCTGGAATTATGGTGCAAGGGTTGGAACCCATTATGATAACACAACAAAAACACCAAAAAGTAAAGAAGGGACTATTTGCATTAAAGTTGAAAATCCTTTTAATGAACCAAGAATTCATAAAAATTTTCCAGGAGGTCCTGAAGAATTAGAATCATACAGGCAAGAAGTTGTTAAAGGAATTCATAATCCCTGGATTGACCCTAAAGCTGGAAAATGGACTTACACTTATAATGAGAGATTAACAGATTATAATCCGAGTGTAGATTTAAATGCAGATAATCGGGGGATGCTGTTAGAAAAAGGGGTTGACCAAATTGAATTAGTTTTAGATGATTTAGCAAGAGACATTACAAGCAAAGGGGCTCAGGCAACAACTTGGATGCCGACTGCAGACCCTGGATTAGAAAGTAATCGTCCGTGTTTGCAAAGATTATGGTTTAGACCATTAGAACACAAGTTTAACGACGGAGAAGAAGGATATTTATTAAATATGAATAGTCACTGGAGAAGCAGAGATTTAGCTAAAGCATGGTTTATGAATGCTTTTGCTATAACTGACTGGCAAAAAAACATAGCTGAAAGATTAGAACAAAAAATTAATAAACGAATTGAAGTCGGAAGTTATACAGACATATCTGATTCATTGCATATTTATGGAGATTATTTTGAAGAAACTAAGAATGAATTTGAAAAAATGAACAATCCAGATATGAGTTTAAGGATTTGGAATTCTAACCATCCTGCTTTTGAAATAATGACTGAAGAAGCAAAGGAAAAACTCGCTCAAGACCCTGATTGGTATGCAAACGGAAAAGGTTAATCTTACCAAAACTTTTTAAATTAAATATTTCTCATTAATTTATTATTAATTCGATTAATAATTATGGCCCTATAGCTCCCGAGCCTAATTTCAGTAATAGAAAAAATGGTCTGAAATTAAACTCGCTCGGCTCAGCCAAAGGTTAGAGCACTGTTAGAGTGTTAGAATCTTAAAAGCTATAAGTCAATGAAGACTTAAAAATAAACATCGGCCCTATAGCTCAGCCTGGTTAGAGCACTGGCCTTTTAAGCCAGGTGTCGGGGGTTCAAATCCCCCTGGGGCCATTTATGCCATCAAAGATGGCACTTAAGTTCTCATATGATTTAGAACACCCGACGTGTCGGGGTGAGTTTTTAGATATTGAACAAAATATATTTAAAAACAATATCTAGGAACGAATTTTTCAAATCCCCCTGGGGCTGATGCAATTTGTTTAAATGAGATGAGATTTAACACAAATTTTAAAAACCTCCTATTATAATAAATGTTAAATTAATATGAAATTTCAATATAGATTATCGACTAAACAAATACAATCAATTATTTTGATTATTCTTTCATTTATCATTTATTATATATTAAGATTTCATTTTGAGAGCGCAGGTTTAGTTCTTTTGTATGTTGCATTAATAATGTTTGCATTTGGTGTAACGAATTTATTTGATGAATGTATGAAAAGATATAAAATATTAAGAGCAAAAGATACAGAAGATTATGATAGTCCAACAGAAGAAATAGTTGCAGATTATTTTAAAAGAAAGAATGTAAAATTCTATCTTCATCCAAAAGTTAAAGTTCCAACAAAAATATGGAGATTTAACAATCCTTTTAAGAAAAGAACACTTAAACCTGATTTTTTCCTTCCACAATATAATGCATTTGTTGAGTATTGGGGTAATAATGGGGAAGATTATGAAAGAAAAAGAAAACTAAAAGAAAAAGCATATAATGAAAATGATATAGAATTTATATCTCTTTCCAAGAGGGATTTGATTTATAATGGAAAATTAGATAGGAATAGATTAGATTGGAATTTTACTCAAAAACTACTTGATTTGATTAGAGAAAGAGAAGGAAATAATTTAGAATGGAAAAAATAAATTTTCCTCCAATCCCTTAATCCCACCTAAAATCCCCCCAAAAATCCACATCCAAAACATTTATAAACCTACTTTAAGATAATTTTATTATTATAAAGTTGTAAAGGTAAATATCGCAAAATTTTTACATGCTTTTACTCTCTGCCTTAAACCCCAAAAATGCACGTATTACAGCCCAAACACACAAAATTAAAACCAGAAGAGGTTGAAAAACTACTTTCTGAATTGAATATTTCTCTTGCACAATTGCCGAAAATTAAAATTTCAGACCCTGCGCTTCCAGAAAACTGCGAGATTTCTGATGTGATAAAAATAGAAAGAATATCAGACAGCCAGAAACCGGTCTATTACAGGACGGTGAGTATATAATGCAAATTCAACAGCCAAAAGAAGAGCACATTCTTGTGAAAAAATATTTGAAAGAGCACAGCTTAGTTGAGTCAAATATAACTTCGTTTAATGATTTTATGAACCATCGGATGCAGGAGATTGTGAATGAGATAAGTAATTCTATTTCTGACGACGAACATGAAATAAGTTTAGGTAAAATTAAAATAGACAAGCCGATTATTATTGAGGCAGATGGGAGCTCTCATCTTTTGGCGCCGGCAGAGGCAAGAATCAGGGGGCTGACTTATTCTGCGCCTGTTAGTTTAGAGATTACAATAAAACAGGAAGGACAATTAGAAAGCCATAATGTTGAAATCGGGAAAATCCCAATCATAATCAAAAGTGATGCGTGTAATTTGTCAGGAATGTCAAAAGAAGAACTAGTAAAAAATTATGTTGACCCATTAGACCCAGGTGGTTATTTTATTATTAATGGAAATGAACGAGTAATTGTAATGACAGAGGATTTAGCAGCGAATCAACCATTTATTGAAAAAGCCAAAGGAACTAAAAAAGGAGTTATGCTGAGGTTGTTTTCTCAAAGAGGGAGCTACAGAATTCCAATAACAATAACAGACACCAACGAAGGAATTATTGAGGTTTCATTTAGCAGATTTAAAAATATCCCGCTCGTAGTATTATTAAAAGCATTAGGGCTAACTAAAGAAAGTGATATTGCAAAACATATAGATAAAGAGACAGATAGTTTAATTGTTAATTTATATGAATTCGCAGGGATTCAAAATGAGAAGGATGCAATGATGGCGATTGCTGAACAGACTTCTCTTCAGGGAACAGAAAAAGAAATTCTTGACAGAATTAAACAACGGCTTGATTCGTATTTTTTGCCCCATATTGGATTGGAAAAAGAAGACAGGGTTGAAAAAGCGATTACTATCTGCAAGTTTGTGAAACAGTTTTTAATTGCAAAAGAAAATGTAGAGAGTTTGACTGACAAAGACCATTATGCAAATAAAAGGGTCAGGATGTCAGGTGATTTGCTCGGAGATTTATTCAGGGTTAATTTAAATATTTTAATTAGGGATATTCAACATTCATTGCAAAAAATTCAAAAGAGAAAGAAATTTTATTCTATAAAGTCGATTGCGAAGTCTACTTTGTTTACTCATCGGGTTAAAAGTGCGATTGCAACAGGTAACTGGATTGGCGAGAGAACAGGGGTTACACAAAATATGGATAAGACAAATTACCTTGCTATTTTGTCTCAATTACAAAGAGTTTCAAGTATGTTGCCTGGTGAACAGGAAAATTTCCTGGCAAGAACACTGCACCCAACTCATTATGGAAGATTTTGCCCTGTTGAAACACCAGAAGGAACTGAAATCGGGCTAAGAAAAAATTTGGCCTTGCTGGCAAGAATTTCTACAAGGGCTGATTTAGAAAACAAGGATTTTATTAAAGAGTTAATAGAACTGGGGATGAAAAAAGAAATTGAAGAAGAGTCTGGAAGCGATGTTTTTTACAATGGGAGATTTATTGGGCATGTGAAAAATTTTAAAGAATTTATTTTTAATTTAAAATCAAAAAGAAGAAATGGGGAATTGCCAATTGAATTAAGTATTAGATTTAATAAAGTTTTGGATAGTATTATTTTGTCCACAGAAGTTGGGAGAGTAATGAGGCCGTTGATAATTGTTGAGAATGGAAAAAGTAAATTAACAGAAGAGCATATTAAACTTTTAAAAGAAGATGCATTATCCTGGAAGGAACTTTTAAAGAGAGGGGTTATTGAATACCTCGACGCTGCTGAAGAAGAAAATGCTTTGGTTGCCTTGGATAAAAAAGATATTGCAGAAGAGTATACTCATTTAGAAATTGATAAAATTGATTTGTTGGGGGTTGTTACTTCTTTAGTTCCTTATGCAAATTATGACCAGAGTTCAAGATTAAACAGGGGGAGTAAAACCCAGAAGCAGGGTTTGGGATTATATGCTGCGAATTTTTTTACAAGGATTGACACTGATGTTAGTATTTTGCACTACCCGCAAAAACCAATTGTCAGAAGTTTTATCTACGACACTTTAGAGGTCCATCCTGCAGGACAAAATGTTATGGTCGCTATTATGACTCACGAGGGTTATAACATGGAAGATGCCTTAATTTTAAATCAGGGGAGCATTGACAGAGGATTGGGGAGGAGCACATATTTCAGACCATACACTTCTATTGAATTAAATTATGCAGGCGGATTAAAAGACGAGATTACAATTCCTGAAAAAGAAGTTTCTGGTTACAGAACTGAAGAGAGTTATAGATTTTTAGAAGATGACGGCATTGCTTACCCTGAGGCGAAAATGAACTCTGGGGAAGTTGTTATTGGAAAAACAAGTCCTCCGAAATTCTTGTCAGAAGTCAGGGAAATTTCAATTAAAGCAAGAAAAGAAGCGAGTTCGGTTATCAGGCAAGAAGAGTCAGCGATTGTTGATACTGTTTTTGTAACATCAGATAATCAGGGAAATAAAATAATTAGAGTTAAAACAAGAGACCAGAGAATTCCTGAGTTGGGGGATAAGTTTGCGACTTCCCACGGGCAGAAAGGGGTTGTCGGCGCGATTGTTCCTGAAAATGATATCCCTTTTACATCTCGAGGAATAAAACCAGATATTATTTTCAACCCGCACAGTATTCCAGGCAGAATGACTGTTGGTTATTTAATTGAATTATTAGCTGGAAAAGTTGCATGTTTATCAGGGAACATCGTCGATGGGACTGGTTTTTCAGGGCAAAAAATTACAGATTTAGAAGAGCAATTAAGAGAATCAGGATTTAGATTTGACGGCAAGGAAACTTTGTATAATGGAATTACTGGAAAAATAATGCGGGTTAAAATTTACATTGGGAACATGTATTATCTTAAATTAAAATATATGGTTAGCAATAAAATGCATGCTCGTGCTTCTGGAAAGGTTACTTTATTGACGAGACAGCCGATTGAGGGACGGGCGCGGGGCGGGGCATTAAGATTAGGAGAGATGGAGCAACAGGCATTAGTTGCACACGGTGCTTCGCTGTTATTAAAAGAAAGATATGATTCAGATAAAGTTGTTATTAATATCTGCACTAAATGCGGGGCTGTTGCAATCGACGACAGTGTTAGAAATAAATTATTTTGTCCTCTGTGCAACAGCCAAGAAATCGAACCAGTTGAAATGTCTTACGCATTCAAATTATTAGTTGATGAAATTCAGAGTTTGCATATCAAAACTAAATTTAATTTAAAAAATAAATACGAATAAAATGTTTGACGGAAATCCATATCGATGTATACATCTGAATAAAGGTTGCAAAATCTTGGAAGAACATGATAGGGCTGTTAAGGCGAAGTTAGTTGATCCAACATTTGATTATAGGGAAAAGATTTGTAGGAATCCAGAAAATATAATTGCATGCAATAAACGTAGAATAGGTAATAATATACCAAAATTAAGAACAGAAATTTATTCAATATACAAAAATAAAATTGGGGTCAATAAATAAAATGACAAAACATGTAAGAAAACAAGTAGAAAGTTTGCAGTTTACTTTGCTTAATCCAGATGAGATTAAGAAAATTTCAAAGGCAAAGATTATCACTCCTGAATTATATGATGTTGATGGGTATCCTGTCGACGGTGGTTTGATGGATTTGAGATTAGGTGCAATTGACCCTGGAACAAGATGCAGAACCTGCGGTGGAAGATTAAAAGAATGCCTCGGGCATCCTGGAAGTATTGATTTAGCAAGACCGACAATTCATATTAAATATACTCCGATTATAGAATTATTTTTAAGATGTTTTTGTTCTGAGTGTCATAAATTAATGATTAAAGAAAAAGATTTGCAAAAATATGGGATTAAAGATAGATTAAAAAAAGCAAAAGATTCTAAAAAGTGCCCGCACTGTCTAGCAGAACAAGAAAAAGTTAAACTTGAAAAACCAACTACTTTTAAGGTTGGTAAAAAAAGAATTTTCCCTGGAGAGATAAGGGAACGGCTTGTCAGAATTCCTGAAGAAGAGGCACGGCTTGCAGGAATTAATCCAGATATTTTCAGGCCTGAATGGGGGATATTAACTTTGCTTTTAGTTCCTCCTGTAACAGTCAGACCAAGTATTACATTGGAGTCAGGAGAAAGAAGCGAGGATGATTTGACTCATAAATTATCAGATATTATAAGAGCAAATCAGAGATTGTGGGAAAACTTAAATGCCGGGGCTCCTGAAGTTATTATCGAGGATTTATGGGATTTATTGCAGTATCATATTACAACCTTTTTCGATAACTCGATTGTAAAAATTCCGCCTGCAAGACACAGAAGCGGACAGCCATTAAAAACAATAACTGAAAGAATTAAGGGAAAAGAAGGGAGAATCAGGCACAATCTTGCTGGAAAAAGAGTTAATTTCTCGGCGAGAACTGTAATTTCTCCAGACCCTTCATTGAAAATTAATGAAGTTGGTGTTCCTTTTGAGATTGCAGAAACTTTAACAGTGAATGAGAAAGTTAATTCATTAAATATTGAGAAATTAAAAAAAATAATTGAGAATGAAAAATATCCGAGTGCGAATTATATTATTCGACCTGATGGGCGAAGAAAAAGAATTACTGATGAACTAAAGCAGGAAATTTTGGATGAATTAGAGCCGGGCTATACTGTTGAAAGGCATTTAATCGACGGTGATGTTGTTTTATTTAATCGACACCCAAGTTTGCATAAAGCAAGTTTGATGGCACACTTTGTTAAAGTTCTTCCTTACAAAACATTTAGGGTTCACCCTGCAGCAGCCCCACCTTATAATGCTGATTTTGATGGAGATGAAATGAATATCCATGTCCCGCAAAGTGAAGAAGCAAGAGCAGAAGCCAAGACATTAATGGACGTAGACCAAAATTTAATCTCGTGCAAAGATAACAGCAACTTATTAGGGTGTATCAAGGATGCGATTACAGGAACTTATTTATTAAGCGGACTTGCTTTATCTAAAGAAGAAGCTTCTCAATTATTGTATCAGGCAGATATAAATACAAAAATCTTTAAGAAAAAAATTGAGGGTAATGAAATTCTATCAGAAATAATTCCTAAAATTGATTATAAAGGCAAAACAAGAACAGGAGAGTCATTTGTTATCAAGGACGGAAAAATTAATTCTGGAAGAGTTGATGAAAATGTTTTTGGTGTTGAATGCGGTGGGTTAATAAAATCTTTAGATAAAGAAGTTGGAAGAGGGAAGACAATTGAAGTTTTGGAAAATGCATTTACATTGGGAACTAAATATCTTTCAAATCATGGTTTTACAATTTCTGTTAATGACTTGGGTGTTAATAAAAAAGTTAAATCTGCGAGTGAAGAGATAATTAGAAATGCAGAAGAAGAGACAGATAAAATTATTAATGAATTGAATACAAAAAAATTGGAAGTGATTCCGGGTAAAAATCTTAAGGAAACCCGGGAGATTAAAATTATGCAGATATTAAATAATACGAGAACTCAAATTGGGAAAATTATTGGGAAAGAGTTCCCGAAATCAAATCCAGTTAATATTATGATGGGTGCGGGGGCTGGCGGGAATATTTTGAACATTACTCAGATGGCTTGTTTTGTCGGACCTCAGGCATTGTGGGGCGAAAGAATTTCTATTGGTTTCAACAACAGAACAATGTCATTTTTCAAGGAGGGAGACTTATCACCGAGGGCAAGAGGGTTTATTTACAATTCATTTTTGGACGGACTTGAAGCAACAGAATTCTTTTTTGGAGCAATAACTGGGAGAGATTCGCTTATGGATACTGCACTTAGAACTCCGAAGTCAGGTTATTTATATAGGAGATTGGCAAATGCATTGCAGGATATTAGAATAGAATATGATAAAACGGTCAGAGACGGGGCAGGAAGAATAATCCAGTTTAAATATGGTGATGACGGAAAAGATGTTTCTGGTCTGCATAAGGGCAAGGACATTACTCCCGGAGAAGCAATCGGGATTGTTACTGCACAATCTTTTGGAGAACCATCCACTCAAATGATTTTAAGAACATTCCACTCTGCAGGGGTTTCAGAAATGCAGGTTACTTCAGGATTGCCAAGATTAATTGAAATTTTTGATGCAAGAAGAATTCCCTCAACTCCTGAAATGGAAATTTATTTAGATAAAAATTATAATGATGAAAAAAATGCAAGAATTATTGCTGAGAAAATTCAGGAAGTAAAAGTCAAGGATATTGTTCAGGAGATAAAAATTAATTTCGGTGATAAAAAAATTGAAGCAATTATTGACAATAATGCAGTTAGGAGAATTCATACCTCTACAGATAATATTGTAAAAAGATTAAAAGACAAGGGGCACAACTGCAAAGTCGGCAGTGGTTCAATTATATTTAGTGAAAAGAATTTGAACTTTAAGGAAATTTATAAATTGAAAGAAAAAATAAAGGACACAATAATTTCAGGGATCAAAGGAATTGAGCAAATTTTAGTTGTAAAAAGGAACAATGATTTTGTTATTCTTACTGCTGGAACCAACCTTAAAGAAATAATAAATTTTAAAGGAATTGATAAAACTCGGACAATCAGCAACGACATTCATGAGGTTTGCAGTATTTTTGGGGTTGAGGTTGCCCGCTCTATTATTATTAAAGAAATTGAAAAAGTTAAAAATTCTCAGGGATTAGATATTGATGAACGGCATTTAAAACTTGTTGCAGATGCTATGACTTCGATAGGTCTTGTTAAAGGAATAACAAGGATGGGGATTATTTCTCAGAAATCTTCGATTTTAGCAAGGGCGAGTTTTGAAACTCCTGACAAAATTTTTGTTAATTCAACATTAAAAGATAATAAAGATGAATTAACTTCTGTAATTGAAAATATAATTTTAAATCAGCCAGTTCCTGTTGGAACAGGTTTGCCTGGACTTCTTGTTAAAGTTACTGGGCCTTTAACAGACAAAAAGCCAAAGAAAGATTCTTCTGTTAAAAAATTGACTAAAGCAACAAAAGAGCTTGGTGAAAAAAAGAAAAAGTAATTAAAAATAAAATTTAAATAAAGATGTTTCTTTAGATTAGAAAAGGTTGAGAAAAAATAAATAGAGGAAATATTTAAATATCTTTAAAGGATGTAGATTTATGAAAAGGAGGGATGAAAAGGCACAGAGCCAGATTATTACAGTTGTTTTGATTGTTTTAGTGGCGCTGGTTATTATTGCGATTGTTTGGGGGGTTATCCAAAATGCAATTAAGCAAAGCAGTGAGGAAATTGAGGTCGATATTCTAAGTGTGGATTTAAAAGTCAAGCTGGGTTCGGTTTTTATAGATGAAACAAACTCTAACCAGCTTTTTTTTGATATCACAAGAGGCACAGATAAGGCAGAACTAAAACATTTAAGAGTTTTCCTTATTGACGAGGATGGAGTTCAAAGCGAGGTTTATATTGTTAATGATTTCCCAAAACAATTAGAGACAAAAACAGTTCTTTTAGATATTTCAGATTTTAGCGGGACTATTGCAGAAATTTTAGTTTATCCTGTTTCAAAATCTGGTAAAATAGGGAGAGAAGAAAAATACGAAGTTCCTGAAGTAGGAATATCAACAGGCACTCCTCCAGATTCTCCTCCAAATGTAATCTCTCCCGAGGATGGAGGAGATGATGGGTGTGGTGATGGAGAGGTTGAATATGGAGAGGGTTGTGCTATTGATGTTAATGCCTTGGAGAGTACGTCTTATAATTTAGATGTCGAAGGAGCTACTTATGTTTTGACTGATGATATTTCAGTTGGTAATAATGGGATAACTATTGCTGCGGAGGGTATTACTCTTGATGGAGCAGGATATAGTTTGACAGGTGCTGGTTTTGGGTGGGGAGTAATCGCGGATAATCAAGATAGTCTTACTGTGAAGAATTTTGGAAATATTGGAAAATTTGGGAGGGAGGTTTATTTTAATAGTGTTAGTAATTCAGTTATTGAAGATAATACTATGAATTCAGAGATGTCTCCGGACAGTAATTATGCGATTTATTTGAAAAATGGAGGTTCCAATAGGGTTGAGAATAATAATATTGACTTGAGTACGTCTTCAGGAGATTCTTTTGGGGTTTATTTAGGTGTTGATACAGGTAATACTTTTGGGGATAATGAGATAATTGGAAATAATATAAAAGTTTTCGGTTCATCTTCTTCATCTTCAGGGATTTATTTATCTGCTTCTGGAACTTCAAACTCAAACATAATCCAAGATAATACAATTGAATCTTCAACTTATGGAGTTCGGTTATTTGCTTCTGGAACTTCAAACTCAAACATAATCCAAGATAATACAATTGAATCTTCAACTTATGGGATTTTTTTATATACTTCTGGAACTTCAAACTCAAATATAGTTCAGGACAATACAATTAGTTCTTCACAATATGGGATATATTTATTTGGTTATGGAACTTTGGATTCAAACACAATTCAAGATAATACAATGTCTTCTTATTCTGAATATGGGGTTCGTCTTGTAACTGGTTATGGGGGGGTGTTGAGTAATTTATTAGCGATAGGGAATAGTGCTTGTCAAGAGGGTCTAAATGGCTTAAGTTGTTCTGGAGGTGAAATTTCATTTGATGAGAGTTCTACAGGAAATATATTTGAAGGAGTAAGTTGCTCAGAAATGAATCCTAGTTATTATTCTAGTTGTCCTTAAACTTTAATAAACCAATTTTTAGAGTGATTATAGATTTGCAGAGTGTTTTGAAAGAAGAGCCAGAGATTATACCTGTTGTGAAGAATAAGGGTCCTGGGTTGGTAAAGGATATCCAGATATTTGGTTAATTAAAACACCCTAATGGAAATATTAATTAAAAAATTAATCTCCGTCGGTAAACTCTTAAAATATTATACAAACATTTTTAAACTGATTCTGCAATAGATTTTTAAGAAGATGGTTAAAGTTTTAGATTTTAAATTAATAAGATACATTAATTTGTTTAGCAGGGTTACGAGAGTAAGATGTAAACATTGTTTTTTGTATAACAATATGATAGTTTTTGCTGTGCTTAGGGGATTTATTCCGCAGGCAATTGGACAGGGAAATAAAAATTTGAGGAAATTAAGTGAATTGACAAGGAAGAAAATAAAAATTGTTGCTTTGCCGAATGGGAAAGAAGACATTGAAAATTTTGTTTCGATGATTATTTCTCCTGTGAAATTTAAATCAATTGAAATTAGAAATGATGAGGCAGTGATAACTGCGAGTTTGCAAAACAAAGCATCATTAATCGGAAGAGGAAAATGCAGATTAAACGAAATGCAAAATGTTCTTGAGCAATATTTTGGAATAAAAAAATTAAGAATTAAATAAGTTTAAAATTTGATAAGTTCTAAGGGACTGCGGAAGTTTTAAAAACCTTTATTTTGATTAATTATTAAGATGGGATTGAATAATGCGACAAAGTTGGTAAAAAATAGACGAAAGTTTAGATGGAAAGATAGGAAATACAAAGTGAAAACTCTCGGACTTTTCAAAAAATCAGACCCTCTTGGTGGAAAAAATCAGGCAAAAGGAATTGTAACAGAGAAAGTTCAAAAAGAAGCAAAACAGCCAAACTCTGCAATGAGAAAATGTTGCAAGGTTCAGTTAATAAAAAATTCTAAAGTTGTCACTGCATTTATTCCAGGGAATTTAGCTCAAAAATTCGTTGATGAACATGACGAAGTTATAATTGAAAGAATTGGGGGAAAACAGGGAAGAAGTAAGGGAGACATCCCTGGAGTCAGATGGAAAGTTATTAAAGTAAATGATCAGCCACTCGCAAGATTGTGGATGGGCAAGATTGAGAAGGGGAGACGATAATGAATCGCAATACTGGACTAAGGAGAAACCAAGTAAGGCATTTGCAAGCATTAGTAGAAACTGGGGACAATGTCGCGGTTTATTTGGGTTCGGCCAAGGTTCAGCTTAGGGGAGAAGTAACTTTTAATGGAGGTTACGAATTCCATCATAGTGGTGAGCAGACTGATGCTATTAGAGGACAATGTTCTAATCCCATCTATTTAACATTGAATAAAATAAAACGTTTTGTCTATGGTTCTAAAATGGTTCTCGTTAAGGGAAGAGAAACTCAGGTTCCTACGGAGGTGCATATTTAGATGGTGCAGATGAAAGTTTTTGGTCTATGGAAATTAAATAATCAATCATGTAAGATTGAGAAGGGAAGGCGATAAGATGGGAGAAGGAAGTATTGGAAGATTTAAGTATATTTCTAAGAAAATGTTATCTTGTCGAAACGCATTTTATTTTTCTCAAGAAGAAAGTGTTAGTGAAGAAATGATAAAAAGTTTAAGTAGTATGGGTACAAACAGTCAAGTTTTAGATTGTTGCGAAGATAATTTGTTTATATATCAAATTGGAGATTGTGCTGTGAGCTTAAGTTATGCAGCGAAGGATGCTTCCATTGAAGTGTATAATAAAGATTTAAATAAAAGAAATAAATCTATAAGTAAACTTGAGGTGATGTTTGCTTAAAATGACAATAAAATTAATAAACATGGACGAATTAATGTTTGGATTGGCTCCTGAAGATTTAAGGAGATATGGGGCGATTGTTGTTAGAAATATCCCTAAAACTAAAAAACAATCTTTAAGTTTTGGTGGTTTTGAAGGAGATATTCAAAAAACAAATTTTGATGAAAGATATGCTTTATGCAGGAGAGTTAATTAATGGCAGAACAAGAAATACAACAAATTCAGGAAGAAAATAATAGCGAACCTGTTATAGACCAGATGGCTGAAATTGAAACTAAAACAGATGAGTTCAAATTATTTGGATTATATGATGTTAGTGAGATTAAAGTCGAAGACCCTGGGATGAAAAGATATATAAATTTCACTCCGAAATTATTAGTTAAAAGTTATGGCAGAAATCGGGAGAAATTTTCAAGAGGGAAAATTAATTTAATTGAAATCTTTGCAAACCTTGTTGCTGTTCCTGGACATCGAGGGAAAAAACACAAAATCCAGACAAACTGGAAAACAGGAAAATATTCTCAGAATATGAGGATTGTTTTAAATTGCTTTGAAATTATTAAAGAAAAAACAAAAGAAAATCCTGTTCAAGTTTTTATCAAAGCAATTGAAAATTCTGCACCAAAGGACGGGGTCACAGTAATTGAATACGGCGGAGCAAGATACCCTCAGGCAGTTGACATCTCGCCATTAAGAAGGGTCACAATGACAATAAGAACAATGGTTCACGGAAGTTATGACAAATCTTTTAATAAAAAAACAAAAATTGAGCAGGCCTTAGCATCAGAAATAATAAAAGCTTACAACAAAGACAAAGACAGTTATGCAATGGGTAAAAAAAATGATTCTGAAAAACAGGCAGATAGTGCGAGATAAATTTATATATACTCTATTAAATAATTCTTTTTAAACTATTTTTAATTTAATTAACAATGGTAAAACAAATAATGTTAGATGAAATTGTTTTACAGAGTGATATTAGCCCTCAAAAATCAAATTTTCTTGAAGCATGTAAAAAAAGAATAAACGAGGCAGTTGATATTTATGCAGAGATAAACCCAAAATTTAATAGAAATTTATCTCCTGAAAGTAATCCTTTTCAGATGATTATTGAATCTTCAAAAAATTATGATGCAGAGATAAGTGCAAGAGCTTGGTGTTCTATTGATTCAATCAGACCAAAAAACAATCTAAAAGAAAGAGTTCATATTCTTAGAGTAGATAGTGAAATGTTTCTCTTTGATTACCAAGGGCAAAGTTTTAGAATTAAATATTAGAGATGAGTGATTAAGAAAAAGAAATTACAATTTCATTTCCAAAGTAAAAACATTTAAAAACCGATTTTTATATCCTTAAATACAATTATGGCAAAGAAAGAAACATCATTAGAAAAAATAAGAAGAATCTGTGTTGACCAAGAGAGAATTAGAAATATAGCGACGTCTGCGCACATTCACCATGGGAAAACTGCTTTGACAGATAATCTTTTGGCTGCGGCTGGGATGATGTCTGAAAAATTAGCAGGGGATTTAGAAGGTGGAATGGCGACATGGCAACATTCAGATGAGCAAGAGCGGTTATTAACAGTAGATGCTGCAAATGTTTCAATGGTTCACGAATTCGGCGACAACGAATACATGATTAATTTAATCGACACTCCCGGACACGTAGATTTCTCAGGTAATGTTACAAGGGCAATGAGGGCAATCGACGGGACAATCGTCTTAGTCTGTGCTTCAGAAGGAATAATGCCCCAGACAGAAACAGTAATCAGACAAGCACTAAGAGAAAGAGTAAAACCAGTTCTTTTCATTAACAAAGTTGACAGAATGATTAAGGAATTAAAATTAACCCCGCAGGGAATGCAGGAAAAATTCGTTAAAATAATTGACCACTTTAATTTATTGATTGAACAGATAGCTGAAAAAGAATTCATAGAAAAATGGAAAGTTCACGTCGGTGACGGAACAGTTGCATTTGGTTCTGCAAAAGACAATTGGGCAATGTCTGTCCCATTTATGCAGAAAAAAGGAATAAGTTTCAAAGATATAATTGATTTATATGACAAAGACGAAGAAGAAAGAAAGAAATGGGTCTGGGATAATGCACCTCTGCATGAAGTTTTACTTGACATGACAATTAAACATTTGCCAAGTCCTGTCGAAGCACAGAAATACAGGATTCCGAAAATTTGGCAAGGCGATGCAGAATCAGAGTTCGGTAAAGGGCTTGTTAGTTGTGATGCAAAAGGAGAGGTTGCATTTATTATTACTAACACAATTATTGATTCAAAAAGCGGGAAAGAAATTTCAGCAGGCAGATTATTTTCAGGAACATTAAAACCTGGGATGGAAGTTTATCTTAACAATGATAAAGTAAAAAGAAGAATTCAGCAAGTTTTGATTTACAACGGAATTAAACCAGAACAAATGGAGGCGGTGCCTGCTGGAAATGTCCTCGCTATAACTGGAATTATCTCAGAGCCAGGAGAGACGATTACTCTTGGACCTCAAACAGTTTTTGAAAACATTAAGCATATTTTTGAGCCAGTAATCACAAAATCAATTAGTGTTTCAAAACCACAAGACTTGCCAAAATTAATTGAGGTTTTGAAAAAAGTTGCAAAAGAAGACCCTTCATTAAAAATTGAAATTAACGAAGAGACAGGGGAAAATTTAATGTCTGGTATGGGTGAGTTGCATTTGGAAATTATTGAGAACAGAATTAAGACTGAGAAAAATGTTGATGTTAAAACTTCAGAACCGATTGTTGTTTATCGGGAGACTGTTATGAAAGAAGGGGCTGTTGGCGAGGGGAAATCACCAAACAAACACAATTTATTTTTTATTCAAGTTGAACCATTAGAAGATGAAGTTTACAAGGCAATTAAAGAAGGCAAGATTTCCGAGGGCAAATTCAAAAAAAGAGAATTAGAAAAATGGGAAACTCTTGCAGAAGCAGGTGTTTCAAATGATGAGGCAAGACAATATAAATATATTTACAGAGATTGCGTTTTTTTAGATAAAACAAAAGGAGAAGTTCATATTGGTGAGGTTATGGAAATGGTTTTGGATGGTTTTGAGCAGGTTGTTAATGCAGGGACATTGTCGAGAGAGCCATGTATGAAAATGAAAGTTTCGTTAGTTGATATTAAACTTCACGAAGATGCGATTCACAGGGGGCCTGCACAGGTTTATCCTGCTGTCAGGGACGCTATCAGGAGTTCTGTTGCTGGTGCTGGTGCTTGTTTATTTGAGCCAGTTCAAACATTATTAGTTGAAGGACCTTTGGACCATATGGGAGATTTAACAAAATTATTCCAGGGCAAAAGAGGACAAATCACAGACATTCAGCAAGGAGCAGGACAAATCACAATAAAAGTTAAACTCCCTGTTGCAGAAATGATTGGATTAGCAAGTGATGTTCGTAGTGCAACAGAAGGCAGAGGAACATTCAGTATGATTGACCAGTCATTTGAAAAAGTCCCACCATCAATACAACCAAATGTTGTGAGGAAGATTAGGGAAAGAAAAGGGCTGAAGGAGAATGAATAAATTTATTTCTTAAAATGGAAATTAGATATGATCCAGAACATAAAGGGTTAGGTTATCATTCTTGCAGAAATTGTAAGAGAGTTTTTGTATCTGGTTTAAATCCAAGTCATGAAGACAATTGTCCTGATAAAGGAGAGGGATGGAATGTTGCAGTATATACTTTTGGACCAAGTGAGTCAAATGAAATTAAAGAACAAAGGAAAAACTCTAAGAATTCTGGGCCCAATAAATCAATTGTTGAGACTATCCTACAAAATATAGAATAACAGATATTTTTTGTGAATATTATCACAATAATCCTTAAATATTCTCTTTTCTTATATATCCCATGAATAAAAAATTTATTTTTTTATCTGGATTTTTATTAATTTTTCTATTGGGAATTAGTTTTGTTTCTGCAAGTCTTTGTCGAGGCGACGACGGATACTGGCACGATTGTTCATATTATGAACCAAAAATAAAATACAAAACAGATTCTTTCAGAGAAACCATTGAATTAAAAAAAACAACCACTTCAGGTTATCAGGACAAATACAGTTCTGAAAAAATCACGACGACTATTTCTGAAAAAACAACAATAAACCGAAAAAACAAAGAACCATATTATGACTACGATTATTTTTACGATTATCCGAGTTATAGTTATTCGCATAAATATGTTCCGTCTTCGTCTTGGAGATATAAAGAGCCCTATCATCGAAGTGATTATGATGATTGTGTTGACAAATGCATAAGGAAAAGTGGCAGGAACAATCGGGAAAGATGCATTGAAAATTGCAGAGATTATAATTATTATTACAAACCTCGTTGGGATTATGATAATCAATATTATAATTGGAGATGGTGATTTTATTTCTCGTCGGTAAAAATTAATGTGAAATTATTTAAAATTCATCAACAAAAACTTTATAAACCCTTTTTTTTATGATATATTACTAACTTTTTGAAAGTTATTAAAATAAGATGGCACCTGAAAAACCGACAATGAATATTGTTTTTGTAGGTCATGTTGACCACGGAAAATCTACTTGTATAGGTCGGCTTATGTATGATTCTGGAGTTTTACCTGAGAATGAAATGAAAAAGTTGAAGGACGAAGCAGAAAAACAGGGGAAGGTTGGTTTTGAGTTTGCTTATGTTATGGATAAAATTAAAGAAGAAAGAGAAAGAGGAGTTACTATTGATTTGGCTTATCAGAAATTAATCACGCCAAAAAGACAGGTTACAATTATTGATGCACCTGGGCACAAGGATTTTGTTAAAAACATGATTACTGGGGCTTCACAAGCTGACGCAGCTTTCTTGACAATCGCAGCTAAAGAGGGTGTTCAGCCACAGACTAAAGAGCACTTATGGTTATTAAGAACAATGGGAGTTCAGCAAGTTGCTGTTTCAATCAACAAGATGGACACTGTAGATTATAGTGAAGAAGCATATAATAAAGTTAAAAAAGAAATTTCAGATTTGTTGAAAGTTGTGGGGATTGACCCTGAAAAAATAACCTTCCTTGCTGTTAGCGGGTTAATGGGAGATAATATTTACAAGAAATCAGATAAAATGTCGTGGTATAAAGGACCTACAATCTGGGAGCAACTTGATTTATTTGAAGAACCTAAGAAACCATTGGAATTACCAATGAGAATGCCTGTTCAGGATGTTTATGATATTACAGGTATTGGAACTGTTCCTGTTGGAAAAATTGAAACAGGAGTTATGAAAATTGGGCAAAAGGTTAAAGTTCTTCCAGGAAGAAGCGGGACAGGAATTGACGGGGAAGTTAAAACTATTGAAATGCACCATGAACAATTACAAGAAGCACCTGTTGGATTTAATGTTGGTATTAATGTTAAAGGCGTAGGAAAGAAAGATATTGCAAGGGGCGATGTTATTTGCGACGCTGCTAATCCTGCTACAATAGCTGAAGAGTTCACAGCACAGGTTGCAGTTATCAATCACCCAACAGTAATTGCAAAAGGATACACACCAGTATTCCATGTTCATACTGCTCAAGTGCCTTGCCAATTTATAGAAATTTTGCATAAAATTGACCCTGCAAGCGGACAGCCAATGGAAGGCAAAGTTGATTTCCTGAAAAACGGAGATGTTGCAATGGTTAAACTTAAACCTGTTGGAAATTTAGTAATTGAAAAATCAAGTGTAAATCCCCACATGGCAAGATTTGCTATCAGGGACGCTGGAGCTACTGTTGCTGCAGGTGTTTGCACAGAGTTAGTTGAGAAAAAGCTAGTTGCTGAAAAAAAGTAATAAGCTTTATTTTTTATTTTTAATTCAGAATTTGGACTAAAAGATAGAAACCAAAAAATTTACTTCATTTCAGTAACTTTATACATTCCATCTTTAGATGCTTCTAAAACCATTCTTTGAGGAAGCGGAATATTTGTTTTTAAGAAATGTGGAGTTACAATTAAATAATCTAATCTTTTAAGGTTAATATCCCCGCGATTTAAATCCTCATTGTATTTAGTTATTGAATTACCTGCATCTGAGGTTACACCAATATAAGCTCTTTCTACTGGACGATTTACACTTCCTACGCCTGTTAAGTGGACAAATTCTTCAGAATTAATTGGATATACAAATATGCTATATGGTCTATCTTTTTCTCCACGAGTGATTACTGCTACCAGATCTCCTCGGTATTGTTCTTTTATTTGTCCCCCATAAAAAGCTTTCATAATAATAATAATAATAATAATAATAATAATAATAATAATAATAATAATAATAATAATAATAAATGCCTTTTAAATCTTTCGTTCTTTTACCACTTTAAAATTAATAATACACAAATTCTAAACCCAAAATCCCTTGGATTTTGTCCCGCCACCTATGTTCTTTGATTACTTTCTATTCTATAAATCTTTAAAAAGTTAATTTTGATTTATTTAAAATGAGATGGGCTAATACAAATTTGGGGATTCCTATTCAGGATTTTAAAAAAGAATGGGAACAGAGTTATCTTGCTCATATTTCTGATGGAAAAAAATGTTCGCATCATAATTCTAGATTTAAAGCAGGGTGGATTCCATTAGGAATAGTGCCATTTTATCCTGCTTTGAATCGTTTTAGCGGGAAGAATAAATTAGCAAACAAGATAGTCAATGTTCTTGAAAATAAAGGGGAATATGATTTTAGAAAAAACAGCCATCCTTTTTCTGAATTAAGGTTTGCTTTAGAAGGGATAAGTGGGAAAAATTACTATCACGACATAGAAATGATTATAGCAGATAAACAATCGTTTCATTTAATGTTGGATAGAAAAGCTTTTTGTATTGATGGAATTCCAGATAAATATTCTGTTCAATGGTATATAAAAAAATAATAACCTAATCCTAATGCAATAATTAAAATCAAAATCCAGAGCATTATTTTTTTAAGAGATTTTTTATGAAACCATTCTTGGATTATTGTTGAACCAATTTCTGCAATAGGTTCAAAGATAATTTCTTCTACCATGATTTGTAAAAATCACCTCGCTATTTAAATCTTTTTCAAAAAAATAAAAATCCCAAGATTAATCTTGGGTTAAAGAAAAATAAAACTATTCCTCGTCATCCTCTAAATCCAGCTCATCGAATGACTCATCTTCAGACATTTTTATCATCCTCATTTTAATTTTATACCAAATATATAGTATTTAAAGGTTTTTATTGTCGATAAAACTATTTTGGCATTGATAAAATTTATAAACCCGAAATTATTTATTATAATTTCTAAATTTGTCCATTGAATCCAAAGATTTATAAACCAATCAAAACTAATTTAATTAGAAAGATAATTAAGATTACAGATTATTGTTATCATTATTGATATCACATTCATAATTCATGTTTAAAAGAACAGAGAAATAATATAGAAACTTACGAACAGGATAGAATAAATCTATTTCTTAATACTTTCATAAAATTAAAATGGCAAAAATAAGTCCAGTATCAATAAAGTATATAATTCATGCTAAATTCAAGGCAGAAGGAGCAATTGAAAAACCAGATATAATCGGGGCTGTGTTTGGGCAGACAGAGGGTTTGTTGGGCGATGATTTGGAAATGAGAGAGTTGCAAAAATCTGGTAAAATTGGGAGGATTGAAGTTAGTACCGAATATGAGGGTGGAGGAACTATTGGTGAAATAGAAGTCCCGTCGGCAATGGACAAAACAGAAACAACAATTCTTGCAGCCGCCTTAGAAACTATTGAAAGAATAGGGCCAAGCGACACTAAAATTACAATTGATGATATTGAAGATGTTCGGGGAAGTAAGAGAGATTATATTTTAGAAAGAGCTAAAAAACTAATGGAAAAATTAGGTGATTCTGGAAATGAAATTAGTGAAATGACAAGTGAAATTCAAACTTCTGCAAGAGTTGCAAAAATGCAAATGTATGGGACTGAAAATATTTCTTGCGGGGATGTTTCTGGGGACGAATTAATAATTGTTGAAGGAAGAGCAGATGTAGTTAATATGTTAAAGAATGGGATTAAAAATGTTATTGCAATGAACGGAGTTAAACTCCCTCGGACAGTTGTAGAATTAAGCAAAGAAAAGGAGTCTGTTATTTTATTTGTCGACGGTGACAGGGGCGGAAATTTAATTATCAAAAATGTAACAGAACAGGCAAAGGTTGATTTTATTGCAATGGCCCCAGAGGGCAAAGAAGTTGAAGAACTTACAGGCAAGGAAATTTTACAGGCATTAAGAAAAAAAATTTCTGCTAAGGGATATGTTGTAAATGATAAAAGAAAAGGAGTTAGAAAATATGCAGAAACTGAAAAGAAAATAAAAAAAATGACTTCAAAAGAAAAAGAGCAAATTGACAGCGAGATTAAGGATTTAGTTGGAACTCGAGGAGTTAAGATTTTCAATAAGGATTTAAAAATTATAAAAAAAATTCCCCTCGGCAGATTGCTAAACATAGAAGTTGAAGAAGAGCCGTATGTTATTGCAATTGACGGAACAGCAACACCAAGAATCATTAATGTCTGCGAAGATTTAGGGTGCAGTAATCTTATTGCAACAAACTTTGTAAACACAGACACAAATATTAATTTAGTTAGTTTGTGAATTGGATTTTCAGAAGATAGAAAAAATTTATTTCAATGTTTGTTCAATTGATTTAAGTTGTTTTTGATAATCTTCTCTTAATTGTTCTCTAATTTTTGTTCTTAATTCACTATACATAGAATTTGCCTCATCAAAAATTTTTTTGGTATGTTTTCCATCTAAACTTGAATCACTAATCTTTAAATGAAAATATTCTCTTTTGTCTCCATAATCAATTACAACTTTTTCTAATTTATCATTTTTAAAATCTGGTTCTAATTCTTTTTTCCAATCTATATTTGTTTCTTTACTAATATCCTCAAAAATATAAGTTATATCTCCCTTTTTAACCCTCATTCTATTTTCTCTAAGCATAGCATCCCCTTTTAAACTAAATCTCCCTTCTTCATAAACAACTTCTTTGTCATTAATATTCCCCCTATAAACTTCTTCACCCATATTTTTAGCACAACTCCTTATTCCAACAGCTGCTCCAACAATAGCTACACCAGTCACAATTTCGGTTGCGTATTTTTTTACTCCTTGACATATTCTATTTAATCTTGACATTTTATCTTGTAATTATAATAAATAAGTGCTTTAAAAACCTTTCGATTATGTAACTACTCTGAAGTTAGAAAGAGTGATTTAGGATTTCTTATACTAATATCTTAAAATACAATTTGTTTAGCTGATTAAAATTATAAGATATAAATAAACAAAGAAAATTTGGGTTAAATTAAGGAAGGGTGACTTGTTAGGGAAACCATTGGTTTCCATACGATCATAAATTTTGGGCTGGCGAGCCAGATATTAGGAATTCACCAAAGCCACATTTTTCAGAACTTTTAAATACTTAGTTTACTAATTTTTCATATGGTTAAAAGAGGTTTGTTTAAAAATCAGGGGACTGATAAACTTAAAAAAAGAGTTGGAATTGCGTTGGTGATTTTAATTTTTGCATTAATTATTTTCACAGGATATTTTTTGTTTTTTTATCCAAAAGTATGTTCAGATAGTGCTTGTTTTTCTGATGCAATGAGAAGTTGCAAACATGTTTCCTGGATTAAAAAAGATGCTCAGGCAGATTGGATTTATATAATTAAAGGAAATGCAAAAGGAGATACTTGTAAAGTTGAAGTTACGTTAAAAAATATGAAAGCGGGAACAATTGACAGCGAGGCATTGCAAGGCAAGAAAATGTTGTGCACTGTTTTAAAAAGTGAGACAAATTTTCCTGAAAAAGATATTTCTCGTTGTAGCGGAGAATTAAAAGAAGAACTGCAGGACAGGATTATCCAGAGAATGCATAGTTATCTTCTTGAAAATGTCGGAGAAATTCAAGAGGAGTTTGCAGGGATTTAGAAATGTGTTTGATGTTTGTGGTTTAATATTGGAATTTAGAGAAGTTTTTGCGAAGCAAAAATTTGGATGGAGAAAAAAGGATATTTTTCTGAAGATTTGAATATCTGTTAGTTTCCTCGAAAACTTGGAGAGCTAAATTTTAGTGCAAGGTTCCGAAGGAAAAATTTTCATTTCCAATCAATCCTGCGTTAGCAGACTATATTTTTTAAAGTCAGGAGTGTTCTATCTATGGGGTCTTGGCGGTACTTCTAGAACAAGAATAAAGGGGCTTTGGTGTTTTTTATGTTTGTTTTGAAGTTATTTATCATTTAATAGTAGTTATAATGGCGAAAGGTTTATAAAGAACAATTTTATACTACCCATAAGTACGATAAGTCTAGATAAAATGGCAAAATATCAAAATTTACCCGATGGCCACAGTGCACTCATAGTTGGAGCTGCAGGAATGGGAACGCCTTCTGAATTACATTTGTTATTTGGAATAGGTAAGTTATATTTATATGGGGATGAGGCTGAACTTAGAACAGAGGGATTTGAAAAAGGAGTTGTAAAATATGCATATACTTCTATTCTTAATGGAAAAACTATCAAAATTGGAGTAATGCCCACTGTAGGTTATGGTGAAAGAATGGGTATCGAAATTCCTTTCAGTTCTAATGAAAAATTTTTAAATAAGGGTATTGATAATGATGTAATTCTCAATAGATGGGGTAACCCTGGAAAATACGATGGCAGAGCTGTTGTTTCTACTGCCACATTGAAAGAAGGCTTATTTACGGATGAAGGTGTTTGTATAGACGAATTAGTGAGACAAAATGTATCTAATCAAGGTGTTCTTCTCCATAATCACGGTCAGATTTTAAATGAACGATTATCTCAATTATTATATGATTTTCAATTAGGACAAGGACAATTTGAAAGGAATTGATCCAAAGCCCCCTTCCAAATTTAGCCCCCGACTTCTTAAAAAGTGAAAATTCGATTTTGTTTAACATCGGGCTTAAACAACCCGAAGGGCTCGAGGTGGAGGAAGATTTTTTGAGGCAGACCACAAAAAATCTGACGACCTCGAGGCTAAGAAATTTGGGTCAAAATCGGGAAATCGCTTGGCGATTTAGCGTAAGCGACCGATTTTGCCGTTAAATTCCGGTTAGTTTCTTTTTCCATACAAAGTATGGAAAAATTTCGTCCGAAAAGTCACGAGAACGCCGTTTTCGAGGGCGAAGCCCAATAAAACAAATACCCCGAGGGAAGGAAATTTTCATTTCAGAATAGTTACAATGGAAATATTTAAAAAGTAGGTTCTATTCATCTTACCTATGAAAGATTCATTATTGGTATTAGATGGTTCAGGAGGTGCTGCCGCTTCTGTAGGTTATCATAGAGAAGGCACCCATATGGGTGATAATTTAGGAAGAACCATTGAATTAGTAGATTCTATAACAGAAGCAGAAGGGGCTTTAGAAGAAAGCTCAAATAGACCTTTTGGTGCTGTTTTGACAGAACCTATGATGTACTTTTTCAGAAAAGGAGATTTATCAGAATATCAGGATTTTCTTAAGAGTTTAAGAACAGAAAGGGAAATCCCTGTTGTTATATATTCATCTCAAAAGGAAGATGTAGTAAATCGAGAGTTTGGTCTTGTAAAAGGAGTACATTATAATGTATATACACCAAAAGGAATTGCAGCAGAAGGAGAATCTGGTGCAGAACTCATGGTGAAGACAATAGAACAATTATTACCTTCTTGAATTTCCTTCCCTTTCTATTTTTTAGGCGTTCTCGTGATTGAAACTAACATCAGGATTATGAGAAGTTTGCGAAGCAAATTTGGGAAAATTCCTGCAAGGGATTTTCCTCATAATCCTTGTTATATGAGGGTGAGCGTAACGTAGTGAAGCGAAAGTGCAACGTCCCCTTGAGTTTCTGAGCACACCTATTTTCGGTATTTAAAAACTAAGAATACACCTGTGACCAAAAGCAATATTGCCATTCCAGTCATTATCCATCCATAAGTTTCTGGCATATGATTGGCAATAACACCAACCAGAGTACCAAGACCTGCAAAAAATAACCCAATTCCTTGTTTTTTGTTTATTGATTTCATAATTATTATTTATTAATATATTAGTTATTAAAAAGCTTTCGGTGTGCTCAGAAATTTCATATAACATGATGGAAATAGAACTAAACTTCTGTTTACATCCCATAAGGGTATGTTTAGTAACCTTTTTATAATGCCTTGTTTTTATAATGGTATGGATGGCTTGCTCAAGAAATTAGAGGAGAATTTAAAGTTAAAAAATTATTCTCAGCAAACAATTAAATCTTATCTCAATCATGTGGGGAATTATTTAAAATTTGCAAAAAATAAGGGGGTTAATCTGTTAAGTGTAAAAGAATTTTTAATAAAAAAACTATCTAAAAATGAACCTTCTTCAGTCGGACATAATGTTTTTGCTTTGAAATATTTTTTTAAGGAAATTCTTCATCAAGAGATAGAAATCCCTAATCCAAAAAGAAATAAAACAATCCCAGAAATTTTAACTATTAATGAAATCAAAAAACTAATTAATTCAACAAATAATATTAAACATAAATTAATCATCAAATTACTTTATGGTTGTGGTTTAAGGGTTTCTGAAATTGTTAATTTAGAAAATAACGATTTAAATTTTGATGAAGGATTGATTCACATTAAATTAGCTAAAGGTAAAAAAGATAGATTTGTTAAAATTCCAGATTCTATTAAAAAAGAAATAAAAAGTTATTGCAATATAAATAATTCTAAAATTTTATTTCCTTCAAATCGTAGGGGAAAATTAACAACCAAAACAATTCAAAAAATAGTTCAAAATTCTGCAAAAAAAGCAGGTATTAAAAAAAGGGTTTATCCTCATCTTCTTCGGCATTCTTTTGCAACACATCTTCTTGAACAAGGAACTGATTTAAGAATTATCCAAAAATTATTAGGGCATTCGGATATTAAAACAACACAGATTTACACCCATATCTCACAAGCAAACATTAAAAATATAAACTCTCCTTTGGAGAATATATAAAATAGAACGGGTGTTTTAATTAGTGTTATTTATTTTTTCTTTCCTCTATCTTATCTTTTAATAAATCCCAAAGTTTATCTGTTATTTTTTTTGGAGCTTTTATTTTAAATTTTTCATTTAATTTTTCCAAAAAATACCCTAATTCAAAAATTGCCTTTTTCTTACCTAAATCATCTTGATTTTTAGCTTCTTCCACAATCAGCTCCCAATTAACTTCTGTGTTATTTATTATATTTCTTGCATCATCCAAATCTTTCAACCTATCTGTTGCACACTTCATCAGGATTATATCGTGGAGGTTTGCAATTTTTAATACTAATTTGTCTCCAAATTGATGAGTCTGGTTGGCTCTTTTTTTCATATTTTCTGAAAACATAAAATCTATAACTTCTTCAACAAACAAATCAAATCTTTCATCGCCCAAGGTTAACATTTCTGGTCGATTAGCTCTTCCTCCGTAAACGATTACAGAATCCATTTCCTTATAACCAAGAGATTTTATGGCTTCTTTAAAATATGTCTTATCAATCTGATTTTCAAAAACTAAGTCTATATCCAATGTTGTGTCTTTTAAGCCCAAAAACATCATCGCGGTTCCTCCAACTGCGTAAACGGTAATCTTTTTCTTTAATCTTTTAGATATTGCTAATAATAATCCTTGTTGTCTCTCTATTGAAATCATTTGTAAACCTCCAAATCTGCTTTATTAAATGGAATGTAAATTTTCCATGTTTTTTCAATTTCATTAAAATCTTTTGACCTTAAATTAGGAATAATATATACAAACTTTTCTTTTTGTTTTGGAAGGGAATTATTCCTAAATCTTTTTGCCATTTTTCTTGTTCTCATAATTTTTCGGGATAAATCATATAGTGCTCCAATTTGTCTTTCAACATAATTTTTTTTCCCTAACTTATATAATTCCCCCCAATTTTCTATTTTTTTAAATAATGCCAATGAAGCCAAAATTATCCTTAATCTTTTTGATTTAATAGCATATACCAAGGTTTCTTCCAAACTTGGTTTTTTCCCATAAATTTTATAGACTTCAGAGGTCATTATTTTTAAAGGAGAATTTTTGTTTATTATGCCCTGGTAACTTTCGCCCCCTAAGCGATTTTCAAAGGAGATGTTATATATTCTTTTATTATCACTTAATTTTTTTGTTTTAACATACCCTGCCTTACGCAAACGATGAACATAATAAATCGCTTTATTTTTATCTACATTTAAAAGAGTTTTTACAGACTCTATTGTTTGATTTCCTTTAATTTTTCTTAAAACTAATTTTATATCCATAGTTAAATGTAGCTTAAGTGATATATAAGGCTTTCGTTTTTTTCTTATTATAACTTCAATGTAGCCCATATGTTTAAAGGGTCTTTTTTTAGAAATATTAAGCATAACATGCGCAGATAAAAGAAGTTTCTTGAAAAGAAATTTGGATGGAGTCTGCAAGGCGTAGTCTCTTAATCGCTGTTCACAGAAGTTTTAATTTTTCTTTTCAGGTTGGGCTGACGAAGTCGCATTATATTAGCGAGATTGCCCGCCGGTTTTTTTGCTTCTTTTTGGGGTGAAAAAGAAGATTTGGGAGTTCGCTTGTTTTTATGCTTAGAATAAATTTAAATGGACAAATCTAATTTATTGATTAGTTCAATTATCTCTTGGGGATCTTTGTCATCAATTTCTTTCTTGTTTTTTACTATATGATACTTAGAGTGGGTTTTATCATTAGCATCATCTTTAAACTGACTCGCCTTTTGAGCTGTTCTTTTTACAAGTCCTGCTTCTGGCCCAAAATCTGCAGCCTTCTTGTGAAGATTTTTCAAAATTACACTAAAATCTAAAAAACGATTTCTATCAAAGTCCCAGTAAAGCTCTCTCTCTGACTTACTGGTTCCAGAGTATTTCTTTCTTATTATACCTATAAGAAGGTTCTCGAATACTTTCCTGCAGAGTATAAAAGAGCTAGTGTAACATCCATGAGTATATGTTTTATTAACTTCTTTTATGTGTTCTTTTATAAAATAATCTGTAGTTTCAAATTTAATAAGTTCAATAATTTTCTTTTTAGGTGATTTCTTATTCGCCTGTTTAATTTTTATTGGCTTCTCTATCTCAATACTATTGGGTAAGGTTAGCCTATCTTTCTTTGTTAGTTTGCCGGCAACTGAAAATCCCCTACTCTGGGCAAAAAGTTGCGCGGCCGCATTCTGTGTAGCCTTAGGACATTTAGTGTTTTTTAATGTTGAAACAGCATTTCTAATTGACTGCTCACTCATTCCGGTTTTTCCCTTTAGAATTTCTAATATTTTTGGATTAAGATTGCCCATTCTCTACTAGAAATCACGCCTATCAATACCAGTTATTCTTTCAAGTTCTCTCTTGCTTAAGGATCCAGTATAATTTCTCAATATTTTTTTCTGATCCTCCTTAGTTTTGCCGTTCAGAGAAGTTACTAAAATAAGTAGCTCCAGCTTATTGTTCATTTCCTCAAGCAGTTCTTTTTCAGACTTTTCTTTAGGCTTTGTCTTTTTTGACATTTTTCTTCTTCCTCCGTTTGTTATTTATTGATTTGGAAAAATTGCTTAGGTCTTTATTTAACATTCTTGCAGTTTCTGCCATTCCGAGACAATCAGAAGCTATTTTCAACTTCTCTTTTTCAGGAAGGTCTTTTTTACATTCAAGTAAAATTAGGCACTCTAGCCTTTTCTTTATGTCACCTAGTATTTCTTCATTTTCGCTTGCCATTCATCCCCCCTTTCCATCCTGAAGTTCTCCTAACATTTGACAACCCGAGCAATTCTTCAATTTCGGAAGAATCAAACCCTGCCTTTCTCAGCATTGATATTTTCTTATCTTTATCTTTTATGTTAGAGATAGCAATTATCCCAAAAAGCCTATCTAGCTTTCCACATATAATTTTAAATTGATTGTCATCCATTTTTTTTGCCTTTCTTCTTTTTAGGTTTATCATATAGATAGCAAGACACATCACTCGCTTTACTTTTTCCAGTTATTTTTGCAATCTCTAGAGGACTAAGTCCTGTAGAATAAAGTGTTTTAACAAATGTTGTTTTGTCCATCTGAGGATTTGATTCAAAAAATAGTCTAATAAGAGCGTCTAATCTCTTCACAATTTCTCCTTTCTCATCAATTTTAATTTCTTCCTCTTTCTTACCCATGTTTTCTTGCCCCCTTGGTTTTTGATAAAATGGCATTAACATAATTTTGCGTGGTATCTAATGCTTCTGCGATTTGCTTTGGCTTTAAACCCATTTTTCTTAATCTAATTATTGAATCTGTTTGGGAGGCATTGGGATTTATGTTAGAATGTACATTAAGTTTAATTAAAAGGTCTAATTTCTCTAGTAATTCAGCTTCAAATTTTTCACTCATTTTTTCTAGGATACTTTTTTTTATCTATTAATTGGCTTACTTTTCCGGGAGAAACTCCCATGGCCTTGCCTATTGTTTCGTTGTCTACCTTTAGATTTTGTAAAAACAAAATCATTAAAGCTTTGACATCCTGTAATTCTTTCTTTACTTTTATTATTTCTGGGTTAAACATCGATATAAACCGAATATAATGTTTTTAAATGTTTCGCATCGCTAGCAGGTCTTATATTGTATTTAAAATATCTAAGAATTGCTTATTTTTGCTACTTTTGTTTCCTTAACCGAATATTCCAAATTGGAATATTCTTAGAAACTCTCCCCGTAAATAGAAAAATTTGGGTGAACCGAAGCGAACTCTTTTATCCTTGGTTATGCAAAGTGCGAAGCATTTCGTTGGTTTTTTTCTTCGGTCGGATAAAGGAAGTTTTTGATTTCTAAATGCAAACATTAAAAATATAAACTCTCCTTTGGATAATATATAAAAGAGAAGATGGCAAACTTACAAGAACTGCAAATTTTGGCTCAATTATTAGATAATATGAATTTGGCTTCGGAAAAGTTGGAGAAATCGTATGGGAAAAATAATGCTGAGGATTTTAATTCTGCTAAAAAAGAAATTGCAGATATTCAAAATAAAATTTCGCAGGTTTTAAAATGAATATTGAATCTTTGAAAGAAAATATAATGCACTCTAAGGAGATAGTTAGAGAGATATATGTTTTTACAAATCAGCTGGAAATTATCAAAGAGCTCGAAGCTGAGAGCAAGGCAGTTATTGATTCTAAGGAAAAAAAACTTTTGAAAGAGGTTATTGAATCTTTGTTTGTTCAGTTGAAAATTTTAAATAAATCTGTTCCAGACCTAATACAAAACATTGGTTTTTTCAAGAAATTTCCCAGCGACAAGAAAGAACAGATTAAACCAAAAACAAATCTTGTTCAGATAAAATACAAACCAGCTAAAACAGAACCTAAAGTTTCTTTGACAATTAATGAGGCAGACAGAAAAATATTTTTGGAAAATCTGAGCAAGAGCAATCTTTCTATTTATCAGCTTAAAAAGAAATTTTCATCTGAAAAACCGATTGAGGTTAATTTTGGGAGGGCAAATTCTTATGCGAAAATATCAAATAAAATTTTTAGAGGTCTCTCAAATAAACTAGCTGAGAAAAATTATTTGGTTAAATTAAATAAAAATTTGCGGAAAATGAATTCTCCTTTTATAGTTACATCCTATGCTTCAATGATTTTGTTCACCGTCGCTGTTACTGCGATTTTTAGTCTGCTCTTTTTGTTTTTATTAATGTTTTATAATGTGAGTTTTGCTTTTCCTTTTTTATCTCCTGTCGAGGAATCTTTTTTATTGAGATTTTCAAAAGTTTTTTGGATAATTTTTGCTCTGCCATTATCTGCCGGGCTTTTGATGTATTTTTATCCTTTTAGCGAGGGGAAAAATCTTGGTTCAAAAATAAATCAGGAACTTCCATTTATTGCAATTCATATGTCTGCAATATCTATGTCTGGGATAGAGCCACTGAATATTTTTAGAATTATTTTGAAAAACAAAGAATATAAAAATACAAATATAGAATTTAAGAAACTTATGAATTTAATTAATTTTCAGGGTTATAATTTGGTTAGTGCTTTAAAGAAGATTGCTGTTTCATCTCCTTCCTCAAAATTAAGAGATTTGTTTAATGGTATGGCTACGGCAATAACCTCTGGGGGAGATTTACATGGATATTTATCTGAACATGCGAAGAGATTACTTTTTGATTATAGATTAGAAAGAGAAAAGTATACGAAAACTTCTGAAACCTTCATGGATATTTATATTAGCATTGTTATTGCAGCGCCGATGATATTGCTGATTTTGTTTGTTATAATGGGGAGCACTGGAATGAGCTGGCTCGGACTTGATACAAATATTATTGGTTTTCTGATTATCTTAATTATCGCTCTCCTTAATGCAGGATTTTTAATATTCTTAAATTTAAAACAACCAACACTATAATGAAATCAAAGCTTTTGCGGAAACTTAGAATAAATAAATCAAAAATAATTGGGATTAGCATTGCTTTGGCCACAATTATACTTTCGTTAATTTTTTTAAGGGGAACGGATATTTTTTATTTTATTTTAGGGATTGCGTTTGTTATTGGGGGTTTGCCTTTTTTTGTTTCATTAATTTTAGAAGGAAATAAAGAGAGAGAGAAAGATGAGATGTTTTTGGAATTTTCGAAAAATTTGGTTGAGAGTGTCAGGGCAGGGATTCCGATTAGCAAGACTATTTTGAATATTAGAACTAAAGATTACGGACCGTTAAATCCTTATGTTGACAAACTTGCTAATCAGATTTCGCTGGGCATTCCTGTTAAAACTTCTCTTGAGACTTTTGCACGAGACCTTAAAAGTAACACAATAACTCGGGCAGTTACAATAATCAGCGAGTCTGAGAAAGCAGGCGGGAAAATCGAGGACATCTTAGATTCTGTTGCTAAATCTGTTGCGCAAGTTGAGAAATTGAAAAAAGAGAGGCGGGCGACAATGTATAATTTGGTTGTTCAGGGATATATTATATTTATGATTTTTATTATTATAATGTTAGTTATGCAGTTCAAGGTTTTGCCGATTGCCACGCAGTTGGGGGATATTGGTTCTGTTGGGGTCGGGATGCCTTCAATTTTTGGCAGTGGCGGAGAAAAGGCATCTGTTGAAGATTTGACAAAACCATTTAAATATCTTTTAATTGTGCAAGGGTTTTTTGTAGGATTAGTAATTGGGAAATTATCTGAAGGAAGAGTAAAGGCAGGATTAAAGCATTCATTCATATTAGTTGCTTTAGCTATATTAATAAGCACAGGAGTTAAATTATTTTTTTAAAATGAAAAATCGAAACTCGCGTTCATGTTTTGTTGTTAAGAATACAATTTGTTCAAAGTCAAAACGCTCGCAAGCACATGTTGAAATAGTTTTGTCATTTGTAATCTTTGTCGGGTTTTTATTAGTTATATTTCTTTTTCTAAATCCTTTTGCAAAAACACAGGAGATTTCTTTTATTGGAGGGATTGAAAGAGCAATTATTAAAAATGTGAGTGCAGAGGTTGGAAAGTTGAGTGTGATTGTTGGAGAAATTGGAGATTGCTATTTTGTTGGTAATAATTATGGAGAGAATTATCAGGGTGTTTTGATTGGTGATAGAAAATATATTGTTTATTTTTCAGACGAGGTTTTTTCTGGGGGAAACCTTGGATGTTCTGATGTTGGAGATTATACTCTTGGTGTGTTTTCAAAAGAAGATATGATTGTTTATGATAAACTTGTTGAATTGAAAACAAATTATGAGGCAGATTATGATTCATTAAAGCAGTCATTTGGTGTGATGAATGGTTTTTCATTTAGTGTTAAGGAAATGGTCGGGGATGATTTGATTGTTCCAGATAATATTATGGATTCGCCGTCAGGGATTGAAGTTGAGGCGAAGAATATTTTAATGCGGGTTATTAAAAATAATGGTAGGATTTCAGAATGGGTAATGAATTTGAGAGTATGGTGATTTGAATGTTAGGGTTGAAATTTAATGTTGAAATTGTTTACTTAACCCATAAGAAAGAGCGCACGAGTTTTCTACGAAAACAGATAGTCGGCTTCGCCGAGAATTATAAATGCTTAGCCATATCTTCTAAAACTTCATATCCTGCCTGAACTCTTTCTTCAGAAGTTTTAGGTCCTGTTATTGCCCTTCCAATAACCAAAATACTAGAACCATCCTGAACAGCATTTCCAGGAGTAAAAACTCTTTTTTGGTCTTTTCCTGCAGGAGTGTTTGGCCCTTTTATTCCCGGAGTAACATACATAAAATTTTCAGGAAGTTCATTTTTAATTGCATAGAGATCTGCAGCAGAACATACAACACCATCAAGTTCTGCTTGATTAGCTAATTTTGCTAATCTTAAAACATTATATTGAACATCTCCACCATATCCTAATTCATTTTTTAAAATATTATCATCAATACTTGTTAAAATAGTAACAGCAGTTATTTTTGGAACTAATTTTCCAGATTTTTCAGCCCCCTCTCTTGCACCTTCTTTTGCAGCCTTCATCATTTCAAGCCCCCCAGAAGCATGAACATTAAACATATAAACTCCTAATTGAGCTGCAGCATCTGCTGCACCTCTAACTGTATTCGGAATATCATGATATTTTAAATCAAGAAAAACATCTGCACCATACCCTTGAACAAGTCTTACTGAATCAGGACCAAATCTTGTATATGATTCTTTTCCAATTTTAAACAATCCCACAACAGGACTTAATTCTTCTACTCTTGATTCAATACTTACTTCATCAATAGGAGCACTTGCCTTTCTCAAATATTGAATTCCATCCAAGGGTAAACAAACCATTGCTCTTGCTTTTTCTTGTTTATCTGTTAGATTCATACAATTAAGAATTAACCAAACCTTTATAAATTCTTCGCTAAAAAATTCATTGAAGATGAGTAATAAAAAATTCTTTTTTGGAAAAAAAGAAGGCAAAAAAGCACACTCTTTCCTCCCCCCAACGACGATTTTAAAGAACCAAAATAACAGCAAATCTTCAAATACAAATTTTAACAAATATTTATAAACTATAGTTATTCTATAGTAAGATGGTTACTACAATTCAACTTAATGAAAATGTGAAGAAAGCTCTTTTTGATTTGAAAACTGAAAAAGAAACTTATGAGCAGATTATTTTGAAATTAATGAAAGATTCTGAAGAAACCAAGAGAAAGCAAACAGAGTTGATGATTGAAGGTTGTAGGGAGATGTATGACGATATGTTGGAAATTAATAAAGAATGGGAGGCAGTAGATTCAGATATTGATTGGGAATGGAAATAAGAAGAGGAGATATTCTTTTAGTTAATTTTGAGCCTGTAAAAGGAAGTGAACAAGGAAGAATAAGGCCTGCGATAGTTATTCAAAATAATACTCTAAACAAATTTAGCCCATTAACAATTGTAGCCCCAATTACTTCAAAAATTTATGAAAAAGAATACCCAACAAATGTCTTAATAAAAAAAGAAGATTCTGTATTAAATAATGAATCCACTATTTTACTAAATCAAATAAGGACAATTGACAAAAAAAGAATAATCAAAAAATTAGGAGCAATAGATATGTTTTTAATGAAGAAAGTAGATTTATCAATTAAAATAAGTTTAGATTTAACATGAATAAAAAAGATAGAAAGGCGTGGATAAGAATTGTTGAGGCATTTCTTGCGATTTTGATTATAACAAGTGTTTTGTTAATTGTGATGGCGAGGCAACCAGCGAGGGTAGATATTAGTCAGAGTGTTTATGAAAAGCAAAGACAGATTTTAGATATTGTAAATAAGGATGATGATTTGAGGGCGGAGATTTTAAATGGAGATAATACACAAGTTAATAATATGATTTCTCAGATGGTGCCAAGTAGCTGGGGTTTTGCAACAAAGATTTGCGAGCTTGATTTAATTTGCAATTCAAATGATGTTCCTGTTGAAAAAGAAATTTATGCAACAGAAGTTGTGATTAGTTCAACTTTAGTAGATTATTCTCCGAAAAAATTAAGGTTTTTTGTCTGGAAGAGGGATTGAAAGAATTTTGTTTTTATTGTGAAAAATTGATTTTCAGAATATTTATAAAGATGTTTGTTTTGTTATTTAAAATGAGGATGAAAAATTTGTTGTTAGTTTTTGGGGTGTTGATTTTTTCAGTTAGTTTTGTTAGTGCTGGGTCTTGCCAAGATACTGGATGCCCTCCAGAATGGTGTGCGACTTTTGGTGAGGATATAATTTGCGACGGGAGTTCGTCGAGTATTGATATTAGTGATGATAAACTTTTTTGTCCATTACCTCCTGGAGATGCGTGGGTCAATTATACTGTGACTCCTCCGATTTATTATAATACCATTGGTGAAAATCCTCGTGGCTGTTTTGAGCAAAATCCTGCAGAAGGTTCGACACAATTTTGCTGTCCTGAATTTTCAGAATGTGATATAAATATCAGTAGCCCAACCCAAAATAGATGTATTCCGGGGGTAGATTATTGCAGTGAGTATAATGATGCTGACAGGTGCAATAATGACACTTCAAATGCTGGAAGAAATAGTGTTGAATTATTGCATGGAGAAGGTTTTTGCTCGCAGATTGTTGAATGGCATAATGGAAGTGATATTTGTTTTAATGAAATTACTTGCGGGTGTGAATGGAATTATGATACAGAATATTGTTCTCAAAAATGGTCTAATAATTCTTTGAATTGTTTTTCTCCTGAGGGGGGCTGTGTTGAAACTTTTGTAAGCAAGGATGAAAGTGGGTGTGATTTGCCGAATGGAAAAGCAATATTTACATTTGAATCTGAACCTTGGGGGGCCTATAGTGAGGATATGTGTCAAGATGGGGCTTATGAAGTTCTTTGCTCAAGAATAACTCGTCTTCCTTTTTTTGGGTTTTTTAATATTATTTCAGTTGCTGTAATTTTAATTGTGTTTTATTGTTTTAGGTTGAAAAATGAAATTTAAACTAATCGTCTTTGGAATCCTTGGATTGTTGTTGTTGAATTTAGTTTTTGCGAGTTTTGAAATTAGTGTTATTGAACTTAAAAATCTTTATGGTCCTGGCGAGGAGGTTCAGGGGATTGTGGAATTAGGTTTTAATGAAACTCCTGGAGAGACATTGCTTACGGGTTTTGACAGCAGTATAACCTTGAAAGAATTTTTAGATAATAATGATGCAGATTATTCTTGTGTTCCTGAAGATTGTGAAAAAAGTTATTCAATAATCGGGGCAGGGGATTTGGTTCAGGAATTTTCGCTTGGTTTTGGTGAGAGCAAATTAATCGGCATAAATTTAGCAGGAGAAATTTATGACGAGATTACTAAACTTGACTTTTATGTTTCTTCTGATGGTGCTGAATCATGTGTTTTCCCTCTTCAGATAGATATTTTAGATGATGGAATTATTGACTGGGTGGCAGATAAAGGTTCTGAAGAATTTGGCTGTATTATTTATGAGCCATTTGGATGTTTTGATAAAAGTGATTCAACAGAAAAGGAAGAGATAACTAATGTGGAATATTGTGAGACAATAAATCTTCCTTTGGCTAAAACTTTTAAAATTGGTGCGATTGTTGAGAGGGTTAAGGGGACTGACGAGGTTAATTTTACCATGTCTTTTTTTGCCGGGGAGAATTATAATTCCTGTGAAATTTCGACAAACTCTGACGGAGAAATTAGCTGTAATCTTGAGTTAAATTTAGAATCTGCGACGCAAGCAGATGTTTGTATAAAAATTAATTCAGATGATGAAGAGGATTTTGAGAAATATAAAATAAGATATGAAGATGTTGAACCGTGCGGTTACACTGGTATTTACGACCATGATTTTGAGATTTTTGCTCGAGTTGGGAAATATGGGGCTCCTGGAAATTTTAAATTTAATGGTTCTGTTGCCGAAGATATTGAAGAATATATTCTTAATAAATATGGAGATTGCGATGATGGGTGTGTGATTCCGATAAAATTCAAATCAGGAATTGAGCAGACAATTAGTGTTTCTAATCTGGAATTTAATTATAAATCGCAGGGGTTTTCAAAATCTGAGAAAACTATTTATGAAATTGAAGAAAAAGATATTTTGATAAATTTTGGTTTGGAGAAACTTTCTTTAGAGCATGGGCATTTTGCTGTTCCGTTGAGTTATGGGAAGAAAGATTTTAAATTAAAGTTGGGAGATGAAGAAATATTAAAAGAAGAAATTGAGGTTAGCAGGCTGATTCCGAATGTAAAATCTGTTGTGCCCTCAAGGGTTTCGTCGTTGGTTTCAAATACTTTTATTGCAATTGTTTATTCTGCTAATTTGTCTGGACTGAAATATTCATGGGATTTTGGTGACGGATTATCAGAAGAAACAGACATAAATATGGTTAAACATATTTATAATGAAATTGGAACTTATGAATTAATTGTAAGTGTTGAAAATAAATTCGGGAAGTCTGCTAAAACTATTGAAATAAATGTTGTGTCACCTAAAGATAAAATCCCCTCGGTGATAGACGATTATAATAAAAATTTGGACGGCATTAACTCAGAATTGAATAGTGTTCCTGTATGGATTCGGACAGAGATTGAAAAGAAAATTGATGTTGATGGTTTGAAAAACGATATTGCGGTTCAGTCTAGCAGGTATGGTCTTGCGAATTCTACCGAAGATTATATAAAAATTATGACAGATTTAGTTGGCTTGAATGTTCCAGAATCATTAAAGAAAATTAGTTCAATGAAATCTTTTCCTGTTTTTATGGATTCAGAACGATTGGATGTTAATGTTTTGGAGGGTCTAGGTTTGAAGTCAGACATAGATGAAAATCAATATACAGCGACGGTGAATGGATGGTTAATGGATAATCTAGATGTTTTTATTGATTCTGAGGAATATTATTTTGCTTATAATTATGGTGATGAGTTGATTGCTTCTAATCTGAAGATTAGTTTAACTCCTAAAAAAGATTTGGATGATGTTTATTTTATTATTGACGAGGAAATTGATAATTTGAAATTTGCAGAGGATTATTCAGAGGAAGATGTTGCAGGAAGGGCGGTCATTACATTCGATGATTTGATTAATGTTAAAGTGATTGAGTTTTTGTATCCTGATGTTGTTGAGATTGGGAATTTTCCGGTTTATATTACAAGCGGTGATGAAGAGATTAGTTTGAATATTGTTACAGGAATTAAATGTGGGAATGGTGTTTGTGATGAGAATGAGAATTCTGAAAATTGCAGAGAAGATTGCAAGCCGTTTGGCATTACTATTTTGTTTTTTGCATTGTTGATTTTTGGTGCTTTTGGCTTTTATATAATTTTACAAGAATGGTATAAAAAACATTATGAATCTCGTTTATTCCCGAATAAAAATCAGTTGTTTAATTTAATTAATTTTATGAATACTTCTATGAATCAGGGGCTGAAAAAAAAGGAGATTTTGGGGAAACTTAAAGAAATGAGCTGGAAAAAAGAGCAGTTGATTTATGCATGGAAAAAATTGAATGGCAAGAAAACTGGAATGTGGGAGATTCCTGTGTTTAAATGGGTTGAGAATAAGAAAGTTAAAAAAGAAATTGAAAAAAGAAAGGGGATGTCTGTTGGAAATGTCAGGCCGAGAGGGGTTTGATATTTGTTTAATAGTATTAATTATGGAGTAGTAAATTAACAGAAAGATTTATAAAGGATTGCATTTTGTTCAGATTATGTCACAATATTATGATGCAATACGAGTCGTTCAAAAAGGAACAAAACTAATATCTAAAGTTGGTAAAAAACCACTACAAAAAGAAAACGAAGTATTAGTAGGAATTATGAACAATGGACTTTTTGTAGTTGCACCAGATGTAACTTCTAATTACGAATTTGAATATTTTTACGATGCATATTATAATGGAAATTGGCTTGAAATGAGTGTGTATGCATTGCCAAAAGAGGAAATTAAAAATTGTGAAGACCTTGGAAGAGTATCTACTAAAGACCTAACAAAAATATTAGAAGAACATCCTCCGAAAACTGAAAACAGATTCTAATAAAACCCAAACAATACATTCTAAATATATGCCTGAGGTATAGAAAGTTTAATAAATACTTTTTTGATTTTAATGGTATGAAAATACTTAGAAATTTTACAAAGAGGATGTTTAATCTTTTTTTTAAGCGGAAAAAAGATATTAGTCTTGGTTTTTATGGGCCTCCGAATGCAGGGAAGACTTCTCTTGCGAATAGGATTTGTAAAGATTGGACTGGTGAGGAAATTGGAAAGGTAAGTAGTGTGCCTCATGAAACAAGAAGTGTGCAGTTTAAAGAAGAGGTTGAAATAAAATATAAAGAGAAAAAATTGAAGTTTAAGTTGATTGATACGCCGGGGATTGCGACTAAAATTGATTATGAGGATTTTATGAAATTGAAAATGAAAAAAAAGCAGGCGCAGAAACGGGCGAAAGAGGCGACGCAGGGAATTGTTGAATCTATTAAATGGCTCGACGATGTTAATGCAGTTGTGATTGTTTTGGATTCTACAAAGAACCCTTATTCACAGGTGAACATAACTATTGTCGGGAATTTGGTTGCGAGAGATATTCCTGTTTTAATTGTCGGGAATAAAATTGATTTGAAAAAATCTAATGTTAAAAAAATAGAGGCGTCATTTCCAGATTGTGAGGTCGTTGGAATTTCAGCTAAAAATGGAAAGAATATGGATGAGTTTTATGAGTCTGTATTTAAGTTGGCGAAGAAAACATAATGAACTTTCTTGGAAAGTTTTAAAAAGTAAAATATATTTTAGAGTATATAGATAGATGGCAAAGAAAAAAAGAAAAAAAGGTGATGGATTGACGTTGCAGTTTATGCCCTATAGTGAAATATCTGGTTTAGACACTGTTGAGAGAATTAAAAAGTTGTTGAAAATAATTTTGAATAATAAGGTTTTGATTTTACAGGGACGGTTGGAGCCAGATGAAGAGACAAGATTAATAGAAAATACAATGATTATGATTGGGAACATTAAGGGATTTAAGGGGGTTGAGTTGGCGGTTATTTCTCAGGATTCTGAAAACCGGAATTTTTTTCAGAAAATGAAATTTGGAATTGCAAGAGTTCTTGTTGGACAGCAAGATTCACTTACAATAATCGGACCTGCGACAATTGTCAAGGAAATGAAAAAAGACCCTCAGAAGTTAGAAGTTATGATGCGGTGATTTTGGATTAGGATAATTAGGGATTGTTAAATAAGGCATTGTTAGGAATTTTTTTAAAGTTTAGAAGGAATATTTATAAACTCTTTTAGATTAATTAGTTTGTAAAAATGGGGAAGAAAAATTTTGTATTTTGTTTATTTTTAATTTTAAGTATTAGTGTAGTTTGTGCAGCTCAAGGAGTAGATTATGATAATGAAGGAAATATAATCCATAAAAATGAACCAGTTTATGTTGATGTTATGCCTGGAGATAATCTTAACGATATTTCTGGAGGAATAGATATAGTTAATGGAGAAGATAATTCCATTATTTATATTATTATGGGAATTTCAATTATCCTTGCAATTATTATTTTTATTGTAATTTTTAGGGTTTTAAAAAAGAAAAACCCATCTAACGCTCAAGTTGTTAATAAGAAATTAGTAGGGATTTTTCTTTTTATTTTTTTAGGATTATTTTTAATTAGTTTTGTTGATGCAGAAAATGCTTTTAAAACATCTGGTCCAACAAATGCTCATGCGGGAACAATGGCAAGTGCTTATGGGCATACAATTTTATTAGACCATGATATTCTAGGAGATACTAACAATCAATTGTGGTTAGTTGCAGATACTAATTCACATGTATCTACGACATCTACCGAGAGATATAATATGGGAATAGATTTAGGACAAGTCTATCATACTTGTTCACTAAATACTGGTGGCAGTAGTTGTCCTACAGGAAAAGAATGTATAATAGAAATGTCTGGTAGTACAAATGCTCATGTTGCTGATTGTGGGAGTAATTTATATGATGCTTTTTGTTGTGATTATTATTTTTGTGGTGATGAAATTGTAACTGCCTCAATTGGTGAAGGGTGTGATGGAACAAATTTAAATGGGATTTCTACTTGTGAAGAGTATAGTGCAGGAACTGTTGGAACATTAACTTGTGATAGTTGTTCTTATAGTGGATGTAGTTTATTAAATTGTCCTGATGTACCTGGTTGTGTTGTAGGAACTCCTGATGCAAATGAATGTGATGGAACTACAAAATATGATTGTGAAATGGATGTAGCTGAAGAATGTATAGAAAAAGTTAATGAAGTTGATTGTACAACCTCTGGGGATATTTGTTTAGATGAATCTGGTTGTGTTGATTGTGTTGATGATGATGATTGTTCTTTGCCTTCTGGAAAAAATCCAGGGGATTTAGTTGATGGAACTTATTATTGTAATGGTGCAATTACTCATGAATGCAGAGATTATTATGATTCTGCACCAAATCCTATATGTACTGAAGATAATACTTGCCAAATAGATATTACTCCTGTTTGTGAGGAGTGTGCATTAGAATGTGATTCTGGAACAGGGAGATGTAATGAGGGATGTGAAGTAACTGATACTGAACATTATCAAAAGTGTTATAATGGTGATGTTTATTGGTATGATAATTGTGATGGTCTGCAGGCACTTGTTGTGGATTGTGGTTCTAGTTCTTGTGTTTGGGATTCGTGGAGTTGCCCGACTGGTTCTATCTGGACTCGAAGTAAGACAGGCATAGATTATTATTGTGATGAAATCAGTGTATCTTGTAAAACTAAAGCTTGTTCTGGGTCTGGAACAGTTAATTGCGGGACAGATAATCAAATTTGTGGGGAATCTGCAACAGAATGTATTACTGCAATATACTGGGCAGATATGAATGGAGATATTCTAAATCCTGCTAAAGCCCAGATTGGCGATAGTGTTTTGATGGTGTATGAACAAGAAGGAGATTATACTTCTTTAACTTTTGATATTTATGAAAATGATTTAGATTTAGGGACAGGTTTAGCAGACGATGAAATAAAAACAGGAATTGAATCATTTGAATTAAATGGGAGGACTGTTGCCAAATGGGAAATAACTACTGAGGATTTAACTAAAACTTCTGATTATCAAGAATTTGAATTTCGAGTTGATAGTAAAACAAGTGGTTATTTAGAAATAATTATAACAGAATCAAACTCTCGCCCTTCAATAACTATTGCAAAACCTGTTGATGGCGGGGAATATACTATTGATTATAATTCTGGAGACGAAACAGAAGCTATTGAATTTGAGCAATTTAGTTCTGATGTGGATGATGATTTGAAAGTTATTTGGGATTTTGGGGATGGAAGCGAGAGTGATTGGTTTGAGAATTGTTTGACTGGCGGGGATTGTGACACAACACATAAGTATGATGCTTCAGGAACTAAAACAATATTTGCAACTGCTGAGGAAATGACTCGTGGGCAATCTGCAATAGATTATTCTAATATTTATGTTTACAAAATTGGAATAAATGTATTTTCTAAAATCGCGAGTCCGATTGTTGAGGGGCGGGTTGTTCAGATGGATGGGAGTGATAGTTTTGTTTGTGAATGTACAGATATAGAACAGACTGGTGCTGGATGGTATAAAATTAATCAACTAAGTGGGCCAAATTTATGGTGTAAGAATTTTATAATTGAAGAGGATTATGATTTTATTTTCCAGTGGGTTTTTGATAAGGGAACAAATGATGAAGAAACAAAAATTGGAATGTGGAGCACTGATTACTACGATGTTGTTGAGTTTACTCATTTCTTTCCTGATTTGGGTGTGCATACTGTTGAATTAGATGTTGGTTATATTGCGAATTGATTTTATGAGATTTATTTCACAAATATTTATATACATTCTTTACATCCTTCTGACATGCCACACCAATGCACACATTGCGGGGAAATATATCCTGATGCGTCTGAAGAACTTTTGAAAGGATGTAGTTGTGGTGCTAAATTTTTTTATTATATTAAGCAGGAAAAAGTTGATGAATTGCATAAAATTAGGGAACAGATAATTGAACTTCCGAAAGAGGATAAGATTCAGATTGAGAAAGATATTCGGGAGATTACTGGAATGGATGAGGAGCCAGATAAGCCAGTGATTCTGGATTTAGAGTCTATCCGGACGCTTGAGCCAGGGAAATTTGAGATTGATATTGTAAATCTTTTTAAGAAAGACAGACCTTTGATTTATAATTTAGAAAAAGGAAAATATATTATTGATTTGAGTAGTATTAGTCCTAAGAAGAAAGATTGAACTTAATCACTTCCTTAATTTTTTATCACTAATAATTTTTCCATCTTTTAATTTTATTAATCTTGAGGCATATTTTGTGTGCCATTGCTCGTGGGTGACCATCACAATTGTTTGCCTGAAATTTTTGTTAAGATTTCTTAAAACTTCTAATACTTGTTCAGATGTATGGGTGTCTAAATTTGCACAAGGTTCGTCGGCAAATAGGATTTTTGGTTTTTTTGCTATTGCTCTTGCAACAGCAACTCTTTGTTTTTCCCCGCCAGAAAGCTGGTCTGGAATTCTATCTCCCTTATTACCTAACCCAACTTTCTCCAATGCCTCCTGAGCAGTTGCAATAGATTCTTTTTTTGTATTTCCTTCCATTAAAGACAAAACATAAACATTTTCTAAGGCACTCATTTCATTCATCAGGGCATAATCTTGAAATACATAACCTAATTGGGTTAATCGATAATATGTTCTTTCTTCTTCTGGCAATTCTTCGACATTTAATCCTTGAACTGAATATTCTCCTTTTGTTAAATCATCCATTAATCCAAGGATTCTTAACATTGTTGTTTTCCCGCTTCCACTTGCACCCATTACTGCGATAAACTCTCCCTCTTTGATTTCAAAACTAACACCATCTAATGCCCGGACAATTCCTTCTCCAGACTTATAATGTCTTTCCATATTCTTTACTTTAATTAATGTTTTTTCTTTCATTTTATCGTCCCCAAATTGCATCCAATATATTTTCTTTTGAAACTCTCCAAGCAGGAAGTATTCCTGCGATAACTGACAGGATAAGCATTGTGAAAATGCTATTAATTATCAATCCTACTTGAATTTCTGGGATAATTGTCATTGTTTCATAAAATGTTACAGGATTTATTGTGAAATAAAACATAAGAAAAAAATATAAAATTAATCCTGCGATAATTCCTAAAGACACATAAAACATGCTGATAAATGCATAAGACAAGACGATTGAATGAGGAGATATGCCTACTGCTTTTAAGATTCCTATTTCTTTTTTTCTGTTTAGGACATTTATATAAATGATTATTAAAATTAATGCTGCGCCGACGATTAAACTTACAAATTTTGATACGACGTCTATCATTCCAATACTTTGCATTGCTTGTCTAAGTATTGCATCTGATTTTTCGTCTCTTGTAAAAACAGGTTCTTTGACTCCTGCTGTGATTATCTTCTCTTTTGTTTCGGCAACCTCCTCGAGGTTTTTTACCCTTACAACTACGCTTGTTGCTTTGCCATCATCAACTCCAAATACATCTTCAATCTCTTTGTAATGAACTAATGCATTAAGGTCAACAAGTTCAAATGTGCCTTCCATTATTCCCTTGACTTTGTAAGTTCTTTCTTCCCCGTTACTGTATGTTACATCAACTAGTGAACCGACCCTTACTGCACCCAAATTATCATAAATTTCAGAACCAAAATAACCTTCTACAAGCATTGCCCCGATTATTATTTCGTCTCGTGAAATATCTCCTAAAAATTCTCCTTCAGTTATTATGTTAGGATATTCTGAGACGCCGTATTCTTCAGAGGGCAATATTCCGATTATTGATGAACCTACAACTTTTTGTTTGTATTGAATAGATGCCCCTGCATCTAATCTTTTTGTTGCAAATGTAACATCTGGAACGGTTCTTACTTTTTGCAAAACATTGTCTGCATTATTTATGTAAATGTTATCTCCACTTGGCTCAACAACAATATCCCCATAAGGATATTGCATAAATCCAGTAAATAACCCCATCATTCCCCCAATCATTGATGGCAAAAACACTAAATTCATAAAAATTAATGCTAAAACAAAAACAATAAATGTCAGGGTTTTTTTGTTTCCCCTTTTTATAGAACTTTTTGCACTTAGTAATCCAACTTTAATATCGTTAAGCATTTTCCCTTATTTTTTCTTCAAGGATTTTTTATTTTTCTCGCCTGAATCATTTCCCTTGAGAAGTTGTTGAATTATTTTATCTTTTGATTTTTTTGTTTTGAGAAAATAATATGTCCCTGCTCCGAGAATAGCAATTATTAAAACTGTGAGGATAATTATCCCGATATTTGATTTTTTCTTTAGCACATTGAGATTTATATTTGTTTTTATTTCATTATCTCCGAAATCGTCTTTGTATGAAATTGTAACTGGGAATTCGAATTCACCTGCCTTATCGACGATAAATGTCATAACTGCAGGACCATCCTCATCTGAATCAAGTGCCCCAATAAATGATTGTTTTAATCCCTGAAATGGGTGTTCTAAATATACTCCTACTGATTTTGCAGTTCCGTCTCCTGTGTTTTCAATTCTCATAGTTAGTTCAACGGTATCTTCTTCTCTTGGGAGCACAGGATCTGTTTTAAGGGATGCTATCCCTAACTCTGCTTTATCTCCAATGATATTAAATGTGATTTCATCATCATTTGATAATAAGTATCCTTTTTCTCCGTATGATAGTCTTGTTTTAATTACGTGGATGCCGGGTTGAGCATCTGCTTTTGTTTTTATATGGTATGTTAAGAATCTCTCGCTGTTTCCATAGGCTAATGTTGATATGCTTATGATTAATGGTTCTTTAATTTCAATGTCGACGGGAGGGTTTAATAATTCGAAAGAAACATATTCGGGTGTTTCGTCTCCGCAGTTTTCAATTTGCACCCCGATTGTGAATTCTTCTCCAATTCCAATTGAACTTGGACTAATGTCTGAAACTTCTGCAGTCACACAATAACCCTCGCTTAATGCTGAGACACTGTTTAGTAAAAATAAAAATACAAATGCCAACATAATCCCTCTTTTTATCATTTTATTTAACCGAAGCAACCATCACCTAAGGGTATTAAAGTTTACTGGTATTTAAATCTTTTATTTTAGTAATCTTTAAATAATCTATTTTATTATTTGGATTATGATAAATAATGTTTATTTAAAATGCACTGCGATAAATGAAGGACAATTCAGTAATGAGTCTGCTGTTAGGGTAATTGATTATGAAGGAAATGAATCTTCTGGATTTTTTAAAAATAAGTCAATTAAAAATGGAATGTTGGAAGTTGGTGTTTTGGATAAAAATGAGAATTTGTTCTTGATAGGATTGCCTGGAAGATTAGAAAATTTGGGAGCCACAAATTATCTAACTGTTAAAAAAGAACAGCTTGAATTTGAAAACTAAGTTTTAAATAGATTAAATAATTTATAATTTTATGAATCCCCTTAAAAAAGTTTTTAGTGAACAGCTTGAATTAATTAAACCTTCTAAAGAGATTGTTGAAAAAATTGAAAGGATTACTAGTGATTTTTGTAAAAAATTAAAACAGACTTTGAAAAAGAAAAAAATAAATGCAGATGTTTTTGTTGGTGGGAGTTTGGCTAAAGGAACTTTAATTAAAAAAAATAAATATGATGTAGATGTTTTTGTCAGGTTTAATAAAAAATATCGAGGGAAAGATATATCTAAATTATTGGGAAGAGCTTTAGGGAAAAAAGTCAAAAAGGTTCATGGCTCAAGAGATTATTATCAATTAAATATTAAGGAGATTATTATTGAAATTGTTCCTGTTCTTGGTGTTAAATCTCCTGAAGATGCTGAAAATGTTACTGATTTAAGTTATTTTCATGTGAGTTATTTATTAAAGAAAATAAAAAGAAAAAAGAAAATTGCTCAGGAGATAATGATTGCTAAAGCTTTTTGTTATGCCCAGAATTGCTATGGTGCAGAGAGTTACATTAATGGGTTTTCAGGATATGCTTTAGAATTATTAATGTGTCATTACAAAAGTTTTGAGAAATTTTTAAAAGAAATTGTTAAGAATAAAGAAAGGATAATTATTGATGATGCTAAATTTTTCAAAAGAAAAAAAGATGTTTTAATTGAGGTAAACAAATCCAAAACACAAAGTCCAATTATTTTAATTGACCCGACATTTAAGGAAAGAAATGCTTTAGCTGGTTTGAATGCAGAAACTTTTGATAAGTTTAAAGAGGGAAGTAAAAAGTTTTTGAAAAATCCGAGTTCTAAGTTTTTTGAAAAGATAAATGTTGGTGAGAAGATAAAGAAAAAATATGGTAAAAAATTAAAGATAATAAAAATTAAAACAATTAAACAGGCAGGAGATATTGCTGGAACTAAATCCAAAAAATTCTTTAAATTTTTTGTTCATAAATTAAATAAAGAATTTGTGGTTAAAAAAAAGGAGTTTGAATATGATGATAAAAAAAATATTGCATATTTTTATCTTGTTTTAGATAAAAAGAGAGACGAGATTATTAGGGGGCCTGCTATTTCAGATAAAAAGAATTTTATTGGTTTTAAGAAAGTGCATAAAAATGCTTTTGTAAAAAAAGATTTTGCTTATATTAAAATAAAACATAATTTAAGTTTTGAAAATTGGTTTAAAATATTTATAAAAAAAGATAGAAAGATAATAAAACAGATGAGCGTAGATAAGATTATTTAATATCTTGGACAATCTTCCTTATTCATACATATTTGATGAATTCTTAATGTTGCTTTTTTTATGATTTCTTCAAAAATATTTCCTTCAAGATTTTTATTTCTTAAAGTTGTTTGTATTTTCTTTAAACAGTTATTATAAATTTCTTCTCTTTTAAGGCGACTGAGGTCCCTAAAATTTGGTTCTTCTCTTCTAATCATTTTCAAATATTTCGCTAATTCTAATCTGGCTCTAGGATAATTTCTGTCTATATGTTTTTCTGTTTCAGGGTCTTTTCCATCATATTGAAAAGCAAGGGGAGGTACAGGGCCTTTATTCATTGAAGGGCATATTATTTTTATTATATCTTCCATTTATTTTATAAGAAATACCATCTTTTGAATTTAATTTTTTATTGCTTGGTCAAATAAAAAACTAAGTGTGGCTGCGAAAAATTTTGTGTTTAACCAGATTGCTAATTCTTCCTCGGGTTGCCCTATTTTTGAAATTGTAAATAAAACCTGGCTGTTATCTGAAATATAAAATTTAGAATCTATGTTTATTGCTTTTGCTTTTATTTTATATTTAAAATTAATTTTTTTTATTTCTTTTTCATCTCCTGAAAGAGCGATTTTCATATTTATGTTTGCTTTTTTTAATCTTTCAAATATTACTGAAAAAAATCTTGATTTGTTTTGTATTTCTTGGACAGATGTGCAGATAATTACTTCTTTTTCTGCACTTTCTAAAATTTCTTTTATATGGCTATAAATTGTTGATTTTCCTTTTATTGCTCCCGAGATGTCTTCGTGCCTTATCGGCTGTATCCCGACATCATAAAGCTGTTCTAATTCTGCATACTCTTTTGTTTTTTTAAGTTCTGAAAGAATTTTAACTTTATTATCTGCATATTTCATTGTTTTTGTTTTTAGTTTTTCTAAGATTAAATTAGGTTTAACTGCAATATATTTAACTGGTTTTCCTAATTTCATTATTGCAAATCCCTGCTTTTCTAAAGATTCAAGAACATCGTATGTTCTACTTCTTGGAACTTCTGACATCTCAGCGATTTCTCCGGCAGAAGCAACGCCCTTGCTAAGCAATGCTAACCAAACTTTTGTTTCATAAATATTCAGATTAAAATAATCTTTAATTTGTTTTACAAGTTCTTGTTTAATTATCATTTGTTTTGCTTATCTTCTTATTTTTCTTAGAAAAATGGCTTTATAAAGTTTGGGATTGTGTTATTACTGGGCAATTAGGACAAATAACAAGATTTAAAAAGTGGCTTTTTTTTATTGGATTATGAAAATTTCAGGCATAGTTAAAATAAGTATTATATTTTTGGTAGGCTTCCTTATGGCAAATATTGTAAATTTATATTTTATCTCTGGATTTGAAATGCCTCTTTCGTTAGATTATTTTGGATTTTCTGAAAATCCTTCTGCTCCTTTTGATTTTATAAATGAAGAACAGATTAAAATTTATAATGATAGAATTGTTATTTTTATCGACGGTGCAAGTATTAGCAGATATGCCCCGACAGGAAGTATGAAACCTGTTTTGGATAAAGGGAGCAATGGAATAAGAATAGTTCCTAAATCTGAGAAAGAAATACATATTGGAGACATTATAACTTTTAGAAAAGATAATTATTTAATTGTTCATAGGGTTATTGACAAGGGAACAGATTCTGAGGGAGTTTATTTTATAACTAAAGGAGATAATAATGATATTAGTGATGGAAAGATTAGATTTAAAGATGTTGAATATATTACTGTGGGGATGATTTGGTGATGGAAACTTGTTCAATAAATAAAAACTTAGAAGAATTGTTGTTAGGTGTAAGTAATTTTGATTTAATTAGAGAGTCTGCTGAAAGTTTTTCTATGGAGGATTTGAAAAACCTGTGTTATCAAAATATTGAAAAAGGATTTCATCAGGAGGATATGCAAATACTTATTCAACTAAACAAATTAGGTAAATCTAATGAGGATTTAATTGAAGTGATGAGGGAACATATTGTTGAGTGTGAAAAATGTGGTGAAAAATATAAAACCTACTTGGATGAACAAGCAGAACGATATGTTAGGATTAATGAGGGTATGAAAAAAGTTGGAGCTAGAAATGGAAATCAATCTTCTAAAGAAAAATATCTTGAAGGAATAAAAAACTCAGATATTTTGGGATTATATTCTTAGGATTTAGAAAAATTAAAATGAAACAATTATAAAATGGAGAGTAGAAAAGTAAGAATCTGGTGGGGGAGAAATGATAGAAATTAAAAATATAAAAGATTAAAAAATGACAAAAGAAATTAAATGTCCTGGAGAAAAGTTAGAAGATATATTGAATATTTTACAAGAACCTAGTTTTGAAAATTATGAGCCCGGCACAGATGAAATAAAGGAATTAAGAAAGATTTTAAAAATAGAGACTAGTGATGAAAAATTAAGAGGGATCTATGCAGAGGAGGTTCGTATTTATTCTGATAAATCTGCCTTTTTTTTAGAGATGTATAAAAAATATGGGTCAAGAGATACTGCAATTTCTATGTTATCAAAACACATTAAAAATCATAAACCTTGTATGATAATATATTTAGATTATTTAAAAAGATATGGAGATGATTTTGATAAAAATTACTTTTCCTCTCTTAAACAATGTGATATTTTAAATATTTTAAATATTAAATGATAAAATAATGTCTAATTTTCCTGCTTAATTAAAGAATTAGGAAATTTATTATTTTATTTAATGGGCGAAAATATTTTTAAAGAGATTTATAAAAATAACAACAAAAATAGAAATATAATTTTAAAAAATCAGCCAGTTAACTATCATTCCCAAATACATTGGAATTGTCAGGAAAGGCATTGCAGGATAAAATTTTCCTTTTTTTGCCATCATAAATAATGCAAATAATCCGATTGTTGCTGAAAGTGTTATTATCAGAGCAGGAATTAATCCCATTACTTTGTAGAAAATTCCTGCAGTTATTATTGGGAAAATTACATCTCCGCCCCCGAGAATCGCCAGATTGACTTTTATTTTTGCTTTTTTAAATTGTTTTTCTAATGCTTTTTGTGTTTTGTATTTTTGCTTTATTAATTTTATTTTTGCTCTTTGTGTTTTGTTTGCATAAGGGACAAAAAATCCTGCAAAGAATTTTAATTTTTCAATTTGGTATTTTGCCATTTTTTGCATAAATTCAGATTTCCAGACCGCCCAGATGTCGTAGAGAGAGATTGCAAGAAGTAAAAGGATTATTCCTAAAATTCCTAAAATTGGGACAAAAACTGCTGCAATTCCGGGGTAAATCATTAGTTCTGTTAAATTATGGACTAAAAAATTTCTTTTGAATAATTTAAAATATGCTAAGGGTAGTGCGATTAAAAGTGCAATTATGTAGGCATAGGTTAAATTAAATTTGAAAAAAAGGACATTTAGTGTTAAGGCGATTGCAAGAGTTGTGACAATAAAAAACCAGGCTCTTAGGAATTTTTCCGCTTTTATTTTTGTCAGGATGAAAAGTAAAAATATTGCGAATGAAAATGCAATTAATATGTTAAATAATAATCCGATGCCGTCTAATTCCTGAGCTTCGATGGGCGGTTGCATTCCATAAGGGAGTGTTAGTCCTCCTTGATAAACACTGATAACTCCTAATCCAATTAATTGAGTTATTAAAAACATTGCTATTAATATTAATGTTATTTTAAAATTGTGTTTCATATTCGTAATCGTAAGAAACCCAGGTTTCTTAACAAGTCATCTTCCTGAATTAGAGATTTTCTTTGAAAATCTTTAACTGAAAATTCTTTTGAATTTTCAGGATGCCAAGTAGCTAAAGCTCGGTTGTTTAATTTAAATTTGTTGTTAATAATCATTTTCGTAATCGTAAGGAAACCAAGGTTCCCTTAACAAATCATCTTCCCTTTAAGATGCTGTTTTAATTTGAAAACCTAACCAGGATTCTGTGGTTCCTCCATTGATAATATTAAAATGTTAAAAGGGTTTTTAAAATGTCGCAAGAATTTTATTGTATTTAATAAAATCCTGTTAAAATCTCACTTACAAAAGATAGTTTAGAGGAAATATAAATATAAATACCTTTTATCTTAGCTATTTATATGGGAAATCCAGAACCAAATATTTTGTTTGATTATGCAAATATGTATCTAAATCCTAGTCAAATATGCCTTAATGAAAATTGGCAAACAGATTATAGTGGGGGGCAATTTGATAGCGATATTGGGCATCTTAACATATTAGTAATGGAAAAATATGTTTTAGAAATGTTAAATATAACTCTCCCTGCCAATGGGATGCAGGAACTATCATCTAAAGAGGCAATTATTTCTTCAGTACATGGGATAATTGGAGATTTTGGGCAAAATTTAGAAAGATGTGTTAGACTTGCTGAAGAAGGAGTTATACAAGATTCTCTTTGTTTTACTGCTCAGGGTTTATTAGATTATTCTAACAAAGATAAATCAGGATATCAAAAAGTTACAGAGTGGATTCGAAATGCAAGAGATTATTCAAGTAATCCTAGTGAAGGATTTCCTGAGGATATGAAATTACCTGAAGGTCTTACAATTGAATTTGTTCCAACTTTTCGAAAACTTAGATATATGGATGGTTTGGGTGAGAAAGTGGGACATAATTATACAATTAAGGGTGAAACATTTGCTCAACAAGTTGAAAATTTTCTTAATATGTATGATGCAGTAACTGCCCATATAGATTGGAAAGAAAAAACAGAGAGGGAAATTAGACTTGCTCAAATAAGGAAGGGACATTCTATTTGTAGTGGAACTCTCCCTATTGCAAAGTTAGTTTTGCCAAAATCTCTTGAAGAATAATTTTATTATCTAATTAAGAAAAGTAATTATCTCAACCGAATTGTCTCTAAATTTCTTGGGACATTTGTTTCAATATGATGCAATTTGTAAATAGATGATGCAAGGTCCAGGCATTTGCCTTGCTCTCCGTGGTTGATTATTATTCTGTTTGGTCTTGGTTGCGACCTGTTTGCGAATTCTAAGAGCTCGTTTCTTCCTGCGTGGGCTGTAAGTCCTGTGATGGTTGTTGTATCAAAATTAACTTCAATCATTTCTTCTTTTCCATCGACATTCATCTGGACATTTTTAACTCCTTCCTGAACTTGTCTTCCTAATGAACCAATACCTTGATAACAAACAAAGCAAATTCTGTTATTTGGGTTTGATGCGAAATGCCTGAAGTATTCTACTGATGCTCCTCCGACCAACATACCGGAGGTTGCAAGGACAACGCATGGGCCGCCTTCAATAACTTTTTTTCTTTCTGCTGGAGAGCCAACTCTTTGGAAAATATCTGAAACAAACGGGTTGTTGTCTTGAAAGATTTCATTTCTAACATTTGAATTTAAAAAATCTGGGTAAGCTGTGTGGATTCCGTTGATATCCCAAATCATACCATCGATATAAATCGGGATTTTTGGTAACTTGTTTTGTTTCATTGCTTCTTCTAAAACCAACATTGTTTCCTGAGCCCTCCCTAATCCTAATTCTGGAACAAGAATCTTCCCGCCTTTTTCAATTGTCTCTTTAATTGCTTTTATTAATTCTTCTTCAGATTCTTTTCTTGGTGGCAGGACATCTCTTCTGCTCCCGTATGTTGATTCTATAATTGCTGTTTCTAATCTTGGGAAATTTGAAATTGCTCTATCTAATAATTTTGTTCTTTGGAATTTCATGTCACCTGTATAAAGTAAATTATGGGCTCCGTTTCCGATATTAAAATGTGTCATTGAACTTCCTAAGGCGTGTCCTGAGTTATAGAGTGTGATTCTGACGTCCTGTGCTATGTCTGTAACCTCGTTGAAATTTAAGCAGATTGTGTGTTTTACCATTTCTTTTACATCAACTGAAGAGAACAGCGGGGCAGATGCTTGTTTGTATGCAACTCCGATGAAATCCAGTGCCAAAAGTGCTGCGATGTCTCTTGTCGGGGCAGTCATGTAAACTGGCCCCCTGTAACCCATTTTAAATAAATAGGGAATTAATCCAGAGTGGTCTAAATGGGCGTGTGATAAAATTATTGCATCTAATTCATTTATTTTAAATTCTGAAACATCAAGGTATGGGAATTTTTCTTTTCCCCGTCCTGCAACATTAATCCCGCAGTCTAAAAGTATTTTTGTTTGTGGGGTTTGCAAAAGAATGCAACTTCTTCCTACTTGTCTTCCGCCGCCTAAAAAACTAATCCTTATCCATCCCTCGATTTTTTCAGGGTTCCATTCTTTGTAAATTTTTTTACCAACAGAATTTAAAAATTTCTTTCTTGCATTATTATTTGCATAAAGAACTGCCCTTATGCTTTCAGTTATTTTACTTTTGATTGCCGGGCTTCTCTGAACTTGCGGGACCCATAATGATTTTTCTCTTATTTTTTTTAATATTAAACCAGATTTTCCAATTACAGAACCAGGTCTTTTTGATTCTATAACCACAATACTTCTTTGAGGGTCAAAAAGAATTTCTGTTAATTTAGCGTCCTCTGGGATTTCGCCCTTAATTATTTGTTCTGTTTCTTCCTGAGATTTTAATAACTTGGAATCTGCCCTTAGTTCAATTCTTTTTTTGTATTTATTGACTAATTCTTTTATTTTTCCTTCATTATCTCTGAAAAAATCAATGTCGTCGGTATAAAGGACAATATTTGCCCCTTCAAAGTTCGCACTGACTATAACTTTTGGCAATTCTTTTTGTATATCTTTTAGAATATCTGTTGACATTTTATTTTAATTTGTAATTTATGTTTTTATTACTTATTTACTTATGAAAAATAATTGTAACACCTATTTATTTTTTTAATCTTTATCTTTATATTCTGAAACTATTTCTTGTTTTACAACTTGTTTGATTCCTTCTTTATTCAAGGTATAAACATCTATTCCACTCCCTGATGCAGCATCTCTTTCTGAGGAAGATTTTATTGCTTCAACCGCTAAATTTACTCCTTCCTGAATTGTTATGTCTTTTTTATATTGTCTTTCTAACAAACCCCATATAAACATCATTCCACTTCCATTTGCATCATAATTCTCTATAATTTTTATTGCCCCATCAGGAGATATATTGTATAATTCAGCTTTTCCATCTTCATTAACTCCTGCTACTAAACTTCCAACAATTGAAGGTATCATTGATGGCTGTCTTATTGCTTGAAAATAGAGTGAAGCGATAAAATTAGCTGCCTCTTTTATTGTTAACCTTTTCTTTGATTTTAATTCTTTCAATCTTAATTGTGCTGCAATTATTTTTAAACCCATTTGAGCGTCAGAAACCTGCCCTGCAATTGAAACAAGCAAGTAATCATTAATTCTATATATTTTTTGAAAATTTTTATGTGCAATAATCTGACCTCCAAGAGTCATTTTTCTATCTGCGGCTAAGATTACCCCATCTTTGCAGACAATACCAACTAAACTTGTGCCTGTTTTAAGAATATTGTTTTTTAATTCAGCATCCATTTTAAATTAATTGAAATTCTTAAATCTCTTAGAATTTATTATAATATTAGGGAGAATAAAGGGTTTATAAAGTTTATGATTCAATCCCACTCATTCCTTTTTCCTTATTAATTTTAATTATGTTATCGACGAAGCTTTCGATTTTAGGTTCGTGGCTGACGAGGATTAATTGTTCTGCATTTAGTTCATTGAAAACTTCCCTCATTTTATCTAATTGTTGTGTTGAAAAGCCGTCAGTTGGTTCGTCTAAGATTATTAGGTTTCCTGTTTTAATTTTGCTTAATAAAGAGTTTATAACTTGGTTTAAAGCCAGCCGATATGCTAATGCGATTGCGGTTCTTTCTCCGCCTGAAAGAAAAGCGTAATCTAATTCATAATCCTGCTGTTCAATTATTGGGGCGAAGTCGTCATTAAGTTTTGCAGATAAAGAATCTGAGACCAATATTGAAAACCATTTTGAAAATAAATTTGAAAATTCTTCTTTTAATGTCATCAAGACTTGTTTTTCTGTGAATAAAACCAAATCTAAAAATTTCTCTGAAACCCAGTATTCTATTTTTGCTAATTCTTCTGTTTTTGTTTTTAATTCTTCTTTTTTCAGAATCTCCTGTTGTTTTTCTTTAATCAAATTTTCCAGAAATTGAGATTCTTTATTTATTTCTGCTTTTTTAATTGCAGATTGATTTTCTTTATTTTTTGCTTCAATTAATTCCTGATTTGTTTTTTTATAAATCTCGTCGTATTTTGAAAATTCTTGGATTGAGATTTCCATAGATTTTATGTGTCTCTCAAGCATTTCTAAATCATTTTCAATAGATTGTTTTTGTTTTTCAATCTCAATAATTCTATTTTCTTTTTCTTTAAAATTTTCAAGTTTAATCTTTAATAATTCCTGCTCTGATTTTTGTTTTTTGAACTCTTCTTTTATTTTTTTTGTTAATTCAATTTGCTCTATTAATTGTTTTTTCCTTTCAAAAAATTCTCTGAGAATTTTTTGTGTATTAATCAATTCCTCGTCGATTTTTGAAAATATATTTGCCTTGTATTGTTCTGGAACTTCCTGAAGACAAGTTGGACATTTTTGCAATTTAGAAATTTTTTCTTTTAATTCTTCTGAATCTTTTTTTCTTGCTTCCTTAGAATTTAAATCACCAATTAATTGGATGTATTCTTTTTGCAATTCCTCTTCTTTGTTTTCCTGAAATTGAATTCTTTGATTTAATGAATTAAATTCCTGCTCATTAAAAGAAATTTTTTTGGCTTCTTCAACCTGCAATTTTAAATTATTAATGTCATTTTGAAAGCGGGTTGTCTGCTGTCGTTTTTCTGAGATTAAAATATTTGATTTTGCTTTTTCTGTTTCAAATGCATTTTTCTCGTTGATTTTTTCCTGAATTTTATTTAAAACATTTTCTTTTTCAGTTCTGAATACTATTTCTTTTTCATAATCTAAACTTGCTTGTTTTTGTTTTTCTTCTAATTGAATTAAATTTTCTTGTTTTTCTGTCAGGATTTTTTTAATTTCTTCTAAATCATAAATCATTCCCTGTGTTAATCTTATCTTTTCCCGAAGTTTTGATGTGAAAATCGTGGTATTTTCCTCTATTCTTTTATATTTATCAATTCCAAAAACGTGTCTTAAGGTATTTAATCTTATATCTCTTGGTTCAAGAATTATCTGTTTCATTTCTTCTTGTGGGGTGTAGACTGTAAATTTATATAGGAGGTTTGTTTTTTTTGCGAATTCTGTTGGGTAATTTAATAATTTCAAAACCTTTGCCTTTATTTCAGTTATGCTTCCTTCAAATTTTTCGTTGTCGACGGTGATTGAGCAATAATCCTGAGAAATTGTCTTGCCCTTTTTTAAAGTTCTTTCAATAATTATTTTTTTGCTGTCTATTTCAAATTCTAAAATTATTTTTCCATTATCTTTTCCTGTTCTTAATAATGAAGTCGCTTTTTGACCTGGCTGTAAACCAAAAAGTGCAAATTCTATTGCTAAAAGTATTGTTGTTTTTCCGGTTCCAATATCTCCAGATAAAAGTATTGAACCCTTTGGAAAATTTATTTCCTGAGTTTCATAGCTCCTTATGTTTTCTATTAAAAGTTTTTTTAGTATCATTATCGTAATCGTAAGGGAACCAAGGTCCCCTTAACAAGTCAACCCTCCTTTGAGTAACAAGTCATCTTCCTGAATTAGAGATTTTCTTTGAAAATCTTTAACTGAAATACTCTGTATTTCAGGATGCCAAGTAGCTAAGGCTCGGTTTGAGTTATTGCATTTATTTAATCTATTAATTGTTTTCATAGTTCGATTTCAAAAAGTTTGTTTAATCCAGAGAGTAGCCTTGATTCAAAGATTGCAGATTTTTCTCCTTCTTGTTTTTCTATGCTCAATGATTCCATTAGCTGAATTATTTTTTCATTAAAATTTGAGGGGTTTTCTTTTTCATATTTTTCTATTAAAACCTCTTCGACTTTTTCCATTTCATTTGCTTCTAATTGAATTTCCAAGTTCTGTTTTTCTACCTCTAGTTTAGAAGTATTTTTCAAAAAAGAGTAAACTTTTTTTTCTTCTAAAAATTTTTGAATTTCCAAAAATTTAATATCTGAAATCTTTCCTTGCTTTAAAGTTCCATGGGGTTTTAATAAAACAATTTTATCTTCAAGCTCTCTTTTTTCTAGTTCTGAAATTATTTTTTCAGTTCCTGTTAAGGCATTATCTATTTCTATATCTAAAACTTCAATTTCTTTTAATTTTATTTGTTTTTTTGTTATTTTGGTGTAACCTGCGACATCTATTATGTAAAAACTGCCTTGTTTTAATTCTTCGAATTCTTTAAAATTATTTGGGAAAGTTGGACCTGAATAAATTGCTGGTTTTGAATTTATTTCTTTTTCAAAATCCACATGGATATGCCCGAGGGCATAATAATCTGCTTTTGGAAGTTCTTCCAGAGGAATTGAATCTATTGGTAGGGTTCCTATTGCTTCAGTAATTGTTGTGTGGAGCATTAAAATCCTAAAATGATTTTCGTATGATTCGTCTATCTGAACTTTTTTTAAATCCTGAATTTCCAGACCTGATTTCTTTCCCGGATATCCGTAAATATAATTTGATTTGTAAATTATTGGTTTTAGAATTATTTTATCTTCTTGTTCTTCAAATTTGCAAATTTCACAAAATCCTGCTTTTTCTAAAACATCTAAAAAAGTTTTTCCTGAAACCGAGTAATCGTGGCTTCCTGCAATAAGATAGCATTTAATTTCTTTATCTTTTAATTTTCTAAATTGTGCGAATGTTTCTTTCAAAATTTCTATTGGCGGGAATGCAGAATCAAATAAATCTCCTGAAAATAAAACAAATTCTACTTCTTCTCTGATAGATTCTTCTATTGCTTTTTGGAAAGATTCCATATTGAGTTTTTGTAATTCTGGCTGTCTCCAGCCCCCTAAGTGACAATCTGATAAGTGTGCAAATTTCATTTTTAGGAAAATCTTCCTGGTTATATAAGCATAATTGCAGTAAAAAATAAGCATTACAAATGGAATTTCAAGATGTAAATCTTTTCAAAAAATAATTTCTGAGAATCTATTTCTTTTATCTTATAATTTAATTTTTTTGCAGTTCTTTTAATAATCTCTGGTTTTGATAATGAAGAAAAAAGCAAGAGAATTGTAGATTGATTTGATAAGTGTTTTTTTGCCTGTTTTAAAAATTTTAAAATTATTTCGTAACCGTTTTTTCCGCCAGTTGTCGCTAATTTAGAATCCTCTGGTTCTCTTTTGTCGTCGGGGAGATAGGGGGGATTAAATATGATTAAATCAAATTTCTGTTTTGGGATTTTCTCAAATAAATTTGTTTGAATTGCTTTGAAATTTAAAGATTTTAAATGAAAAACTGCTTTTTGATTTATGTCTGTTGTTAAAACATTATTAAATCCAAGTTCTCTGCAAGTTTGTGCCTGAATTCCTGAACCAGAACCCATATCTAATATTTTTATGGATTTATATTTATTTTTAAGATATTTTTTTAGATTTTTCTGAAGGAGATATGAATCTTCTGCTGGTTGATAAATATTCATTTTTTATTTGTTTTTAGTAAAATTATTATTAGAATTATTAGTAAAATCAATGTGATGAAAATTATAAGGTAAGGAAAATTTTTTGAATTCGGCAAAGAAATAGATTGTGTTCTTAATTCCCCATTTTCTAAATTTGTTTCAGGAAGATTTTGTATATTTGTTTTTATTTCTTTTTCTATATCTAAAAATAAATTTATTTTAGTTTTTGTGTTTTTAAGATTATATTGCCAATTAACAAATTCATCATTATTTTCAAATTCGATATATTCATCGTCATTAAATGCGTAATTCACCTTGGTTTCATTTAATCCATAGTGTTCAAAATAATCTTTGTTTAGTTTTTCTAATTGAGTTTTTGTTTTTTGATTATGATTTGGAATTTCTTTGATTAATTCTGTTTTTTCTTGGTCATAATAAATGTAATAATTTTCTATGCGGCAAAAAGTAGTTATGTGGGTTGTAAAAATAAGATTGTAGCAGTTTAGTGAATTATTGTATGTTAAGAATAAGGATAATAATGTTGTTGAAAAGTCCTCGCAGTCGCCTTGTTTTTTTTCAATGGTTTCCTCGGGAGTTTGCCAGTAATTATTTTCTTTATCAAACTCCCAATCTTTTTCGTATTTTATTTTATCATTCAAATACTGATTTATTTCAGACAAACTTTCTAATGTGTTTTTATTTTTAAGATTTATATTATTTAATTCTGAAATTACTTTTTTTTGTTGAATAAATCCCTGTAGTTCTCGTTTTGTTGGATTGTTTGGATTAATTTTTGTTTTAAAATTAAATGAGGTTTCTCCTAAAAAATGGTTTTTTTCTATTTGCGGGGCTATCCAGGATTTGTCAAAAAACAAATCTTTTTTTTCAAAACAATTTTCTAATTTTCCGAAAATTGAAATTTCTTGGTTGTTTTGAAAATTTGCCACATAATTTGAATAAGTTAAATTAAATATTCCGTTGTTTGATTTTCCGACGGCTTTTTCTCCAATAAAAACATATCCCTCTAAAGGGCAGTTTGTAGCTTCATCGTAAAAATAAAATTTGACTTGTTTTTCTGGTTCTTTTACTAAAAAACCTGTAAATTTTAAAGATAAAAATGGAATTATAATTATAACTATCAGGATTATAATTGGCAATAATATTCGTGCTCTTTTTTTCATAGATTAAATAAGAATACAGAATATAAAAATGTGATGTTGTAAAAACCTAACCAAACCATCCCAAAATTTTGTCTTTGAAAATAATTGTTGTTGTTAATATTGCAATTAGAACTAAAAGGATTATTAATAAAATTATTTCTTTTAAGTGTCCTTGTCTTGAGGGTTTTATTTTTTTCAATTCTTTTGTCAGAGTATTTTTTTGCTGGATTGGTTGTGATGAGAGGTATGGTGTAGGGGATTGCAAAGGTTTTAATTTTTGCTGAACTTTCTCTTTAGAAGAAATTGCTTGTTTGATTTCCCGAGATTCTTGATTAAATGAAGTTTGTTGGATTGGAGTTTGCTTTTGTTTTCTTCTAAAAAGTTTTGAAAAAAATCCCTGCTTTTTTTCAGGCATAATTAATTGTTCTTCTGGTTTTTGCTGTTGCATATTTAACACACCAGAACCAACATATTTTGAAGCTTCCTGAACTTCTATTGGATTATAACCAGAATTAATCATCACCTGCATTGCTTGTTGAAGAGATTCTCCATGTTGAATTGCATTTTTTAATCCTGTAATTATTTCCTGATTTGTCATTTTATTAATTAAAGATTTAAGATTTATTTTTATGGATAATTAAAATTTTAAATTTCCTTTGTCGTGTATTAAATGCACATTTTTTTTGTTTTTGTATCCGAGCTCTTCTGCGAGGTCAACCATTGGGGATATTTTTTTGTGGTCTCCGTGGGCAGGGATTATATGTTCTGGATTAACCATATTAATAAAATCTCTTAAATCTTCTCTTCCTGCATGCCCTGAAACATGAACATTATTAAACATCCTGATTCCTCTTTTTTTAAGTCTGAAATCTAATTTATTTCTGTTTTCTATATTTACTGGTGTTGGAATAACTGATGAGGAAAATATTATGTGGTCTTGGTTTTGAAATTTAAATGGAAGTTTATTTTTTGATAATCTGTCTAAAATACTTCCCGGTTCTCCCTGGTGTCCTGTGCAAACAACAAGATATTTTTCTCTTTGTCTTTCTATTTTTTTCAATGCGCGCTCTAACTGATTTCTAAAAGTTGCTATTTCTACATCTTTTCTAAATGGGCACATATCAACCCTTGAAGCCGCAGTCGTATATTTATTTAAACTTCTTCCTAAAAAAATTATTTGCCGATTTAATTGTTTGCCAAATTCAACTATTGATTTTAATCTTGCAATGTGTGATGAAAATGTTGTTACAAAAAGTCCTTTTCCCTCGTTGGTTGTTGTCAGCATTACATCTTCTAAAAGTGAGCGGGCGACTTTTTCGCTTGCGGTTTTTCTTTCATCTCCGGAATATAAGGAATCAACAATTAATGCTTTAACTCCTTGTTTTGAGATTTCTTTTAATTTTTCGTAGTTTGGTTTTTTTCCTAAAACTGGATAATTATCTAATTTAAAATCGTTTGAATATAAAACAACTCCCTCGTCGGTATGCAATGCAATCATTGAGGTTTGGATTGTTGAATGTGTCATATTAATAAAGTCCACCTTGTATTTTTTGTTTTTTCCCTGAACATAGCAAGAAGAATTTGGCTGCATTGTTTTTATTTTATTTTTTAAATTAATTTTTTCATCTCTTAAAAGAGTTTTGAGGACTTCTATTGTGAATGGTGTTCCGATGATTTCTGCGTTGTATCTGTGGGCTAAATAAGGGATTGCACCGATGTGGTCCAAATGGGCATGGCTTGGGATAATTGCCCGGACCTTGTGCCTTAAATTTAATTTGTCTAAAATATAATCTGATGGGACGGCCTTAATTGCTCTTAATCTTTTTTCAGTATAAACTTTTTCAGATTCTTCTAATGCCACGATTGGTGGGAGGAAAATTCCGCAATCAAATATAATTACATCGTCTTTTAATTCCACAGCAGTCATATTTTTGCCTACCTCGTCAAATCCGCCAATTGCATGTATTTTCATTTTATATCTCTTTTTTATTTTAATAGAAATCTATAGGGATTTAAATATGTTTGTTTTAGGAAGTGAAATCAAAATAAGGTTTTGCATTATTCTCTTTTTCGGTTTGACTTCTATAAGCTTTTAAGTTTTTGATAAGCCCTCCAAAGCCGATTTCTTTTCTAAAAGAAATCTCTTTTGAAGATAGTTCAATAATTTCCATAACAATATAACTATTATTAAAACTATTCAAATTTCCTAAGGAATCTTTTGTAATCCACCATTTATTAGGCATTTCTTTTAAGATTAGACGAGTTGTGCTATCGTATTTTTTTTCATCTCTGCTAATCAATTCTAATGTTCCTTTAATTTTCATAATATCTAAATTTTAATGAATTTTATAAAGATTTATGCATTTTAGTATACAAATTAAAGAAACATTTATAAATCCTTTGTAATTATTATCAAGTAATTAATTTTTGAATTCAAAATTAATTTTTTATTAAAATGCCAAAAAATTTATATATTGGAGCGATAAGCACAGTTTTACCGAGGGAATGCGGTATTGCTACATTTAATGATGACTTTCTTGAAAGTATTGGCGGAGACAGCCGGATATTTAAAACAGGTTCTTATTCTATAATTCGTAATCCCTTAAATTATCAAGCAACAACAAGCCCTGTTGAAATGGAGATTGAACAAAACAATCCTGACTCCTGGAAGGAAGCTTTAGAAGATATAATCAAAAAAACTAAGGAAAGAAAAAAACAAGGAATAGAAACTGGATTTTTTATAGAACATGAATATGGAATTTTTAAAGAAAATGTTAGAAATGAGGCTGCAACCAAATTGTTGCGAGGATTTTTTAACAACGATATTCCAAATATAACTATCGCACATACTATTTTAAAAGAGCCGAAAAAAAATCAAGAAAGAATAATGAGGAATATAATTAAATATACAAACCAAATTATTTGCCTGACGCCTTCTGCAGTAGATATTTTGAGAGAAATATATGATGCTCCAAGAGAAAAATTAATCCATATTCCTCATGGAATTCCAAAATTAAATATCCCTGAAAAAAGAGATGAATTAAAAAAGAACTTTGGATTAGAGGGAAAAACTGTAATCTCAACATTAGGATTTATATCTAATAGAAAAGGAATAGAATATCCTATTGAGGCTTTTTCAACATTAAAAAAAGAAGGGGAAAAAGATTTAGTGTATATTGTAGCAGGAACAACTCATCCAGAAGCTAAAAGATTGCAAAAAGAAAAATTTGGAGACGAAGAACATTATAGAAATTTTTTAATAAATTCTGCTGAAAAACTTGGTTTAAATCCAATACAATTTGATAATGATAATATTTTTGAAAATTTGCATAATACAAAAGACAATACTGTTATTTTTTTAAATAAATTTCTTGAGTCCTATGAATTTCTGAAAATAATGAAGATGAGTGATTTGGGAATAGTTCCGAATTTAAGTCCGCAGCAAATTTCAAGTGGGCAGATTGCTTACTGGGTTGGTATGGGAAGGCAATATATTGCAACAGCTTCGCCTTATGCTAAAGATATGGAAAATGAAGGGGTGGGATTTTTAGTTGATTTTAAAGATTCAAATGTGATATACAAAAGTTTAAAATTCTTTTTAAAACATTCTGACAAAGAAAGAAAAACATTAGAGCTTGCTCCTATTTGCAAGGGGGCCACAATGTATTGGGAAGATGTCGGCAAAAATTATATTAATGTAATGGAAAGAATTATACAATATAAAAACGAATAAATATATTTTTATACTTTGGTTCTTATATTTTTGTATGAAATTTGAAAGAAAAATTGGTGTTAAGGGAATTAAAATTGAACATAACAAAAAGTTATTTTGGGTGATTATTGGGTTGATAATTTTGCTCGGAATTATAGTTTGTATTTTGTCGCAAAATTCAAGGAAGGAAAGATATTATTTTTTAGAAGATAATGAATGTATTGGGGTTTATGAGTATCCAGATAAAATAACCTTTAGTCATTATGTGAAATTAGAAGATTGCGATGGTTTGATTATTAAAGAATGCGAGGTTGATTCTGATTGTGTTGCTTCTTCGTGCTGTCATCCAGAGAGTTGTGTTTCTTTGGATGAGGCCCCAGATTGTGCTACTGCAATTTGCAGTGCAGTTTGTTCAGGGCCTTTAGATTGCGGAGCAGGAAGCTGTAAATGCATCAATGGAGGTTGTGAAGTTGTTGCGAATGAAAATAAATAAAATTTATGTTGGCTTGATTTTTGTAATAATTTTATTAGCTGTGCAGACAGGAATTATTTTACATTTTAATAATAATCTTAAATCAATAGAACAGGAATTAATTCTATCAAAAATGGAATTAAATTCAACAAAACAAATTTTAGAAGAAAAAATAAATGAAAATTATATTCAAACTCAGGGAAAAATAGATGAATTAACTTCGGAGTTGATAGAAACGCAAGAGGATTTGGGTGAACAATTGGATGTGCTTAAAGCGACAGCGAGTTCGGATTTTTCAGGCATAATAGAAAATGTTATTGAATCTGTCGTCAGTATTAGGACAGATGTGTCTCAGGGTTCTGGATTTATAATAACAGAGGACGGGTATATTGTTACTAATGTGCATGTTTTATCTGGGGGGCACTACATAAAAGCATTAACTTATAATTCAGGATTAAAAGATGCAGATTTAATTGGCTATAATTCTGATAAAGATATTGCTTTATTGAAAATTTCCTGGGGTGATGATTATTTAGAATTTGGGGATTCTGATGATGTGAGGGTTGGCGAAAAAGTAATTGCATTAGGGAATCCGCATGGTTTGTCTTTCTCTGTTACCGAGGGAATTGTAAGTGCGATTAATAGAATAGGTTTAAATGATTTTCAGGGTTATATTCAGACAGATGTTCCTTTAAATCCTGGAAATTCTGGCGGGCCTTTAATAAATAATAAAGGAAAAGTAATTGGGATAAATAATTTTAAAATCGGCAGTGCAGAAGGTTTGGGTTTTGCTCTTGAATCAAATCACATAATTAATATAATAAATGAAATTTCTGAAAGAGAACTTAATAAAACTCTTTTATAGCAAGTTTAATAAATAATAGGAATTATTCTTTCTTATGAGAAAAAAAGAAGTGTTCATAATTATTGTTTTATTTTTAATTAGTGGAATGTTCTTAGTTAGTTCTACTCAAGAAATTAAAAATAAAGTTAGTGAGGATGTTTATTCTGCCCTTGAAGAAAATGAAGAAGTTTCGATTATAGTAAAAGTAAAAACAAAAGAAACTTTTTTTGGGAAAAATAATTTAGAGAAAGTTAGGGAAAATGTAAGGGAAGATTTAGGTGATGTTGAATTGAGAGAATATAAAGATTTGATTTCTATGAATGTTTCTGAAGAAGGGTTGGAAAAACTTAGTGAGAACCCAGATGTTGAAAGGATTTCTTATTCGCATCAGATTAGTTCTTTTTTGCAGGACTCTATTCCTTTGATTAATGCGAGTGTTGTTTGGCCAATTCAGGTTAATGGTATTAATATAACTGGAATAGATGAAACAGTTTGTGTTCTGGATACTGGAATTAATTTTTCTCATTCTGATTTAATTGGAAAAAATAAAACCTGTGTGATTGATTGTTTTAATAAAAATTGTGTTGAAAATTGTTCTGTCAGCGACGACAACGGGCACGGAACTCATGTTGCAGGAATTGTATCTGCATCTGGGGGGATTTTTGGTGTTGGTGCAAATATTAGTTTAATTGGTTTAAAAGTTTTGAATTCTGGTGGGAGTGGTTCAGATACTGCAGAATTAGATTTAACAAATGCGATTGATTGGTGTATCCAAAATAGAGAGGCACATAATATTTCTGTGATTTCAATGAGTTTGGGAACAAATGCACCATATTTTTATGATATTGAATGTGATGGTAGTTATTCTGCTTGGACAACTGCAATTAATAATGCAACTGCCCACAATATCTCAGTCATAGTAGCTACTGGAAATGATTATAATTCTACACATATTTCTTCTCCAGCTTGCATCACAAATTCTACTGCTGTTGGGGCAACAGATAAAGGTGATTCTGTTGCAAGTTATTCAAATAGGAATAGTTTAACAGATTTTTTTGCACCTGGTTCAAGTATAAATTCTACAATGGTTTTAAGCCCTAGTGGAACAGTTCTTACTTCCTGCGGAACAGGAAATTTATATTGTTCTTTATCTGGGACATCTATGGCGACCCCTCATGTTGCAGGAGCTTTTGTTTTGATTAGGCAGTTTTTTAGGTTGCAAGAAAATAGGGTGCCAATCCCGTCGGAGATTTCAGATATTTTAAATTCAACAGGCAAACAAATAAATGATGTTTCAAGCGGGTTGAGTTTTTCAAGGGTTGATATTTATTCTGCAATTGATTCTATAATTAAAACTGTTTCAGTTGTTTTCTCTCCTGCAAATAATACTTTCATAAATCAGGCAAATCAAAACAAGACATTTGTGTGCAATTCAACAAGCACGAATTATGATTTAACAAATACAACTTTTTCTTTATGGAATTCAACAAGTGATTTGCTTTATAATTTGACCACAGATATAAGCGGGACAAGTAATTCTACAAATTTTAATTATAATTTTTCAGTTGAAGATGTTTATGCCTGGAATTGTGTTGCTTATAATAATCAGAGTTTTTCAAATTCAGATGAAAATTATACAATCACTTATGATGCGACTTATCCGAATATAACTTTGGTCAGCCCTTTTCCAACTAGTGAAACATCAAGTTCTGTTTCAAAAACATTTTATTATAATGTTTCAGATGATTATGGGGTTGCTAATTGCAGTTTGGTTATTAATGGTGTTGTTGACTCGACTAATTCTTCTATAACTAATTTAACTCAGCCACATAGTTTTAGCAAGACAGTTACTCCTGCAGTTTATGTCTGGAGTGTGAATTGCACAGATAATGCAAATAATCAGAATAATTCTGAAGAGAAAAGTTTTACAATAACTACTCCTGCGACAGTTACAACTTCGTCGAGTGGGGGCGGGGGTGGTGGTGGCGGAAGTGCGACTATTTCTGGACAGACTTATTCGTTACCTTCGATTATAACTAGTGTGGATGAGGGAGCTACTCAAGAAATAAAAAAAGAAGACAAGATATTATTTAGTATACCTACGAGTAGTTCTGATAAAAAAGAACATACAATCAAACCCTTAGTTATCGCTAAAAATTATGTTAAATTAGAAATAAAAAGCGAGCCAATAAATGCGACTATTTATATTGGGGAAACGAAAAATTTGGACTTGGATGGTGATGATTTTGATGATTTGATAATTAAATTAAATTCTATAAATAATGGTAAAGCAAATCTTACGATTAAAACATTTAATGAAATAAATATTGAGGCAGGCGTGACTGGGAATGTTGTCGAGGAGAAAGTTGAAGAAAAGGCAATTCCAGAAGATGAAAAAGTTTCTGATGTTTTGCAGAGGATAAAGGATGTTTTATTAGTTGTTCTTATTGTTGCGGTTCTTGTTATATTATTTGTTAAATTTGATAAAAGAGAGAAAAGTATTAAGAAATACAAGGAGAAGTTTAATAAAGAAATAAAACCTAGTAAGAAAAAATGAAATCGCTGAAACCGTCGCACAGAGAAAAGAAAAGATATTTGCTTGTTAAAGGTAAGGGTGCGAATAAAAAAAATATAGACGAGGCGATTTTGGAATATGTTGGGGTTTTGGGTTTTGCTGAGGCAAGTCCGCAGGTAATTAATTCTAGTTCTGGAAAAGTGGCTTTGGCAATTAATCGAGGGAGTTTGGATAAAGTTCGGGCAAGTTTTTTAATGAGTGGAAAAGATTTGGAGATTGTTAAGATTAGTGGCTGTGTTAAGAATGTTAAGTGATGGTTGGGATGATTGGGTTTGTGTGAATGAATTAATGCTTTTTATATAGAAATTAATTTAATATAACTTCTTAGTAGTAACACATACAAAGGTTTATATAGTAGTTTTACCTATAAATATTAAGAAAAAATGGTAAACAAAAAAGAATTTCCAAGAGATATGTCTACAAATGTTGGCAAAGCATATGCATTTTTTGATTGCGATGCAACAAAAGAAGAGATAGAAAAAGAACTCCCTAGCCTAAGGCATGATGCTAGGAATCCTAAAGGTTTACAATTACTGTTACATGAAGGAATATCTGAATTACAATTTGATAAAGCACTTACTGGAAAAATTCAATATCCTGATGATTATAGGATTAAGTCAAGCAAATTTGATAAACAGGATTATGGAGAAGAAGAAAAACCTCTTTCAGAAATGAAATATGTATTAGAGGCAAATTATGAGGGGGCTAGTAATAAAAAAACAGCTGATGAACTAGGAGATTTACTTAATTATATTCATTATGAATTCAATGAAGACCAAAATTTTCTTAGAGGCGATGTTGTTTATGAGAAAAATGGTGAATATCTTTTAAGAAAGTAAAATGGTAAAACAAAATGTTGAAATTGTAGTAAGATTAAATCAGAAAACTCTATCTGTAAATGGAAAGAGTTTAAAATTGGAAGATAATTTGGTTGGAGCAGAAAGTTCAAGAATACCAAATAGCCCTTATGAAACTGCTTTAGAATTAAATTATTCAAAACAAAAAGATTTTTCTCCAGAAGATGAAGGAAATAAAATATATTCATTCTTAGAGCAATATAATCTGCAAGATAAAGTTGGGGTTAATTTTTATTCAGGAGAGGATTTTGATACAAATGTATTTCCTGCTGTTGCATTAACTGGAGAGTTTGATGCTAAGGTTTATGATTAATGGCTTTGGAAGTTATTCATCCTCACACAAATTTTGAACAACCGCAAAACTTATAAATACTTTCTTCTTACGAATTTTGGAAAGAGATATGGTTTCAGAATCAGGTAGAAATTCTTGATTATTTGCCTTGATGATGAAACAAAAAAATTACAATGGAAATACCAGATATGCAGCATCAAGTAATGGGTTATGACAGGAGTGCGACGATGTTTTCGCCAGACGGTCATATTCTTCAGGTTGAATATGCAGAGAAGACTGTTCGGCTTGGAAGTCCGAGCATTGGTATAAAATGCGAGGACGGAGTTGTTATTATTGCTGACAAGGGCAAGAAAGATAAATTGATAATTTCTGAATCTGCTGATAAAATTTACGAGGTTGATGAACATATTATTGCGAGTGCAGCCGGGATTTTGAGTGATGCCCGGATTTTGGTTAATCATGTAAGAACTGTTGCTCAACAGCACAGAGTTACTTATGATTCTCCAATTGATGTTGAAACAGTGATAAGAGAAATTTCAGACATCAAACAACAGTTTACACAGCATCCAGGAGTCAGACCTTTTGGAGTTGAAATTATGATTGCTGGAAAAACCAATGGCAAATGCAGATTATACACAAGCGACATTACTGGAAACTATTTTGAATACAATGCGATAGCGATTGGCAAAAATGATGAGAAAATTAAAGGACTTTTGAGAGAGAAATATAAAAAAGAAATTAAATGCGAAGAGGGTATTAAGTTGGGCTTGGATATTCTTAAAGAAGTTTTGGGCGATAATTTTGATATTCAAAGATTTGATGTTTCTTATATTAAGAATGATAAAGAGAAATTTTATAAATTAAATGAAGATGAATTGAGGGAGTTTGAGTAAGATGGCAAAAGGAATTGGATGTGTTGAAGTGTATAGATCATTGAAGAGGGTTGATGAACCATTTACTTATTGGCAATACCATCTATCTTCAGATAATAGATTTTTTTCTAATGGGAGTGAATTTACAAAAAGATGTTTTAATAATTTGGAAGAACTTGCACAAACTATTATGGATATTCATGATTCAAAAGAAAAAATAACTATAATCAATAGATGTCTGGGATATGATAATAGAATTGGAGAAGATAATCCAAGCTTACACATTGATAATAAAGGGGCAACTGAACATTATGAGAGATTAAAAATAAGTGAATTAGAAGAATTAGGCAGGGCTATATCTAAGAATAGGAGGAAATAGGATTTAAATGACAGACACAATAATTAAAAAATTAAATAAAAAAAGGGAGTTTGAGTGAAATGGAAACAGTAGAATCATTTAGTTTTAGTGATGGAGTAATTCCTCGAAAAGTTTATGAAAGGATTTACAAAAAGAATAATGAAATTAGTGAGATATTTAGAGAAAGAATAAATAAAAATAAGGGACTTTTTTATGGAGATTATAAAGGGGCAGGGATTTTCATAGAATTTTATTTTGAACCAGAAATAAATAATCAGATTTCTTGTTTAAGCCCAGAACCAACATTTATTAATGGCACATTTTGTTTAACTAACCAACTTAAAACTATTGGTTATGAAAATATCACAAGAATAAATATGTACTTAAATGGAAATGACGAACAAATAACTTGTGCTCAGGAAAAATTAGATGAAATTTTGGAAGAAACCTTAAATGATTATTGTTCTTATAATTGGAGAAGAAAATGACAGACACAACAGCGAGATTAAGGGTCGGGAAAATGGATTTTGAAGTAATGGTTGATTTAGATAGTGCTGTGAAATTTAAGAAGGGAGAGTTGGTTGATATTTCTGGGGTTGTTAGGGATAATTCTATTTGGACTGATTTGAAAAAGGGTTTTCGGGCTGGAAATGATGATTTAGAAAATGCATTTAATACAACAAATTTGAATGAAATTGTTGAGCGGATTGTTAAAAAAGGGGAAATTGAAGTTACTCAGGAATTTAGAAATGAGGCAGTGGATAAAAAACGGAAGCAGATTGTTGAATTTTTTTCTAAGAATGCTGTTGATGTAGGGACGGGAAGACCGTTTACTTCTGACATAATTGAAAGTGCAATTAAACAATCTGGGGCTAATATTAATCATCAGCCGATTGAAAAACAGATTCAGGGCGTAATCGAAACATTAAAAAAGGTTATTCCTATTAAAATAGAAACAAAGAAAATTTTGATTAAAATTCCTGCTGAATATACAGGCAGAATTTATGGATTGATTCAAGAATACAAGGAGAAAGAAACATGGCTTTCTGATGGGAGCTTGGAAGTTGTTCTTAATATTCCTGTCGGTTTGCAGTCAGAATTTTACGATAAATTAAATGGGGTTACGCACGGTAGTGCAATTACGAGCGAGATTAAAGAATGACAAAAGAAAATAACACAAGAAAATTAGTAGTTCCTGGAGAGGTAATTGTATCTGGAGAGGATTATTTGCCTGGAGATTTTACAAGAAAAGAAGGAGGGGAGATTATTGCAGGGAAATATGGGCTGGCAGATATTAACGGCAGAGTTGTCAAAATTATTTCTGTGTCTGGTATTTTTGAACCTCGGAGGGGAAATAATATTTTAGGTAGGGTAACAGACCTTGCATTTAGCGGGTGGATGATTGATATTGACGGACCTTATTCTGCATTTTTGCCAATAATGGAATCACCAAGATTTGTTAATAAAAATAATTTGCATGAATTTGCAAACATTGGGGATGTAATTAATGCTAAAATTTTAAGTGTAAGAAGAGGAAGTGTTGATTTGACTTTAAAGGGACGAGGATTAGGAAAATTAGAAGGCGGAAGAATAATTAAAATTAATCCTAATAAAGTTCCAAGAGTTATTGGGAAAGAAGGGAGCATGGTTAATTTAATCAAAGATAAAACTCAGACAGAAATAACTATTGGGCAAAATGGTTATATTTGGATAAATGGAGATATAGAAGGAATGAAAAAAGCAGAAGACGCAATTAACTTGGTTGCAAAAGAATCTACTTCAAGTGGTTTGACTGAAATTATAGAAAAATTTTTGGAGGGAAAGAAATAAAATGGCAAAAATGACAATGACTTATAGGACCAATATAAACTCATCAGATGCAAATAATTTAAAGACTACCTTTAGAAATCTTATTAATCATTATGGGGAGGCAAATAATATTAATCCTCTAAATGATAATACCTATATAACAAATAAGCCAACTACGAGAATAACAGTTCGAAGTGATGGGAGAATTGATATAACAGATGTAACTGGAAATCAAAGATGTATTAAGAAAATTAGGTCAAGATTATTAAAAATGATTGAGGGATTGAAATTAAATTAAAATGGCATACACAAAAAGACCAGATGGGCGAAAAATGGACGAGCTTAGGCCTGTTAGTGCGAAGGTGGGAATAATCCCGAATGCCGACGGTAGTGCGATGTTTGCTTTTGGAAAAACTGTTGCGATTGCAGCGGTTTATGGGCCAAAACCATTACACCCTCAGCATTTGCAAAATCCTGAAAGAGGAATTATAAGATGCAATTACAATATGCTTCCATTTTCTGTAACTGAAAGAGCAAGGCCTGGACCAAACAGAAGAAGCAAGGAAATTGGTTTGGTTAGTGAATGGGCATTGTCAAAAGTTGTCAGCTTGGAGAAATTCCCTGGGACTGTAATTGATATTGAAATTATGATTTTGCAGGCAAATGCATCAACAAGGTGTGCTGGAATAAACGCGGCTGCAATGGCTTTGGCTCATGCAGGGGTTGAAATGAAAGAGCTGGTTGCAAGTGTTTCAATTGGAAAAATCGATGATAAAATTGTTGCAGACATTACTAAAGAAGAAGAGGACTGGAAAGAAGGCGAGGGTGCGACAGACATTCCTTTTTCATTAACTTCAAGAACAGAAGAAATTACGCATTTACAATTAGATGGTAAAATTCAGACCCATAGATTCAAGGAAGCTATTGAAGCAGCTAAAGTGGCTTGTAAAAAAGTTAATGAATATCAAGTTAAAGCATTAAAGGGCGAGGTTATTGATGATGCAGGAGTTTTGAAATAATGGAAATATCAAATTTAAATAAACAAGCAATTGCAAATCTTTTGAAAGAAGATAAACGGTTAGATGGTCGAGGCAGGTTTGATTATCGGGATTTAACTATTGAGACAAATGTTTCAAATAATGCAGAGGGTAGTGCACGGGTTAGGTTGGGAAAAACAGAGGTTATCGTCGGTGTTAAGTTAGGTGTTCAGGAACCTTATCCAGACCACGAGGATGAAGGAACAATGATGACAAGTATGGAGTTTAGTCCGATTTGCGGAAAAAGATATGAGTCTGGACCTCCTAGAATGAATGCTATTGAAACAGCAAGAGTTATTGACAGGGGAATAAGAGAAAGTGGATTTATTGACTGGAAAAAATTATGCATTAAAGAAGGAGAAAAAGTTTGGAGTATTGCTGTTGATATTTATTGTATAAATGATGATGGGAATGTTTTGGATGCAGGTGCAATCGCAAGTGTTGTTGCATTAAAAATGGCAAAGTTCCCTGTGTATGATGAAGAGCAAGGTGCGGTTAAGTACGGAGAGTTTACAGATACGCCTTTGCCTTTAACAGAAAATGTTCCTTTCACTATGACATTTCATAAAATTGGGGATAAAGTTTTTATTGACCCTGACAGAGATGAAGAAGATACAAGTGAGGCAAGAGTTACATTTGCTGTTTCAAAACCTAAAAAAGAAAAAATTATTAATGCAATGCAAAAAGGAAAAATTGATTCTGTAAGTGCAGATGAATTAATCCAAATGATTGAAGCTTCTGAAAAACTTTATGATGAAATGTTTCCTGAAATAGAAAAACAGATTAAGGGTTTGATTAAAGCTTAAAATATAAATTTATTTTAATTAAAATGTTAGAAAAATTAGAACACAAATTTACAAAATATGAAGTTGCGAGGATTCTTGGAGCGAGAAGTTTGCAGTTGGCGATGGATGCCCCGGTTTTGTTAAAGTTGAGCAAGGAAGAAATTGATGACTTAAATTATGATTCTCTTAAAATCGCTGAAAAAGAATTAGAGTCTGATGTTTTGCCAATTACTGTTAAAAGGCCTTTGCCTAAAAAATCTGAGAAAACTGTTAAGAAACTTTCTGATGAAGAGATTCAAAAGAAATTAGAAAAACAAGCGGAGCAGGAAGAGAAAGAGATTAAAAAAATTGAAGAAAGAAAAGAAAAAACAGAGGAATCTGATGAAAAGGCGATTAAAGAAGAGGGAGAGATAATGGAAATCGCTACTCCTGAGGACGAAGTTGAAGTAGAGGAAAAAGTAGATGGTGGGGAAGAATTGCAATAATCTTTAAATAGGACTTTTTTTATGGTTTTTTATGAATAGTTTATTTATCAAATCTGGGGAAGAAATTCTTCAAATTGACAAAAAGGTTTACAAGATTCCAAAAAATATGGATTTGAGGCAAACTTATAATTCTAATGAAAAAGTTAATCAAAGAACAATTGAATTATCAAGAGAATATGGAACAAATTTTGAAGGGTTTAGTCATGGTATAAGTTGTATTGAGTGCAACCATACGGAGATTTTTAATCAGGTTGTTAAAGAAAATCGGCTAATGATTTTTAATGGAAGAGGGCCTTGCAATTATAAAATGATTATAGATAAAATAAATGTGTTTTTTAAGAAAAATACAAGTTTTTTTGATAGAAAAAAATATTTTATGGCAAAAGATTCTCCTTGCACTGTTAAAGATGCTTTCTACATGGCATTGCAAGAACAAGGGCATTTAGACGAATTTTTACTTTTTGGAAAATCTCCTGAAGAATTTCCATGTATTGATAATTTTGAAAAAGATAAAGAATTAGAAGAAAAAGCTTTAAATGAATATCATAGGTTGAAAAAATTTAATTAACAGGATTCTGAATATTTTAAATTATCAAAAGTTTTATAAACCCGATTGTATAAGTTTATACAATGGTAAAAAATACAAATAACCTTGGAATTTTGCATTATCCTAAATTAGATTCTATTTTAATGGTTGAAAAATCTATTCAAGATAGTGAAGATTATCCTACAAGGATGGAGTTATGGAAAAGTTTGCCGAAACAAATGCAATATCAAACTTTTAAATTAATCTTAGAATATTTAGAAACATCTAATAAAATTATGTTTAAAGATGATAAAATAATTTGGATTTTTGCTAATAATGAGAAACTCAATAGATTAATTCAAGGGGCAGTTAGAGTATGAAAAAAGAGTTTATTCTTAAATGAATAAAGTTTTGAAACATTAATATTATAAATCCTTTTTTCTTGTTATTAATATGATTATTAAAAAAATAGGTGCGAAAGCTGTTAAAAATTCTCGAGGGAAGAAAACAATTTGTGTTATTGTGAAAACTTCTTGCGGGCGGTTTCGAACATCTGCACCGTCGGGAAAATCAAAAGGAAAATATGAGGTTAAAAGTTATGCTCGTGGTGGATTGAATTCTGATATTAAATTTTTTAGAAAATTAGATGTTGAGAAAATTAATGGGTTGGGAATTGAAAAGTTTGAGGATTTGAAAAAAGTTGAAAGATTAGTTAATGAGAAAATCGGGGGAAATAGTTTGTTTGCTTTTGAAGCTTCGCTTTTGAAAGCTCTTGCTCGTGAAAATGGAAAAGAATTATGGGAATTTCTTGGAGGGAGAAAGCGTCTTTTTTCAAAAAAAGATGCAGGCAAAAAATTTAGAATGAGAAGTGTGGGAAATGTGATTGGTGGAGGGTTGCACAGCGAGGGTGTTTCTGAAAATCGTCCAGATTTTCAGGAATTTTTATTTATTGCTCGTGGAAAAAGTTTTGCTGAATGTGTTAAAATAAATAGGAATGCATATAAAATGGCAAGGAAATTGTTGAAGGCTTATCAAAGAAATGATGAGGGGGCTTGGGAAACTGGGTTAGAGAATGAAACTGTTTTAGATATAATGAGTGAGGTTAGAAAAAAATTAAGAGTTGATATTGGCTTGGATGTTGCAGGTTCAAGTTTTTATAAAAATGGATTTTATAATTATAAAAATCCTTCTACAAAATTAAATAAAAATGAACAGATAAATTACATAAAAGAATTAATTAAAGATTATAAAATATTTTATGTTGAGGATGGCTTGGAAGAAAATGATTTTGCGGGTTTTCGGGGGTTGGGGAAATCTTGTTTGATTGTTGGAGATGATTTGACGACGACAAATCCTTCTCGTTTAAAAAAGGCGATTCGGGTTCGGGCGATTAATGGAATTATTGTAAAACCAAATCAGATTGGCTCATTATTGAAAGTTAAAGAAGTTGTTGATATTTCTCGTCGGGCAGGAATTAAAACAATTATGTCCCATCGTTCTGGGGAAACAAAAGATAACACAATTGCTGATTTGGCAGTTGGTTTTGGCTGTGATTTTATTAAAACAGGAATTTATGGGAGAGTAAGAGAGGCGAAGTTGAAAAGAGTTATTGAGATTGAGGAGGGTTGAGATGAAAACTTATGAAATATACACTACAGATTCTTTCAATAAATTATTTAATACTTTAGATAAAGATGAACAAAACTGGATTAAAAAGATAAAACTTCAACTAGAAGAATTCGTTACTGGCAAACCCTTGCAATTTAATTGGTTTAGAGAGAAAAAATATCTAAATAAAAGACTTTATTTTTTAGTGGATAAAGAAAGGAAGAAAATTTTATTTATATCTTTTGCTTCTAAGAAAGAACAACAAAAAATTATTGATTTTATAATTGCGAATAAAAATGAATTTTGGGATTATTTAAGGAGCTTCTAAAAATTTGCTGACCTGCCCATTTTTTAAATCCTTAAGACTTAATTCTAATTGAACTATTGCATCATCAGCTATTTCTGCTTTTTTTCTTAATTTTTCTAATTCATCTTTTTGTATTGTAATTAATTCTTGTTCCATGACAAATAGAAGTTGTTTGTATTTATAAGATTTGTTGTTTTGTGTGAGAAAGTGAAAGAAGCGAAATTAGATAAATAAAAATAAATTATCTAACAGAAAATTTATAAAGCCGAATTTTCTAATATTTTTGTCCTGGGGGAAAGAGTTCTGATAAATATTAAAAATGGAAACAAAAATTTGTTTAAATTTAGATGATGGAGAACAAGTTGAAAAAACCTTGACAAACTATCTTAAATTAGAATGTCCTCATTATTTGAAAGGAAATTTTATTTCTATGAGGGGGATATGTGATTATGTATTTAAGGAGATAATTGAAGGACAAGATTGCAGAGTTTTAGTTTATAATGTTGAATTAGATAATCAAGAAGCTTTTGGGACAATCGGCGGGATAATGTATCCAATTCATCCTCCAAGTTGTAATGTTTTTCCAAAATTAGATGTAGGTGATTCAAAAATGGCTGCAAGATTGCATTTGTATTGGGAAGGAGTTAACAGATATGAATCTTTTAAAAAACAAGAAGGGGGTTTAAAAAGACTTGCTGATACTTTAAGCATCCCGCAGAAATTTAGATAAAGAATAAAATTAAAAACCTTTAATTCTTATTTCAAATTATGAAAACCCTATTTATTTGCAAACATAATAGATTTAGAAACAAAGTTGCAGAAGGGATTTTTAATAAACTCAGCAAAAATAATAAAGCGAAAAGTGCTGGATTAATTCTTGATAAATTGCGACCATATATTTGTAAAAATGTTCTTGATGTCATGAAAGATAAAGGTTATAAAATTAAAAGTGTGTCAAGGGTTTTAAATAAAAAGAAATTAAATGATTATGATTTGATTGTTATCGTCGCTGATAATGTTGATAAAAAATCTTTTGTGGGTTTTAATGGTAAAATAATAAAATGGAAAATTCCTGATTGCAGTGAATTTGATTTAGAGAAAATTAAAAAAATTGTTGAGGGGATTGAAAAAAAGGTTAAGAGGTTGGTTGAGAAATTTTAACTGCTTCTTGTGTCTTCTAACGGGCCTGTGAAATCTTCGATGTCTGCGTCGAAAGGGATTTTTTTTGCTTTTGTATATTCTCTTGCCAAGATGTATAAAATGCATCCGACAGATTTTTTTGCCTTGTTGTTGCACGGGATTATTTGAGTTACATTTGTAGTGTAATTGTTTGTGTCGCAAAGAGAAAGGACTGGTTTTTTTAATTTTGCAGTGTCGTTCAATGCGTTTTTGTCTATCCACGGGTCGCAGATTATTGTTAATTCTTTTTCGAAAAAATCATCAAGTTCAAGATTAGTTGTAATTCCTGGCGGGTATTTTTTTGTAAATGTTTTTATGCCTGTAATTTGCTCAAATTTTTTCGCTCCCTGCCAGCCGGCTTCTCTTTTGCAAACTAAATAAATTTCTTCTGGATTATATTTTTTTAAAAATTCAATTGCTTCTCTTATTTTTTCATCAATCACTGCCGTGTTAATAACTGCAAGTCCGTCTGCCCTTCTTTTGTAAACAAATTTCTTCATGTGCGGGGTGATTACTTTTGTTCCTAAATGAACTGCACATTTAATATAATCCTCTAAAGGAATAAGAGTTTCTGCTTTACCGTCGACATTTTCTTTTGGTTTAATCTTTTTAACTTCTTTTTTAATTCTTTTTTTAGGAACTTCTTCTTCAGATGTTTCTCCTGCTTCTTTATTTTTTATACTTTCTTCTAGTTCTTGCTTTAAAGATTTCATATTTAATGTTTTTTCTTCTGTCATAAAATTTTATTGAGAGATTGGTTTATAAATGTTTGGTGGGCGACGGGTTTTGGAAATAAAAATTGTGATTAGTGGGTTGGGGTTGATTAAAGTTTCTTCTTGAATTTTTTAATAAACAAATAAATATACCTAAATACTAAAAAATATAATATCCAGATAATAAAAGTAAAAAAATAACTTATCTCTGTTCCAAAACTTGGTTCTATAAATTTTAGTATTGGAAATAGGATAACTAATGTTGGACCAGTTAAAATATATATAGTAACCATAGATATTTTCGCAAGAAAAGGGTGAACTAATGGTCTTTCAGGAATACATACTTCTCCACACGGAATAACCCTACTAGAATATGAGAAAAACAACCATACTACAATATAAACTAACAATAAAATTGTGAAGCCCTTAAATACTTTTTTCCATTCCATAATTTACTATGCTATATTGAATTTAAAAAACCTATGATAATTTCTAAATTGTTCGAAATAACATTTTTAGAGTTAACAATATATTTATTACCCATCAACCTCTAACACAAAACAAAAATCCCCGAAACCTTTAAATAGCCTCTTGGTTGATAATTTTTATAAAATGTTAACAACATTAACTAGAATGATTGCCTTTAATTTTATATTCTTGGCAGGATGTAGGATTGTCATTTAGTTGTAAACCCGAATTCTATTAATATCAGTTAGGAATAAAATATATTAAATCCAGTTTATCCTGCTGGCGGATGCGGCTATCTGGTTCATAATTCGACATGCAAGTCTTTCTTTAGATTTATCAAGGGAGGGCGAACTGCTCAGTAACACGTAGCTAACTTGCTCTTAGGTCAAAGATACCCTCGGGAAACTGAGGCTAATATTTGATAGAAAATAATTTCTGGAATGAAATATTTTTGAAACTCGAGCCTAAGAATAGGGCTGCGGCTGATTAGGTAGTTGTTGGGGTAAAAGCCTAACAAGCCGATTATCAGTAAGGGCTCTTAGCGGAGAGGCCCTGAGAAGGAATCTTAGACACTATTCCTAGCCTTACGGGGTGCAGCAGTCGAGGAAATTTTACAATGCTCGAAAGAGTGATAAAATGAGCCAGAGTGTTTCTCTTAGAGAAACTTTTTTCTGATGTAAAAAGTCAGAAGAATAAGGACTGGGCAAGACCGGTGCCAGCCGCCGCGGTAATACCGGCGGTCCGAGTCGCATCCACATTTATTGGGTCTAAAACATTCGTAGCTTGTTTCATAAGTTTCTTGTGAAATCTGATATCTCAAGTATCAGGCGTGCAAGAAATACTATGTTACTAGAGACCGGAAGGCGTAAAGAGTACGATAGAGGTAGCGGTAAAATGTGTTAATCTCTATCGGACTAACAATGGCGAAGGCACTTTACGAGTACGGTTCTGACAGTGAGGGATGAAGGCTAGGGTCGCAAAACGGATTAGATACCCGTGTAGTCCTAGCAGTAAACGCTGCTCACTAAACATTAGTACCTCCTCGAGAGGTATTGGTGCTGTAGGGAAGCCGAAGAGTGAGCTACCTGGGAAGTATAGTCGCAAGGCCGAAACTTAAAGGAATTGGCGGGGAGGCACTACAACGGGTGACGCGTGCGGTTTAATTAGATTCTACACCGTGAACCTTACCAGGAGCGATAGCAGAATGAAGGTCAGTCTAAAGGGCTTACCTGACACGCTAAGAGGAGTTGCATGGCCGACATAAGCCTGTGTCGTGAGATGACTTGTTAAATCAAGTAACAGGCGAGACCCTTGTGTTTAATTTCTACGCAAGAGCACATTAAACAGACTGCATTGGTAACAATGAGGAAGGTGGGGGCAATGTTAGGTGGGTACAGCCCGAATCCCCTGGGCAACACGCGCGCGGCAATGCCATACTCAATGAGTTGCGACTCTGAAAAGAGAAGCTAATCCCATAAAATATGGCTTAGTTCAGATTGAAGTTTGTAACCCAACTTCATGACGATGGAATCCGTAGTAATCGGGTGTAATCAACGCCCGGTGAATATGTCACGGCCTCTTGCACACACTGCCCGTCAAACCAACCGAGTTATGCTTTGGCGAGGTCTTTCGAGAACGAACCTCGGTATGACAAGGTAGGTTAAGTCGTCACAAGGTATCTGTAGGGGAACCTGCAGATGGATCACCTCCTAAATTTTATAGAAATACACTGATACAATCCTACTCTAGTTAATGAAACATTTTATTTTGAGATAGTATAAATAAATGTCTCAATTTAAGATTGATAAATCAATCTGGGCCCATAGTCCAATGGTAGAACACTTCGTTTGCAACGAAGAAATCCGTGTTCGATTCACGGTGGGTCCATTCAGCTTCGCTGAAATTTAAGGGGGGTAGGAGAAAATAAATGAAATTCAAAATAAATACAACATATGACGAAAAAGGAATATCAATAAACGAAGATTCAGAAAGTCTCCCTTTAACATATGATAGAAATAAAATACATGAATATTTAGATGAAACCGCAGATGAATTTAAGCGTAAAATCTCTGAGTTAACAATAAACTCAGGGAGAAAAATTACTGGGAGATTAGAAATAGAAATAGAACTAAACGACCTTGAATCGTCAACAAAATAAATCACAAATCATATTCACCAAAAGTGAAATTCAGGGATGAATTAAAATATCTTACAGATGAAGTTCCGGACAAAGTTCGGGGTGGAGTAGAGAATTAATATTCAATGATACAGGTAGAAAACTTAGACTGGTATCTCTATAATATTAGAGATAACTTACTTATTATAATACTGTTAGACGAATAGCTTGGTTTAGACTGTGATGAAGGACGTGGCAAGCTGCGATAAGCTCAGGGGATTTGCACGCAAGATTTGATCCTGAGATTTCCGAATGCAAAAATGTCTTAATCTGAGAAGATGATACACGCTGGGAATTGAAACATCTTAGTACCAGCAGGAGAAGAAAACAAATTGTGATACCCTGATTAGCAGCGAGCGAAAAGGGCATAGGGCAAACCGAATCTGCTTTTGAAAAGAAGTTAGAGATGTGGTTAAGAATAAATTCTAAGTTGATGAGTTGAAATTTTCTGGAAAGAAATGCCTTGGAGAGTGAAAGCCTCGTAGACGAAATCAATATGAATGTCTTAAAAGAGTAGTGCTTCCTAGATTGGAAGTATGAATACCTAAAATCCTTCGGGGTTTTGGGGCTTAGAGAATCCTTCGGGATTTTCCTAGTAGCAGAATTAACTGCTAACCCTAAATATTAGTTTAAATCCGATAGCGCACTAGTACCGCGAGGGAAAGCTGAAAAGTACTCTTAAAAGAGAGTTAAAAGACTTGAAATCTAACAGTTACAGTTTGTTACTGCCTGTTGTATTTATACAGCGGTTGTAACGTACGTCTTGAAAAACGGACCAAGGAGTTTATCTAAGTAGCAAGATTAATGTTAAGAAGTCGAAGCGAAAGCGAGTATGAAAATGCGTTAGTTACTTGGATAAGACCTGAAGCCAGATGATCTAATCGTGGGCAAGGTGAAGTTTTCCGAAAGGAAAATGGAGGCCTGAACCATTGTTGTGTACATGCACTAGGATGACCTGCGATTAGGGGTGAAAAGCCTATCTAATCTGGCAATGGCTGGTTCCTGTTGAAATATGCCTTCGTATAGTCTAGTTGTATTTTCTTATGGTGTAAAGCTACGGATAGGTCGTGCAGAGCGCTTTTGCTACGGCGAACTTTCCAACTCTGAAGCTATAAGATGTTGGCAACTGGAAACAGGGGCAGCGCGTAAGGTGCTGTTCCGAGACCCGAACAAGGGAGACTATAGTTAAGGTCCTAAAGTTTATGTTAAGTGTATCAAAAGGAGTCTGAAACCTGAGACAGTAAGGATGTAGACATAGAAGCCGTCATCATTTAAAGAAAGCGTAACAGCTCACTTATTGAGGTTTTGGGCCCTGAAAATGGACGGGGCTAAAACATAACACCGATACTATAGGCGCACTCATTAGAGTGTTGCGGTAAACAGGCGTCTTTTCTGCTTAGAAGCTTTGCCGAGAGGTTGAGTGGAGCGGGAAGGAATGAGAATCTTGGTAGGAGTAAGATCAAATTTTGCTGAGAACTGCAAAATATCGTAAGAGCAAGGTTTCCTTGGCACTATCAATTAACCAAGGGTTAGTCGGTGCCTAAGGTGTATCTTAATCGAGAACACCGAATGGACAGCAGGTTAATATTCCTGCACTATATAATTTTGTTATTAATATGATTTGCTTCAGGATAAGCATAGTTCTGAAAAGAAATCTGCACAAAGAAAATTGGGGAGGGTAATCCTTAGAGCCAAAAGAATTTGTGCGGTGAAAATTGCTGAATCCAGGAGCCCGTGAAAACATTGTGTTTAGAATTTATATAGCCGTACCCAGAATCGACACAGATGCTCTAGCTTAGTAGGCTAAGATATGTAAGTTTAATCTAATTAAGGGAATTCGGCAACATTGGCCCTTTAGCTTCGGTATAAGGGGTGTCTATATTTGTTTTTTGTTGAAAAATTAAAAGCATTTGTAGATCTCAGTAACAAAGATAGTTCGACTGTTTATCAAAAACGTAGCCGATTGCTAATCCGAAAGGACTTGTATAATCGGTGAGACCTGCCCAGTGGTGGTGTCTAAAACCGTGTTTCAACGCGGCTAAGGTCCATCAAACGGCGGGCCTAATTCCTGAGGCTCTTAAGGTAGCGTAATACCTTGTCGTCTGAATGGCGACTTGCATGAATGGTTTAACGAAATTGTCACTGTCCCTAATTAGAAACTTCTGAAATTATTGTCTGGTGAACAGACCAGAGATACCTAGTGGGAAGCTAAGACCCTGTGGACCTTTACTGCAACTTGTTGTTGTAAATTTATAATTAGTACCCAGAATAAGTAGGAGAATACGCGTAGTTTCGGCGAGGCGGCATGTCAAAAAATGTAATACTACTTACTTTTTGTGGATTTACTTACTCTTATAGAGGACATCATCAGGCGGGCAGTTTGGCTGGGGCGGCACCCCTCTGAAAAAATATCGGAGGGGCCTAAAGACAAGCTCATCCAGGTCGGAAATCTGGAGTAGAGTGTAAGGGCAAAAGCTTGTCTAACTGTTTTTTAAAAAGCACAAAAAGCAGAATTGAAAGATGGGCCTAACGAACCATTGAAGACTTTTAATGGGTCTCAATTGTGACAAAAAAGGTACCCCAGGGATAACTGGGTTGTCTCGCCCGATAGTTCAAATTGACGGCGAGGCTTGCTACACCGCTGTCGGCTCTTCCTATCCTGGCCGTGCATAAGCGACCAAGGGTGCTGGAGTTCACATATTAAAAGGAATCGTTAGCTGGGTTAAGATCGTCGTGAGACAGATTGTATGATATCTACTAGGTATGTTGTTGTCTGAGTGAAACGATCCCGTAGTACGAGAGGAACCGGGATTGGATGCCTCTGGTGTAACAATTGTTATGAGCAAGTTGTGCAGCTACGCATTATACGGATAAGCGCTGAAAGCATCTAAGCACGAAGCCGTCCGCAAAACGAAATAACTAAGGCCGTTG
>DAOVXQ010000009.1 GCA_030636025.1 archaeon
AGATTTTTTTCAGTGTAAATTGTCTTATAGAATTTGTGTGCCCCTTTGCCAATATTTTTATTATTAAAGAAAAACAAAATTCCTAATCCGACTAGAATTATACTTGCAATTATTTTTTGTTCCATTTTATCTCTTTAAATAAATCATATATTCTGTGATTAATAAAAATACAGGGAAGATGCAACTTAAAACAATCTGAGTATCTAATCCAATTGTGTTCAATGAATTTAAAATAAAATAAATTATAAGTCCCAAGCTAAGTGTTTGAATAATTCCAAATACTAAAAATAAGTTTTTCATGTGATTATTAAGATAGTTATTTATTTAAACTTATCTTTGTTTAATTTAAAATGGGAAAAGGTGCGATTGTAATTGGGGCATTGCTGATTTTAGTAAGTGCTTTTGGTTTTTTTAAGATATTGGCTGCAGAGATTTCTTTATTTGTTTTGATTTATCCGTTGGTGGGGGTTGTGGTTGGGATTGCAATGATTATCTTATATAAAGAAGAAGATAAAATTGAAGAAAGGAAAGATTTAAAATCTTTGAAATCTAAAAAATAATATGGTAGAGATTATAACTTCAACGACTGCGGAAATTCCTGGGAGAAAGGTTGTTCAGATTTTGGGGGTTGTGAAAGGAAATACAATTCGGGCAAGACATGTTGGGAGAGATATTGCTGCTGGTTTTAAAAATATTGTTGGTGGGGAAATTAAAAGTTATACGCAAATGACAACTCAGGCAAGAGAAGAAGCGTTTAACAGGATGGTTAATGAGGCTGTTGATTTGAAAGCAGATGCAGTTATTAATGTTAGATTTGCAACATCAATGATAATGCAGGGTGCGGCAGAGATGTTAGCATATGGAACAGCAGTTAAGTTGGGTTGATTATTCTTTGAAATTATTTTTTTCAAAACCATAAGTTTAAATAGCCGTTAAATTTTCTGATTTTACCTATATAATAGGGAGGAAGAATAGTATAACGGAGGAAAATATGGAAGATAGAGAAATGCATAAAGCAACTTGTTCTGATTGTGGAGCTGAATGTGAGGTTCCGTTTAAACCAACAGAAGGTAAACCAGTTAGATGTCAAGATTGTTTTAGAAAAAACAGGCCTCAGAGAAGCTCTGGCGGTGGCGGTAGAAGATTTGGCGGAAACCGTGGAGGATTTGATAGAAGGCCTAGGGAAATGCATAAAGCAACTTGTGCAGAATGTAAGCAAGAATGTGAAGTTCCTTTCAAACCAAGTGGCGACAAGCCGGTTTATTGTAAGGAATGTTATGCAAAGAAACAAGACTCAGAAGATAGAGAGAATTTCTAGTTAGGTTTTTATTTTTATTTTTATTTTTTTAATTTATTTATTTGGATTTATGCCAAATATGATTTTTGAACGGGAAGGTTGTTTGCTGATTAGAGGAAGTTATACCATATAACAAAAAACATAAATAATGAGCTTTAAGTTATATAGAATATCTTAGTTATATAACATAACAAAAACATTTAAATAGTAATAATTTGTTGTATAACTATGGAATTAAAAGACTCGCTAATCGCTAACGCAAAAGAATATTTTAAGAACGCAATAGATGCTCATAAACGAAATGAATACAACACTTCAGTAACACTATTTTTCAAAACGCTCTCTGCATTAAGTGACTTGAATATCCTAATCTATGAAGGAAAAATGCCGACGAGTCACAACGAGAGATTTAGAATCCTTCAACAAAAATATAAAAAATTTTATTTTATTTTAGATAAAAATTTTCCATTTTATCAAGAAAGCTATCGAACTAAATTAAATAAGGAAACATCATTGATGTTTGAAGAAGATGCAAGAGAATTATTCAAGATACTTAATATCGCAATCTAAAAAATTTGCGAAGAAGAAAGAAATTTTCGACGTCGTCCTATATGGTTCAGCGACGAAGGGGAAGTCTAATGTAAGAGATATAGATATTTTAATTATTTTTACCGACGAGAAACTAAGAACCAGAGTTGAAATTGCTCAACAACTTAAAGAAATTCTAAGGGAGAAAATATTAAATCTTGATATAAAAACAATCAATCTATCTGAATTATTCGACAAAGAATTTTTAGCAAGACAATCAATATTAATTGAAGGATTATCTTTAATTGAGAACAAACCCATCGCTGAAAAACTCGGATTCGAAGGATACGCCCTATTCAATTACAAATTAACAAACCTAAACCACAACGAGAAAACGAAATTCACATACGCATTAATCGGAAGAAACACCGACGGGATCTTAAAAAAACTAAAAGCAAAAAAACTCGGAAGAGGAGCATTACTAATCCCAATAGAAAACAGTATAACTTTCGAAGAATTTTTAACCAAATGGAAAATACAATTCCAATCTAAAAATGTTTTAATTCCAAAATATTAAAATGGTTTCGAAAAAGATAATTAAAGAACTTGCAAGGATGGAAGGGAAGAAGATAGGGGGAAAGGCTATTGAGAAGATTGAAAAGATTTTAAAAGTAAAAGTAAAAGAGATTATAAAAAATTCTGCGAGGGAAGCTGATTTTTCTGGACGGAAGATTATTGGGGAAGAAGATGTTGAATAAGAAATTGGGAAGATTATTTGTTAATCTTGTTTTCCATTTTATTCTTCCTTAGCTCTCATTTCTAATTTTCTATATAGATTCTCTTTTTGTCTCCTTAGGGGCTGTAACTTTTTATCTAAATTATTTTCATATTCATTTATTTGTTCATCTATATTCCAAATACTTTTTGCTCTATTCAGATTATGTTGATTTCTCACGAATTTTTCATAATGGGGAATAACTGAAAGAATTTCAGAAACCTTTTCCTTATCCTTTCTTTCACCGAATAAATGACATCTAAAAGTCCTATTTAAATAATCCTCAGAAAACCAATAACTTTTCTTTTTGAAACTGCTGAAAAAAAGTTCATCTAATATAAATTCTTCAGAAGTCCGATTTAATTCTGGCTTTCTAATAAAAATATCTGGGATAAGTGAAAGATAAATATTCTCTTGGCCATTTTCATTTCTACCATATTTTTCAAAATTCATGAAGCTTAGTTCATGCCAACAATCTGATGTTTTAAGCAAGTAGGCAGATTTATCAATTGGTTTATAATAAAAACTTTTAACAATTTCCCCATATTTTATTAATTCGCTTTCTATGTGGCTCGTTAATTCTCTCGCATTTGAAGAAGAGTTCTCTAGTTTTTTACTTATAGGTAAAATATAATCTTCACCAGGACTAGATTCAAGTACATTATCAACCCATTCGGTAAAACCTGTGGTAGCACATCCTGGCTTTACCCTCAGGTCTTCGTAGGTTATTTTCTTTGCCATCTTCACTCACTACCTCCTTGTGCTTTTTGTTCTAAAGACTCTTTCCCTCTCCCTAATAAATATATGCCTATTCCTGGTAATGAAGTAGTATACCCTATGGCTATTCCAAGTTGTGCGATTGCTCGCATGTCATTATTACTTCCACCTGAAGCATAATAGATTAATCCTGCTGTTCCAACAGCAACTGGTAAAACCACATTAGTCACCCCTGCATCCTTTAGTAAGTCTGACCTCAAATTCTGACTATCCAAAAAGTTATTTATCTGCCTTCCTAATCCCATCATTCCTCCCTGCCTCCTTCTGCTTTTTGTTCTAAATTTCCTAAAGCCTTTTGATAAAATTCATTAGTCTCTCTTAGTTGATTTTGATAAGAATCCCCAATTCTTTTTATCTCGGTTTGTTTGATTTGCTCTGAAGTTTGATATCCTTTTCCAGTATTATAAAAAATATTTTCTTGGTTATCCATATATTTTATAACAACGTCTTCTAGCCCCTCATTATTTTTATCTTTAGATTCTATAGTTTGAATCTGAAACTTTTGAGAGTATTTATCAGACTCTTTTTCTGCATGATATGCCCACCCCATAAAACTCCCCATGCAAATAAGGCCTGCAGTAAGAACCCCTAGACAATAAGCTCCACTTTTACTAATAAGACTATTTTCTCTTTCAACATTTTGTTTATTTTGTTTTGTCATTTTCACCCTAAGCCCTCATCTCCAAGAGTGCATCGTCATAGTCTTTATTCAACGACTCGGTAATTTTCTTCCTAGTCTCCCCATTTTCCTTCCTCAAATCATAAACAGCTCCAATAGTTTTTTCCCATTCTTCAAAGCCCTTATCAGCCCCATATTCTCTAATAAAATCTGGACTAGATCTAAACGCTTGCAATATAAGATTAGAATCCTTCTCTAAATATTCACTGCAAGAATTACAAACTTTAGTTAGATAAGATGAAGCCTCCGGGAATATTCTACTACCCTCTGCACTAACTTTTGTAAAAACATGTGGAGAATCTATCCAAATATGTGTTCCTAAATTAGTATAACCATAATTAAACTTCTCAGCCCTATACACTAACCCTGCAAGAGAATTAAGTAGTCTGTCTTCTAATTTGAAATTTGACAATCTTTCCTTAAGATTAGATCTAATCTTATTTTCTCTTTCAACATTCCCTTCATTTTGTTTTTCCATTTTCATCATAAGCCCAACAAATCAGCCAATCTTTTCAATTCAACCGCTTGTTACAACTTAACAGTACTATCACATTACACATATATAATACTTCCCATAAGAAAATCTTACATATACGCAAGATTTATAAAGATATTACACATATATTAGAATATGCTAAAAAATGAAAATAAACCTAGACCTAAAAGACAAAAAACTTTTAACCGCCCTAGATGAAAATTCAAGGTATACCAACTCCCAACTAGCAAAAAAAGTTCAGCTTTCAAAACCTGCAATTGAATATCGTCTAAAAAGATTACAAAAAAACGACATAATCTTCAAATATTACACTGTAATCGACATTACAAAACTCGGATATTCCCAATATAAAATATATTTCAAATTTCAAAACACGTCTCCCGAAGCTGAACAAAAAATCACAAACTATTGGAATAAAGATAAGAATTCGGTTTGGGTTGGACAAATCCGAGGTCGATGGGATTTAGCTGTTTCAATATTAGCTAAAACTAATTATGAATTCGGGCAAATATTAAATAAATTTATGGGTAAATTCTACAGTTTTATTTTAGAAAAAGATGTCCTATTGACAGAATACTCTCCAATTTACTCAAGAGAATATTTAGAAAAAACTCCGAAAAAAGAATTTGTTTATGGAATTCCAGAACAAATTTACAAACTAGATGAAACCGATGAAAAAATTATAAAGGAACTTTCAAACAATGCAAGAATTCAGATTATAGATTTAGCAGAGAAAACAAAACTTACAAGAGATATTATTAATTATCGAATAAAAAAACTTATACAAGATGGAATCATAAACCAATATAGATGTTATCTAAATCTTCAAAACTTAAACATCAATCATTACAAAATAATTTTCAGAATGAAAAATCTCAACGAAGAATCAGAAAACCAATTAAAACAATATATAGCAAAACACAAAAAAGCGACTCAATTTCTTAAACTAATTGGTTCATGGGATTTAGAGATAGAATTTGAAACTGAAAACGAAGATGAACTTTACACCATTCTCCAAGAAATCAGAAAAGAGTTTTCAGATATAATAAGAGATTTCGACATTCTTCGAATTACCAAAACATTTAAACTAAATTTTTATCCTTTTTGACTTTAGGTTATTTAAGGAACATAGGTATTAGGTTGCTGAAAATTAGTTCTGCGATATTTTATGAAATTTTTGGAGTTTTACTAACCAAAAATTTCTTTTTATTTATATCTTATTCTTTCTAATCACTTTCCTGTAAAAATTATTAGCATTATCTGATTTTTATAGAAGAACAAACTTGGGTTAGCGAAGCTCCTAAATTTATGTTTGAATAAGTTGTTTAAAGGAAAAGCACATTTTTCAATTACAAAACTTTTTAAACACCTTTTTTTTAATTTAATTATGGTTTTAAAAAAATGCAAGGATTGCGGGAAGGAATTTGAGGCAGTGGAAAATTTAAGATATCCTCGGAAATATTGCGATAAATGCTCTGCAGAAAGAAAAAAAGCTTATGAAAAAATTCATTTGGTTACTGCCGACGAATGCGAGGATTGATTTAGAAACTATTGAAGTAATGTAATTGAATCCATTAATTTATATATTGTTTTATTTTTGTAATTTTATGATTTATTTGTTTGGTGACGAGGAAAAGAAAGCTCTTGAATATATTGCTAAAGCAACTGGGGTTGCGGTTGAGTCAACTTGTGAAAGAGCGAAATGTGGTTCTAATTGTTAAATTAGATAAAATAATCGGAAGCGGATTTAATGGTCTGCCACAAAATCTTGAAAGTCAAAGGAGATGTTCATATTTAAAAGAATCTTATCATGAAAAAGTGACTGACAAAACTTGTTGTGTTCATGCAGAGCAAAGAGCTATAATGGATGCTTTACGGAAAAATCCAGATAAGTTATCTGGTTCAAGATTATATTTTGTTCGCCTTGATGATTGTGGAAAGCCCTTAAGGGCAGGAGAGCCATATTGTACAATTTGCAGTAAAATGGTTCTTGATGTTGGAATAGATGAATTTGTTTTGTGGCATGAAAAAGGGATTTGTGTTTATGATTCTGGGGAATATAATTTACTTTCTTTTCAGTTTGGGTGAATAATCAAGGTGTAATCCTTTCGTCTAATTCTTCTACTCTTAATTTTGGAGTATATTTTTTTAAGGTAGTTTGTTCATAATTTAATTGAGAGCTTTCTTCAGAACATGGTTTTGGATTATAATCTGTAGAACTTTTTCGTGCATCTTTTATTAATTTTCTTAATCCATTAGCCATTTTAGGTTGTTACAATTATGTTGTCCTTGGTTTTTATAATTGTATGTTCTGCTTGTGAAACAGGTTTGTGTGATTTTTCGATTAGTTGGGGATAATTATGGATTGCTTTTATTTGTTCTAATTCTCTTAAGGCAAGTCTTGTCATTGGACCGAATTTTTCCTGCATTTCTCTTAATGAAAAAGGAAGCATTTGATATTTGTCCCAGACATAATCTAAGATTTTTCTTGCTGTTTGATTTCTTGTGTTTTTTAATTCTATCACTGAGTATATATTTGAAGAAGGGCCTTCGTAGATTTTGCCCTCGCCGGTTGTTGCAAAAGGTTCGATTGCATAGGCGTTGTCGTCGTCTAATTTATTTTCATTATTATTTGCATAATTTGGTATTGTAATTCCTGAGTGCAGGTTGTATTCCTCTAATCCGTGCCCTGAAAGATTAACAATTGGGGAGAATCCTTTGGATTCAATTGTTTCCTGAATTTCTTTCCCAATTTCATTTAATGTTGGATTTTTATTTAAGATTGAGATTGCATTTTCAAGTGCCTGTTCTGATGCTTTAATTAATTCTTTATGCTGGTTGTCTGGTGTTAGGTCTATTGAAAATGCAGTGTCTGCGATAAATCCGTTGATATGAACTCCGATATCTACTTTTAATAAGCCCGATGCTTTTGTTTCATCCTGTAGTGTGGGGTGGTAGTGGGCAGCGACGTCGTTTATTGAAAGATTAACAGGGAATGCAGGAATCCCCCCCAATTCTTCAATTTTTCTCTCAATTTTTTGAGCTATTTCTAATAAAGGCATATCTGGTTTGATTAATTCTTTAGCATATTCTTTAACTTTAATTGAAATTTCTCCTGCTTTCTTATAATCTTCTTGGTTTTTCATATTTTTATAAAAATTTTAAGGTATATAAATGTTTAAATATTTCTGCAAGGTAGTAATTTTATGAATCTTTGGCAAAAAATAGGAGTAGTGTTGTATACCTTCAGACATTCTGAAGAGGTTTCTAAAAAAGTTAGAAGATATGATTTTTTAAGGCAGAGCAGGTCAAATTTAAGAATTAAAAAAAAGAAATTAGAAGAGCAGGTTAATTCATTGAATTCTTTTAGGCAAAGAGTTCCAAGGATTGTTCGATTATTAAAAGATGCGAAACAAACTTGTTTAGATGTTAGGACTGGGGGGGATGTTATTAGAGCAAGAGTTACAGCAAATGTTTCTCAAAATCGGGCATTAGAAGAGTGGAGAGCTCCTTTTGAGGCAGAATATGTTGCTCTTCAAGAGGAAAATAGAATGTTAAGGGGGGGTGCTTATGCAATGGCTGTCGATGCTGTAATCCAGACAAATTCTGAAGCCCGAAATATTGCATTTGCTTATTTTGATTTTGTTAATCGTAATTTTTCTTATACTCCTGGGACATTAAAACTTTTAGGTGTTGAAGGAGATATTGGCAAATCTAGTTTAAAGTGGTTAATGGGCCATATAAATCAAAATTATAGAAACGAAATATTTGATTCATTGAGAAATGGAATGAGATTAAGACATTATGCTGCTAAAACATTTGATAATTCTCAAGATTTGTATTTGTCAACTTATCCTGTTTTTTATGGGGAAAAAGGGGTTGGTGTTGGAATATTTTTAGAAGATCAGAGAAATCCTTTTAAGAGACCGGATGGAACTCATAGTTTTAAGAAGGGGTTTAAAAGGGCAATAAAAATAATGGCAAATTATCTTGATAATATCGCTGTTAAACCAAAAACTCCTGCTTATACTTAAAAGACTTAATCTTATTAACTCTGAACCTCTTTAATTTTTGATTCTTCGTTCCTTTGGAACGAAGTTTGTTATTCTTTCGCCTGTTGATTTTCCGCAACCTAAAAATTCATTTTGATTTTTTAAAATTTTGAAAGCTTTGCTTGTTTGTATATCTAAATCATTTCCTTTAAGCCATTGTTGTGTTTGTTCCCCTGTTAATTCCAAAATATTTTTTGTTATTTGTGGTTTGAATAGTTGAACACCGTCGAGGGTTAAACGAATTCCGTCTTGCTGTTGTTTGGCAAAATACAATCCTGCGGTTTCAATTCTTAATGTTTTATCTAGTTCTTTTAATTCTTCTATTGAGAGATTTCCAGAATATGCTCGTATTTTTTCTTTTCCAAATCTAAGAAAAAGATGTGGAATTTTTGAGATTCCAAACTGTTCTTGAAGTTGTTTTATTATTCGCTTTTTTTCTGAACCAAATATTATGCGCATTTTATTTTGTTATTGTTTTATCAGACAATTTTTTTATTTTACATGATCCAAGACAACCTAACGGTTTTCTCAGATGCCTCTTTCCCTTGATTTTGTTATTGTCTTATCAGACAATTTTTTTATTTTACACAAAAAAAAACCCTCCATATTATTATCATGAGGATAAATTCTATGTGCTTTTTTTAATTTCTGTGAAAATATTTTGTTTTTCCATTTTGTTATTCCTGGGCGAGATTTTATTGGGAGTTTGATTTCCTGAATTTCTATGTTAAAGTTGTCAATAAGATGCTGGATGACTTCTTCGTTTTCTTCTGGTGCATGTGTGCAGGTTGAATAAATCATTTCACTATTTGGTTTTAAAAGTTGAAATGCAGATGAGGCGAGTTTTTTTTGCTTGTTTGATAATCTTTTTAATAGTCCCTCGCTCCATTCTAAATAAGTTCTTGGTGAAACTCTTATGTTTCCTTCGCCTGAGCAAGGTGCATCGACGAGGATTTTATCAAACTGAAATTTTTGCTGTTTGAGTTTATTGCATAATTGAATTCCGTCATGCCTTGTTATTATTGTGTTTGTTGCGCCGATTCTTTCTAAGTTTGTAGAGAGAATTGAAATTCTGGACATTGAAACATCATTTGCAATAATTGTTCCTTGGTTTTGCATCGACGCTGTTGACTGTGTTGTTTTTGAGCCAGGGGATGCACAAAGGTCTAACAAGATGTCATTTGGTTTTGGTTGCAATGCAATAATCGGCATCATAGAAGTGATTTCCTGCACATAATAATGGCCCAAAATATGTTCTTTTGTTGTTCCCAATTCTCCTGGTTTTAATTCTGATTGAATCTGAATTATCTCTGGATAATTTTCGCAAGGTTGTTTAAGTTTCCAACCCTTATTTTTTAGTTTTATTATTAATTCTTCTGGTTGGATTTTTAATGTATTAACTCTAATTGATTTTCTCGGTTTTGTTTTTACTGTTTCAAAGAATTTATCGAGGTCTTGTCTGTCTTTTAACAAAAGAGACATTCTTTCTATGAATAGTTGTTTTGGTTTGTAATTCATATTATAAGTATATTATGGAAGTTTTTAAATTTATTTTTTAGCTGAATTTTAGAAAATAGCAATACATTTTTTAGCACACTAAGCAAAATTAGATATATTTAAAAAGCAAAAAATGTTTATTTATTTATGAAAAGATTTGGTGATATTTTTGCAGAGTCATGGAAAGAGTATAAATTTAATTTTAGATTATTTTTGAAGGCGTTTGTTTTGTTTGCGATTTTGCCGACGATTATATTTTATGCAATAACTTTTGGAGTTTTCCCCGCGGCAGTAGAAGAATTAGTAACTTTGGGACAAGTTGGTGCAGATAACTTTTCTTCAGTAGATATTTCAAATATCTCTGCAGGATATTTTATTTTTTCATTTTTTTCAGGAATTGTATTATTTATACTTTCTTTTTTAATGTCTTTAACATTTTATTATTTTTCAATTTATAAAAAAGGAAAGATGAATTTGAAACAGGCAGTAAATGGGGGATTGAATTATTTCTGGGCGTTTTTGGGATTGGGAATTGTTGTAAGTTTGGCTTTGCTTGGATTGTTTATACTTTTAATTATTCCGGGGATTATCTTTATGATATACTGGATTTTTTCTGGGTTTGTTTTAATGAAAGAGAAAACAGGAATTATAGATTCAATGAAAAGAAGCAAGGCAATTGTTAAGGGAAATTGGTGGAAGGTTTTTGGGTTTTTTCTTTTGTTTTGTTTAATTGTTATTGGAATTTCTATTGTTTTTTCAATTCCTGCGAAGATTTTAGATTTTACTATTACTGGAGGGGCTTCAATTTTGCCCATTGAAACATTTAATTTAACTTCTTATATTATTTCACAAACTATAAATTATATTTTTAGTGTTGCATCATCAATAATAATTGTTCCTTTAAGCATTTTGTTTTTTAAGAATTTTTATCTGGATATGAAAAGCAGGAAATAATTTTGTTTAAGGGATGTAAAATTTAGCATCTTAATATTTAAATAGTTTCTAAGGTTTGTAATTAAATGACATTAGAAAATCAAATAGGGGATTTCTCCTCTAGAATTAGTCTGGGGATTTGCGGTTTTTGTATGGGGACATTTTTAAATATTCTTGCTTTTGACGATAAGTCTCAACCTAATAATCTCCTGTATCTTGGGACTTTTAGTTCTGCTATTTTTCTTGGAAGTTTAGCTTTTGTAAAATATTCTGATGAAATAAAAAATAAAAAAGAAGCAGTTATAAATAATGTGGTTAGTTATGGGGGCGTTATGGGTGGGATGTTCGCAGGTTATTTTATTTAGCTATTAATCTGCAACAAGAAAAGTTTATGTTCTACTTTTTGAGGGTTATGTGTTTTATTTTAGGAATCAATGACATTAAAATATGCCAATAAGATAATATTAAATATTTGTTTTGATTTAATAATTTATGAATAAACACATATTAATTAATGAATTAACGGCAGAAGGTTTTTCTAAAGAAATTGTTAATGCCTTTTTAAAAGTTAAAAGAGAGGATTTTATTCCTGAAAATCTTAAAGAATTAGCTTATGAAGATGGTCCTTTGCCAATTGGTTTTGGAGTTACTATTTCACAGCCCCATACAATTGCGTTTATGCTGGATTTGTTAGAATTAAAAGATGGGATTAAGATTTTGGAAATTGGCAGTGGAAGTGGTTATGTTTTGGCTTTAATTAATGAGATAAGTAAAAATGTAGAGATTTATGGGATTGAAAGAATAAAAGAGTTAGTTAAAAAATCTAAGGGGGTTTTGAAGGAGATGAAAAATATAAAAATTGTTTACGAGAATGGATATGAGATTAAGGGAAGGTATGACCGAATTTTAATAAGTGCAAGTTGTTCTAAAATACCTAAATGGTTATATGATAATTTAAATGATAATGGGGTAATTGTTACAAGTGTGAAAAATTCAATTTTTCAGATTAAAAAGCAAGAGGGTAGAATTAAAACAAAAGAGTTTCCTGGATTTGTTTTTGTGCCTTTGGTTGAAGGGAAGATATAAATCTTTAAATAATCTTTTTTACTTAATATTTTATGGATGATTTTTTAGAGGGGAGAAGGAAATTGTGTAATGAGCTTCTTAAACAGGGGGGTTGTGTTTTAGGAAAAAGGTTTTATGGTTTTCAAAGAATAGATTATTTGGCTGAAAGTATTCAAAGGCAGAAAAAAGTTTCAGAGTTTTTAGAAGAATATAGGAGATTTGAAGAAGAATCGAGGAAGGTTAGGTTGGTTGCGAGAGGTTTAGGTGGGGTTGTTGTGGTTGGTTTAGGCAGGGTTGTTGGGTGAGTGGTTGATTTAAAAGTTTTTTATAATTTATTTTTGTTGAGGATTAAAAAAGTTTAAAAGCAAGGTTTGGTTTTAGAATATTATGAAAAAAGAGATGTATTTTGCAAAATCTTTAGAAGAAGATTTTGCCACTAAAACTTTGAAAGGAAAGAAAAAAATTACTTTTCAAACTATAGAAAATATTATAAAAACTAAAACAATTAAACTTAATACTAAAAGTTTTGGAAGAAAAAGGAGATTGGCTTGCAGTTTTTTACATAAAAATTATTTAAAGACTTACAGATCTCAAGGAGTTATTTTTCAAACAAACCAAAAACCAGATTTAATTTATCCATTTGATTTAGTATTATTAACAGATGTTAAAAAATTAGTTGTACATTATTATAGAATAAAAAATAATCTTCATATGTATTATAATCATAATTTAATCCCCGGATTTGAGCAATTTGTTTTTATGAGTATTGATAAAATGTTAAAGAAATTTTCTTCTCCTGAAAAAGCATGGGATGCAGTAAATAAATTTAGAATTAAATCATTATATGGTAAATTACCTAGATCAAAACATCGACTTGTAGAATATAATGAGGTTATTTTTAATAAACCTGTTAAAGTTAAACCTATTGCTATTTTTGGTTATAGAAAAAAAGCAAGAGAAGTTGCTAAGAAATATGGGTTACCTTATTTTGTGACTGCTAAGAAATTTTATGAGAGTTTAGAAAAATGAAGACCTTATTAATTATTGGAAGATTTCAGCCATTTCATCTTGGGCATTTGCATGTTATTAAAAAATATTCTAAAGATAAATTTTTTATAAAAATTGGAATTGGATCTTCTGAAAAATATCATGAGAAGAAGAACCCATTTACAAATATTGAAAGAGAAGAAATGATAAGGCTTACATTGAAAGAAAATAAAATAAAAAATTATAAAATTTACCATATTCCAGATAAAATAGATGATACTGAATGGGTAAAAAACGTTAAAAACAAGATTGGTGGTTTTGAGATTTTATTTACTGGAAATAAACATGTAAAAAAATTACTTAAAGACCAAGTAAAAATTCATTATTTAAATGAAAAAGAAAAACCGAGAGATATCAGTGCTACAAATATTAGAAAAAAATGGTTAGAGTGTAAAAGTAAGAAAGGGCTTCCTGAAGCAGTTTTTAATTATCTTAAAAAAATTCGGGCATTAGATAGATTAAAAGAATTACACAATAATAAGAAAAAAGTCCATTATCTTTTAAAAGAAAAAAAATTAAGTATTTCTGTTGCAGAGAGTTGTACAGGAGGTTCAATTAGTAGAGCATTAATTAGTTATTCTGGTTCTTCTGAATTTTTTAAATTAGGTTTTGTTGCTTATGATATTAATTCAAAAATAAAAGAAATTGGGGTTTCGAAAAGAGTAATTAAAAAATATGGTTCAATTAGCAGGGAAGTTTGTAAGGAGATGGCAATAAAAGTTAGAAAAAAAGTAAAAACAGATTATTCAATAAGTTCTACAGGATATGCAGACCCGTTAGATCAAAAAGCAGGATTAATTTACCTTTCGATAGCCTCTCTAAATAATATTTATGTTAAAAAATTGAATATTAAGTTAAAAGATAGAGAGAAGATTATTGGTTCTGCAACTAAAAAAGCAATAGAATTTTTATATGATGTTTTGAAGAAAGAGGTTTTATGATTTGATTCTTTGTTCATATCGAGTTTGAAGATAATTTGCCATATTTTTCCAAGATTTCCTTCTTGACCAAAAAGATAAAATTTTAGGTTGAGATTCTGCAAATCTTATTGCCTGATAAACTTCATTGTTTGACAGGCGATCAATTAAACTTGAACATTCATTATTTAAACGATTATTTGAATCAAATTGTTGATAGTGTAAAAGCATAGATGCTTGTTTCACTAATCCCGAGATTTGGTTTTGAATATCTTTAGAATGGTTATCTCTTATCATTTTATTCATAACCACCAGAAAGTCCAATATTACCTTCATTTTTTTCGAGCATAGAAAATATTGCCCCCTTATGTTGTCTTGGTTTTGCCCAAGTCATTTTTTGTAAAATTTTTCTTGAAAAATCGTTTAAAGAAGTATCCTTAAAATCATATACCTTCAAGTTTTTAAGATTGAATATAGATTCTGGTAAATCTTTTAGATATCTTACATTATAAGCAAATAAATATTGTAAATTTTCGAGCCCCCCTATTCCTTGTGGTAAGGTTTTAAGTGAAACCTTGGAACCTTCCTTAGAATTATAATCGTGGTCAAAAGTTAATTTTCTGAGTTTTTTAAGTTGTCCAATCTCATCCAGAATTGATTCCAATGAACAATTGCATCTAAGATTTAGATCTTCTAGATTTTTTAGATCAGATATCCAAGAAGGCAACCTCTTAAGATTTGTATACTGTATGTCTAAGCTTTTAAGAGAGGGATTTTCTCTAATAAATTCTGGAAGATAATCCATATCCTTAATACTACTAACACTAAGTTTTCTTAATTTTGGAGCCACAATTTTATCAGGTAACTGTTGGACACTTATATTTCCAATATTTAATTCAACAAGTGAAGGAAAGTTTATTGAAGGTATCTTTGGATGGTATTTCCCAGAATTTGGATCAAAAATCGTTAATTTTCTTAATTGAGTTAACTCCCCTAATTTGTTTGGAATTTCGCAATTATGAAGACTTAACTCTTCTAGATTATACAAATCCACTCTTTTATCTGAAAATCTCCCAAACAATCCATTCAGCTTAGTTAAAAAATTCCCTGCAGACATCAAGGATAATGATTTTAAATTAGGCAAATATCCTAAATTTTTAATGTGCCATTCTCTAAGCTCACAGTGGCGAAGACTTACTTCTTCTACTTCAAGGTATTTTGAATCTCTTAAATCTATTTCCCAAAAACCATCCCCCCTCCAACCACCTAGATGTTCTAAATTCAAATACTTTATTGGTTTTGGTTTTTCTTCTTCCATAATCCTCCAACAAAATAATAATATTTAAATACTCCCTCCCACTTAGTGGTAAGTAAGATGTATGAAGAATTATTAAAAGCCTGTGGTTTGACACAAAATGAAAGTTTGGTTTACTTAACTTTGTTAAAAATAGGTAAATCTAAAAGTGGAGAAATTGTAAAAGAAGCTAAAATTTCTGGAGGAAAGATTTATGAAACTTTATATAAATTAGCTGATAAGGGGCTTGTTAAAACTATTTCTGAAAATAATATTAAATATTTTATAGCAAATGAACCCGAAACACTTATTTCTTACATAAAAGAAAAAGAAAGATTATTACATGAAAAAGAAGAAAAATTAGAAAAGATAATTCCTGAACTGAAATTATTAAAGAAAAAAGATGGAGGATTAGAAATTGTATCATTAATTAAAGGTCTTAAGGGAATTTTTTCTATTGTTAATAATTCATTAGAAGATGCTAAAGAAATAAAAATTATGGGGGTTAGGTCTTCAAAGAATGTTAAATATAATAATTTTTGGAGAAATTGGCATAGAAAAAGAGTTCAGTTGAAGAAAAAAGCTCAAATTCTTTTTTCTGATAAAAATACAGAATATTGGAATTTTTTTGAAGAATTAAAATATACAAAAGTTAAAGAGATTGATAATTTTACACCCTCTGCAATTATGATCATTGATAATAATAGTTTTATTTTTTCATACGAAGAAGATTTTACATGTGTTCATATTATATCAAATTCTATAACAACTTCTTTCTCAGAATTTTTTAGAGATTTGTGGAAGATTGCTAAGAGGTAATTTCTTTCAAAAATCTCCCAACATCATCTGCTTTTTTCCTTCTGAAATTGAAAATTTCTAAAATTTTTTAGATTAAAAAAGAAGAAATTTTATTTCTTAATTCTTTAATCTCTTTATCAGAAAAGTTGGAAACTAATTCGTCAAAATTTGAAATAAAATTTTGTGCTTCTGTAAGCATGATTTTTATTTTATTTTCTTGGTCTACTTTCATATAATACTGAGCGTCAATTCTTTTGTTTTTATGCTCATTGATGATTTTAGTTTTATCATTTCCTAATAAACTTCCAACAACAAGAATTGAACAAGAATGATTCTCGCATTTTACTCCAATTTTTTGAAGAAAAGAATAAAGAGCATAATATTCTGCATAATAAATTGTTACAGTTGTCCAAAGTAAATCTTTATCATTAAAATTTTTATTAGCTCTTAATAAAGAAGATTTAGCTTGTTCAAGATAAGATTTTGAAAGTCTTTCATTTGGTTCAACTATTTTTAGCCCATCTTTTATTTTAAAACACCATTTTAATTTTTTAGTTTCCATATTGTTCCCACATTGTGTTTACATAGAATGAATGATTATTTAAAATTATATGATTTTCTTCAATTTCTTTAATTAAATCTTCTTGTTCTTTAAGAGCATTTAAAAAAGTTTCTTCAGTCATATTAATTTTATGTGGCTTATAAGGTAATAAATGAAATGGTAGTTTTAATTCGTTTTTTGAGAGGATTAGTAAGTCTAAATCTGAATTTTTATCTGCTGTGAATTTGGCAAAACTTCCAAAAACAATTACTGAATTTGTTGTTTTTGTAGATTTTAAAAACATCTTAAATTTAAAATATTTTTCTATAAATTCATCTGTTTGATAAATTTCTGATTGTAGTAAATAGGATTTAGTTTTGATATTTTCTAGATTTAGAGAAAAATATTTGTTTTTTCCTTCTGTTTTGCTCTTGAGAATTTTTGATTTTTCTAAAAATGTTAAAACATTTTGACAAGTTTTAAGGGGAATTTTTGTTAGTTTACTTATTTCTCTTAAATAAAATCTTATTTTATAGTTTCCTCTAAATAAAGAAATTATTTTTAATTCATTGTTTCTTTTTTGATACATATGTATACTATTTGATACTAGGTTATTAAATGTTTTGGTTTTTAGAAATTGTGGTGCTTAAAAGAAATTTCAAAAATCTCCTCTGATTTTCTTCTTCTTTTGATATAAGCATTATTTTTTGGCGATTTTCCAAAAAGTATCAAAATAGGTTTTAAAACTTTCCATAACTTCCTTATTTTCTATAAGAAAACCTTTTGGCTCTTCTGTTAAAAAATAAATAAATGATTTATTTTTATAGAACACAATCATCATATTAGTTACAAGATATTTTGGGAGATATTTAACTTCTGAATTTTTTAAAGTGGGTTTTTCAAGATTGCCTTTTGTTTCTATATTAGCTAACATTTTGACCTTAATTTTCTTTTTTACTCTTCTTATATGGTAATTATAAAAAAATTCTCTTACTCCTTCATAATCTTTACCATAAGTTGCACCCAATACATAATAAGTATCCCCAGAATCTAAATCATCTAAGATATTATTATAAAAATTTTTAATTGCTTTAATTCCTTCAAAAAGAGTCGCTTCTGATTTTTCTTTAGAAGACTCCTGCATTTCTTCTAAATCGGGAAGAAATTGTTTAATAAGTTCTTTTTTCTTATTGAATTCTTGTTCTTTCTCATCCATATATTCAAGAATTCTCTTGGGAGGCAAAGCTGTGAAATGTTTTGTTTTAGCTTTAATTGTGTGTCCAACTAATCCCTTTATTTGTAGTCTATCAAGAATTTTATATATTTTTGAACTAGAAACTTCTGCTTTAGCAACTAATGAACCTGTAGTAACAGTTCCTAATTTGAGCAAAGCTAAATAGACTTTTGTTTCTCCTTCTGTTAAACCAATTTGTTCTAATATTTTTGTGTCCATGCAAATAACTAATGATTTTAGGTTATTTAAAGGTTATTATTACGACCCCCTAGGGGGAAGATAATGTATAAAAGAGGGTAAGTTATTACTTTATCATAATAAATAAACAATCTTAAATGATTGAAATAAAAAAATTAAACAAAATGAAAATACAAATAACAAAAATGATATCAATAATTAAAATTAAACAAAAAGTAATTAAGGGAGGTAATGGATAAAATGACTGAAATTTATAATGGACTAGTTAGTAAGCTACAAAAAGTAGGAAATATGTCTTCTAGAGGAATACGAATTGATGTTGAAGAAAAGCTTGGAGCTACACTTGATGTTTATGAGGCTGTTGTGAACAATTTTGATAAATTAAATTCTCAAGAGATACAGAATCTGGGAGTATTGAGGCAATATGTTCAATGTATGCATGATACATGGGCAGTTAATGCTATGTTTTGTAAAGGACGATACGAAGAAGATGGTAGAACTGGTTAAATATCTATTTGTCTAATGGATAGATTAGTGCTTAAAAGAAGTTTCAAAAATCTCCCAACATCATCTGCTTTTTTCCTTCTGAAATTTCTTTAATATTAATTTTAAAAACTTCTAGGATATTTTCTACTGCTGGAAGAAGCTGATTGTTTAGATAATAATTAATATCATATTTTCCTTTTTCATCTAAGAGTTTTGCTCTTTCTCTGATAAGTGTTCTTTTTTTACCTGTTTCTGGTTCAGAAATATAATATTCAATTAACATTCCAATATCAACAGGCATCCCAGATGCTTTCATTTTTTTTGCAATTGTTACATGGGGTCCTTCGGATTTATATTCTTCAATTGGTTTTTTTAATTGAGTCTTAATAATAAGCTGTTTTAATTCAATCTCTCTGTTTTTTATTTTTTTAATTATTTTTTTAACATATTCTAATGCTTCTTTTTCATTTCCTTTTTTAAGTATAAGGTTTAGGACTTTATTTTGCACATCTCTTGCTAGTCTGCACCAATCTCTTCTAACTGTTTCAAAACCTCTGATTTTGATTTTATTTTTTTTGTCTATTAATGCATATTTCTTTTTTGCACCAAATTCTCCTGTTCTTTTTGTTACCCAAATTCCTCTTTTAAAAAATCCTTCAGAATCTAGTGCCATTATTCCTGAAAGTTTAGAATTTATTTTTTTTAACATATCTAATGCTTGTTTTTCTGTATGTTTTCCTAATGTAAATGCAATTGAATCTGTGTCGCTGTAGATGACATTATACCCTTGTTTTTTTATTGTTTCAATTGCTTTTTTTATATTTTCTCTTGCAAAATAAGCTGTTGAAGAGGCAGCCTCTATTGAATAATATCTGGCTCCAAAAAATCCCTGATATCCATAAGCTGCATTTGCAATTAATTTAAATGCATTGCTTCTTATTTTTAAAATCTGATTTGGATTTTTATTGTATTCTTCTTTGAATTTTCTTCTTTTTTCTATTATTCCTTCTAAAAGAATTGGAACAAATCCTTGAGGTTTTTTTATGAAATAGGTTTTTTTATTTTGATATTCTCCTGCAAAGGCACCTGATGGTTTCTTTCTATTCATCTTTTCTAGAGTTTGCTTTTCTTCTATGTGGGTTGATTTTGAGAGATTATATGAAACGATAACACTTGCATACATACTAGAAAAGTCAAAAAAACCAATGTTTTCATAGAGTCCAGGGATTGGCTGAAAAACAAAAGCCCCTTCATATTTTCCTCTTTGCCTTCTTTCTCCAATCTCATCATAACCTGGCCTTCGTTCAGTTATTTCATTAAATTTATCTAAGTTATGAATTATATAATCTTCAAAATTACCTGCCATTGTGTTTCTTGAAACATTAAATAATGGTTCTTGAGTAATCTTTGTTATTTCCATTATGTCCTGCCATAATTTTTCTGTCAGCTTATAAGTTAAGATAGAGTCTTGCAGATTGTAATCATAAAATTTTTCCCAATCAATTGTTTTTGCTTTCATTGCTTCATATGCATTAAATTCTGTTTTCTTTTCTCCTAGAAGTTCTGAAGAAACTTCATTTAGAGATAAGGTTTCTGATTGAAGGTATTGGGAGTAAGCATTTCTAATAAATCTTAATAAGTCTATATGAACAATTCCTTTTATTTTTCCAGTAGTTAAAGTACCTCTTGTGAAACGAGGTTGAGAGTCATCTAATCCTAATGGGAGTTTTATTTTTAGTTTTTCTGCTCTTGCTTTTATATAAGGCAGGTCAAATCCATCTGAAAAATAACCTGCTAAAATATCTGGGGAATATTCTTTAACA
>DAOVXQ010000006.1 GCA_030636025.1 archaeon
AGAGTAGGAAACTCTGTCTTCAATCTCACCAAGAAATTTTCCACAAAATGCTTGATAATTTCCTTGTATATAATCAATTTTTATTTTTACTTTCCCTTCGTCCATTCTAATTTTCTTACCCCTTACATTGTTTTTAAAGATTATTAGTTTGAATTGTATAGCTTTGGGAGTGCCTTTTCAGTATCTGGGTGGGCGTAAAAAAATCTTTGGAAATTGAAATGAACAACGGGATTAAACAACCCGAAGGGCTCGAGTGGAACGAAGTGATCTCGAGAGTTTTTGCGTTAGCAAAAATTTGGGAAAATCCTGTAAGGATTTTCTGTTTAAGTCTTGTTCTGTCTCCCAAACAAAATCTTTGATTTTGTGAGAATGCAATATGGCAAGGAAAATCTTTGATTTTTCGCAGAGTTTCCTCAGACACAACCGAAAGTTTTATAAATCTTAACTCAATAGTGGTATCATAGGAGAATAGAATGTTTAGAGATTCATTACAGAAAAGATTAAAGGAGATGGAAAAGACGGATCCATCTAGCAATTGCCATAGCCAAGGATTTCTAAAATCGCTTTCAGATCGTGCTTATTTTTTGGGAAGAGTAAGACAAGGAGATGTTGAAAGAATCCTGCAAAAAGAATCAATTTATGAATCAATTCCAGATTTGGATGGGAAGGTTTCTTATTTTGAAAAGTTTTTGGGATATGAACCATTGGGAGAAGAACCTAAGGACTGGTTACTCTCAACAGTAAAATATAGGGCTAGTCAAGGGCACCCTCAAAAAAAAGTACAAAATTGGGTAGACAGAGCAAGAGGAGAAGCCTGTAAACTAAGTCAACAAATTGATTCCAGAGTATTTGAATTAATTGGTGAGATTTACCAACAGGGAATTCAAGAAAGAGGTCGTGCATTAATGAATGAAGATATTGCCTATGTTGAAAACATGGCTAGAAAAGGTAAAGGATGGTGGACAAATTTAAGAGATCATGGTGTTCTTAATGAAGCTATTGAAATAGCACAAGAAATAGGAGTAGATATTTCTGATAGAATTGATAAAATTAAAAAAGTATATTTCTCAGAAGGGGTTAAACATGCTCCAAAGAATATTCGGGAATGGATTGCTGAAACCAAGAAAAAAATACAAAAAGGTGAAGATCCATCAAGTTCATTTAGAATTGCCCAACATTATGCCCAAGATGCTGGTTTAGAATTTCAATATCAACTAGAAGTTGTAAAACATTTATCTAGTTATTACTGTGGAAGAGTAATTAAAACTGTTTGACGAAGTCAAGACTATTTGTCCAAAGGACTGTGGGCACTTTCTTTTTTCTGATTAGCCAGAATTCTGAATTTCATATAACAACCTCTAATTTTAATCTTCTACACAAAAATTCACCTTCTCCCCCTCCGATGTGTTTTCCCAAACATTAATTCGTGAAAGTCTTCAAATACTCCTGTTAAAATGTGTTTTGGCATTAGATGTTTTAGTGCTTTTGAGCTGTCGAAGGTTTTCATGTGTCTTATTTCTTTGAATAAAGGGAGCATGATTAGTGAAACAGTTAGTCTTGCGAATGCTGAAATTAGGAAGATAAATAAAATTATGTCTATGAAATTTATTGTCAGGACTTTTACGAGGATTGCTCCGATTGATGCCCCTAAGAAAATTCCGATTCCTTGCAATAGGTTGTAATATGAAACAGCGACGCCTCTTTTTTCAGGGGTTACTGAATCAAAGACGAAATTTCCTGCAGCTAAGTTGAATCCTGCCCATCCGACTCCTGCGATTAGTTGTGGCACGAGGATTAAGAAGATTGGGGATTCTGAGATGAGCCATAATAGTGGGAAAATTGAGATTAGGATTGATGTGATTTTCATGACTTGGTAGTTGCCGTATTTGTCTGCGAATTTGCCCCAGAGTTTTATTGTTAGGATTGAGAACAGGGTTACTGAAAGGATTACTGCCATGAAAGTTACATAACTAAATCCGAGATTTCTTAGCAAGTAAACTGCAAAGAAAGGACTTGCAATCATTGCTGCGAAACTTATGAGGGCTTTGAAGATTGCGAATTTGCCAAAGTTGTTTGAGGGGGCTTTTTTAATGAATTCAAAAAAACTAAAGTAATATCCTTTTTTTAATTTTAATTTTGGTTCGTAGTGTTTGTTTAAATAAACTCTTGAAAAAAATCTTGCAATCATTGCCAGGGTGAATAAGATTGTAAATCCGATTATTGTCCATTTGTTTTTTTTGAAAAAGTCTAAGAAGAATGCTGCGAGGAGGGTGAATATTAGGGCGATTGCACCGTGGATGTAAGTTCTTTTTGCAAACCATCTGCCCCTGTGTTTTTCATCTACTAAATCTCCTATTAATGAAAACCATGCAGGACCTGCAATGTTTGCTATTGCAACTTTTGCTGAAAAGAAAATTAAAAGCAGGAATGGAATTGCAGAGGTTATTATTCCTTTGTAAAATAAAATAGTTAAAAGAATTAATGGAATCCATAATAGGATTTCGATTAGGACGAATTTTGAGATTATTTTTTTCCTTGAATGTTTTTCCATTAATCTTGGACTGAATGTTTGGCTTAGCGGGCCCAAAAGTCCGGGGATAGAACTTAACATTGCGATTAAAGAATTACTTGCATTTATTGCAACCGCGAACGGAACAATATAAGAATTTCCAAGCGAGTTTTTGATTGTTGCAAAAGCCCCGTCGATTATACTGTATTTTCTGGACTTTCTTTTAAGCCGATTAATTCTGTCTAATTCTTTTTTTGATGTTTTCATCTGTCCCTCTTTTATGATATTAGAAATTTTAGATTAATAAATATTGTGTATGATGTTTTTGAAAAGCTACATAACAAGGAGACATCGGTCCTAGTTCAATTTTAACAAAAAATTAGTTTTATATTCAATGAAATTTTTGGAAGTTTTACTAACCAAAAATTTCTTTTTATTTATATCTTATTCTTTCTAATCACTCATCTGTAAAAATAATTAGTATTATCTGATTTTGAGAAAAGAATAAACTTAGGTTGGCGAAGCCTTAAGTTTGATGTGTAAGTAAGTTTTTTTAAGTAAGACCTATGTCAAGTGGTCGCACAAGGTATTTTGAAATACCAAGGTTTATATATTTGAAATTTTTTAGTGTTTAGAATGAAAAAAGATAAAAAGAAAATTGTGGAGAAAGAAGTGAAAGAGGCAAAGAGAGCTGTGAAAAAGGCAAAGAAAGAAATTCGGGAGGCAGAGCAAATAACTTGTGGTGCGCAGAAAGAGGTTGTTGAGGCTGCAGAGGTTACAGAGGGAAAACAGAAAAAGAAATTTGTTGGGGCTGCGAGGGATTTGGAAAAGGCGGTTCATTCTGCGGGGGAATCTTGCGAGGCAACAGAAGAAGCAGAGTTTAAAATAAAATCTTCTAAAAATAAGTGATTTATATTGTTTAGTGCAGTAATTAATTTAAAGGTTATTGCGACAGGTTTTTTATGGCAACAAATAATAAAATAATTTGGGACAAACATTTTTATCTTGGGGATGAGTGGAAAGCGGGGTTGGTTAATCCTTTTAATAATTGTTTAAATCAGGATTTGTAGGAATCTAATTATGATTCGCTTTTGTCTTTTTATTTTGCAATTGTTAATTGTCATCATCGGGGTAAGAAGACATATAAAAATAGATTAAGGGATTATATGTTTTCTCAGGCAGAGAGGGTTGTTGAAGATGAAATTCTTAAGGAATCTGAACATTGTGTTTTTTATAGGGTTAGTGTTGCGAAAAAAGTTGCGTTTGATGAATTTGTAATGAAATATCTTTATAAAGGGGAGTGGGAGAGAGATGAAACCCTTTATTCAAAGAAAGCTGTTGCGATAAATAATTTAATTGATAAAATTGAAAGTTCTTTTAGTCAAAAAGTTTAATAACTTCTTGTTTTTGTATTTTCTATGGTTAAGAAAAAATATTATGTTACGACTGCGATAGATTATGTAAATGCAGAGCCACATGTTGGACATGGGTTTGAGAAAGTTTTAGCTGATGCTTTGGTGAGATGGAAAAAATTGAATGGGGAAAATGTTTGGTTTTTGACAGGGACTGATGAAAATGCTCAGAAAAATGCCCAGGTTGCGAAGGAAAAAGGGATTGACCCGCAGAAATTTGTAAATAAAAATTCTAAAATTTTTATTAAATTATGTGAAAAACTTAATGTTAATTATGATAGGTTTATTAGGACGACTGAAAAAGAACATAAGAAAAATGCCCGGGAGATTTTTAAGAAAGTTTATGATAATGGGGAGATTTACAAGGGGAAATATGAGGGGTTGTATTGTGTTGGTTGTGAGGAATATAAAACAGAGAGGGATTTGATTGATGGGAAATGTCCTGAGCATAATAAGGAACCTGATTTGATTTCTGAGGATGCGTATTTTTTTAAATTAAGTAAATATAAAAATAAGTTGATTAAATTTGTTGATAGTTATGTTGTTCCGAAATCAAGGAAAAATGAAATTTTGAGTCGGTTGAAAAATGAAGAGTTGAGGGATTTGTGTGTTTCGAGAACTAATCTTGACTGGGGGATTGATTCTCCTATCGACGATAAATTTAAAATTTATGTTTGGTTTGATGCATTGATAAATTATATTTCTGGAGCAGATGGAAATTGGCCTGCAGATGTTCATGTTGTTGGGAAAGGAATTAATTGGTTTCATTCTGTGATTTGGCCTGCAATATTAATGTCTGTAGGATTTGAATTACCTAAAAAACTTTTGGTTCATGGGTATTTGAATTTAGGCGGAAATAAAATTAGTAAAAGTTTAGGGAATACAATAAATCCAATAGTGCTTGTTGATAAATATGGGGCAGATTCTGTTAGGTATTCTTTGTTGAAATGTTCTGTTTTTGAGGACTCTGATTATTCAGAAGAGATTTTAATTGAAAGAAATAATAATGAACTTGCAAATAAGTTGGGTAATTTGGTTTCTCGAGTTGCAGGTTTGGTTGAAAAGAATGGTTTAGAGAAGTGTGAGAATAAATTACTTAAGAAATTGAAGCTGAAAAATATTCAGAAATTTTTTGAGAGTTATGAGTTGGATAAAGCTTTGAATGAGATTTTTGCTTTTATTGATAAGTGCAATGAGTATGTTCAGAAGAAAAAGCCGTGGGAGACAAAAGATAGGAAGGTTCTTTATGAGTTGGTTGATTCGATTAAGGTGATTGGGATTTTGCTTTGGCCGTTTATTCCTTTTACTTCTGAGAAAATTGCTGAGCAGTTTGGATTTGAAATCAAGTTCAAGGAGATTGGGCGAGGAATTAAGGTTAAGAAGATTAAGAAGGGGGAGATTTTGTTTAAGAAAATTTAAACAGTAATTTTCTTATGATTTGTTGAAAGAATTTTTTCTGTTTCAAGTTTTGTTAATTCTTCATCTAATTTTATTAATTTTTGAACTGCAGGATTTTCAGTATTTAATTTGAATAATCTTGCATTTCCTATTTCTCTGGTTGGTTTAATTATCTTTTTTTCTAAAAGTCTTTTGAAAACAACTGAGAAAGCACTCCATCCAACTTCTGAATTTTTTGCTATTTCAGTCATGCTGTAATCAAAATCCTCTCCTTGTATTAAAAAATCCAACACTTTAATCATGGGAGAATTGCCGAAATATTCTATAAAAATGCTTTTTTCTTGTTTCATGTTATTATTTAATTTTTTATATTTTTAAGTCTTTCTTGATAAATATATTCTAAATACAAAAGTTAATAAACTAATTTTTTAAGAAGATTTTATGGATGACCAAAGAATAAAACCAGACAGAAGAAAAAGATATAATCCGTTTTTTATAGGGCGTTTAAAAGAAAGGAAGAGAGAAGGAAGATTAAAAGAAGAGGGCTTTTTGATAGAAATTCTGAAAATTTAGAGAGATTTTGTAACTTGGCCTGCCCAGAATATTTCAGTGAAATGCCTGAAAGGAGTAAATATATTCTTGTTAAATTTTTTACAAGTATTTTTCAGATTGATTTATTAGATTATTCTCAGAAAATAGAAGGTTTTGATTCAGGCAAGTTTGGGATTTTAGAAAGTGAGATTCCTGAGACAGATGATTCTATGGAGTATAAAAGAAAGGCAAGTGGTTTAATTGAAAAAACTGTTGGGATAAAAATTCCTGTGTCAGATATTTTGTCTTCAAGGGTTTATGAGGGGTTTGTTGATAGATTAACTAACTTTGGCACCTAATGCGATTGCACCATCGGGTTGGATTATTTTGATTTCAGAATGGTCTTCATTTACTGCAGCCAAAATCATTCCGTGAGATTCAATGCCCTTTATTGTTTTTGGCTCTAAGTTCATTAAAATAATGCATCTTTTTCCTTCTAATTCTTCTTTATTATAATTTTGTTTAAAGCCCCCGACAAGTGTTCTTGTTTCTGTTCCCAAATCTACTTTTAGTTTGTAAATTTTATTTGCCCCTTCAATGTCTTCAACTTCTAAAATTTCACCTGCTCGCAGGTCGAGATTTGTCCATTCATCAAACGTTATGTTGGTTTCCATGTTTTGAGAAAGAAGTTTGGGTTTTTAAGGTTTGTTGGGCGTTTTTTTAGGATAATTAAGTTTTTAAACATCAATTCATAAAAAAATTTATGGGAAAAAATATGAATGAGTTAGATTTGGGATTGCTTCGAATTTTATCTGGTTCTGTTGGAACTGGTTGTTGGTTTGATGATGGGGCTTTATGGGGGGAGGGTTGTGGCGGAAGATATGTTGTAACTGAAGATAGACAGATTATTATTGATCATAAGGATTCTTCTAAAAATTACAGTGTTAATGATGAAGGTCATATTTTGGATTCTAAGGGGATTGATACTGGATATTATTTTGATGATTTACTTTTTGTATATGGGCCTAAACCAAAAGTCCCTTGGGCAGATTAATTATTTAAAAATAAAATTTAAAATGGTTTGTGTTATTTTTTAGGATAATTAAGTTTTTAAAGGCAATTATTATGCTTTAGATATGGGAAAAAATACTAAACCAGATATTGCATGGGTAGATGATGATACACTAACATTAGAATTAAATCTTTATTGTTTAAGTGATGGAATTCATTTGTTTAACTTTGATTTTTTTAGAAAAAATAGTGGTTTATATTCTAAACCCCCAATTTCTGAAGATGATTTGAATTTAGTTTTAGCAAGAGAAAGATTAACAAAATCTTATAATTATGAGGGGATTATTTTAGATGATATGATATTTGATAAAGGAGAGGCTTATCCTTTGGATGATATCGAGAAGGGAGAACATTTGTTACAAGATATTCGTTCACATAAGATTAATAAAGAAACTCCAGTTATTATGTATACTCAGTCAGATGAGTCTGAAATGATTGAAAGATGTAAGCAATCTGGAGCTAATTTTTGGGTGCATAAGCAATGTGGGCCTAGTGGTATTTTTCAAGAGGATTTATATCAAACTGTTAGATCATTGAATCCCACAACAAATTCTTTAGATTTTATTGAAACTTTTTTAAAATTGCCCAGATATAGTGATTATGATCCCGATTTTGATAGCGAGGAGATTAGTAGAAATAAATTTTCTGATTTAATTGAAAGTGAAAGATTAAAAATAAGCGGTTTATTAAGTAAGTGTTATCATAATTTTTTTGCGTAAGATAAATAATAATTCTTTTTTATTTGGTATTAAGGGAGTCTTTTTTTGGAGTAAATTTATGGTCCTGAAAAAACTCCCCCTTGGATGAAAGAAGATTAATTTATCTCCCCAGCCCTAATGCCTTAAAAATAGTTGATAAGAATCCTGTTTTGACTGGGTTTTCAAATTTTACTTGGTCTCCGAGAACTCTTCTTGAAGCATCCATATATTGTTTTGCAGAACGAGAGTTTGGGTGAGTGTAAATAACTGCGTTTTTTAAAATCTGGGATTCTTTTATTGCTTCATCTTCTGGGATAATTCCCAAAAGCGAAGTTTCCAGCATATCTTTTATATTTGAAATTGGCATTTCTGTTCTTGCTCCCCTGAACCGAGTTATAATAACTCCTGTTACTGGTTTGTTTATTTCTTCTGCGAGTTTAATTGTTTTTAATGCATCTGTTACTGCAGACATTTCAGGGTTAGTGACGATTATGATTTCATCAGAGGCATACATTGCTGCCTTTGCTTCTTCGCCTAAGCCGGCTGCAGAGTCAATAAAAACATGGTTTGTTATTTTTTTTAATTTTTTTACTATTTCTGGGAATTTTTTGTAATTTATTTTGTCTGCTTCCTTTAATGAAAGAGATGCAGGGATTATTTTTGTTCCTGATTCGTGTTCGTAAATTGCATCTTCTAATTTTGCCTGTCCTTTTAAAATATGGTTTAAGCTTGTTGGAACTATTGGGGCGCCTAAATGAATCCCAATATTTGGGGTTGTCAGGTTCCCGTCAATGATAATTACATCTTCTCCTAATTTATTTAAGGAAGTTCCTAGATTAATTGTGGTTGTAGTTTTTCCTACTCCTCCTTTTCCTGAGATTACTGCATATATTTTTGCCATTATAATTTTGTATAACTATCTATTTAATTAAGATGATAAGAAAACTTTTGTGTAATTTATAAATCTTTCGAGAATTTCAGCATATTCTTTTAATTTGTCTAGGTTTACTGGGACTTCTTTTCCTTTGTAGGTGACTCTTAAGCAAACTCCTTTTCTGAATTCTGCCTCTCTTTTTTTATTTAAAACATCAATTAGTTTGAACATTTCGTATTCTTTTATTGCGTCCATGATTTCTGGGTTATCTTTGAAGATTTCTTTTACAGCATCTGTTTTTAATTTCGGGGCTGTCGGGATTTTTTTAATCATTTTTTTCTTTTTTGCTTTTTCCAACAAAGCATCAATTGAATAATCTATCATTATTTTCCATCGTTTGATTAAATTCACCATTACATCACAGGTTTTAGTATATTTCATACTGACATACATTAAGTGGTCTGCACTTATTTTTTCTTTTATTATTTTTTCTAGATGTTCGTTCATGTTATTTTCTATTCTGAAGATTTGCGATATTGCCCTCTTTTGATTAATTTAAAAACCTTCAGAAAAAGGTTATAATTTATAGTGTATCTTATATATAAATACTCCTATGATTTATAATTTATTTTCACCTTGGTTTTTAATAGCAATTCTTTGGCTAAAAACAGATATTCTTTAGTTTTTTTTATGTTTAGTGTTTGGGTGCTGAGATTGTCTGCGAGGATGACGACTTTTTCGTTTTTGACAAATTCCATTGCACTTTCTTTGTGTTTTTTATAGAGGGCGAGGATTTCAAGTATTTTTTTTATTTGTTCGTTGTTTAGGTCATATCTTTTTGCGCATTTTACAAATGTCCTTAAATTGTCTTGGTTGTCCTTGTAAATGTGGATTCTTTTGTATAAGTATTCGTAATTTAAGATTGTGTTTATGCAATTTATTACTGAATTGTAGATTTCGTCAAATATTTTTAAAATTAGTCTGTGTTCTGTTACAAGCGGATAAGTTATGTAAGCCATGTGGTCTGCGATTTTCAGACTTTTGATTGCGATTTGGAAATTTTTTTCAAATTCTTCCATGAATTATAAAGGGAAAAATTGTTAATAAGATTTTATGTGGTTGAGATATATCTTCTTTGCAACCTTTTTTAACTTAAACTCAGAATTGCTTCTGTTAGGTCTCCGCCTGCTTTTTCCAAGGCCAATTTTGCTTCTTGTTCCAAACAATTTACTTTTTCCATTATTGTTTTAATGTCTTCGTCAGCAGAATTTTCTGTTTCTTCATTTTCTTCTTCAGAAATCTCGCCTGAAATTTGGAATGTTTCTTGTCCTTGCATATTAATTTTGGTTACAGAAGGGTTGTTGATTATTATATTTTTGTCGTCTTTTTCTATTATAACTCTTTTTGCATCTATTTCGTTTTGAGAGATTCCCATTTGCTTCATTACTGCTTGCATTTTTTTTGGGTTAAGTCCTGGAAACATATTATCCTCCAATTGGAAAAAAGATTTTTAGAATTGCCACGAAAGCTATTATTGCGATTATGAATATAACTACGTGAGAGGGTTTGAACATTAATTTGCTTTTGTATTCTTCATTGTATCGCATTAAACCGCCTGCGCCTGAAGGCATTGAAATTGGGTTTGCCATAAGATTTAAAATAGTAAGTTGTTTAAAAAGGTTGTGATAATGGCAAACAAATATGATTTTAAGAAAGTAGAGGCGAGGATAAAGGGATTTTGGGAGAAAGAGAAGGTTTACAAATTTGATGGTGATAGCAAGGCCTTTGCCGTGGACAATCCGCCGCCGACGGTTTCTGGGAAAATGCATATTGGGCATGCGTTTCAGTATTCTCAGCAGGATTTTATAGTGAGATTTAAGAGAATGAATGGGAGTGTTTTTTATGCTTTTGGAACAGATGATAATGGGTTGCCGACTGAAAGATTGATTGAGAAATTGAAAAAAGTTAAGAGCAAGGAAATGCCGAGGGCGGATTTTATTAAATTGTGTTTGAAAACTTTGAAAGAAATTACGCCGAAGTTTATACAGGACTGGAAGGATATTGGGATTTCTGCGGATTATGATATTTATTATTCGACGATTGACGAGAATTCTCGGAAGATTTCTCAGAGGTCTTTTATTGAATTGTTTAAGAAAGATAGGATTTACAAAAAGGAGTTTCCGACTATTTGGTGTCCAGAGTGCCAGACAGCGATTGCACAGGCAGAGCTTGAAGACAAAGAAGATGCGGGTTTGTTTTCAACAATTAAGTTTAGTGTTGAAGGGAAAGATTTGTTGATTGCAACGACGAGACCAGAACTTTTGGGGGCTTGTGTTGGGGTTTTTGTTCATCCAAAAGATAAAAGGTATAAAGATTTAATTGGTAAGAAAGCTAAAGTTCCTTTATTTGATTATGAGGTTCCTGTAATTGCAGATGATTCTGCAGACATTGAAAAAGGGACAGGGGTTTTGATGATTTGTTCTTATGGGGATAAATTTGATGTTGAGGCAATTAATCGGCATAAATTGATTCCGAGATTAATTTTGGAAAAAGATGGTAAGTTGAATCTTGAGGGTTATTGTGGGTTGAAGATTAAGGAAGCAAGGAAAAAGATTTTGAATGATTTGAGGGGGGCTGGTTTGATTAAAGAGCAAAAGGAAATTGTGCATGTTGTGAATGTCCACGATAAATGCGGGACAGAGATAGAGTTTTTGATGACTGAGCAATGGTTTATTAAAATTTTGGATTTGAAGAAGAAGTTGATTGAGCAGGGTAGGAAAATTAAGTGGCGGCCAGAGTTTATGCTTAAGAGATATGAAAATTGGGTGAATGGATTGGAGTGGGATTGGAGTATTTCTCGGGATAGGCATTTTGGGATTCCGATGCCTGTTTGGGAATGTGGGGAATGTAGGAAGATTATTTTGCCGAAGGAAAGCGAACTTCCGATAGACCCTTTGCAGATTAAAAAAACTTGCTCTTGCGGAGGAAAGGGAATTCCAGAGAAAAAAGTTTTGGACACTTGGGCGACTTCTTCTGTTACTCCACAAATTTGCTCGTCGTTGGTTAATGGGAAAATTAAAATTCCTTTTTCAGTTAGGAATAATGCTCACGACATAATTCGGACTTGGGATTTTTACACTATTGTTAAATCTTATTTGCATGAAAATAAAATTCCGTGGAAAAATATGATGGTTTCTGGTTTTGTTACTTTGGGAAAAGAAAAAATGTCAAAGAGCAAGGGAAATGTTGTTGAGCCACAGAAAGTTATTGAAGAGTATGGTGCCGACGCTATGCGGTTTTGGGCAGCGAGTTCAAAACTCGGGGAAGATTTGGCTTATCAGGAAAAAGATTTAATTGCTGGGAAAAAGTTTGTCACTAAATTATACAATGCTTCGCGGTTTGTTTTTATGAATTTGGAAGGCTATAAATTCAAGAAGCCAAAGAAATTAGAAAAAATTGACGAGTTGTTTTTAGAAAAGTTGAATAGTTTAATTAAATCAGTGACTGAAAGTTTTGAAAATTATGAATATAGCAAGGCGAAAAATGAGACAGAGAGATTTTTTTGGCATGATTTTTGTGATAATTATTTGGAGATTGTAAAGAAAAGGATTTATCAAAATAAAAAAGGGAAAGAATCTGTGCAGTATGTTTTGCATAAAAGTTTGCTGGTGATTTTGAAATTGATTGCTCCGATTATGCCGTTTATTACAGAGGAAATTTATCAAGAGCATTTTAAGGAAAAAGAAAAGTCAATTCACCTTTCTAAGTGGCCTGTTGCTGAGAAAGCTAAAAGTGGGGATGAATTTGATTTATTTGTTGAAGTTTTGAGCAAGGTTAGACAGGAAAAAACAAATAATAAAAAAGCAATGAATTGGGAGTGTGTGATAACTCTTCCTGAAAAAGAGATTAAAATGTTGGGGGCGATTGTTGAAGATTTGAAAGATGTTATGAATGCAGAGATTAAATCTGGGAAGTTTAATGTTGAGTTTGTTCAATTCCTAAAATAATAACCTGCAAAATAATTGGAGTTTTTTATTCTTATTAATTCTTTTTGTGTTTTTTCTAAATGATGCATTTCTTTCCATGAATTTTTAGTAAGATAAATTATCTGATTGTGCGAGATATTATTTTCTTTGAGTGTTTTTTCTAAATTTATTAGTGTTACTTTAATTTTATTGATTTTATTAATTTCTTCTTGGAAAGTTAACATATGGCTTAATATAGAAAGTGTTATAAAAGTGTTTTGGGTTTTATTGGAATGAAATCTGAGGGCAAATATGAGTTGGAAGAATTTATTGGGCGAATGAAGGAGCATCGGGCGCGGCATACAGAGCTGATTACTGTTTATGTTCCAGCGGGTTTTGATATTAATTTGATTACTAAGCAGTTGGAGTCTGAGAAATCTACTTCTACGAATATTAAAAGCACGGCTACTCGGAAAAATGTTCGGGATGCTTTGGAAAGTTTGATTCGGGTTTGTAAGGGAATGAAGAATACGCCTGAGAATGGGGTGGCTTTGTTTGCAGGTAATGTTTCTAAGATTGAGGGGCAGGATGATTTTATAACTGAAATATTTGAGCCGCCTGAAGAGTTGGGGGTTCGGCTGTATCGGTGCGACCAGACTTTTGTTTTAGACCCTTTAGATGACATTCTTGAAATTAAAGAATTTTACGGGCTGGTTGTTATTGATAGGAAAGAGGCGAGTATTGGTTTGTTGGTTGGGAAAAAGATTAAGGTTTTGCAAAAATTTGATTCAGGGGTTCCTGGGAAGACGCATAAGGGGGGGCAAAGTGCCCAGAGGTATGTCCGGATAAGAGAGAATATGGCTAAGGAGTTTTTTAGAAGAGTCGCAGAGACAATGAAGACAGAATTTTTTAGTATGAAAAATTTGAAGGGGATTTTGGTTGGTGGGCCTGGTCCGACTAAAGAGGATTTTTTGAAGGAAGGGCAGTTGGTGACTGCGTTGAAAAATAAGGTTTTGGCTGTTAAAGATTTGGGTTATGCTGATGAACATGGTTTGGAACTTTTGGTTGAGTTCTCACAGGATGTTTTGGCTGAACAGGAAATTATTTATGAGAAAAAAATTCTTGAGAATTTTTTTAATATGCTTGGAAAAGAAAGAGATAAAACTGCTTATGGGGTGAAAGATGTTGAAAAGGCAATTGAATATGGTGCTGTTGAGATTTTGTTGCTTTCTAAAAAGTTAGATAGGAAAGAGATTAAGAAATTTGAAGGGAAAGCAAAGGATACTTCTGTTAATGTTGAGTTGATTTCTGTTGATACTGAGGAAGGTCAGCAGTTTTGGAATTTGGGCGGTGTCGGGGCCGTTCTAAGATTCAAAATATGAATCTTAGAATTTTTAAGAACAAAGTTGATTGAAAGTTTAAGGTTTTTTATATTGGATCTACAATAATTTTATCTAGCTTATTTGTAAGATAAAATATAGTTTTCTGTAATCCGGATAGTTTTTGTGGTCTTAGAATATTTGTTTTTTGGGCTTCTTTTCCTAAATATGCAAAATTACATAATGTTTGAAGATTATTTTGATTGTTTTGAATATTATTATGTGATTGTTTAGCAATCATTCTGGGAACCATATTTTTTAATTCTATATTTGCTTGTTTTTCTTGAACATAGTCAATTAATCTCCTTAATGGTGGACATTTCATTTGGTATCCCATTTTAATACTATTTTTTGTGTCTTTAAATAGTTTATTGTGTTTGAGCAGTATTAAAGTATAGTGATGTTACAAACATTTAAAATCTAATTTTTATTAATAATTTTATGGTAAAAAATTATTCTGAAGAGTTTATGGTTCTTATTGAAAAATACAAAAATAAGGGTTTTGAATATGGAAAACCTATAAGTTATCTTGAATTTAGAAATTCTTGCACTAAGGAAGAAATGGAAGCGGAAATATTGGATTATAAAAACTTGGAATTTGTTGCGAAACAATTTGTATTGGGTGAAACAAAATATGCTTTGTATTTTGTGTATAGTGGGGCGAGGGGAAGGGTTTATGTCTTAAAATTTGGAGATAAGATTAGAATTATCACGGTTTATCCTTTAGGGAGAACAACTTTGAAAAATTATGAAAAGGGAAAATTTAAAAAATAAAGATTACATATAATATAAGAAAATGGAGTTTAAATTTTATTATGATGAGGAAGACGATATTTTGTCGGTTTATATAGAAATTGCTCCAAAAGAAACAATAGAATTTTCTGAATTTTTAAATATTGATATTGATAAAGATAAAAATGTTGTTGGTTTGGAAATTTTTGGAGCGAGTGAGTTTTTTGGAGCAAGAACTGCTAAAGTAGATAAATCTTTTTTAGAAAAAATCAAGAAAATTTCAGTTGAATATAATGAATGGAGAAATTCCTGGTTTATCGACCTTATTTTAACTGATGAAAATAATAATTCTATAAGACAATCAATGCCTCCTTTAAAAAAATCTGAGTATGCGAGTCCTTTAATTGCAAATGCTTAAGATTGGAATTTGGGCGGTGTCGGGGCTGTTTTGAGGTTTAAAGTTTAATCAAAACAAATCAATAAATTTATTAGAAAATTTTCCAGTGTCTTGACAATGATAAACTTTGTGGAAGATTTGGTTGAAAATCAAATCTAGGTTTAAGTTGTTTTTTATTAGATTTTTATTGTTTTTTGAAATTTTTAATTGGGGGGGTTTGAAATGTGCTGGTTTGTATCCAAAGCATTTTTCAAAAGCAATTATTCCTTTATTTAGATATTCTAAATCTCTATCTGTTAAAAATTCTTGATAAGTGTGGTAAACTCCGTGAAGTGCAAGGGTTTTGTTTAGTGAAAGTATTTGTCTGCACCATTCTGGATTATCTGCAATGCTTTGATTTTCAAATATTGGAATGACATAAAGAACTTCTGCTTTTTCTATTTCTGGGCAAGAAATATCTGGATGAATATCATCTATTTGAGTTTCTGAAAATGCCCGGATTATGAATAATAGGAATATTAGGGTAAGTAGGGTTAAGGGAATTAAAATCTTTTTCATCCTAATATGGAGTATAAAAAGCTTTAAAATGTATTTATTGTTGATATATAGGATTGTTGACAAATTATTGATAATGTGGTGTTATGTATAATATTGCTCTGAGCTAGCCTAAATGAATTTAACCGCAAGATTTATATTATAAAGAACATATTTTCACTTTATGGAAATCAATGATTTAATTTTCAAAGAACTTCTCAAAAGAGGTTATAAACTTGAAGGAAAAACTCGGGTTTGGGATGTTGCAGATTCTAAGTTGTGGTATCTCACTCCAAAACAAGCTCAAGGTTTTCTTGATTTAAGTAAAACCGAAGGATACAAGAAAACTATTATTGAAAAAGAGGTATCTTTAATAAAACAAAATATGAAAGACTTTGTTCATGCTTTACCAAAAACTTCATGCAATATAATTGATTTAGGTTGTGGCGACGGACAAAAAGCTTCCCTGTTTATTCACGAATTAGCAAAGCACATGAGAATTAGGTATTGCCCTATTGATATTAGTTCTTACATGGTTTCAAAAGCCGCAAAAAATATTCGTAAAATGAAAGTCGGAGAAGTTTTAGAATTTAAATGGAATATTTCTGACTTTGAAAACCTAAATAATATTACTCCTCTTTTTAGAGAGGCTGGCTTTGAAACTCATTTTATGATGCTATTGGGCAACACCTTAGGAAATTTTGACAGAGAGGATATATTGCATGGAATAAGAACAAGCATGAACAAAGATGATATTCTTCTGATTGGCAATGGATTAACAAATGGTTATGAGGATTGGACAGAAGAATACAAAGACACCATAATTAATAAGTGGCTTGTTCAGATACCACAACAATTAGGTTTAACAAAAAATGATATCGCTTATGATGTTCGTTTTGTCAATTCTAGAATTGAAGAATTGTATATTTTAAAAAATGACAAAACAATTAAACATCTTGGAAGAACATTAAATTTCAAAAAAGGAGATGTTATAATTACAGCAATATCTTATAAATACACCAAACCCGAGTTTAAGAAAATACTTGAGAAGTTCTTTTCTAGTGTGAAAATATATTCTGATTCTAAAGAAACTTATGCCCTTGCTTTTTGTAAAAGGTAACGGTGGGCTCCTGTGTGGATACTGTCGCTCCATTTCATTTCGCGATTTTTTCTTGTAGAAAAAACACATAACAAGGGATAAAATAAAATTTCCCAAATTCGCTACGCGAACTTCTCTTAATCGCAATGTTATCAATTTACAAAATATCAATATCTTTAAAAAATCATTTTTATTGTGTTATCTATGGAAAAAGAGCATTTGAGTGTTGAGACTGTTCGGGAGATTGACGAGGCGAGTGAGGTTGAGAGTTTGAAGAGGGTTGAGGCAGCGCTTTTTATATCTGCGAGATTTTTGAATTTGCAGGAGTTGGTTATGCTTACGGATATTAATCCTTTGATGTTGAAAGAACTTATTGATAAATTGACAGATAAATATAATTGCGAGGGTTCTGCGATTGAGATTGTTTCTAAGGAGAATATGTGGAAGATGGATGTTCGGCAGGAGCATGTTGGAATGATTAACAAACTTGCGACAGGGAGTGCAGAGTTCACGAAAGCAGAGCAGGAGACACTTGCTGTGATTGCATATAAACAGCCAGTTAAACAATCTGTGATAATTAATATACGGGGCAACAAGGCATATGAACATGTGAAAAATTTTATTAATATTGGATTGGTTCAGGCAAAGAGAGCAGGGCATACAAAGGAATTAAGATTAAGTGATGATTTTTTTGAGTATTTTCACATAAAGAATTCTGGGGAAGTTTTTGAAGGTGATAATGAGGCTGTTAAAGATGAAAAAGCGCCCTCGGGCATACCTTCTGTAGAGGGCAAAGAAGAAATTGTTGAGGCAGGAAAAGGGGTTGATTTGGGGGTGTAAATGGATGTTCTTCCGATAATTTATTTGGGCTATATGTTTGTATCTTTATATTTTTTAAGTATATTTTTAATTATTTATTTTAGAAATAATGGATACTTATTTGATTATCCGAAGGCGAATAAAAAATATTCGGTAAGTGTTTTGGTTCCGGCTTTTAATGAGGCAGAGACGATTGCTGATACTTTGAAGCATGTTTTTGAAATTAATTACAAGGGCATTGTGGAGGTTATTGTTATAAATGATAAAAGCAGTGACGATACATTGAAAATAGTTTGTGGGTTGCAGAAAAAATATTCGCGGTTGATTATTATTGATAATAAGAAAAATTTAGGGAAAGCAGGAAGTTTGAATAAGGGTTTGAAGATTGCAAAAGGCGAGTTAGTTGCGGTTATTGACGCTGATTCTTATCCTTCAAAAGAATCTTTTAAAAATATGATTGGATTTTTTAATGATGAAAAAGTTGGGGCGGTTACTTGTCCGATTGTTGCAAGAAATAAAATTAAGTTTATTGAGAAATTGCAGGCGATTGAATATAAGGTCATTGCGATTACCCGGAAACTTTTGGATTATGTTGATGCGATTTATGTTACTCCTGGGCCTTTGGCATTGTATAGAAAAAAAGCATTGGATGAAATTAAGGGGTTTGATAAAAATAATATAACTGAGGATATTGAGGCGACCTGGCATTTGACTTATAATGGGTGGGATAGGCGAATGTGTTTGCCAGTGAGTGTTTCAAGCACTGTTCCTTGCAAATTTATGGAATGGTATAAACAGAGAAGAAGATGGAACATTGGGGGTTTGCAATGCATCTGGAAATATCGAGATTCAATTGGAAGAAAAGGGATGTTGGGGTGGTTTATAGTACCTTTTTTTATTTTGCACACTTTTTTAGGATTACTGGGTCTTGGTATTTTTTTCTATCTCACTAGTCGAAGAATAATTTCTAATTATCTTCTTACAACATATTCAATATCTGTTGGAACTCCGATTTTAACTATGGATGCTCTTTTGATTACCCCAAGTATTTTGAATTATCTTGGGATTGCGCTTTTTGTTTTTGGAGCGATTTTCACATTATTGGTCCTTTCTTTGTTTAAAGAAAAAATCCTGAAAAGACAGAATATTTTAAATATCCTTTTTTATTTGATTTTTTACTTAATGATCTATCCGTTTATTATGATCGGAGCAATAATTCACATGATGAAAGGAAAGAGGACCTGGAGATAAATCAAATAATAAAAATGTTTAAATCACACAACCCTTTTTCGAAAAAAGGCTTGACCCAAAAAAGAACTTTTTTAAAAAAAGTTCAGTCAAAAAAATAATTTAAACCTGATAAATCAAATAATAAAAATGTTTAAATCACAAAAACACACTTTTTGGCAGGCATTGTTAGTGACACTTTTCATATTTGGGTTGGGGATTTTTGTTGGGATACTTTTAGAGAATTCTCGAATTGGGGAGATAAGTGAATTATATGGAAAATCTGAAATATATTTGTTAGATATAAGGTTGCAGAATGAGATTTATTCAGAAGGGGAATTTAATTGCGAATTTGCTTTTCAGGAAAATATGAAGTTTGCAGATGATATTTATGAGGAGGTAAAACTTTTGGAAAAATATCTTGGTGCGAGCAGATTAACTGACGAGAAAATAGAATTGCAACACAAAAAATATGTTATTTTGAGGGGCATGTTGTTTTTGAATTCGCTTAAAATTAAAGAGAATTGTGATTTGTCTTATCATAATGTTGTTTATTTTTATATTGCTGATTACAATAATCCTCGGTTAGATTTGAAAGTTGAGCAAAAAGTTTTTTCGCGGTTGCTTTTTGAATTAAAACAAAAGAGGGGTGATGAGGTTTTGCTTATTCCTATTGCAGTGAACAAGGATATTTCTTCAGTTAATGTTATTTTGGATAAATATAATATAACTTATGATGAACTGCCTGTTGTTTTGATAGATGAGAAGATTAAGATAACAGAGCTTGAGACTCTTGAGGAGCTTGAGGTGCATTTGGGGTAATTTAAAATATATTTCTTATGATAAATAACTATTAAAAGGAATATTGGGTGTTTTTTTAATGGTAGAGAGATGTGTTCGGTGCGGAATTGATGGACGAGATGTCCGGTTGTTTGATGCTATTTATGATGGGAGGATTGCGAATATTTGTGAGAGGTGTTCTGTGATTGAGAATATCCCGATTATTAAAAAACCGACTTCATCTCAGCTTGCAGAATCTGAGAAAGGCGTTGGTGTTCAACAGAGGATGAAGCGGATGGCAGGAGTGATTGATTCTAAAAAAGACGAGACTTTTTTTATTGAAGATAAAATTAATGAACTTGATTCTAATCCTGAACTTGAACTTCCTGAAAAAGAGAAGCTGAATCTTATTGAACATTTTCATTGGCATATTATGAAAAATCGGAGGAGGAAAGGACTTACTCAAGAGAGACTTGCAGAGAGTCTTGGTGAGTCAGATGTTGCTGTTAAGATGATTGAGAAAGGGCGGTTGCCTGAAAATGCAGGGATTTTGATTAGAAAATTAGAGCAATTTTTTCAGATTCGTTTGAAGAGAGTTAGTGAGACAGAGAGAATTTTGAAAGAGAAAGAACAGAAAGCAGTTTTATTGGATGAGCATGGGCATGAATTAGATGTTATTCCTGAATCTGAATTTGAAATAATGAGCGAGAGTGTTGGTGAAGGTGTTGAAGGGGTTGAAGAGAGTGAGGGGATTAAAGAATCTGAAGCTAAATCTTCTGAAATTGAAAGTCTTGAGGTTAAGCAGATTAATCCAAATGCAGTTACTATTGCAGATTTGAGAGAGTTGGATAGGAAAAGAATTGAGGTGACTCGGCAGGAGAAAATTGAAGAACAAAAGAAAGTTGAAGAAAGACAGAGAATGATTGAGGCAAGGAAAGAGGAGTTGAGGTTGCTTAGGGAGAAAGAGTCTGACGAGCTTGATAGTTCTTTTGGGGGCACGGAGTTGCTGGGTGAAGATGAGGATTTTGAAATTGAGGAAAAGAAAGAGTTTGATGATGAGTTGATTTGATAATTTGGCTTCTTAGAAAACTTTTTAAACCTATTTTTTTTAACTTTAATATGGAAATTAAAATTTTGAAAGATGAGAAGAATGAATTAGAAGTTCAGATAGATAATCAGACTGTTGCAGAAATTGTTAGGATTTATTTGAATAAAGATGATAAAGTTAAACTTGGTGTTTGGAAAAAAGAGCATTATAGTAAGCCCGTTGTTCTTAGGATTGAGACAGACGGGAAAACAGCTAAGAAGGCGTTGCAGGATGCGATATCTAATGTTCAGAAAGATTTGAAAAAGTATGGCGACGAGTTTAAGAAAGCAAAGTAGGATTATTTTTATACAAATCCTTATAATCTTATTTCTTTTATGATTATTATGGTTATTAGAGAAATTGATAAGCTTATGACTGGGAGTTATGATTTGAATAAATGGCTTGGAGGTGGTTATGAGAAAGATATTGTGAATTTGATTTATGGTTCTGCTGGGAGCGGGAAGACGAATTTTGTTTTGTTGGCGGCGTGTCATCATGCTAAGAAAGGGCATAAGGTTATTTTTATTGACACTGAGGGGGGTTTTTCTGTTGAAAGAGTAAATCAAATTTCTGGAGGATTGCCTGAGTTTGTTTTGAAAAATATTTTGATTTTGAAGCCGACGGATTTTAAGGAACAAAAGGTTTCATTTTTTAAACTTTTGAAGGAGTTGAAGAATAGTAATGTTGGATTGATTGTCGTCGATAGTATGACAATGTTTTATAGATTGGAGTTGGCTGATGCAAGGAAAAAGGGAATTGAAGAAGTGCAGAAAGTTAATTCTGATTTGGCGAATCAGATGAAAGTTCTTTTTGAAATAACTACAAAGAAAAATATTCCGGTTTTGATTACGAGCCATGTTTACAATGAATTTCTTTCAGAAGAAGATTGGTCTGCTGGGAAAGAGGCAGGGGTTAATATTGTTGGCGGGGATTTGCTGAAATATTGGTGTAAGTGCATAATTGAATTGCAAAATAAAAATGGAAAGAAAAAAGCAGTTTTGAAAAAGCATCGTTCATTTCCTGAAAAAGAACTGAATTTTGAAATTGTTAATGAAGGGATTCGGAAGAGGGGCTGGTTGTAGGTATTAATATTTTGGTTGCGGAATTTTTATGTTTTTTGCAGGAATTGTTATTATAATATTATTTTTTAATCTTATTTTAGTTCCTTCATCTCCTAAATAAATTTTTGTTTCTTCTGGTCCTGGACCACCAAAATAAATTTCTTTTGAATGATCTGTCTCATAAATAATTGATGTCCCTTTTTCAAATACAGAAAAATTATTTCCTGTTAGGATGGAAGGATATGTAAAAATATCTATATCAATACAAACTTCAGGTTTTTCATTATCTTCTTCCCATTTTTTGTTTTTATTAAATCTTAGAAGTTTTTTAACTGGAACATAAAGTTCTCTGTGATTAAATGGATTATCTTGTGTGATTTCGACTTTGCAATCTCCAGAAATTATCCCTGTTTCTTTTGGATGGTCCCCATAAACAGTCAATATTTTTTCTCCTTTTAATTTAACTACTTGTTTAAAAAATTCTTCTACTTTAGGTATATAATCAAATACAGTTATATAACTGCATTTTCCAGTCATCCCATTATTCTTTTTACTTCCAGATAATGCCCTAAAACAATAATCTTCTATTGGATTTTTTAATCTTTCTCCGTTAGTTAAATCTTTTTCAATTGCTCTTTCTAATTCATATCTTTGGAAATATAAGTTATCTAATTGAGTAGATTCTCTTATTCCCTGTTTTATTGTTAAGTCAATTACTTTAGAATGAATTTGTTTTACTTCTGTTAATTTAGTTTCTAAGGAGATTGTTTTTTTAACCACAAATATTAAGATGGAGAATTACTTTTAAAGAATTATGTTCTGGAATATATATTTATTTCCCAATATACCTTGGTTCTCTTTTTTTGTCATTGCCGTCGATGTCAAGTTCTTTTCTTGAAGGGCAATTTTTGTTAAAGCAAAAAACCCAGGGGCGTTTGCCTTGTTTTATTCTTAACAGCATTGGGTAATTGCAATCCTCACAAATTTTTTCTGTTTTTTTGATTAGTGATTGTGATGGCAGAGAAAAAGTTTGCCTGCAATTTGGATATTCTGTGCAAGCTACGAAATAGGATTTAAACCTCGGAGTGTATTTTAAAGTCAGCTCTCCTTTTTTGCATCCAGGACATTTGACTCCTAATTTGTTGTCTTCTTTTTGCTGTTCCCAGCCAGCTTCATTTGCCTGATTTAATTCTTTTCCAATCTCATTTTCCTGTTTTTTAAAATCTTTTGATATTATTGTAATACTCTTTTCTGCTTTTTTCAATGTTGTTTTTTCTTTTTTCTCCAAGTCTTTTTTAGAGTTTCTGATATTATCCATATCTTTTTCTATTTCTCTTGTTAATTTTTCATCTATGATAATTGGAGAGTGTTTTTCTAAGGATTCTATTAATTTTATTCCAAGTTCTGTTGCTTTAATTTGTTTGTCTTTGACATAGTTTCTATTGTAGAGTGTTTCAATTATATTTGCACGAGTTGCTTTTGTTCCAAGGTTTCTTTTTTCGAGTTCAATTATAATTGATGCAGGAGAGTATCTCCGAGGAGGTTTTGTTTCTTTTTCTTCTGTTTTGACTTTATCTATATTTGCTTTTCCATTCATATCTTTGATTTCTTTTTCTTCCATTTTAATTGGATAAACATTCATCCAGCCGGGTTTTAAAATTTCCATGCCTTTTGCAGAGAATTTTAATTTGTCTATTTCTGCTTCTATTTTTTTGTTTTCAAGTTCTGCATTGTCGCAAAAACATGAGATGAATCTTTTTAATATTAGGTTGTAGATTTTTTCGTCTCTGTCTTCAAGTTTTTGGTTTATTCCTGTGGGGATTATGGCGGGGTGGGCAGGATCTGATTTTGCTCCCTCAATTGGTTTTGAACGAGTAATGTGTTTTGTTAATTCATAATGTTTTTTAGATAATTGTTTAATAATTTTTTGAGGTTGCATTGATTCTGGAATTTTCTGGCTTGAAGTTCTTGGATAAGAAATTAGTCCTGCTAAATATAATTTTTGAGCGATTTGAAGAGTGTGCGACGGAGTTATTGAATGAAATTTGTAAGCTTCTGTCTGCAATCTTGTCAGGTCAAAAGGGGCGGGCGGGGGAATTGTCTGCTTTGTTTTTTTAGTTGTTACATCTGCTTTTTTCCCCTTAAGTTTTTTGAATTTTTCTAATTCTTGTTTTTTTGTAATGTCTTTGTTGTGCTTGACTTCTAAAATATTTTTGCCATCATTAATTGTCAGGAAAATCTGCCAGTAAGTTGTTGGTTTGAATGCTTTGATTTGTTTTTCTTTATCGACGATTAAATGAAGTGCAGGACCTTGAACTCTTCCGATGGACATTATCTGGAATTTTCCTGTTGATTTAATTGCATTCATTAATGCTCTTGAGAGGTTTATTCCGTAAAGCCAGTCTAAAAAGTGTCTTGTCTCTCCTGCGATTGCTTGCCCCCATTCAATTGTAGGATGTGCATTGTCGTAGGAATCCTGAATTTCTTTTGCAGTTAAAGAACTGAATTTCATTCTTTTCGCGTCTTTTTGATTTGCAATAAATCTTACAATATTGTAACCTATGACTTCTCCCTCTATATCAAAGTCTGTTGCGATTATTATTTCAGATGCGTTTTTAACTAAATTTTTAATTACTGTGTAATATTTTTTTGTGAAATCTCCTTTTCTGACTTCAAAGTTTGGAAACCAGCCGACATCAAAAATTGGATAGTCTGTTCCTTTTTTTGTCTGGGAAACAGAGAATAAGTGCCCGACAGCACAGGCAACCATAATTGGTTTATTGTTTCTTTCTAACTCATAATAAGAAACCCCGCCGGGTTTGCTGATTTTTTTGTCTTTCCCATTAGATAATGCTGCTGCGATTTTTCCTGCTGCCTGTGGTTTTTCTGTTATAACTAATGTGTATCCATTTGGTTTGAGTTTTTTCAAACTAAATTTTGCAGGAATTATTGATTTTGTTTTAGATATTTTTCTTTTTGCTGTTTTTCTTTTTCTTACTATTTTTTTCTTTGTTGCCTTTTTGCCTTTTTTTTCAACTGTTTCTAATTCGTCTATTGTTGGACCGGGTTTAACTGGTTTTTCAATTGTTTGTTTTACATCTTCTGGATTGAAAACTCTGAATTCTTTTTGTTCAATTTTATTAGGGATTGTCTCTTCTGGCATTTTATATATTATTAAAAAGAGAGTTTATATTTTTATTGATTTGTGTTTGATATTAGAAATAAATTTCATATCTCAACTATCATCCCTCTTTTGCCTACATTTATTACTTTTGTTTTTCCGATTTTTTCCTGAAGCCCTTCTGCTTCATGAATATGTCCTGAAATAAATAAATCTGGCTGGAATTCTTTTATTGCTTTTTTTAATGATGTGCTTCCGGGAATTCCTGAGAATTCTGATTTGGTTTCTCTGGCATGGATGTGACTTACCATTATGTTTTTTTCTAAGTTTTTTATTTTTTCAAATTCTGCTTTAAGATGTGCAAATGTTTTTTTTTCTTTTAAATTAAGTTGCCAGTCTGGGCTTCCAATACCAAATATCCCTATATCCCCATATTTGACATAATGTTCTCCAATATTTTTTATACCATAAAGTTTTGAAAAGAAATTTGCTGTTTCAGATGTGTCCCAGTTGCCTGGAACAAAAATGACTTTTTGTTTTTTGTCTACAAATGGTTTGATTAGATTTTTAGATTCAATTGGGCCTGTGATATCCCCGGCTAAAATTACTAAATCTACTTTTGCTTTTTCTGCCTTTTTAGCCAGTTTTTTTGCTGTTGCAGAATCTCCATGAAAATCTCCTGCTGCAAGGATTTTGAATTTCTTTTTTTGTTTTTTTGGCATATTTTAAGAAGGAGATATTGATTAATAAGGGTTTGGATTATAAATTTTTTAATTGGGAAGATTTATATATTTAGTTTGATTAAATTTATTATAAAAAGGAGGTTAAAATGAATAAATTAAATGCTTGGTTGATAGTTGTTGCAGGTATAGTTTTGTTGTTGCCTTTAGTCGGTGTTACTCAACTTGGAACTGTTACAGATGGAATTTTAGCATGGATTTTAGTTATTGTTGTTTTACTTATTGGAATCTTACAACTTGTAAAACTCTATAAATCTTAAATTTTTTCTTTTCCCCCTTTTTCTTTTTTTATTTTTACAACCCCCATAATCTTAGAATATACATAACTGTTCCGGCTGTTAATGGGATAATTAAATTGTCGTCTAATTCTATTTTTTGGATTTCTATGATTAGTGATTCAAATAACATTGCGATTAGGGCGCCAGAGATTGCAAGAATTGGGGAAACGAAAAACATTGCCAGCAATGAACTGATTAATGCTCCGGCGATGTGTCCTTCTATGTTTTTTCTTTTGTCTAATGGGGATTTTGTTTTGCCGAACATTTTTCCTATGAGGTGAGAAATTGGGTCTGCGAAAATTAATATTGTAATTGAAGCTAATGCAATGTCTCTTGGGAATAATTGTAATGCTAACAGTGAACCAATGACTGCGAAAATTACTCCCTTTGCAGGCAATTGTCCTTGCATTTTTTTATCAAAATTATCTAAGATAGAACTGATTATTGGAACTCTTGTTTTTAAGCAAATTAAACTTAACAAAATCCCGAAAATTAAGATTATAAAAATTATTAATGGGTTTACAATATTGTAAATAATAAGGAAAAGCCCGATTGTTCCTAACAACATATGAAGGATTTTTCTTTTGAGTTCTAATGAATTTATTTTATTGCTCATTAATTTTGTGAACTTAGGGGGTTTATAAGAATTGTGATTATATTTTTCCGATTAGTTTTCCGCCAATATAAATTATTGTCGCAGGAATTAATCTTAATATTGGATATTCTGTCCAGTAATCTTTTAATCTATGTTGATTATGTGTTTTGGTTTGTTCATTTTTTGTTTGTTTTTCTGTTCTTGCTATTTTTTCTAAAGAATTCTCTTGATTTTCTGGAAAATTGTCTTCATTGTCCATTTTAGAATTATTTTTTTGATTTTATTTCTTTAAATCCTGTATATTTCCAAAGTGCTTTTGGAATTTTAATTGAACCGTCTTTTTGCTGGTGATTTTCCAGGATTGCAACCATAATTCTTGAACTTGCTAATGCAGTGTCATTTAAAGTATGAAGCCCTCTCCGATTTCCAGATTTATCTACACATTTTATATTTAGTTTTCTTGCTTGATATTCTGTGCAATTTGATAAAGACATTACTTCTCCATATTCATTTATTGTTGGTCTGTAAATTTCTAAATCTGCACTTTTATGTTTCCAATTTGCTAAATCTCCAGAGCATATTTCTAAAACTCTGTAGGGTAATTCTAATTCTTTTAATATTTTTTCTGAGTTTTCTAAAAGTTCGTTGTAGAGTTTTTCAGAATCTTCTGGTTTGCAAAATATGAATTGTTCTACTTTGTTAAATTGGTGGGTTCTCCAGAGTCCTTTTTCATTTATTCCGTGAGAGCCGATTTCTTTTCTAAAACACATTGAATAAGAAAAATATTTTTTTGGTAATTCTGATTCAGGGATTGTTTGTCCTGAATGCATTGTCAGGAGGGATTGCTCTGCAGTGCCGATTAAATTCAAGTCCTCATCTTTGATAGAGTAAACTGAATTTTGGATTTCTTCTTTGTCCATGGAAGCGTAAATTGATTTTTCGTTTAGCATAAGCGGGGTTTCAATATATTCGTATTTTTGTTTTCTCATAAAATCAATTGCAAATCTTATTAGTGCTTGATTTAAAATTGCTAATTCATTTTTTAGATAATAAAATCCTGCACCTGAAACTTTTGCAGAAGAATCAAAATCTGCAATACCTAATGCCTCGCAAAGTTCTACGTGATTTTTTACTTTTTCTTTTTTAATTTTGCCCCATTTTTTAATTACTTTATTTTCAGATTCATCTTTTCCCAATGGAACAGACTTGTGAATTATGTTTGGAATTTGAAGCATTATTGATTTAATTTCTTCCTGCAGTTTTTTTGTTTTTGATTCATTTTTTTTAATTTTATTAGGGATTTCTTTTGCTTGTTTTATTAAATTCTTGAAATCTATTTTTGATTTTTTCGCTTTATTAATCTGTTCAGAAATATTATTTCTATCTGCCCTTAGTTTATCTGATTGGTATTTTATTTTTCTCCATTGCTCATCTAGTTTTTTGACTTTATCCACTAAGGGTAATTTTTCATCTTGAAATTTTTTCTTTATATTTTCTTTAACAAGTTCGGGATTTTCTCTTATTAGTTTTATGTCGATAGTCATTTTCGTAATAGTTTGATTTATTTAATTGTTGAAGTTTAGGGGAATATTTAAATATTCTGGTTAAGGCATGAGAATATTTGATAGAAATTATAACTTTAATAAGAATTATTTTTGGGTGTTTTCGTAAGTCTTTTGTGCTTTATCTACTTGTTCTTGAGTAAATAAACCTTTTGCAAGACCATACTGCAAAGCTTCTCTTCCTTTTTCATCAAGATCATCTATTCCACTTGTAGGAATATACCCAAATTCTTGTCTTGCTGAATGTTCACGAAATTTAATTTGTGCTTTAACTACATCTTCTTGAGCAAATAACCCTTTTTTTAAACCATATTTTAAAGCTTCTTCAGAGCTTGAACTTATTTCATCTATTCCACTTGTAAGAACAAATTCTAAAGCTCTTCTTGCTTTTTGTTCTAAAACCTTTGTCATATAATCTATTAAAATAAATGGTTTATAAAGTTTTCTATTTGTAACCACTTTTAAATAACAATTTAGATTGTTATAAAAATAGTAAGAAAGGACACTTTTTCTAAATATTTTCCATCAATTTTCGACAAACATTTAAATATTGCCATTTCTATTTTTTCAAATGGTGAGTGAAAAAGTTAATATTCGTGATAAAAAAAGGGGATTGAAAAGGGCTTTGAAAATTTTAATTGGGGTTTTTGTAATTATTCTTATTGGGTTGATTGTTTATTTTGCTTATTTGGGAATTTTTTCTGAAAAAGAAAAAATTGTTCTTGAAAATCCGTTGAAAGATATTGTTTTGAAGTATTCTGTTGGCGGGGAAGTTTCTGCAGAGGAGATTGATGCGATTGTGGAGGAGGCGATTTTGGAATTTAATGAGGATTATATTAATTATCTTTTGGTTGCATTGGGCATTAATAATTTGCATAAGTCGTTTACTTTTGAAACTCCGAAGATTGAGATTGATGTCGGGGAAGTTTGGAGTTCTGAAATAATCGATGGAGTGCCGAACACAAATAAAAATGAAATTGAGAACGAGGATATAAAGATTAGTTTGACTAAGCAGGAGGCGGTTATGGCTCTTTTGTCTCAGAATATTGAGCAATTTATGAAGGATTCTGTTTCAGGTGGGAGGACAAATATTGAAATGGTTGCAGGTAAGGTGGAATTATTTAGCAAAGGTTATTTAAGTTTGTATAAAGATTTGACAGGAGATGAGTTAGAGGTTTGATTTTTAAATCTTGCTGTTTTTGTAATAAATGATAGAAGTAACAGCTAGTTACTATTTTTATAAGAATAATTTAATTTGTTACTGGTTGGTTAATTTTTTGTATAGAAAGTTTTATAAGGCGATATGTAGCTTAGATAATATAGTTTTGAATAAATATATTTACATATGTTTATTTGAGTATAATAAATAAATTTGAAAATGAAAGACAATTTTGATATATTTTTTAGAAGAAAGCCGGCATTAATGCTTGTTGCTTTGAAAAAGTTATCTAAGGCGAGATATGGTTCAATATTGGCTAAAGAAGTTGATTGCACTTATTCTCATGCAGTTAAAATACTGCAGACACTTGAGAGTTTGGCATTAGTTAGTTTTGAAAAAAAAGGCAGGATTAAATTGATTAAATTAACTAAGAAAGGCAGAGACGTAGCTGAAGATATTGATTCTATAAGAAGACAATTAATGTAATTGCTTTAGATTTTTTGAGGTGTTTGTTAGTGGTAATTAGCGTTTTTTGTTTAAATAGATAACAATAGTTTTTATAAATAAAGAATTTATCACAAAAATATGAAAGAAAAAGTTATTGTATTGTTTTCTGGGGGTAAGGATTCTTTTTTATCCACTTGCAAATTAATAGATGATGGTTTTAAAGTTTATATGATAACGTTTAATAATGGTTGTTGTTTAAAATCAAATTGCGCGGAAATTGAAGCAAATCGAATAATCAAAAAATATGGGAAAGAAAATGCAGAATTTTTGGGGGTTCAAAATATTGTTGCAATTTTTAGGGAGTTTTTTCTTCCATATTTTAATATGAAGCCAAAAGAAATTTCAAAAGAATATGGTGAATTAACAATTTCTCAGTTTAATTGTTTGGCGTGCAGATCTTCAATGTATATCTGGTCGATTATCAAGGCAAAACAAATGAAAATAAAATATCTTGCGATAGGGGCGAGAAGGTCTCAGGGATTTGTAGAACAATTACCAATTATGATAAATAAATTTAAGGATTTTTTGAGGAATTATTCTCTTGAATTATTAACTCCAGTATATGATTTAGAATCTAAATGGGAATTGAAAAATTCCATATTGCAGAGGGGATTTGTGCCCAAAACATTAGACCCAATGTGTTTGTTGGGCGTGCCCTTAGATAAACCACAAGATAAAGAAATCCAAAAAGCAGTTGCTAAGTTTTTTGATAAAATAATTTTAAAACGTTCTGATAAAATTATCAAAAGATATTTAAAAATTTGAAGTTATTTAATTAGATGGATAAACAAAAAAAAGATAAGCGAAGTAGGAAATTTGTTTTTGTTCCTTTTTGTTTAATGTGTCAGGCATTTCAAGCAAGAGGAATTGTTAGGTATGACTGGAGAGCGAGTATTAATCCGATTATGCAGGAATTATTAGATAATGATATTAATATAATTCAAATGCCTTGCCCAGAATCTCAATTTGGAGGATATGAAAAAGGGTTAAAAAGAGAACCTAAGGGATTGTCTGGCTATGATGTTCCTGAATTTAGGGAACTTTGTGATAAACTTGCTTTAGAGACCGTAGAAAAAATCAAGGCGATTATTAATAATGATTATGAGGTTGTTTCTATTTTGGGTATTGAAATGTCTCCTTCTTGTGCAGTTAATTATCAATATACAAATAAAGGAATGATAAATAGGTCTGGAATTTTTATGGAATATCTTAGAGATTATTTAGAAAAAGAAAAATTGAGGATACCTGTTATTGGGATTAATAGGAGATATATTAATAAATCCTTAGAGCAATTAAAACAAATTATGAGGAAATTTTCTTAGGGGTTTTAGAAAGGGTTGATGGCCTCGGAGGGATTTTACTCATGCCTGAACCTTGTTATTTATTCTTATTACTTCAAGGTTTAAACATTCGCCTTCGACACGTCGTGGTTCTAAATCATATGAGAACAAAAACATAATCTCTTTAGGGAGATTATGAATATGGCCTCGGATATTCGCCACCCCACTCAAAATTATTATTGGTTGTAATTTGTTTTTCGTGAAATAGCTCAGGATTTGACACCAAGGTTCAAACCCCAGAAAATTTAAGTGCCATCTTCGATGGCATAAATGGCCTCGGAGGGATTTGAACCCTCGACACCCGGATTAAGAGTCCGGTGCTCTAACCAGGCTGAGCTACGAAGCCATAGGCGAGTAGCGAAGTCCTTTTAGGCTGAGGGCCAACGAAGTTGGGTCATCCCTGTGGGAGGCTACGAAGCCATAGATATTTAAGAAACATTTAATTTAAAAATGTGTTGATGGTCAATGATACTCTTGCTAAATCTTAAACTAAAATTAGTTCTGAAATATTTTATGAAAATTAAGGAACAAGTAACCTTAATTTTCTTTTTATTTATATCTTATTCTTTCTAATCACTCATCTGTAAAACTTATTAGCTTTATGGGATTTAAGAGAAGAACAAACTTAGGTTAGCGAAGCTCTTAAGTTTGAAATAAGGTAAATTATTGAGGGTGACATATGTTACCTGCTTATACACAATGATAATCTTAATGATACTCTCTTCTCGAGCATCTCTAATATTTTATAATTTTTTTAAAAGTAACTAATATTAGTGATACTCTCGCCACGTATTCTTACACTTTGTGCATCTGAAGAATCTTGTTTCTGCTTCGTCGCCTGCTCGTGTTTGCGATGTCCAAAAGTATGCTTCTTTGTTTGGACATTTTGGGCATTGAGCATTTATGATTGGGAAAACACTGTCGTCGTTGTCTATTATCACTCCTATTTCAGGTTTTGTTTCGATTTTTTCAGAAGATTCAATTTTGATTTTTCCTTTAGCTTTGTAATTACATCTAGGACATCCGAAATTTTTAGTTTTTTCAATTAAAACACAACCACATTTTGGACAAAATTCCATTTTTATTTTATTGTTTTATAATTTAAAAAGCTTTTGCTTTATTTTTTTGAGGGATATCATCTTTTAATTGTCTTGATTAGTTCTGTGAGCCAGATTTTTGGCCAACCAAGAAGCGGGACTTTAATTATTGCTTTTCCAACTAGTTGTTCTTGTTTAATATTTGTTTCATCTGTTTTGTAAATATTGTTGTTTATGGTTAATTGTTTTTCATTGTGGTCTCCTTTTGTTTGGATGATTTCATTTTCTATTTTTACAATTCTGTGGATAATTGGATGAGGGGAAGTTGATTCTGGGTTTGGATTGAAAATTACAATGTCGCCAATTTTTGGTGTGAATCTGCCCCAGACAATTATTATGTCTCCTTTTTTGAATCCGTTTTTCATTGTGAAATCTGAAAAAATTTCTTTTGATATGCTTTTTTGTTCATACCATTTTCCGCAAGTTTCCCAATATTCGTCGAAGCTGAAATGTTCTTTGTCTTTTGGAGAGTAAGTTTCTCCACATAGTTTATAATTATTGCTCCATGAAATACATCTCCCTGAACTATCCATTCTTTCGCAATATTTTGTCATTTGATGGTCCATGCTTGAGGATTCAACTCCTGCAAGTGGGAGTGAGTTTCCCATTATTAATGAAAGTGCAGGAAAGAAAATAAATTTTATTAAAATGAAAATTAAAACAAGAGCAACTGCCCAGCTTAAAATAGATTCAGAACTCCAAACCCAATGCCAAAATTCTTTAACACTCTTTTTTAATTTCGCAAAACCCATTTTATTTAATAGGTTTATTGGTTTTTAAATTATTGGAATTTTGTTTAGTGATTAATAAATATATTCTTGAATATAGAAATATTTAAATAGTATATATTTTATGTATACACATAATGTATACACATTATACACCTCTTTTCCCCTGAAGAGCAAAGACATTCCTTTTGGTTTGAAACTAGCTCCTTAGGGTTTATATTTGAGAGGAAAAAGAAGTGATGAATATACGATGACAGATATATTTGATAATAGGATTTTATGCAGAGACTGTAATAGAGAGATGAAGCCGATTCAGTTGATAAAAAATGGATTTGTTTTAAGGGCGATTAAATGTGATAAGTGCGGGGCAAAAATTATTCACCCGAAGGATGAGCAGGAATTTCGGAATTTTAATGAGTTAAAGAAAAAAGAATTTAGTGTTAAGATGAGGTTTGTGGGGAATAGTTATGCGGTTTCAATTCCGAAAGAGATTGTGAATTTTATGAAGGAGCAGGAAAAAATTATGGGAGACATGGTGAAATTATGTTTTGAAGATTTTGGTAAGGTTAGTTTGGATTTTAATCCAGAAAATAAAATAAATAGAAGGTTTGGTTAAATTTAAAAACTATTAAAATTAAAAAATAAAATGGCAAAAACAGAACAGGGCATTAAGTTGAGGGTTGCAGAGGCGTTGCAGGACGACGCGTATAAGGGAATCGCGAGGATAGATTTTGAAATTATGAATGAGCTTGATGTTAAAAGGGGGGATGTTGTTTCTATTAAGGGTGGGAAAGAAACTGTTGCGATTGTGGATAAGGCATATCCGGCAGATGTTGGGGAAGGGATTATTCGGATTGATGGTATAATCAGGAAAAATGCAAGGACAGGGGTTTCTGAAAATATTATTGTTAGAAAAGTAAATATTAGGGAAGCTAAGAAAATTACGGTTGCTCCTGCGCAAAAAGGAATTATGGTTCAGGGCGACCCTGAGCATTTGAAGTCGGGTTTGCTGGGCAGGGCAGTTATTAAAGGAGACATTATAGTTATTGGGGGGGTTCAGAGAAGAAGAGATATTATGGGAGATGATTTTGGAGGGGTAGATGATATTTTTGGAAATCTAAATGAGATGTTGGGGGGAATGGGATTTGGTGGAATGGGTGGAGGAATTCGACAAATTAGATTTATAGTTGTTAATGCAAGTCCTAATCAGCCGTGCGTTATAACTGAAAATACTGAGTTGGTTTTGAACAGCAAGGCAGTTGAAGTTTCTAAAGACGGTGTGTTTCCAGAAGTTACTTATGAAGATATTGGGGGGCTGACAGATGAAGTTAAGAAGATTCAGGAAATGGTTGAAGTTCCCTTGAAGCATCCTGAGATTTTTGAGAGATTAGGGATTGAACCTCCAAAAGGGGTTTTGCTGCATGGTCCTCCTGGAACAGGTAAGACATTGCTGGCAAAAGCTGTTGCAAATGAATCAGAAGCGAATTTTATTTTGTTGAACGGGCCTGAAATAATGTCTAAGTTTTATGGAGAGAGTGAGAAAAAGATTCGGGATATTTTTGAAGAGGCAGAGAAAAATGCCCCCTCGATTATTTTTATTGATGAAATTGATGCGATTGCTCCGAAGAGAGAAGATGTTGGGGGCGAGGTTGAGAGGAGAGTTGTTAGTCAGTTGTTGACGATGATGGATGGTTTGCAGTCGAGAGGGAAGGTTGTTGTTATTGCTGCGACAAATCGGGCGAATGCAATTGACCCTGCTTTGAGAAGACCAGGAAGATTTGATAGAGAGTTGGAACTTCGGGCTCCTGATAAAAAAGGGAGATTGCAGATTTTGAAAATTCATTCAAGGAATATGCCGTTGACAAAAGATGTTGATTTGGATTATCTTGCAGGAATAACTCATGGTTTTGTTGGTGCAGATATTAATGCTTTGGCTAAGGAGGCGGCGATGGCTGTTTTGAGGAGGCTGTTGCCGGAGTTAGAATTAAAAGAAGATGAACCCATTCCAGAAGAGACTTTGAAAAAATTGAAAATTACTAAAAAAGATTTTGAGCATTCTTTGAAAGTTGTTCGCCCTTCTGCAATGAGGGAAGTTTTGGTTGAAACTCCGAATATTAGTTGGAATGATGTTGGGGGTTTGGATAAAATTAAGCAAGAGTTGAAAGAGGCAGTTGAATGGCCTATGAAATATCCTGATTCATTTAAGAGAATTGGAATTCGCCCTCCTCGAGGGATTTTGCTTTATGGTCCTCCTGGAACTGGAAAGACTTTGCTGGCGAAAGCTGTTGCAAAAGAATCTGAAGCTAATTTTATTCAAGTGAAAGGCCCTTCGCTATTGAGTATGTGGGTTGGGAAATCTGAAGAAGGGGTTAGAAAGATTTTTGAGAGAGCAAGGCAGGTTAGCCCTTGTATTGTGTTTTTTGATGAGATGGATGCTTTGGCTAGTAAGAGGGGAATGGATACTGGAGCAAAAGTTACAGAGAGGGTTTTGAATCAGTTGCTGGCTGAAATGGATGGTATTGAAGATTTGTCGAATGTGATTGTGATTGGTGCGACAAATCGCCCAGATATGCTTGATAGTGCTTTGCTTCGTCCTGGCCGGTTTGACAGAATTTTACTTGCGAGTGCTCCAACTCAAGAGGGGCGGGAAAATATTTTTAAGATTCATACTAAAGGAATGCCGTTAGCCACTAATGTTAACCTTAAAAAAATTATTGAGCAAACAGAGGGTTTTGTTGGTGCAGATGTTGAGAATCTTGTGAGAGAGGCAGGGATGTTGGCTCTTCGTGAGAATATTGAGAGCAAGGAAGTTAAGATGAAACATTTTGAAGATGCTTTGAGGAAAGTTAGCCCGAGTGTTACAAAAGGAGATATTGACAGGTATCGGAAGATTGAGACAGATTATTTGAAGTCTGCGAAGGCAGCTCTTGAGACGCCTATTGGTTATTTGGGTTAAAAAAATTTAAAAATAGGTAAAAAAAGAAACATAGTTTAGGATATAAATACTTAAATATTAAAATAAACTAAAAATTTTATGAATTATCTCGAAGCAATTGATTTACCAAGGTGTAATGGATTTGGAATATCTGTAGGGTTTCCACGTAGTTGGCCAGATGAAGCCTTTTTTGTCGAAGAAATGGATAATCATTTTTTAATATATCAACAATCATTTGGACAATGTGACGAGCGTCCAGGTATTCCTATGACTATTGGAGTTACAGACTCTGAATCAGATGCATTAAATAGGGCATATGATAAAGTATTAGAAATAATAAACAAATATGAACATTACTCGAGTCCATTTAAAATAATAAATAAAATTTCAAGAGCAAGAAAATCTGCGACAAAAGATACTTTGATTAAAAATGAAATTTTAGAATGTCTAGGACAGTAATTATTTCTTATTTTTATTAATAAATTAATTATTTAAATTCCTAAGAATATATTATTTACTTCATCACAATAATTCTTAAAAAAGAAGATAAACCAAATAAAAAATGAGGAATTATGATTTATACATAGATATGCAATATAGTGTGCCTGAAAAGCAGTTGACTATTGAGGATACTAATGTTAAACTTGAATTAATTGGTGGTTTGTTATCTGATTGGGTTAGGGGCTGTATGGGAAAAGGAGAAGATAGAAGCAAAGCTAATAAAAAAGATTTGTATAATATAAGGATGACTGTTGATTTAACTTATGATACTTTTAAGATTTTTTCAGATACAGGAAACAAGGGAGTAACAACAGGAATAATAGCAACTTCTCTTGGCAACTGGAAACTTTCTCCAGATTTAGAGGAAAGGTTAAAAGAGGCTGAGAAAAAAAATAAGGATTTAAATATTCTAAAAACTAATTAATGTGGTAAAATGAAATCGCAGAAAATTATAATTGTAATGTTGGGGATATTTATTTTATTAGGGATTGGAATTCTTTTAATGTTAGATGATGGTTCGGAAATTACAGGTAATGTAATTTTAGAAAAAGAAGAGCAAGAAACTTTTGATTTTCCGCTGAATGCGTTTGTTTCTAAGGTTATCGACGGTGATACTGTTATTATTGCTGGAGAGAGTGTGAGGTTGTTGGGAATGGACACTGATGAACGAGGTTATCCTTGTTATAATGAAGCTAAAAAAAGAATTGAAGAATTGATATTGGATAAAGAGGTTGTTTTGGAGTCAGATGCAGAAGATAAGGACAGGTATGATAGGAGATTGAGGTATATTTTTTTAGATGGAGAGAATATTAATTTGCAATTGGTTAGGGAGGGCCTTGCTGTTGCTAGGTTTTCGCCTGAGAATAAGAAATATAAGAAGGAAATTTTAGATGCAGAGTTGTATGCGCGGGAAAATAAGTTGGGTTGTAAATGGAGAGAGGTTGAAGAGGAAGAGATTATTGAGGAAGTTGAGGATGAAGTAGAAGAAGAGATAGAAAAAATTGTTGATAATTCAGAGTATGATTGTTCATCTAATGTTTATAATTGCGGAGATTTTAAAACTCATGCAGAAGCACAAAAAGTTTTTGAAGCTTGCGGGGGAGTTAATAATGATGTTCACAAATTAGACAGGGACGGAGATGGAGATGCTTGCGAGACTTTGGCCTAAAATGTTTAGATTTTATAAAAAATTATTGTTTCTTTTTATGATATAAATTTAAAATAATTATTTTATTTTCTATTGGAAGATAGGCATATGATAATCTAAATGGGGGAATATATAATTCTCTTGTTCCTTTTCTTATATTTCTCATTGGTTTTCCGACTTCTGGATTTAGAATTATTTTTTCAATTTGTTTTATTATTTTTTCTTTTAATAACTTATTTTTAATTTTGTTAAAAAAATGTTTGAATGAGGATTTATAATCTGTTTTCACCATTTTTTCATTTCTTTAATAAAATCATCAGCATCCATAGAAATAAATTCTCCCCTATCATAAGCTCTCCATGCTTCTTCAGTTCTTTTAGCAAACTCTAAATCTTCTTCTAAATTCTCATCAAAATCATCCATTTTCTTTAATATTATTTGCTTGCCATTTTTGATAACTATTAATTTTTCTCCCTCAGAGATTCCCTCTCTCATGTCTTGAGGAATTACAACCTGCCCTTTAGAACTCATTTTGGTTATGCTTATGTTTGCCATTATGGTAAGATTAATCTTACTATGTATTTAAATGTTTTTACTTTCCCACCAACTCTCTCTGATTCAACCAAATCATAATGACTGCACCAAGTATAAAAATCCAATCTACTAAAAATGTCAAGGCAACAAAACCCAAGGCAATAAATGAATAAAAAATTATTTTTATGTTTGGTTTTTTATTTTGTTTCATTGAAGAATTAAAAAAGATACAATTTATTGTGATTAACTCTCACTCTCATTAATTTCTGTTTCATTAATCTCTGGCTCTTCAATAATAATTACAGGACATTCATCAAATTCACAGTTTAATTCAGGATTTCTATATACAACACTTTCATCTTCACAAATTATAACATCTTCAGGACACCCACTAATACAATTATCTTCAAACCAGATTAATCCTGCCTCACTACACTCAGCTTCATCATCACATAAATCTAAATTATCTTCATCACAATCAACAGCCCCCTTTCCAAAAGCAAGAAAATACCACCATGGTTTTTCTAATCTAAGAACTTCTCCATTTTCAGCACTTATCATTGCTCTAACCTGGGTTCTTACTTTGAATAATCCTAAAAATTTAACACTTTTATTTCCTTCTGCTTCATAAACAACACTTAAATCATTTCCCTCACCAACTTCTTTTAGCTGAACATCAATCCCCTTCATTTGCAATTTTTCAATAGCTATCTTAGAAGCAGTGTCAGGCATGATTTTAATTTCTTCTTTATTTCCATTTGATAATTTTGCTTTTAGTAAATCTCCATCTTGTTCTATTTCAACATCAGAATTAATCTCCACATTTCTTACTTTAATCTTAATCTGTGATTCTTCTCCCTGATTTTTAGTCTCAGTTCTTACTGTAACCTGATATTGATTTTGATTTTCATCTAATAATGTAATTGTTTTTTCTTCTTTTATTTTTTTACCAGATGAAATTTCAGAATCACTAGAATCTGAATCAGAGGTTTTATCTTGCCCATTATTTGTTTTAGAATTATCTAAATCTTCAGCATCTGAAGAACTATCTGGATTACTCAGACTTATTGAGATTGAATCAGAACTTGTTGATGAATCTTTTTTATCGGTTTTTGCATCTACAAAATTTAAGCCCCCAATTAACAAAACCCCAATAATTAACAAGACTATTAATGCTCTTTTCATTATCTAATAATTAAAAATGGTTATTTAAACCTTTTGAAAATAATCAAAAATAAAATTTTTGATAATCCTTAGTTTGTTTTATTTTTAAACATAAAAATTAAATTTCCAATAACTCTGACTAAAAATATAATTGGACAGATAACTAATTAATAAAATAAAAATTAAGATTAAACTATGAAAAATATTTTTTAGATGATTTTTCATTATTTTATATAAAATCTATAAAAAGGTCTTATAGCAATTATTATAAATGCTGTGAAAAAATACCACGGGTTTACTGAATGCACCCAAGTCATTGCTGTTGGCCAGATTGTTATTACAAACAAAACAAAAGCAGCAACAGAGAACTTAATTAGCGCAACATCCCAAACATCCATTTTTTTGTTCCAATACTTTATCATTTTACCTCCTTTATTTTTTATTTAAGTATAATTAATAATGTCCCTCCAATAATTAAAATAATTCCTGCAATTCTGAACATTATTTTTAGATTTTTTTCAGTGTAAATTGTCTTATAGAATTTGTGTGCCCCTTTGCCAATATTTTTATTATTAAAGAAAAACAAAA
>DAOVXQ010000017.1 GCA_030636025.1 archaeon
CACAGTTCTGCAAAAGCAGGTTGGGAATTTTATTTAAGAGCCCCTTGTTCAGCCCCTTTTTATGAAATTGATGATTCAATTAGAGATACAGCAACCTCATTAAGAAATGTAGCAAAATTCTCAAATAAAATGCCCTTAGTTATAATTACAGATAATGGCTCAACACCAGAAGATTTACTTGGAATTAAACATGGAAAAGTTAATGGAATGGAATTCATAGTAGTTGACCATCATTTTTTTGAAGAAGATGTTATTTCAAAACAAGTTCTAACTCATATTAATCCATTTTTAGTAGGAGAAGATGGTTCAGCATTTTCAGCAGGAATGTTATGCACAGAACTTGCAAGATTAATCAACAAAGATGTAGATAATATTATTCAAATACCTGCATTAGCAGGATTAGCAGATAAAATAGATTTAATGAATAAAGCAGATATAGATTCTTATGTCCAACTTGCAGAAGAACAAGGATACACAAGAGAACTTTTAGCAGACATTTCAACAGTGATTGATTATGTTTCAGCAAAAGTAAGATTCATGGAAGTTCGAGAGTATGTCGGTGTTTTATTTGGACAGCCAAGAGACAGGCAAAAAGCATTAGTTGAATTAATGGCACCGCATATTAGAGATTTAGAAGAAAAAGGATTAGCAATCGCAAAATCAACAGTTAAAGCAGAAAAAATAGGAAAAACAACACTTCAGATTTTAGATATTGATTCAACATTCCCAGGATTTGGATTTTATCCTAAACCAGGCAGATCAGTAAGTTTAATCCATGATTATGCAGAAAAACAAAAAACCGATAATTTAGTTTCAATTGGATTAATGAATACTGCAATAACAATAAGAGCAACAAACAAAGCAAACTTCTCTGTTCACGAACTTATTATTTTCTTAAATGAAAAATCACCAAATGCATTTGTCGAAGGTGGCGGACATAAAAATGCAGGTTCAATTAATTTTATACCATGTAAAAAAGAAGAAGTTTTAAAATTATTCAAAGATTTTGTTAAATCAAGGCAATAATTTTACATAAAAATCCACTTTAATAAATAATCTGAAGAGTTCAAATATGATTGAACTTATAAGAATTATCTATTTTCTTTATCTCTCGGTTCTAAAAAAGGGACTTCCAATTCTTTAATATTTTTGTTACCGGATTCATGCGGAGAATATCCCCATATTAAATCTCCTTTTTTCCCATAATTACAATCATTAATAATTTGATATAAATTATAACTTTTTTTATAATTCTCTTTCATAAAATTAATTTTTCCATCCCTAATAAGAAATTTATATGCAATATCATCTTCTCCCTTAGACCCTTCTCTGCTAAATTCTAAATGACATGTCCCATCTTTAATCCGAGTATTATTGATTATCTCTAAACTATAATCTTCCCCATTTATTTTTAGCCCATCTAAAATAATTCGTTGATTACCTCCCCCAACATCTGTTGCCTTGATAATGTCTGTGATAGTTCGTTCTCTTTTACATTCCATTTAATTATTAAAAGTATTTTGTTTATAAAGAATTATGTGAATTAAAACTATGTTTTCTTAAATCTTCTTAAATCTTCAATCATAAACATTTTTTCTATGACCAATTCTAATAACAATAATTTTGTTCATAGAAACGATTACATCTACAACTGCCCTATAATCTGCAACTCGTAATCTCCAAAGCTTTCCCCCCTGAAGTCTTTTAAGAAATCTAA
>DAOVXQ010000003.1 GCA_030636025.1 archaeon
CCCCAGAGCTTGCAGCCCTATTACACCAGCAAGCAACGGGTAACGCGACATCACAAGGGTTTGCTCGCTCTTTGCAATCAGGACTTCAAAGAACAGCACCAGCGTCCCAAGCAATCCTATGAATACTAATGGAGTTTATTCTCTTGAAGCAAATGATTTAAGCATGACTAATAAATTAAAAAGTTTATATTTAGATAAAGATTATGTTTTAGGTGGGAAATTTGAGAAAAATGGCAGGGATGTTCGGTTAATTATTTCAGAAGAGGCATTTAATTTTGTGTTTAATCCTAAGAAAATTGTGGCAGAAAATACAAGTGCAGAGTTGCAGATTTGGTTTGTCAGGGCGGGGGGTTCTGGAACAGAGGTTTATTTTAATGATAAGTTGATTGTGCCTGATTTAGGTAACTATAATTTAGTGCAAAGTTTTGAAGATGAAAACACAGAAGTTTGGGTTAAGAAGGAGTTGGTAAGGGAGAGTTATGTTGATGCAATTAAAGCAGAAAATTTTATTTACGAAAATTTTCCGCAACATAGTATTTATTCATTTGCTGAATTAGATGGCGGGACCCCGATAATTCAGGATTATACTAAAGAAAAAACAAAAATTGACACGCAATTTAGAGACAATCTTAAATTTGCGGTTTATGCTGAGGGGAGTTTGAATATTGAATTTACAAAGCGAGATTTGAATTCATATGTTGGAAAAGATGAATATACTGTGGAGATTAAGGATTTTCAGGGAAAAGAATATTTTAAAGAAGTTTATGAGGATGATGGAGAGAAAAAGGACACTGGAAAGTGCGAGGAAGAGCAGGATTTTGAAATTAGTTTAGATAATTTGCCGAGGAATATTTATTATGTTTCTTTTGTGAAAGATAAGAATAATCGGGGCTCGGATTCAACAATAAAAAATATTAAGATTAATTCTAATAAAGTTTTGATTGTTGGAGACTCCCTTCCTTGGAGTAATTTTAATTTTTATACCGAAGTTAGTTCTTCAAAAAAAGTTGATTTTTATTATTGGTGGGAAAATAAGGCTCAAAAAATAAAAATTATTGGAAGTGAGTCAAAAATAATTGATTTAGATGAGCCTTGGTTAAATAAAAAATATGAGGAAGAATTTGAGGCAGGAGAGTATTATTTTGATATTCCAAAAGGTTATTTGTGGATTCGGGGTTCTGATGCAATTTCTCCATCAAAAGAAAACTGGTTTTATTTTCCACAAAACTCTGATAAAAAATTAATTAATTCAGACATTATAATTATTGATAAAAATAAGTTGGAAATTAATGGGGATGATGTGGTTTATACAGAGAGATTAAAAGTAAATGAAGATAGTAAGTTTAAATTTCAGGTTTTAGATAAAACTCAGATTTATTTTGAGAAGATAAAATTGGTTTTGGATGGTGAAAATTGGGATTCTGATTTGAGGGTGTTGTGAGATGAAAATATCAATATCTCACAACATTAATCCATTTAGAGATTTAGGTTATGGGGGCAGGAATTTAAGAGATATAAACAGGGGGGGGGTGGAGAACACAAATTCAATATGAAAAATAAAATATCAAAATCTTATAGTATTAAGGAGTTTGGGAGAAGAGTAGTTGATTTAAAATTTCTCACTTTTAGAGGTATAAGTTTTGGGGGCGGGGCGTCTCCTGTATCTTATAGTTTGGCGAAAGGCAAGATTTATAAATCAAGTATACTTAAGGGTATTACTAATCTTCGGATTAGGTTTATATCCCCCAGTGATCTCCGGGTTGCTGGATGTTTTCATATTTTTGGAGGATTTTTATAATGGAAGATTGTATTATTATTGTTGATAATGGTTTCTTTAAATTAGTTAAGAAAGAATTTGAGATTAAGACAAAAACAAAAAAGAAACTATTACAGACATTTAGGAATGTTTGTAAAAATGAGAATCTTAATCTTAAACATTTATTTTTTTGTGCAGCCCCACCATATCAAAGCAATAGTCCCAATAAAAAAGAAGATGAACTAAAAAGAGGTTATGACAATTTGATTAAATTATTAAATTATAAAAAATGGATTACGGTTCGTGAAGGTAGATGCCAGAGATTAAAAATTAATGGCGAATATATATATTCTCAAAAAGGGGTTGATTCTTGGATTGTAGCAGATTTATGCAGAATTTCAAGATATTTTCCTGATGTAAAAAAAGTAATTTTAATTTCTTCAGATTCTGACTTTGCTCCAATTGTTAAGGAAGTTAAAGAAAAAGATAATATTGAGGTTATATTGTATACTTATTTTGACAGAAAAAGAAATAGCTGTTTCTCGCTAAGCAATCATCTTCAAGATGTTTGTTCTAAATGGATAAAATTAAAATCAGAGGACTTTGATTAATATGAAAACTAATACATCAAAATCTTATAATATTAATCTCTTTGTAGATGATATCCATAGTAAAGCAAACTACTCATCTCCAAAGCTCCCCCCATTTATAGAATATAAAAAGTTCGTGGGGGCGGGGCGGATTTAATGAAAAAAACACAAATTACTACAACATACTAAAACATTTTACAATAGGGATAGATGTTTTGTTTGGGTTTATGCTTTTGATAAGTCCGATTATTTGGGCGTGGAGGTTGCCTTATTCGATTATGATGCGGGTTTATGGGGAGGGGTGGAAAGATTTATAAACAAATGGAAATATATATTTCCATATGGAAAGAAAATTAAATATATTAAAACCTTTTTTTGAAGATTCAACCAGAAAAATTAGCATCAGAGAATTATCAAGAATATTGAAAATCAACCACACTACTGCAAGACAGCATCTAAATAAATTAACTGACGAAGAGATTTTACATCTTGAAAAAAAAGGAGTTTATTCCTTTTATGAGATAATTTTATCCCGGAAATTTTTGAATTTAAAATTATTTTATAATCTTGAAAAAATAAGAAAATCTAACCTCATTGATTTTCTTCTTGAAAATTATGAGTTTCCAACAATGGTATTATTTGGAAGTTATGCTTCTGCTACAGATAATATGAATAGTGATATAGATATTTGTTTAATTACTAATGTAAAAAAAGAAATTTCTTTTGAGAAGTTTGAAAAAAAATTAAATAGAAAGATAAGTTTGCATAAATTTAATAAAACTGAATGGGAAAAATTGAAAAAAAGAAATCCGAATTTAGTAAATAATATTTGCAACGGGTTAGTGTTATCTGGGGAGTTTGAGGTAATATAATGAATTTTAATAATTCTCTAAATAGTGGAAAAGCAAAAAAGATTTTGCCAAATAAAATCCGTGCAGATAGTTTATTTAAGTCATCAGTTCAGGCGATTGAAACAGCCAAGATTATACCTTTAAATCCCTCCACTGCAAAAACTATCCTTAGGGAATCTTATGAAGGATTAAGAGAGTGTTGTGAGGCGATTGGTTTTTTACAGGGATATAAATTCTTAGACCATCAATCAATAGGTTATTTTCTAAGGGATATTCTTAAACAGGAAGCAATATTCAATAAGTTTGACAGATATAGAAAACTAAGAAATGGAATTAGTTATTTTGGAAATAGTATTGAAGTTGAAACTATTAAAGAAATAATTGTGGAAATTCCAAAATTGGTTAGAGAACTAAAGAAAATTATCCAAAAATAAATTCTGTATAATAAAAATTTGAATTCTAAGTTTCCCTCTTTCCCCACACCAAACCTTTAAATATAGTCATTCTTGAATAGTAAAATGAGGATTCACGCAATAAAATCTGTTAGTGAAGTTAGTGGCAAGGCAGTTAATCATTTTAAAGAATATGATTATTACAGCATACTAAAACATTTTATAATAGGGATAAATGTTTTGTTTGCATTTATGCTTTTATTTAATTATCTTGGGTTTTTGCCTGAATTTTGGAATATGAATATGATTTATGTTTTTTATGGGGTTGTTGGTTTGAATACTTGTTTTTTTGCTTTTAAGATAAATAAGATTCCTGAGGGGGAGAGAAAAAATATTTAAGGATTGTTTAAAATTTAGATTATTTTTTAAAAATAATCTCTTTGGTTTGGTCAAGGCACTCCTTGCATAACTGAATATTTGTTTCAATTTCTTCCTTGTTATTTACTGAAGAAGTTGTTCCATAGGTATAAAATTCTCTTTTTTCGATTATATTTGTTTCATGTCGTTCTTTTTCATCATATGTTTCAAGCGAGAATATAAATTTTTTATTTATTTCTATTTTTCCTGTTTCTATTAAGTGTTTAATTAATGCAAGTGTGCATTCTTGATTTCTGCTTTCGTAACCAAATTTTAAAGCTATTGCTAAAAAACAGTGATAGATGCAGTAAAAAACCGCACTCATGCTCCAATCAGAAAATCCTCCTTCTGCGAAATAATTTATTGCAAGAAGATTATGTTCTGCTTTAGCAAGATGCTTTCTTGCTTCATTGACATTTTGATTTACTTCAATCAATCCTCTATGCTTTTTATTTTGGCTTATTTCCTCTTGTGCTTTTTTTAAGCACCATCTTATTTTATTTTTTGCATGAGTCATTTTATTGAATTTTTTTGCTAATTTTTTCTTGACCAAATAAGACTACTCCTGTTTTTATTATTTCTATTAAAGTTTTATTCTGATTTTGAATGTCTTTTTCAAAATCTTTTTTCTCTTGAAGTATTAAATGAATTTTTTTTAATAATATTGTATTCTTTTGATTTATTATTTTTTTAATATCTTTGAACATCTTTTTGTCTGCAACAACAAGCAAATCTATATCTCTTGCAGATTTTTCTCTATGCAATATTGACCCAAATAAAATTGCAAAGTGCATTTTGTTTTTTAATTGCTTAAATTCTTCAATCCATTTTTTATTGTTCTGGGCTTCAATAGTCAGAGCCATTTCAATTTCTCGTTGTGTAAGGGGATTTTCTATGTCCAATGAGTAGATAACTGCTTGACCAATTTTTTTTGCTTTAACAATCTCTTTTTTTTCAAGTTTTTTTAGTATCTTAAATGTTCCTGCATGACTAATTCCTACAACTTTACTCATATTTCTACTATTATAAGGTGTTAAAAAATCCTTAAAAAGAGTTTTTATTATCTCTTGTTCTTTTTTTAGTTCCATTATTTTATATTTCCATTTAGTTAATATATATTTACTTTTAGTTAATGGCTTTATTTAAACCTTTCTTCAATGCTTGTTACTACTCTAAAATAATCCTCTTAGTAAAACTTATAAACGAGTTTTATGATGAAATTGTATGAAAAATAAAACATCAATATCTTATAGTATTAATGAGTTTGGGAGAAGAGTAGTTGATTCAAAGCTCCTTCTTTCAGGAGATATAAATCGGGGGGTGGGGAAATAACCCATTTAATATGAAAACACAAACAAATTACTACAACATACTAAAACATTTTACAATAGGGATAGATGTTTTGTTTGCATTTATGCTTTTATTTAATTATCTTGGGTTTTTGCCTGAGTTTTGGAATATGAATATGATTTATGTTTTTTATGGGGTTGTGGCTGTGAATACTTGTTTTTTTGCTTTTAAGATAAATTCCCAAAGAGGGATGACCCATGAAGGGCCTAAAATTCCAGAAAAAGGGTCCCGTGGGGATGACCCAACTCTCGAAGTTGGGCCTAAAGATTCAAAGATGATTTATTATTTTAGTCATTTCTTTTTGCTAAGTTTGGTTGTTATTGCTTTAAATCAATTCCTTAAGAGGCAGATAATTATTGATAATTTAGGGGCGATAAGTGCTGTGGCGATTGCATTTGGGTTTTTGACATTTTATGCTTATAGGAATAAGGTAGAGAAAGAGATAGAGGATGAAAAGGTTGGAGAAGAAAAGGCAGAGAAGAAGAGGTTGGGGGAGTTTGATAAGAAGTTTAAGTGGTTGAAGTTTTTTGATTTTAATTATGGTATTGGGAGGGCTTTCAAGGAAGGGAGATATTTTTTTGGGATATTTAGGGTTTTAATAAGTCCGATTATTTGGGTGTGGAGGTTGCCTTATACGTTGGGGAAGTGGGTTTACAAAGAAGGGTGGTTGTATTCTGCATTATTCATTTTATTAGTAGTTCTGTTTTTAGGATTAAGATTATACTCATTAGATTATATTGATGGAAGTGATAATTATAATGATGTTGCCATAAAAGCATTATACGAAAACGGACATTCATTTTATAATTATTCCATAATAACAACTCAACTAATGTTATTATCTGTTAAAATGTTTGGATTTAATTTTCCTGCATTAAAATTGCCCTTTATTTTTTATAGTTTAATTACAATTATATTTATTTATTTTATTTCAAAATTTATTAATAAAAAGGTTGCATTGTTAAGTATGTTCTTATTTGCAATTTCTCCATGGTCAATAATTTTATCAAAAGTAACTCGGGATTATGCCTTTGATTGTATGATTGGAAGTATTGTTTTATATTTAGGTATTTGTATTTATCAAAAAACTAAAAATAAAGATATTAAAAAGAATTTTTATAATCTTTTGTATTTGTTTCTTTTATTTGTTTCAGTTTATGTTTTATCAAAATTAAATATTAGGCCCCAAATGCTTCTGGTTCTTATCTTTCCATTTATAATTGGTATTTTTATTATTTATAATCTTTTAAAAGATTATTTAAACAGAACCCTCAAACCCTTAAAATTTTTAAGGGCCTCCTATTTTTCAATTCTTCTATTTGTTATGGCTGTTTGTTTTTATTTTGTAAAATCTTCTCCATTTATAAAAGGATATTTATTTGATAGATTTTATTTTGATGTTTTTTTTAATCCACTAATAGGATCTCCTTGGCAATGGTTCCAGGATAATGTTATTTCAATTCTTTTAGTTTTTTCATTTTTTCTTTTGCCCATTTTATTTAATTTTTTAAATTATAAGAAAAAAGATCTAGTTAATATCTTTTATTCGATATTCTTTTTTGGAATCAGTCTTTATTTATTTAAATTTGAAAGTTATTTAAAATATAATCCTACAAGATATATTTATTTTTTATTTCCAATTTATTGTATCCTCTTTTCGTTATCGATCTTTTATTTTATTAAAAATTATAAAAAAATGAATTTTCAAAAATTACTTGTAATTTTAACACTTATCATTTTATTTTTTAATTTTACCTCCATTAATTATGCAATTAATCCTATAAAAGCATATGAAAAAGATGGGATATCAAACTTACAAATTGATAATATTGGCACTGGAAGATTTAAAATGGAAGCCATTATTTCATTTATCAAAAAAAATGATCCTAATTTAGAAGAAATTTATGTTATTTCTGGGAGATTTGACGAATTTATTTTATTATTGGATTGGCCAATTGATCAAAATAGAGGTATTACTAGTTATGAAAGGATGAAATATGATGTTGGAAAAAATATGTTTATTGAATCATCTTATTTCGACATTTATGAATTAGAAATTGCTTTAAAAAAATATCCCTACGGGTATTTTATTACTGAAGAGAATTCAATTTATTATGGAATCGATAAAGAATATACATTAGAAGAAAAAGATATTAAGTATAATGGATTTTTTCTTGAATTTATGGGGTGCTTTAATAATTATAAGGTTTACAAATGGGATATCTAACTTAGAAATTTTTATAGAAAATTAATCTGATTTTTTTTAAAAATACCTGGGGCAGAATTGAATAAAGATAATAAAAATAAAATTTTAATTTTAAAGGAAATCTCCTTATACCTTTTCTTGAATTTATTTTCAATGAAAGATATTCTTTTAATTTTATATTCTTTTTAATTTTATATTCTAAATTAATTGGAGAATCTTCTAGAAAAAATTCTTTTTCTATTTTATACAAATTAAATTTTCTATAAGAATCCTTTTTATTTTTTGTTCTTTCAATATAAAAATCTCTTGCTTTTTTTTGAAATGCCATTTGTATATCTTTTTTATTATGACAAATAGAATTTCTCCTTATCCTATATTTTAATAAAGTCTCTTTTATATTTTCTAATTTTAAATTCTTGGTAAGTAATCTTAAATAGAGATCGTAATCTTCCACATATAACATTTTTTTTCTATATTTTAACCACTTTTTATTATGAAACATAATTGTTGGATGATAAATGCAATTTCTTTTTTTAAGGATTTTTTTTATTTTCTGTGTGCCACTGGGCTGAAAAGCATTTCTTAACTTTATTTGATCTTTATCCATTTGTATAAGCCCAGAACCGATTAAAAAAATGTCTTTATGTTTTTCCATATAATCATATTGTATTTTAAATCTTTTTGGCAAAGAGATATCATCTGCATCCATTCTTGCGATATATTTCCCTTTTGCTTTTTTTAATCCTTTATTTAATGATTTAATTAATCCGATGTTCTGTTTATTTTTTATTAAAATAATTCTCTTATCTTGTTTTTTATATTTCTCTAAAAATGTTTTTAATTCTTTTCTTTTAGGATTATCATTAATTATAATAAATTCAAAATCGGTAAATGTTTGATCGAGAATAGAATCTATACTCTCAGTTATCCATTTTAATGGTTCATTATATGTGGACATTACAACAGAGATTTTTGATTTGTTTTTCTGTTTCATTTTTTAGATTAATTTTTTAATTTTTGAATAATATCTTATATGTAAAAATAGTGTTCCAATTATATGTGAAATTAAAGTTGCATAAATAATTCCTATAAAACCTAAGAAATTTAATAGGATTAAACTCAATATAAGATTAAAAATTCCCAAATAGATATTTAAACTTGTCATTAATTTTGCATACCCTGTTGATACAATAATTCCAGCATTAATAGCTGTAACATACACATGTATAGAATAAATTATAATACAAGGATAAAAAATCATAAAGAATAAAGGAGTATAATAATTTGAAAATAATATCTTTACTCCAATTGGTAAAATTAAATAAGTTAATAATGCAAAAATTAAAGCTACCATTATAAAGAAAATTGTATATTTTTTTAATTTTTTGTAAATCAATTCATATTTTTTTAAAGCATAATCTCTTGCGAAATTTGGAGCTACTATTTGCCCAATTATTGCAAAGGGGACTAATAAAACTAAAAATATTTTGTTTATTAATTCATAAGTTGCTATTTCATTTATGTAATTAAAATGCCCTAAAATTAATATATCAATTCTTGAAAATAAAAAATATCCAAAAACAGCAATTCCATAAACAAAAGCATATCTCCCAATCTCCCTCATCACGCCCTTATTAATCTTTAAATGAAACTCCCTATATCCCAAAGCCAAAGCCAAAAATAAAATAAAGTAAAATAAATTCTGAGAGATTAAAGCCCCGATTAATCCATATTGTTTTATTAAAACATAAACAAAACTAAAGGAGAAAACTCCTACTATTATAGAGATTATTGAAAGATATTTAAATTTCTTTAATCCCCTATAAATCCCATCATAAAGAGAGGTCATAGGGATAAGGAATATTAAAGGCAAAAGATAAAGGACATAAATATATTTATCTCCAAGATAAAACTTTCCGAACAAAATTGTTATTAAACTAATAATTATTGTTAATCCTAAGATGATAATTCCTGAATTAAATAAAACAGATTTTAGTTTTTCTTTATCTGTAACATTATATTCTGCAACATATTTGGATGTTGCAGTTGATATTCCAAAATCTGCAAACATAATTAATAAAAAAACTATTGCAAGAACATAATTATATATTCCAAAATCATAAGGGATAAGAAGTTTTGCACATAAAATAAAGATTAAGAAAGTTATCCCTTGTTTGCCCCCTATTTGCAAAGCTCTCCAAATAAAGTTATGAATTGTTTCTTTGTGTTGGTAGTATTTATAGGTTAGCATTTTTCTTTTAAAACATCATTATAAACTTTAATATATTTTGGGACTTGCTTTTCTGCTGTAAATTTATGGACATCTTTTAGATTATTCTTACTAATTCTTTCTATTTCTTTTGGATTATTTTTTAAATATAAAATTAATTCTTTCATTTTTTCTATATCTCCTGGGGGAAAAAGGTAGCCATTTCTACCTTCTTTTACTATTTCTCTCATTCCGGGGATGTCTGAAACTAAAATGACTAATCCCCGAGCCATTGCTTCTAGAATAGTTAAAGGAAATGCTTCTGTATAAGATGGTAGAATAAAAATAGAAGAGTTATCATAATATTTTAAAATTTTATGGTTATCAATTTTCCCATAATTCTTAATATTTTTTTGTTTTGTATTAATTTTATTGCCTCCAATAAATTTAAAATTAACATCTTTTATAATTTTACTAATCTCTAGTAAATCGTAGAATCCTTTTCGTCTTTCATATCTTCCAACAAATAAAATGTTATTATTATATCTCTTTTTCTTTCTAATAATATTTTTCTTATCTATAAAATTATTAATTACTTCTGATTTTTTAAGAAATTTTTTTTTAAATAAAGTATATCTCATTAGGTTCTCTTCTTGACCTTTTGTTAAAAAAATTAATTTTTTTGAAACCAAAGTACAGTAGTTAATAATTAAATAAATAAAAATATTTTGGGTAATATCTTTTTTTATTGCTGCTCCGAAATTTCCATGGAAAGAATATATTATCTTATTCTTAAATAAAAAAAAAGGGGAAAATAATATCCAGGTTTTTACATGATGGATATGGAGATAATCTGATCTTAAAAATTCCCTTAATTTTGACCATAAACCAAGATAAACCACTTCCCCTTTTATTCTAAAACAAAAGATTTTTTCTTTTTTAAGTTTTTTAAACATCTTTTTTCCCAGAGAAGAAAAATAAAAAATCCTTCCATTTATTTTATTTTTTTCTAGGAATTTATAAATTTTTTTAAAAATTATCTCTGCCCCACCATTAAATCCTGGGATAATATGTAAAACCTTTTTCATCCTTCCACCTCTCTAATATATTCCTTAACCACATTATCCCAATTAAACTTTTCATTTAATTTAACCCTTACAAAACCCCCCCTCATCACATCCTCAATCTTCTTCTTTAATTCTTTAATATTCTTAACTTCAAACAAATTCTTCTTCGGCACAACTTCAGGATTTCCTCCGACATTACTTGCTATGATTTTACATCCAGAAGCTATGGCTTCTAAAAGAACTATGCTCATATTTTCAAACCAACTCGCACTTACAAAAATACTCGCTTTTCCATAAAGTTCTTTCATTTCTTTACTATTATTGTCTATCCATCCATGAAACTTAACAACCTTGCCTAAACCATTTACCTCAACTTTATTCTCCAATACCTTCCTATAAGGACCATCTCCAACAATATCCACTTTCCAAGCTTTTTCTTTTAGATTAATGCCCTTCAGGGCATCTAAAATATCTTGAACACCTTTGTTTTCAAATAATCTTGCAACTACTAAAATTCTTTTTTGCTTCTTTAGGGGTTTGAATTTATTTTTATCAATCCCATTAGGAATAACTATGAATTTTCCTTGTGTTGTTATTTTTTTAATTTCATCTTGTAAATATTTTGATGGGGTTGTGATGATGTTCGCATTTTTTATTATTTTCTTCCAAGGTTTTACTAAAAAAGGGTATAGTTTTTTGAATCTTTTATTATAACCCAAAACATCACTACCATGACTTGTAACAATATACTTTAACCCAAACTTTTTCTTCAACCACAAAGCCAAAACCCCTGTCGGAATAATAAAATGGCAATGGCAAATATCATACTTATTATTTTTCATATGTTTCCTCAGAAACATCTTTGCAGAAATTAAATATGTTAATTGCTCCCAAGGATGACAGATTTCTTTCTTGCTTCTTAAACATTTCACCCGATAAATCTCAATTCCATCCTTAATCTCTTTTTCTGGCAATCCTTTAAACCCCATCGTCACAACCCCAACATCATGCCCTAATTTAGTGTAACCTTTGGCAATCTCAAAAGATACAGGAGACGCCCCACCCCCCAAAGGCGGAAATTCATAGTTAAGCATTAGGATTTTCATATTGAATTCCCCACACCCAATTTTATATTATTGAAATGAAGGAGTTTTGGATAAGAGTTGTTGCTCTTAATATCATCTCTAAAAAGGTTAATGCTGTGAGATATAGATATTTTAGTTTGTTTTTTCATATAATTTCATCATAAAACTCGTTTATAAGTCTTATGTTTATCTTAATTGTGAAGTAGTGACAGGTATCGAAGAAAGATTTAGCAAACCCCATTATTACTTAGAATTCCAAAAAATCATAGTAATATTTAAAAACTTAGAGATATTAAAAATTATATAAATAATTAAAGAATAAAATGGAACAATTTCAAATAAACTCTCCTAAAGATTTTGTTAATATTATTGATTCGCGTAGAGAAGAAATCAAAAATATGGTTTGCAGACAAGCTCAGGAAATAGTTGATAATGAATTAAATTTACTTGAGTTTAATCTTTGCATATCTTTGATTGGAAAAGAAAAAATTAATAAGGCGACAAAAAAAGTCAATGAATTAAGGGAAAAGGCAGATAGAGGGGAAATTGATTTATCTAAATATGAAGATATGGCTGAAGATTTTTAATATTTTTTCTTTCTATATTTCTTTTGATAAAGATTTCTTAACATTCTCTGAACATCTTGCTCAGAACCAACTTCTATTTCAAAATGCTTTTCATAATTTATGTTTAAAAATCTGCAAGGTGCTTCAAAATGTTTTTTATCTGCAGAAAATATACAATCAATATTAAAACAGTAAAAAATAGCAATAATCTTCAAATCACTCTCATTTATTTTATCTTTAAAATTCATATTTAATTTGCATAATGTTTCTTTAAGTTTTTTTCCATCAATAAATTTTTTCTTTAGAAGAGAGATATTATTTTTTCTTAAGAAATTAAAAATAGTCTCTTTTATTCTGCTAATATTTTCGTCAGGATTTTTCCCAACTAATAACCCCATTAATTCTCCAAATATTTTATAATTTATAAAAAGCCTATTTTTTTTATAATAAAATTTAGGTTTATATTCTTTAAAAGATTCTTCATTTTGCATCCATGAAAAAATTAAATTAGTATCAATCCCTACTTTTCGTATTGCCTTATTTCTTACAACAAATCTTCTAAATCTAATTAATTTATTAGGTTTCTCTTTCATTTTTCATAAAAGAAAAGTTATTAATTAAATCTTTCTTTTTTTATTGTTTATCTTTATGTTATAAATAACTATCTTGCCTTTGGCAATTTCATAACTTACTGGTGATGCCCCACCCCCCAATGGTGGAAATTCATAGTTAAGCATTAGGATTTTCATTTAATCCCACTCCCCTGTTTATATTCTATAAATGAAAGGAGTTTTGGATAAGAGTTGTTGCTCTTAATATCATCTTTAAAGAGATTAATGCTGTGAGATATAGATATTTTAGTTTGATTTTTCATATAATTTCATCATAAAACTCGTTTATAAGTCTTATGTTTATCTTAATTGTGAAGTAGTGACAGGTATCGAAGAAAGATTTAAAAAGTATGGCTTGATTGTAATTATGCCACAGGAAGGCTATAATCTGTTTACAGAATCCTGAGCTGTATCCCGGCTGTGTTGAACACCGGGTTTTATTATGATAAAAAATGAAAGTTCTAAAAAGAGAATCTGTTTTTATATTGATGGTGCAAATTTTTATGGGGGACTAACTTCAATTAATCGTAGATATACTGATAATAAATTTGATTTTGAAAATTATATTAATTATTTAGTTGGAAAAGATAAGTTAGTTCAAATTTATTATTACAATGCTCTGGTTAAAAAAAGAATTAATGAAAAAATTTGGGAAAAACAAAAAAACTTTTTTAACAGATTGCATAAAATTCCAAAATGCAAGGTTAGTTTATGCACGAGAAAATCTCGTTTAAATATTTTAGGAGAAGAATATCATACCATCAAAGGAGATGATATCCTTTTGGCATTAGATATGATTGAGGATTGTTATAATAATAGATTTGATAAAGTTATTTTAATCTCGGGGGATGGAGATTTTACTGAATTATTAAAAAGAGTAAAGAAAAAAGGGAAAGAAATTGAGATTTGCTATTTTAATAATTGTGTTTCAAATATTTTGTTGAAGAAATCTGATAAAATTCATTTAATCAATAAAAAGATTATAAAAAAATTTTTCTTTATAAAATAAGGTTAGCGAAGCTCCTAAGTTTATTGTTTAATTCAGAGTAATTAGTTTGTTTTTTCATTTTATTTGTGGATTTTCTTGGGTTTGTTTATAATTTCATCATAAAACTCGTTTATAAGTCTTACTAATATGATTATTTTAGAGTAGTAACAGGGATATTTAAATCTAAACATTTTATTATTCAAATACATCGGTTGTATTCTGGGGTTTTAACAGATAGATTCATAAAATTTTTGAATTCTTGGCAAAGCGTGCAAAAAGAAAGATTTATAAATCATTAAGTATACTTAAGGATTATTATAAACTATACTTTACGATATGATAAAAGAAATAATTAAAGATTATTGGAAAAGAGAACTTCCTGAAATCATAGATAGAGATATTTCGCTTAAGATAAAGACAGATTTAATAAATGATGTAATTGGTATGAGAAGATCTGGGAAGACCTTTCTTATGTTTGAGGAAATAATCAAACTTTCCCGCAAGTGTGGCAAACAAGCAACTATTTATATTAATTTTGAAAACAGAAAACTTCTACCTTTAAAACAAGAGTATTTCAATGATATTATAGAGTTTATTTACCAAGAAAAATTGTTTGATAAACATAAAAAAATTTATTTGTTTTTAGATGAAGTTCAAAAAATAAATGGATGGGAGAGATTTGTTCGAGGTATTTATGATGAATTTAAAGGAAAAATAAAAATATTTGTTTCTGGCTCAAGTGCAAATCTTCTCAGTAAAGATTATGGAACATTATTAACTGGAAGGCATTTAACCACAACAGTCTTTCCGCTTAGTTTTAAAGAATTTCTTAAGTTTAAAAAATGCGACTATGAGGGAAACAAAATACAAACAAAAGTATTATTAAAGGAATATCTAAAATATGGCGGATTTCCAGAAGTAGTTTTATCAAATATGAAAGAAGATATATTAGGACAGCTTTTTAGTGATGTTCTATCAAAAGATGTTTTAAGCAGGGCAGATATAAGAAAAGAACATATCCTTGAAGAATTCGCATATTATTTATCAAGCAATATTTCCAATAAATTTAGTTTTAACAAGATGTCTAAATATTTTAAATCAAAAGGGATAAAAATATCTGTTCAAACATTAGAAAATTATTTTTATTTTCTAAAACAGGCATTTCTTTTTTTTGATAATTTAATATTTTCATATAAGATAAAAGACCAACTTCAATATCCAAGAAAAATTTATTGTTTAGATACTGGGCTTGCGAATCTTATTGGTTTTAAATTTAGTGAAGATATTGGCAAACTTTATGAAAATGCGGTTGCTGTAGAACTTCTTAGAAGAAGTTCCATAATTACAAAAATTTTCTACTGGCAGGATCAACAACAACGAGAAGTAGATTTTGTGATAAAAGAAGGAATAAAAATTAAACAGCTAATTCAGGTTTGTTATGATTTAAATGAAGATAATAAAAAAAGAGAAATTAAATCATTGTTAAAAGCAAGTAAAGAATTAAAATGCAAAAATCTTCTTGTGATAACAGGGGATAAAGAAGGAGATGAAACTATTGAAAAAACTAAAATAAAATTTATCCCATTATGGAAATGGCTACTTGTTTAATATTCTTTTGGCAATCTCGTAAGATACAGGAGATGCCCCCACGAACTTGTTTATATCCCCTAAATGGAAGGAGTTTTGAAGCAACAAAATCATCTCCAAACTCATTAATATTATAAGATATCAAAAAAAAGGTTAAAACTTAGGTTGGCGAAGCCCCAAGTTTATTGTTTAATTTTATTTTCATCTTGAATTCCCCACACCAATATTTATATCCCAAAAAGAAAGTGGCTTTGAAGATGAGTTGTTGCTCTGGACATCTACAAAGAGATTAATGCTGTGAGATTTTGGTAATTTATATAATCCGCCTTTGTAAAATATTTTTTTAATATTACAAATGTAATAATATATTGTTACAATTGTAAAAAAGAAAGGTTTAAATAGTTTTGTTACATTTGTAATAGATTATAATTACAAAAGTAATAATTATTAAAATGAAAATTGAAGAACATGAAAAAGCATACAAAGAACATTTAGAAAATCTTAATCAGGCGATTGAAGAAGGAATAGAAGAGAATCAGAGAAATGTTGGGTATAATGTTTCTCAGGGCTCTGTAGAATTGTTTGCAATATATCTTCATAAACTGCGATTTATACAAGATTCAGGAGACCAGTTTGACCATAGAATTTTTAAGAATAAAAATCAAATAGACAAAAAAATACCTGCAGAATTTCCAGATAGGGAAAAGATATTGAGCTTGATGAGAGATATAGAATTAGAAAGAAACATTCTTTGCTATGGAAGAAGAAAACAAAACGAAAAAATTGAAAAACTTATTAAAATATTTAATAAATTAAGGAAATTAATAAATACAAATTTAAAACAAAATGGATAAAGAAAAAGATTTAGTTGCATATGCAATTGATTTTGTAGCTTATTTAATCACTAAAACAAATAATTTAGATAGGGTTATACTTTATGGTTCTGTGGCAAGAGGGGATTTTAATGAAGATTCTGATGTTGATTTATTTATAGATTCAAGAGAAAATATTGAGAAAAAAATAAATAAAATTGTGGATAATTATTATAAGACAAAGAAATTCAAAGAATGGGAATTAAAAGGAATTAAAAATACGATTTCGGTTATTGCAGGAGAATTAGATTCTGAAGAATGGAAAAACCTCAAAAGAAGCATCCTAAACACTGGAATTATTTTGTATGGAAAGTATAAGGCAGAATCAGATAAAATAAATCAGTATACTTTATTTTCTTTTGAGAATATAGTCCCTAATAAAAAAAGGATTTCAATTTTCAGAAAATTATTTGGATTTAAAGTTGGGAAAAAAGAATATCCAGGGTTGGTTGAGAAAATTAATGCTATCAAGGTTGGAAAAGGTAGTCTTCTCGTTCCAATTGAACATACAAATGAACTAAAGAAATACTTTCATAGTAAAAAAGTTGCAGTAAAATTATATGATTTGTGGTCGGATAGTAAATTAAATTAAAAAAATTTCTATCTCGCAATGATTTCCCGGATATAATATCTTTTTTCGTAAGGGGAATTATTTAAATGTATTTTCATTAGTAAATCTATTACAATTCCAAAACTGAAAAGGATAATTCCTGAGATAATTAGGAAAAATGTTAAGAAAAACCACCCGTCCCTGTTAAGACTTAATCCTAAAAATAACTTTCTGTATAATGAAAATAATCCTGATAAAATTCCTGCTCCGAATGAAGTGATTCCTGCGATTCCGAAAATGTGCAAGGGCCTTTGAGAGTATTTGTCTAAAAACCAGATGTAGATTAAATCAATAAATCCTTTTATTGCTTTGTCATAACCGTATTTTGTTTTCCCGTTTGTTCTTGGTCTGTGATTAACAACAACTTCGCCGATTTTGAATCCTTTCCATCTTAGGATTGCTAAAATATATCTGTGCATTTCTCCAGAAATATCAAGACTTTTTACAGCTTTCTTTTTGTAAACACGAAGAGTGCAACCAGTGTCATGAACCCTGTCTTTAATTAATACTCTTCTTAAAAATCTCCCTGTTTTTGTCAAGATTTTAATCCCAGATTTATCTTTTCTGTGCAATCTCCATCCAGCAATAACATCAAGATTTCTTTCTTTTAATGATTTTAATAATTTCGGGATATCTTTTGGGTCGTTCTGCAAATCTCCATCCATAGAAATAACAATCTCTCCTTTTGCAGATTTAAAACCTGCATCCAAGGCAGTTGCCTGCCCATAATTTTTATTCAAGTCAATAATTTTCACTTTTTCTAATTCCTTAAGCTCATCAATTGTTCTATCTGTTGAACCATCATTCACATAAATTACTTCATAATTTTTCCTAAGCAAAGTCATAACCTCTTTTATTTCTTGATTCAATTTTTCTACATTCCCTTGTTCATTAAACACAGGAACAACTACTGAATAGGTTATTATTGGTTTTATTTTTTCCATTTTATTTTGCTACTATAATTTTGTTGCTCATAGGTTTTTAAATGTTGTTATTTTAAAGGGGTTACAGGATGGCAAAGTTTAAAAAGGGAATTTATGTTTATTTTCTATTAACATCTAACAAAGATATATATTAAAATATGAAAATGAATAAAAACTCAAAAAAATTGAAAAATACAATGAAAATAGGGAATAGTTCAAGGATTATAGCAGGGATTTTAACATTAGCAATAATTGGATTGCTTATTTTTGCAGGCCCTGCACAGGCATTTGTTTTGGGATTGACAGCAGATAAAGAAGATGTAAAAAAAGGAGAGACAATTACTTTTAATGCAACTCTGGATATTCAATCAATGGACAAATATTTGCCTGTTGAACATCTTGAATTACATATTAATGGTCCAGAATCAGTAGTTTGCAAATTTGATATTAATGGGAAGATAATTAATGAAGAAGGTTGTGAGGGCATGGAGATTGAAAGAATCTACTTTAATTCAGAAAATTATTTAGGTTATGGCTACGGCTATGGGTATGGTCAAGAGAATTCTTATGGTTATGGTTATGAAATTGATTATGGGTACGGATATAATTTTGGTTATGATTATGGATACGGATATGGATATGGGGCGGGTGGAAAGGAAATTAATTTAATTTATAAAATTACATTAGATACGATTAGTTATGAAGCCGGAGATTATATCTCTCAATTAAAAGCAGATATTGGTGGTGAAATTTTTGCATCAAAAAGTAAACCAGAGTTTACTGTAATTTCTTCTAATTCTTTTAGTGGGCAAGGGGGAAGTGGAAGTGATAATGGTGAAAATAATGACACTATTGGTGGTTTGTCAAGCCAGAATAATGGGGATTCTAATGGCAATGGAGAGGAACCTGATGAAAAAGATGAACCTCCAACAACTTTTTTTTCAAGGTTAGCAGGAATAACAGGAGCAGTTATTGGTGCATTGGGGACAACTGGAACTACTGTTGTCGTGATTTTCTTAGTTGGTTTACTTGGTTCTGCAATTACTGTTAGACAGATTAGAAAGAGGAAGAAATTGTAAATTAGTTATATCTCCCAAAACTCTTCTTTTGTTTTAGAAAAAACATTTTTTACATCCTGTTCTTTTACTGTTTTTCTTCCTTGAATAATTATTTCTTCTTTTATTTTTTCAATTATGTTTCTTAAGTTTTTTTCTAATTCTCTTTCTAATAAATAAACTGCATCAGGGCTTATTCTCTTAATTCCTGCTTTTTTTATCTGCAGGATTAAATTTCTTCTCTTTATTAATGTGTTATTCTTTTTCTTGCTTTTTTCCATCTTTAGTTAATGTATTAATACATAAAATTTCTTGAATTTAATTTTAAAATTTAAAAAAAGCTTTTCAAAAATATTCTCATTTTCTACAGGCAAAATAAACACCTGATTTGCAAGCCATTCCCCATTATTTTCTCTAACTAAACCTTTTTCTTTATTTTTCCCCCTTAAAATATTCACAATTTTAACTTTTATAGAGGGTTTTAGACTAATAAGTTCATATTTAAACAAAACTTTATTTGAAAACTTATAAATCTGAGAAAAAGAGCATTTATTTTTAATGCTATACCCTTCCCTTAATAAAGTGTGGATTATCGACGGAGGATTTGCAAAAAAGTCATTTGGTTTTAGGACAGAAACATGAAAACCTGAGATTTTTATTCCCGGTTTATTGGTTATTACTGCTATATCTGTGTCTTGTGGAACTGCTTTCCCTTTTACAGCAGAGCCAAATACAATTATATCTAAAATTTCTTTATCTTTAAGATATTTTTTTAATTTATTTTTTATTAGTAATAATCTTTTTGAGTTCATTTGCATATTCTTTAAGTTTATTTGCATCTTTTTGTCTTAAGCGAAGATTATAAGATTGAGTGTAAATTTTAAAAAAATCAGAAACTTTTTGATATGCCTCATTAAAATATGTTTCCAGTAAAGAAAATCTTTGATTGTGATTTTTTGGCATAACTCTAATTTGATTGTAAATTAAATAATCACACAAAATTACAATTGCTTTAAAAAAATCTGAGACAGCTACATTAAATCTTTTTTTTATTAAATTTTCTTCTCCAGATTCTAAAAATTCTTCAGCATTTTTTAAAAGTTCTTCCATTAATACATTAATAGATTATTGACTTTTTAAACTTATTGGTTAATGCATTAATTTTAGTGATCCTATTACATAAGAAAACGAAAAGAAAGATGTTGATTATTTTTTTAGAAAGTATATACTTGGTTGCACATTGTTTTCACAATCGGTAAATATAAAAACCATCTATTCTCAATACACCTACTAAATAGAAGAGTTCTGATATTAAGATGGAAAATTTAGAGCAAATGAGTTTAAGTAAACAAGTTCAACGGCTTGGAAAAATTATTTCTAGAGAAAGATATGTTAAAAGGTATTCACAGAATAGTTGGACTACTGGAGAGGGAGGAGATGGGCATTCAAGTAAGGCAGAGACAATTACAGAGTATACTCCCGTTTATGCGAGCAGATATAATTTTAATAAAAAAATAAGAAAAGATGCAGAAAATAAATTAAAAATAATAAAAGAATTTTCCATTGATTCTGAAATTAAATCAGAGGTTAATGCCCAATTTGCGAACGCAAAAAAAATGCAGGACAAATATGTAATCAATGTTATCGGAAAGAGCATGGCAGGAGTTTTCATGGGGGGTTTTATTACTGGAATGATTGCGGGTTATGGATATCTGGCATGGAAACTTTACGAATTTATACAAGAGACAAAATTCTAATTTCTAATAATAATCTTTCTTAACTTAAGGGATAATGTTTTTTTTAGAAAGTATATATTCTGTTGCAACTTTATTTATAAATAAATTTAGCTTTTTTACATTATCATTTTGAAGTGATTGAAAGGAGGTAAAATAAAAAAGAATGAAAAAAATTTTAATAATTTTTAGTTTATTGGTGATGAGTTTGATGGTTGTTGGTGTGAGTGCTGATACAATAAGTTTTCTTTATGAAGATGGTTTTGCTGGAGTTGATGGTGATACTTCTTCGTGGTCTGATGATAATGGTATGGTTAATTTAGGAGAAACTCATTGGAGTCTTTTAGATGGAAAGGCAGAAGTTTTAGGTTATTTAAATTCTCAGAACGACGGCATTCTAACACATAGAGGAACAAGAGGATTAGGAATCTATGGTGGAGAACCTGATGAAATTGATTCTATTGAAGAAGGAGAAAATCTTAGAATTGTGTTTGACGAACCTTATTATATAAATTCTATTGAAACAAGGTCTCTTTTTGTGCCTGAAGGAGAAGGAGATCCTGAAGAAGGGGATATTACTTTTAAGCTTCTTGGCTCAGAAATAGAAGATGACCATATGGTGGCTAGTGAGAATTCTGGAAACGGAGTTTGGAGTGAAACTTATGAGGATTTGCTTGTTGATGAAATTATATTTTATATTAATGAAACAGAAGATTATGCTGACTGGAGTGAATTTGCAGTAACAAAATTAGAAGTTGAATCTCAATGTAAAATAATCATAGATGAACCTCAAGAATCTCATTGGTATGACCCTGTAGATATAGAATGGCATTATGAAGGAAATTGTGATATTTTGAATCAGGAATTATACTATTATGAAGGAAGTTGTGAAGCTGGTTCAAACCTCATTGCAGTTTTAAATTCTGAACCAAGAGAATATCCTTGGGATGTTTTTGCATTAGAAGATGGAGATTATTGTGTAAGCATTTATGTTGAACAACATAATCCCCCTGCATTAGATGTAGAAGGATTTTCAGGAATTTTTCATCTTGATTTAACCCCTCCTGAATCAGAAATTTCGTTTGGTAATCCAAATGTCGGATGTGATGGAGAAGGAGATTGTTATATTAATAAAAATACTCCAATAACAATTACATGCGAGGATGGAGAAGGAAGTGGTGTTGACACTATTTACTATAACATCTTTGTAGAAGATGGATATGGTGGATGGGAATTAGCACATTCGTTTTCTGAGGAAGATGATGAGGTAGAATTTAATTGTCATGAAGATTCAAGACATAAAATAGAATATTGGTGTGTGGATAAAGTTGGAAAAGTAGAAGAGCCAAATGAAGAAATAATCTATGTAGATACTGTTGCTCCAATAATTACAAAAGAAATAGTTGGTCCTAAGGTTGGCGATTGTCCTCCTGAAGAAGAAGGCGATGAATGTTGGATTGCAGACCATAGAACACAAATAGTTGTAGAAGCTATTGACCCAGAACCGCATCCTGTTGACGATGTTTATTGTGAATGGGGATATTGGTTTGAAGATTATTTTTATGGTTTATGGTATCCATATGTAGAACCAATAATTTTCTATGAAGATTGTATCCATGAACTTCATATAAGATGCTGGGATGCATTAGGAAACGAGGCATATGATGTTGAAACATTTTATGTTGATTCATCTGCCCCATATACATGGAAATGGTATGAAGGTCCATTTTATGAATTTGAAGGAATAAAATATATTAATGGAGTCACAACTGTGAACTTAGATGCTTATGATTTACCAGAAGAATCTATTTGTGCAGTTGGCGTTGATGAAACTTATTATAGATATGAGATTGTTGATGAATTTTATTGTGAAGGCGAAGGACAATGGGAATCTACATCTAAAGAAGATTGTAGTTGGAATCTATATGAAGAGCCATTCACAATGGAAGAATCATGCCATGTTATTGAATATTATTCAATAGACTTATTAGGGAATGAAGAATCTGTTCAATGGCAGTTTGTCTTCGTCGACAAAACAGCACCAGAACCAATTAAAGAAGTAGGAAAACCAAGTCATGATTGTAATGGACTTTGGGAAATTCTTGTTGGAGAATGTGAAGATAACTGGGACTGGATTGTTACTATGGAAACACCAATTACATTAAGTTGTGAGGAACAAGGACCTCATCCGTCTGGAATAAAAGAAATTTGTTATAGAATTACTTTAGATGGAACATTAATGGAAGATTGGGCATGTGTTGAAGTAGATGAAAATGATGAAATAGAAGTTATTTTTAATGAAGAATCTGAACATTTGTTAGAATTCTATTGCATAGATAATGTTGATAAAACATCTGAAATAGATTCAGAATTGTTCAAGGTTGAAGGAACTGCTTTTGAGATTGAATTATCTGAAAAGTGGAATTTAATATCTATTCCTTTCCCATTAATTAGTAATAATATTGAAGAAGTATTTGAGGATATTTCAGAAGATATCGAGGCTGTTTGGTCTTATGATGAAACTGGATGGCATGTTTATGCACCAGAAGGGCCTTCGGATTTAGATGAAATAAATCCTGGTTATGGTTATTGGGTTAAAGCAAAAGAAGAGACAACATTAATTGTTGGCGGAAGTTTATTAGGTCCTGCACAAAGTATTCCCCCAAGTAGGCAATTGCAAAGTGGATGGAATTTAATTGGGCGTTATGGATTAGTAAATCAAGAAGCATATTGTGCTTTGTTCTCATTAATAGATACAACAATAGGATATCCAAGATGGAGTTCTTTGTATGGTTATGATGCAGATTCAGATGAATTTACTATCTTAGATACAGAGAGCAATACAAATCCTGGAGAAGGATATTGGATTGAAATGGACATAGCAGACACATATAGCCCAGCAACAGTTTGTTGGGGAGTTTAGTTTTTTTCTTTTTTTTCTTTTTTTCTTTTTTTATTTAAAATATAGAGAGAAATATCCTATATCATACCACAAAAAACATTATAAACGAAAAGAGTATCTAAATAATATGAAAAAGGTAATTATATTCACATTTATATTTATTTTATTATCAACAAGTTTAGTATTGGCTTTTCCTTCAACCCCTTGTGCATTTTATGGAACAGCAAAATATACAAATGGAGATTCTATTCCTAATGGTTATATCATCACAGCAGAACTTAATGGAATTATCAGTGGAAGCAGCGTGATTAAAGATGGAATGTATGGGATAGATGATAGTTTAATTGTATTATCTCAGAACCAAATTGGCGGGACTGTCAAATTTTATATAAATGGAAAAGAAACAAATCAAGAGGCAGAGTTTAAGGATATGGGCGTAATTGAATTAAATATCACTGTAGAAAAATCTGATGATGGGAATTTTATTGGATGTGGTGATGGAATTTGCGATGTAAGTTCTGATGAATGTTTGTTTTGTTTAGTTGATTGCAATGCTGAAAAAACAAATATATGCTCCGGGGATTCTCGTTGTGACACTGAAATAGGTGAAACATATATCAACACCCCAAGTGATTGCACTAAGCCATCAAGTGGAACCAACCCAAGCAGTAACTCTCCAAGCAGCAGTTCATCAAGCAGTAGCTCGTCATCAAGCAACCCTAACCCAATTACAATAACCCCTCCGGCAGATAATGAAAATTCAGAACAACCTGAAAATGATTCTGACTTGGGAATACTTAAAACCACAAGCAACCCTGAACCTGAAAAAGGATTTTTCAGCAAAATCACCGGGGCTGTTGTCGGCGGAGGAAAAGCAAAATACACTGTTCCCCTGATTTTTATTGTTTTAGTTTTTTTAATCACCTTAGTTACTTATACTAAAAGAAAACCTGCAAGAGTTGAAGAACTTGTTGAGAAAAATTCTGAGGAAAAATAAATCCAAAACATTTATTAACTAATTTCTCTAAAAAATACTATGGCATTTGAAACAGGGTTTGGATTTTGGGGAATTCTTATTTGGGTCGGAGTTTTATTTGTTTTATCAGGATTAAAAATCGTTAAAGAATATCAGCGAGGTGTGAAATTTACTTTGGGAAAATATGCAGGAATAATGTCGCCTGGCTTGAGAATTGTTGTCCCTATTATTCAATCATGGCAAAGAGTTGATATAAGAGTTAAGGCAGTTGATGTCCCAGACCAGGATGCAATCACAAAAGATAATGTTTCAATAAAAGTAAATGCAGTGCTTTATTACAAAGTTGCAGATTCAAAGAAGGCGATTATCGAGGTTGAGGAATTTGATTATGCTGTTTCGCAGTTGGCTCAAACAACAATGAGAGATGTTGTTGGCGAGGTTACATTAGATGAATTATTGAGCAAGAGAGATAATATTTCTAAAAGAATAAGAGAAATTGTTGATAAGGCGACAGACCCTTGGGGGATTAAGGTTGAATCTGTTGAGTTGAAACATGTTGAACTTCCAGAGCAGTTAAAGAGGACGATTGGTAAGGAAGCAGAGGCAGAAAGAGAGAAAAGGGCTGTGATTATTAAGGCGAGTGGCGAGGTTATTGCTGCAGATAATATGGCAAAGGCCGCGAAGACTTTAGCGACAGGACCTGGTGCTTTGCATTTGAGAACATTGCAGACACTTAATGATTTAAGTTCTGATAAAAGCAACACTGTTGTGTTGGGTTTGCCTTTAGAGATTCTGAGGGCGTTTGAAGGGGATAAGAAAAAGAAGTAATTGGAAGATTTAAAAAACCTAAAATTTATATCTTTTTGCCCTAAGGAAAGAGAGTTCTGATAAATATTAAAATGATAACTTTAAAATCATTAACTGAAGAAGGAAAGAAATATTTTTTTGAAGGATTTGGATTTGAGACAAAAACTATCGAACAAGGACATGCTCATCCAGATGCTAAAGGAAAAGTAATTGGAAAATTAGAAATCTCACTTGAATCTAATGAATATTTTAATGACCCAGATTTAAAGGCGATTCTTAAAGATTGTTGCCCTATTGAAATTATAGCGGGTCAAGGGATTAAGGCAAGTTTGAGTTATATTGAATCATGTTCACCAAATGGAAAGATGTATAAACCCGACAACAAAATTTATGTTCATACAATTCAAGAAGAATAAAAAGCCACACATCCTCATATTTTCTAAAATCGCAAATCTTAAAAACCTTTAATTCTTAAGTTTTTTGTAGACAGGCTGGCGTGTTAGCCCTACGCCATTTGCAAGTGGGCTTTAGGCAGGCTGTAAGGAGGGAAGTGATATATGCTTTAAGAAACCCTTAATTTAACGTTGAGGTTTCGTCCTCTTTGACATTGCTATTGTAAATTGAGTCAGACCCTGACCGGAGCAGCTCTAAGCAGTAATTAATGTGCTTAGAGGGTCGCGAGGCTGAGGAGAATTAGGGTAACTTTTTTAAGGTTTGTTGAGCAACCCTCTGGTCTACGCTGAAACTTTAATCCCCTCTAAACCACTTCTTCCGAAATCCCAAAAGCACTAAGAACTGCGTGAGGATTTTTAGTTTTTTAATCACGAATATTATCTTCCTTTATTTATCTTTACTTGAAACTTTCCCCTTATTTCATTAATCTTCTTTTCATTTAACTTGATAAGAATAGACTTGCATTTAACTAAAAATTCAGGGGATTTCGTCATCATTTTGTTATATTGCTCGTCAGGAACAGTTCTATTAATATAATATTGGGAATTAATTCTTGCCTTTAATGAATCTTCAATAAAATCTAAATCCTCTTCATTAAAATAATCTTTAAGAAACATCTTAGCGAATTCTATTGTGCAAGAATGAATCTCACATTTTATTCCTATTTTTGTTAAAATAGAATATAATGAAAAATAAATTGTGTAATATGCAGTTGAAATTTTCCAATCTTTTATTATGTTTAATCTAATTGATTCAAGAGCTTCTTCAGCCTTTTTAACATAAGCTTCTGCAATGTCTGAATTTGGTTTGATTAAGCTTAATCCTTCTTTCTTTCCAGAACACCATTTTATTTTATCCATTTTTTAGTGCCTTTTGAATAAATTGTTCTGCATTAATAAAAACTATATGGTTTTTTAATATTTCTTTTAATAAAATATCTTTATTTATGTTCTTTTCAAAAGTTTTTATTGGATAACATTTTATACTTATTTCTATTCCTAAATTTTTTGAAACCCTTTTTATTTCTTCTTTATTGTAATTGCCTGCTACAAAAATGTCTAAATCTGATTCTTTTTTTTCTATTCCCTTAGCATAGCTCCCAAAAATAATCCCTATGCCTTGGATATTTGGAGTTATCTTATCTACAACTTCTTTTATCATAAGATTATTTTCTAAAAATGCAATTGCCTTATAGTTCTCCACAAAAACAAGGTATTTTTTAGTAAATCCACTAAATTTTATTTTATATGTTTTAATTTTGCCTTTTATTTTTGATTCAATAATCCCTTTATTTTCTAAATTTTCAAGAAGAAGCTGGGAAGTTCTTGGACTTATTTTTAACAATTTTTCAACTTCCCTAATATAATATTCTCTACTAAAATCATTAGTAAATAGAGATAAGACTTGTAAGGTATTTTCGGTTATACTTATTTTTTTATACATATGTATTATTAATAATACGGTCACTATATAAATCTTGCGGAATCATCAATTATGTTTTTTACTACTAAAATCATCTCAATCAACTTATTCCAAAATCCCAAAAGCACTAAGAACTGCCTGAGGATTTTTATGATATTGATTGATGATTTTTTGAGTCTGGTCAAAATCAAAAATTTTCTTCTGTTGCAAAACATACAAAAGTTTTGCCCTCGAGGCAAACTCTTTATTCAATTCTTCAATAGTCAGTCCAAATCTTTCTGCGATTTTATTAAAAACTTTATTGTCTTTTTTAAAATAAAAAATATCATCCGCCGGATTCCACATAAAAGGCGTATTTGTTATTGCAGTTCCGTTCGCATCAACATTAACTATTTCAACAATTTTTCTCAATTTCCTTATTTCTTGTTTATCTACAATTGCATGAGTCATTATAGCGACGCAGTCCAAAGTATTAAGCAATGTTGGAGAAAGTTCAATCGGAGGAGTCTCAAGTCTTTTAACAAGTGTGTCAACAGAATCTGCATGCATTGTGCTTATTGAAGAATGCCCTGAAGCCATTCCCTGAAACAGCACAAATGCCTCCTTTCCTCTGACTTCGCCGACAATAACATAATCTGGATTTTGCCTAAATGAATTTTTTAATAAACTAAACAAATCAACCTCCCCCACCCCTTTCTCCCCCAACGCAGTTCTTGAAACACTTGGCAGCCAATTTTCCCTCGGTAAATGAAGCTCCCGAGTATCTTCAATTGAAACAACTCTTGCCTCAGGAGGTATAAAAAAAGCAATAGCATTCAACAAAGTTGTTTTCCCCGAAGAAGTCCCCCCAGTAATTAAAATATTTGATTTATAATCTAACAATATCCAGAAATAAGCAAGCATTTCCGGACTCAATGTTTTCATATTCAGCAACTGAATCGGAGTCCACGGAACTTTAGTAAATTTTCTTATTGTAAAAGTCGGTCCTTTTGTTGTAATGTCTTTTGTATAAGTGGCATTAACCCTGCTCCCATTTGGCAAACTACCGTCCAGCAAAGGCGAAGCATATGAAACATATTTCCCGCACCTCTGAGCTAATTTTTCAACAAAACTTACAAGCTCGTCCATGGATTTGTAAACCACTCTTGTTTTTATATTCCGGTATAATCTATGAACAATATAAATCGGGGTATTCACGCCATTGCATTCAATATCTTCAATAAAATAATCCCGAATCAATGGCTCAATTTCATTTAATCCAACAAAATCCCTAAACAAAAAATAAAATATTTTTTTATAACTCTCGTCGCTGATGTTCAAAGATAATTCTTCAATCAAAAGTTTCGATGTTTTATTTATATATTCAATCATTGATTCTGTTGTTTTCTGAACAGCAATGCTCACATTAATCATTTCCCCTAAACTTTTTTCAAGGGTCGCTAACAGCAACTTTTCATTTTCATCTAAAATCGGTTCTTCTACTTCATAAATTAACTCATTGGTTTTTTTATCCCAATAAATATGGACGCTGACATACGGCGCAATAAGAGTATACCTGACATTAATTTTTGTCTTATCCTCAACTCGCGGAAGCGCAGGAATACTTGGATTTAAATTTATTTCTATTGACATTTTCTCTTTTTATATTAAAGACTTCTTGAGTTTAAAAAATGTTTTATTTATTTTGTTCGAAATTTACAGAAGATTTATGGTTTAAGTATGTCTACAAAACTAAATTTGTCTACAAAATTAATTACCTAATTTCTCGTGTAATTTCTCCAAATCAAACAACACTAAAATCTAAATGCGTCGGCTCACCAGCACTAACATCATTGTCTCCTTTGTTTTCAATAAAAATATTATAAGGAACATTCCCTGCCTGCAAAACTCCTAATTTTTCTGAACCTTCAAATGTAATATTTAAATTATCATACTTTCTTTCTAAACTGACTTTAAATCTGCCCCCATATCTTTCAGTTAAGAGGATAAAATTTCCTTGCTCAATTGGAAAATCCACCTCGCTGAGTTCTAATTTTGTGTCTTCAAGAATATATTTTATAGAATCTCCTCCGGAATTTATTTCAAGTCGCCCTTTTGCTATTTTAAAAATCACCTTCCCAATACTTCCCTCTGCCTCTTCGACCTCTGAAATTTTTTTATCAAGCACATCCATTGCAGAAAGAGTTTGTGTTATTATCCCTCTGTCTTTAATTTTTTCAATTTGAGGATAAGCCAGAGACAGCAAAACCGCGATTATCGTCAATCCAATCAGAATATAAATTACATTTTCTATCCAAATCTGCGATTTAATGTTTTTTTTTAATATGCTCATTTAACAATCCTCAATATAGTCGCCTAAAATACTGTCTTCTACAGGGCAAGTTTTTCCACCCTGCAAAACAGAATAAATTTTAATGTCGTCGGGTTTTTCAGAAATTTGAATAATATATATCTTTTCTCCATTATCTTCAGGGAGTTCAATTTCTGAATCACTATACATAGAAACTCCTGTGATGGCAGTTCCATTTTTTATTTTAATTGTTTTACCTTCTGCGCCCCCGAGTTTTATATTAAAACCTTCTATTAAATCCCTGATATCTCCAATCTGAACTTTCAAACTTAAATTTGTAACATCCTCTGAAGAATCAATTCCATAGCAAGTATATTTTGGATTATGGTCTATTTCTAATTTTCCGATAACATCTAAACAATTTCCAGAAGAAAGTTTGTCTCTGACAAATGGGAGAACAAAACTGAAAATTATCGTCGCTGTTGCAAGAACTAATAAAATTAAAATTACTGTGGAGATTATCTGACTCTGTGCTTTTCGGTTAGATATATTTTTTGAAATCATACTATAACTCCTGTGTTTTCAGGACATGGAAATGGCTTTATCATCCCAGATTGAGTTTTCCCCAAAAGAACTGGAATAATTTTTACCTCATCAAATTCTTCTTCATAATATTTTTCACTATCATCTTCATCTTTGAAAACAGTAGAAAGTCCAATATCAACTTTCCCGCCCCTATCACTGCCAATTTCATCTATGGTAGATGTTCCATCTGTGTTAGTTATTTTTAAATTAATAGAATAAATAGGAACATTTCCAATATTATGAAACCCAAATGATTTTGAGGTGCTGTCTTCATTCACAAAACTTCTAATGCTAACTTCTGAACAAACATTTTCTATTGGTTTTTCTGCACCTCCTGAAAATTTCAAAATCTGTTCTCCTTGAAATCCCTGATACCATAATAAAATTATAATCGCAATTATAATTACAATCATAATTAAAACTACTGTAGATACCATCGGGCTCACCGCCTTTTTTCCCATACACTTTAATATTTTCTAAGTATATAAATCTTTTTTAAGAAAGATGATTAAGGGCAAGGGGAATAATCATCTGGTGTGGTTGGCCAACTTACACATCCACTAACACTATTAAAATTATTATCATTACCAAAACCAATTAAATCTATACCATTACATAAAAAATCCTTGTCAATATTATCGCAGGCACGATTTCCAGTAAAGTTATTATTTGAAATTGAATTTCCTGCACGGAACCCATATCTTGAATGATGAAGATTATTGTTGATAAAATCATTATTTGAACCTAAAACATAGATTGATTCTCCATCAATACTTCCCAATATACTAGAGACTTCATTATTTATTATTTTATTATTGCTTCCTAAAATATAAATTCCCATTTCAGAATCTTCAATTTGGTTTCCTTCAATATAATTAAATTCAAATGAATTCAGTTTAATCCCCACCCCTCCGTAATTAATTAAATTATTAGTTATATTATTTTTATTAGAATTTATCAAAATTCCTGTTCCTTCAGTTGTAAGGATTATCTTGCAATTCTTTATTGTGATATTATCTTGATCAAAATAAATTCCTGCAACATCATTATTACTTTTTATATAATTGTCATAACTTTGGCAATCAAATGTAATGTTTTGAGCAGTTATAATAATGCATCCAATTCCCTCTATTGAATTATTAGCTATACTATTCATTAATATATAATTTGTGTTTGGACTATCTAATGTGCTACATTCAACAACTGGCTCTCCGATTGGGTCTTCGGGTGGCTCTTCTGGTGGCTCCTCACCCCCAGACCCCCCTATATCATCTTCTCTGATTATAGATTGCATACAAATAATCATTTTATCATTTTCATCAAGCATATATGGCTGAATTTTCAAAACCGCAACCCCCTCTTCAATTGTATAATTAACATTTCTAATTTCTCCAGGTTTTAATTGTCCAAGAGGATTTTCACCATGAACCACATTTAAGGTTTTCGTTGGCTCTTTTTTTGTGTCATTTTCAACCTGCAATATAATTCCGTCAATAGTAAAAAGCCCGTTATTTTTCAGATATAATCTCAAAATATTATCACTAGAATTATAACCAACTAAAATTATAGAAGTTCCGTCCTTGCAATCCACAGGTGGCCGAATTATATCTGGATAATGTTTAATCCAGCTATAAGCACTAATCGAAATTATAATCCCCAATGAAATCAAAATTACATAAGATATCATTAAACTCACTGCTTTCACATCTGATTTTGACTTAACTTTTCTCGGAAAAGTTATTTTTTTGTTCAAACTTGTTTTTTTAAAAAAGTTCGATTTTGACTTAACTTTTCTCGGAAAAGTTATTTTTTTGTTCAAACTTGTTTTTTTAAAAAAGTTTGTTTTCATTTTAGATTAATCCCCCCCCACAAACTTATTTATATTATTAAAAGGAAGGAGTTTTAAAGATGAGTTGTGGCTCTGAATGTCATCTCTAAAGAGATTAATATTATAAGATATAAATAATTTGTCTTTCATTTTAGTTCCTCTCGACATATATTTCACCTTCTTTTTCCTGAGTTATTAAAAAATAAAACATTTCATTTTCCCGAACATCAAAGACAAAAGTTTTATTTAAAACCATTATATTTATTTTATCGTCGGTTATATCTGTAATTTTAGATTTATTTGAATACACTCCCAAGGGATTCCAGTTTACTCCGCTTCCTCCAATTGTTGCAGAAATTGTCCCAGTATAATCAGGTTTGTATTGAACACTATATAAATCAGTTTTATTTCCGTAGACAAAAACAATGCTCGTGCCCTCGGTTTTTTTCAAAAAATAAGGCGCAAATTCAGATTCTGTAAAATCCTCTGTTAATTCTGTCAGATTTTCTTTCTGATAAATTCCATGCTCAACAATTCTTGAAGTTTCTTCTTTTAACTCTGTACTAATATCATTTATTTTTCTCGGCTCATATTTTGTGATTGCATAAGTTCTGACACTTGTTATTCCAACAATCGCCAACACAATAATCACTGCCGCCACAAGATAAAACTGCCCTTTTTTCCCTCTCATACAATTATTAACAATTTCTCCTATATAAATATTCAGTTTTTGTTTTGATTATTAACATTGGGATTAAGGAATGTTTTCTTGAGGAGTAGATGGGGCAAACTAAAAAGGAATTCCATAAGATTAAAAGAGGAGTAAAAGAAGTTCAAACTTATGCAGATGGTTTTAAGGTGTTTCATAATTTTGTTAGAAAGAATGTTAAGGATAAAACTACTCCTGCCGAGAAGTGTGGTATTGGAACACAAGGATTAAATAGGTGGGAAGGACTTTTATTAAATAGTTTAGAACATGGGAAGCAAGATTATAGGTAGATGGGGTTTGGGAAGTCTCAGTCCAAACTATCATGTAGATAATAAGAAATTCCCGAATAAGATTATTACTATAATCTCTCATAAGGAAGGATATGAGGTTAAGGAAATTTTTGAGAATGATATAAAAACCAAGATTTTGGTGTATGAAGATAGAATAAAGGGATGGTTTCTTGATTTTGCAAGAAAATTAACGAAGCAGGAAAATTCGGAGTTTGTTGTAATGATGATTTGTATGAACTATCTTGAAGGAAATCAACAATTTAGGGAAGGTAATTCATCAGAAAGAAACAGCACCCCAGTGTTAAAAAGAGCATTAGAAAGAATTTTTCCAGATAATAAAAATGAAATTAATCTTTTGATTGAGAAAGTAAGACATGGACTTTTTCATGATGGAATGACTAAGCGAGGGGCTTTATTGAGATATGGTTTAGGCACTCCTTTTTTTACTTTTAATTTTGATGGTGAAGATTGGATAGAGATAGAACCTTCTTTATTTCTAAAACATTTAGAAAAGGACTTTAGTTCCTATATCAAAATATTAAAGGATGAAAAAAACAAAACAGAAAGAGAGAACTTTTGGGAGCATTACAAAGAAAGATATGAAAGAACTCCCGACATTTGACAACGAAGGAGATAATTATGATAACTCCCTAAGACTTGACAATCCCTTGCCCCAGAGCGATTGAAACTAATAGGGATTAAAGGGCGTTCTATCAAACTCGAAGAGTCTTAAAGAACAAGAATAAAGAGCAGGGTTTTATTATCTAAACATTTTAATGGGGTATTTTTCACGTAATGCTGTAATTTCTGCATCGAAACCTTTTGCTTTAGCATTTCTATCCACAATACTTTCAACAAAATTCCCATAAGCTGCACATGGAACATAAGCAGCCAATCTTAAACCTAATCCTGTAACCATTTTTACTTTACCTAGTTTTGTTGAAGGAGGTTCTCTTACACCTTGACCCATCTCTTGGAAAGGTTGCATTGATTTATTTGCTAAAGTTAATGCAATAAAATATCTAACATGGTAAGGTTTTTTAAGAAGTTCAAGGTGACTACATTCATGAGCAAAATAAGCTGTTGTTAATTGTGGATCTTCTGCTAATTCTACTGGAATTCTAAAGGTGATTCCATCTAGAAATCTTTTTTCAGATTTGTCGAAAATATTTGGTCTATGTGTATAATCTATTGCTCCTGTATATCCAGATTCCATTAAAAGAGAGGGATTTCCATCTACAACAACCTTTGGATTTCTCAAATCCAAATTAAATCTTGGATATATCTGAGATAAAATGTCTTCTAATGGTTCCATAGAAGAAATAGATTACTCATAGTATTTAAAGGTTTAGACAATGTAATTATTAATAAGTAGTAAATGAAGCCCTGCTCAATCAATAAAAGCCCCTCAAAATTATTGGATTTAACAAGTTTATAACGAACTTTAGTTTGTTATGTCCTTTAGAAGGAAGTTATATCTACTTTTTTTATTTATAAATTTCATAAAACCATCTCCGCATCAATCACATTAACCTTATTAATCCTCCACCCTTTCAATAAACATGAAAATAAAATTCGGCCCATCTGGATTAGGACCTGTAAAAGACGCAATCAATAACCTCAAAAGATACCACGAATTAGGATTAAACGCCTGCGAAATCGCATTTACTTATGGAGTTTACATTAATCACGAAAAAGACATAAAAGAAATCAGAAAAACAGCTGAAAAATATGATATAAAATTAAGTATTCACGCCCCTTACTGGATAAACCTTAACTCAAAAGAGCCAGAAAAAATTCAGGCAAGTAAAAAAAGGATTTTAAAATGTTGCGAAATCGGGGAAAAACTCAACGCTTACAGAGTTGTTTTTCATTCAGGTTATTATACTAATGGGGACAAAGAAGAAACATATCAAAACATAAAAACAGAAATTTTAGATATGCAAGAAGAAATTAAAAAGCAGGGATGGAAAATCAGACTTGCCCCCGAAGTTATGGGGAAAATAAATGTTTTTGGCAGTGTTGAAGAAATCTCGCGACTTGTCAAAGAAACTGGATGTGGGTTTTGCATTGACTTTGCACATGTTTTGGCAAGATATAAAAAAATCGATTACAATAAAGTCAAAAAATTATTCCCTCAAAAAAATTGGCACTGCCATTTTTCTGGAATTAATTATGGTGAGAAAGGTGAAAAAAATCACATTAAAACTCCAGAAGATAAACTAAAAGAATTATTAAAAAACCTGCCCAAAGAAAAAGAAATCACAATCATTAACGAAAGCCCCTGTCCTGTTGAAGACTCTATTTTAAGTTTGAAACTCGCGCAGATTTAGTCTTTCTTTGTCTGAGAAAATTCTTTCAAATATGTGCCCCTATTTTTGATAGTCCTATCAATTCCCCTAAGAATCCGATTAGCTTTCTCAGGACTTTTCCGAATCGTATTCAAAATATAAAGCATTTTTTTAATAACAGCCTCGTAACTTTCCCTTTCATGCTCTTTCAATCTACCCAATCTCGTTTTCGTCGCCTTTTCAATTTTAATTGTTGTAATTAAGGTATCTTTAGCCATACTAAAGTATACTTCTGAATACTTTATAAACATTCCCATATTTGTAATTATTATTAAGTTACTACAATATAGAAAGCTTTATAAGTGGGTAATCTCTGACTAAATTAATTAAATTTGATATACCAAACATGAAAAACAAAGCAATTTTGGTTTCTTTTATAGCACTTTTCGCTATAGTTTTAACTTTGAATGCAGTAATGGCTGTTGACTTCGCAACTATCAATGAAGTTGAATTTGACGATGTTTCAATAGTTGGTTTAACTTGGGCTGGATTTGCTTCTGAGGAAGTAGAAGTTGAAGTTGAATTTACTGCAGAAGATACTGTTTCTGATGTTAGGGTTAAAGTCTATATTGAAGGATATAGGGATGAAGTCTCAGAAATTACTTCTAGATTCAACATTGTTGATGGAAGTAAATATGTTAAGAGATTTGTAATCAGATTACCTTCAACATTGGACTTAGATGATAACCCTGAAGACTTGTCTTTAATCATAAGGATGAGTGCTAAAGGTGAGGATTCATTCGAGGAATCTTATGCAATAAAAATGCAAAAAGATTCATACAGTTTGAATTTCTTATCTATTGAAGCAGTTCAGAAAGCTGTTGCTGGCGATGTTATTGCGCTTGACGTTGTTGTTGAAAACAACGGAGATGAAAGCCTTGAGAATATTTATGTTAGAGCCTCAATTCCTGAATTAGGCGTTTCTAAAAGGGTATATGTTGGAGATTTACTTGCTGATGGTGAAGAAAGCGACGACGATAATGATAACGACGACGACGCAACAAGCAAAAGAATCTACTTGACATTACCTCGAGACACAATTCCAGGAATCTATGATATAGAAGTTGAAGCTTATAACTACGACACTGGTATCTCAGCTAAAAAAACTATAGCTGTTGGCGGTGTTGACTCAAGTATTTTACCTGCGATAACTTCAAAAAGCATTTCTGTTGGTGAGGAAACAATCTACAGCGTAGTGATTGTTAATCCAAGTGATAGAATGGTTGTTTACATAATAACACCAGAAGAATCTAAAGGATTAATAGTAGATGTTGCTGAACCAATTGTTACAGTCCCTGCTGATTCAAGCAGAACTGTAAAAATAAGAGTTAAGGCCACTGAAAGTGCAGATGAAGGTACACATTTGATAGTAGTGAATGTTAATTCAGAAAGCGGACTTGTAAAACAAGTTAGCCTTACTGCAAATGTAGAAGATACAGGAAGAACAGACACTGTTTTCGTATTAACAGTTATTCTTGCAATAATCTTCGTCGTGCTTTTAATCGTACTTATCGTGCTATTAACAAAGAAACCCGCAGAAACTGAAGAATTCGGAGAAACAAGTTATTATTAATTTTTTATTTTTTTATTTTTTTTATTGTTTCTCTTTTTTTCTTTTTAATGAAGTGATAATTTTATAAATTAAGAGGAGATGTAATATTATGGCAAAAACACAAAAAATCAGAATTGATGTAACACCAAGAGAAATTATGTCTGCTTATGTGGCTGCACCATTTGATGAGGGTAAAAAAGCATTAGAAGAGCAAGGATACAATGTAATCTCTTTAGAAGAAAATGCTAAATTAAGAATCCAAGAAGGAAAGGATTCTAATATTCCATACAATTCAAATTGGACAAGGGAGGGGGTTGTTTATATTCCTAAAAAAGGAATTTTTTTGACTAAAAATTCTCCCATAATGGAAAATCCAAAAAAAGCGACAGAATTTCATAAAAATGAAAAAGATTTTTATTTAAACAATGAACAAGTTGAGAAATCTTTAGCAGATTGTGTAGAAATAAAAAATAATCAAAATTTAGAAGGCAAATTTTGTAGCGACGAAGTACTTGTCTATGCTTTTGGAGGGGAAACAAATGCAAGAAATTATATAGCATTTTTAGAAAAAAATAAAAATATCAGGCAAATACCGATTTGGTTAGCAAATATGCAGGATAAACCTTTTGCTACACAAGTAATGTTAAAAGATTTGGCTAACTGGTCTGGACTTAATTGTTCTATCATTGGCCTTCAGGGTTTTCATTTTCTGCGTGGGACATATGATTATACAAAAAATACACTTGAAAAATTTGGATTTTATACCCCTAAACAGATTTCAAGTGCGTTGGAAAAAGCAAATCTTTCAGGAATTGAAAAGACTTTGATTGAAAATTTAAAACAATAAAATGCAACCCCTAACCCCCCAAAAAGCCAAATTTGAATTAGAAAATTTTATGTTGCTTTTAGAAAAAATTGTAAATAATATTGATTCAAAAAAAATTGATGTTAAAAAAATTCCAAGATTGATTTCTAAACTTGAAGGAATATATCAGCCAATATCAAGTCATATTTTAGATTTTTTCCCAAAGTCAGATTGGTATGTTGATGGGGCAAGAAAAAAAATTAGAGAATATAGTGATAGAATTCTGGATTTCGGGCAAGTTGCTTAAACTTCTAAACTTATAACCTTCGCTAACCTAATAACTAATATTTATATTTTATAATATCAATCTCTTTGAAGATGAGTGATTAAGAAGAATAAGATATAAATAAAAAGAAATTTTTGGTTAGTGAACTCCAAAAATTTCATCTAAAGCAAGCAATAAAAAAGTATAACAATTATTCTCTTGGAGTTTAAACCACTAAATCTTTATAAATTAATAAAACATTATACTAAAATGGCTAAAAAAGAATTATTAGAAAAAGCACTTTCAGAAGTAAATAAATGTAATCCTAATTCACCAGACTATCTCTCTAAATTTTTGAAATATTATTCTCTTTTTGAAGAAGTCCATCCTGAATGTATTCGAGGATATAATTTAGGAAGTCCATATGCACGTCCAGACCCAAAACCAGGGGGCAGAGGAGATTTAGGGGGAGCAATTAAACTTCGCCATATCCGAAATTGAAAAACAATTTCAGAGATATTAAAAACAAGCACTTATAGTGCATTGTTTTTTTGATATACTTCAGTAATTCTTTTTAAACCTCTAAACTCAACACCTTAGAAATTCCTTCTTGCATTGAAACACCATACAACACTGAAGAGGATTCTGAAATAATCGAATCATTGTGAGTAATAATAAGGTATTGCCCATTTTTCATATATCTTTTCAGCAAATACGCAAGTTTCTCTGAGTTCCTCCTGTCCAATGCAGCATCAATTTCATCAAATATATAAAAACAATAAGGACTAAATTCCTGAATTGCAAAAATCAATGAAAGTGCAACAAGACATTGTTCTCCTCCTGAAAGCGAAGTAACATCAAAATATTTCCCACCCCCCACCTTAACAATAATATCAATCCCTGCATCAAAAACCTCTTTTTTATTCTGCGGTTCAAGAGTCACAATCCCTTTCTCACTAAGATTACTAAAATTCCTCGAAAACAAATCATTCACCTCATTCAAGGTTTGAAGAAACGCCTTTTTCTTTTTCCTGTCAATCTGCTCAATTATTTTCAAAATCTCCTCTTTCTCTTTATCTAATTGCTCAACTTTCTCTTTTATTTTATCATATTCTGCTTTAATGTCGTCGTAAACTTCCAGTGCCCTCAAATTAACATTTCCAATTCTCGAGAAAATATCTTCTGAAGACTGCAACCTCCTGCAAAGTTTTTCCATGGAAAGATTAATAAATTCAACTCCCTCAAATTCTTTTATCTCATCTAAAAGAGATTCATATTTTGCATTTATCTGTGCCCTCAAAATAGCAAAATCATTAACCTCATTCTCAAAAATCCTTTTCTCGTTCTGTTGTTTCATTAAATTCGACTCAAACATTCTAACCTTATCTTGAAAAACATTTTTCTCTGCAAACATTTTCTGATACTTCCTCTTCACAATCTCTGATTGTTCTTCTTTCTCCTCAACAATCTCCTGTTTCTCCTCGAGAACTTCCCCTAATTCAACCAACTCCTCACTTATCTCTTCCCTGTCATGCACAACCTGTTTAATCGCAACTCTTGTCCTCTCCAACTCCCTCTGTTTAATCGTAATCTCCCCGCCCAAATTCCTCTCCTCACTTCTCTGCAATTCATTAACCTCTAACTTAAGCATCTCATGCCCCTCTTCATTCGATTTTATATGCGAAAATTTCGCCTGATTTATCGTCTGCTTTTTTTCAAATTTCTCCAACTCCAACTCAAAAAGCCTAACCTCCTCCCGATTCCTTTTCAATTGCTGTTTTTTATCCTCAATCGTCTGAAACTTAATCACATTTATCTCCCGCACATTTATCTCCTTATTCTCTCTAATTATCTTTTCCTTTAATTCATTTATTTTCTCAGAAGATTCCCTTATTTCTTTTTCAGCACCTGATAATATTTTTTTAAAATTAGAAATATCCTTATTTGTTTTATCAGAAACTTCTTTCATATGCTCCCCTGTCATTTTTGTCTTGCATAAAGGACAAATGTCAATCTTTGAAACCTGCACATTTATTTTTTCTGCTTTCTGAATTTCCTGCGTCTTAACAGCAAAAATTTTCTCATTTTCTAAAAGCGACTTCTCCAAATCTATTATTGTTTGTCTGTTTTTATTTAAAGAATGTTTTAAATTAATAAGTGCCTCTTGGTTTTTATCCGAATTCTCCTTTATTTTTATTTCAGATTCAATTTGTTCAATCTGATTCAAAATAAAATTCGACTCATCTTTAACCCTCTGAGTCTGCCTTTTTTTATCTTCTATCTGGTTGTTCAGCGAAGAGATATTTGACTTAAGCAAATAATACTGCCTTTTCGCCTCCTCAAATCCCTCAAGCTTCGCCTTCTTTTCCTCTAATTCTTTCTTATGATTTTTCCCTTTCTCTTTAGACATTTCAGAAATTTCAATCTCAGCAGTTTTTATTGTCTCTGTAAGCATATTTTTTCTTCTGTCTAATTCATTAAGTTGGTTTTCAAAATTTTCTTTTCTCGCACTAATACCTGCAATCTCCTGTTTTAATTCAGAAATATCTGAAAGCAATGTATCCTGTTCAAACCCCGACGACTTCTGAATCACATTAGAAATATTATTTATTTTCTCATTCAGCAAATTTATCTCATTCTGCGTTTTAGAAATTATCTGAGATTTTTTCTCAATCTCCTGTTTTTTCAAATCAATTTTTTTATTTATCTCTTGCAATTCTTTTTGCTTTTCCTGTATTTTTTTATTAATAATCGACGCCTTGCATTTTTTTATTGTCTCTTCTAATTTTTTAAATCTAAGTGCTTGCTCCCGTTCATTTTCCAAATTCCGAAGATAATTCGTCCTTTCTCTCAAAACAGCATTTATTTGTTTTAATCTCTCCTCGGTTTTACCTAATTCTTTCAACGACTTCGTTTTTCTCATTTCATAAACAGAAATCCCTGCAACTTCCTCAATTACTTTTCTCCTGTCCTCCCCAGGCATTTTAACAAACTTTTCAATTTCTCCCTGAAGAATTATATTGAATCCGTGCGGGTCAATCGACGCCTGCCCTAAAATCTCCAAAACTTCCTGCCTCGTTTTCGTCTGGTTATTTATCAGATAAATACTCTGCCCATTTTTTTTCACAATTCTTTTAATCTTTATTTCTTTCTCATCCAACGCAAAAGTTTTATCCTCGTTATCAAAAACTATTTCAACATTTGCTTCATTAGATTTTTTGAATCTTTTATTTCCTGCAAAAATTAAATGCGACGCCTTTGCCGCCCTCATTGATTTAATGCTCAATCTCCCAAGAACAAAACAGAGTGCATCAGTAATATTGCTCTTCCCAGAACCATTCGGTCCAACAATTACATTAACATTTTTATCCAAATGAATAGTCGTCTCTCTTGCAAAACTCTTAAATCCTTTTATTACCAACTTTTTTATATATGTCATTCTGTTTAAAAGAAAAAGGTATTTTTAAAGTTTGTTTGACTAATACGCCCCCAAATCTTTTTGATTATTTTCTTTATGATACCTTTTATACGTGGACCAAGTCGTCCTCATTATTTCTTTATATTTCTTCCCATACTTTTTAACAAATTCCTGAGTCGTTTGATTTGAAGGATAACCTGGCCCACAATTCCCATATTTCTCGCGAATCTTTTTCATTTCATCTTCTCGTTCTACCTTCGCAATAATCGACGCAGCCGAACAAATCGGATAATTCGCATCTGCCTTGTGCTCAACAATCAACTTTATATTTTTATTATCCAAAAGATTTTTCAAATACTCCTCATACTTATAAGTGTTAATACTCGGGCAGTCAATTATCGCAGTGTCTGGATTTAGCTTATTAATAATCTGGGCTTGCTTATGTGCCTCCAACCAATTAAGATTCAAATCATCAGAATTCAGGGCATCGTCAATTTCCTTTGGCTCTACTTTAATTATTTTATACTCAAAATTTTCCTTTAAATGTTTTGATAATTTAATCCTTTTACTATGATATAAAAATTTAGAATCCTTGACCTCCCCCAACATCTCCTCTTTTCCCTCTTCAATCATCGCTCCTGCAATAATCATTGGACCAATAACCGGCCCCCTTCCTGCTTCATCAATTCCTAAAACTTTCATAAAAATAAATACATAGTTAGCTTTATAAATATAATAGGGTGTTATTTTATATAGCGGGGTGGAGCAGTCTGGAGTGCTCACCGGGCCCATAACCCGGAGGTCGCGTGGTTCAAATCCCGCCCCCGCTATAATTTTTAGGGCAGGATTTTCTAAACACATAATTATTTAAGGAATAAAATATTAAGTAAAATATGGAAAAACAAATAATGGATTTCAATGTATTTATAGAACAAGATGAAGATGGGATTTATGTAGCAAAAGTTCCAGAAATTGAAGGATGCTATACTCAAGGGAAAAATTTAGAAGAAGTAATTGAAAGAATTAAAGAAGCAATTGAGGTATGTTTAGAAGCAGATAAAGAAGAGATAAATCCAATGAGATTTGTAGGAATACAAAAAGTTCGTGTTGAAAGACCTCAGTTAGTTTAAAATGACAAAACTGATTACTATTTCTGGAAAGAAATTTTGCAAGATACTTGAAAAATTAGAGTTTGAAAAAATTCATGGAAAAGGAAGCCATATAAGATTCAAGCATCCTGATGGAAGAAGAACAGTTGTCCCTGTTCATGGAAATGAAGATTTAGGAAAAGGATTATTAAGAACAATTTTAAACCAAATTGATTTAACTAAAGAAGAGTATGAGAATCTGAGGAAAGAGGCTTCGTTGAATTTTTTGATTGGGCAGGTGATGCGGTTGTCGGAGAGACGTGCTGGTCCTGATGAAGTTCGAGTGTGTTTGAAGAGGTTGATAGGTGAGGGTTGAGAGATATAATTTATTAATTCAATTTCTTTCTAATTATGTTAAGAACTGCCTCAATATCCTCAATGTCTGAGGGGTTGTTCAATGGGAATTCGAACTTGGCATTTTCTCCGAAAATATTAACTATATACTTATTTTCTTTAAGCGATATCTTTTCTTTCTCTCTTATTTCTTCTGTGGAATTTTCTTCAGGACTCCCCCTTTCTTTTTCTTCTTGGGACTCTATTAATTTGAAATAATTTCCTTCTTTAGTTATTAGGTTGCAAAATGAAAGAAGTAAAATTGTAAATCTTACGCCTCTTTGATAATATCCTGGAGTCTTTCCGGGGGATTTGCTTTTGTAATAATTTTCAAGATCTAGGAGAGTAGGGGCGGGATTGTTTTTTATTAACTCTTCTTTTATCCCCTGATAGAGGTCGTGGTTTTTTATAACCTCTCTAAATCTCTGTTTTGCACTCTCTTCTCTTCCTGCCTTAAAATCGTAAAATAAATCAAACATTTCCGTATTATCTACTTGATGCCATTTTTGAGTCTTTTTTTGTTCCCCATTAGAGTCCTCAAGCCCCCTAGTTTCTAAAATAAATCCCAAATATTTAAGATAAGATAATATTCTCGACAAATTCCCTTCGCCAATAGGGGAGCCTGTTTTGATAAGATTCTCTTCGGTGAATGTTTTGCCAGTTGTAGAAATAACTTTAAGTATCTCGAATAGGTTTTTCACATTTATTACATCTCCGCTAGGGAGTTTTATATTGTATTTTTTTATCTTTTCTGCCATGTTAATCTTATGGATTCGTTGTTTATAAATCTTTCTATTGTGATATGATTAGAATATATATATTCATATTGATTCATTACTCTATCTTTTTACTTTCTAATATGACAATATCTCTGATTATATTCATAATGTCCCATAATTTGTCTTTCTTTGTGTTATAATTTGTCTACTTTGATTAAAACTATACAAAAGTATATAAAGAGAGTTTTTCTTTAATATTAAAGCTAAAGCTCAATCTTGTAGCAATCGCTTGGTTCCAGACCAAGAAAGAAGTTACGGGGTGACTACAGCTAGACTGACTTCCAACCTCAGTCTGGCTGTGGGGACTTGATAATTTATTTATTATCTTTATATATATTAATTTCAATCACTATAAAAACTTTTGTTAGCAGGGGATATAGTTACACGAGCGTAGCGATATCCTTACAAGTTACATAAGATACTTACACAAGATATTGATGGGGCGGATGAGAGGGGAACGGTGGACGGGTGATGGACGGGAAGGCAGGGGACGGGGAGCAGAGGGCATTTAGGGAATCTTCGATTCCGGATACACGGCGTCGCTTGGGTTAAGTTTAAATAAAAAGTTTCTAATTAGTTTTATGGTTAAAAAGAAGAGTGATAAAAAAATTGATAAGGAAGTCCAGAAGAAGTTGAGGCATATTCTTTATGAGCGGGCGAAGAGGCATAGTGGGAATTTTCAGAGAGAGTTTAAGAAGCATGTTATTGTGGCGATTACTGCTGCGCTTGGGTTTTTGATTGCGTTGAGTTGGAGGGAGCCGATTTCGGAATTTGTGGGGATTATTATTGAGCGTTTGGGTGTCGGGGACCAGATGATTTATTATAAATTTTTATCTGCGATTATTATTACAGTTATTGCGGTTTTGGCTTTGATTATTGTTTCTAAGTGGGCGATTGAGAAAGATTCTATTGGAAGTTGATTTGTGTGTTAAAATGTATATATTCACTTACGACATATGTCACCTACTTGCACACCTTTAAAGTCTTTCGATAGCTTTTTAAATAGGATCTTTTTCAATCACTATTTAATTGTTTAGTAAGGCTTTAAAGTAATAATTTCCTGAATTTTTTATGCCTCAGAAAAGAATTATACTAAAACCAGAAGATAAGGTAGATGAGCCTCCTCCTAATTTAAATAAAGATTGGCATTTCAGAAGAGTTGGAATTCTGAATCCTGCTGTTATTCAAAGAGATAATGAAATAGATTTGTTATCAAGATTAATTTATAAAGACCAAAGGGGATTAAATTCTTGCATTGTGAGGAATCAAGGAGTCTTAGTAGGAAAACATGTTAGGATTAAAAGAGATAAAAGAGGGTATCCTCTTGAAGAGTTGGTTTTCCAACCAGAAGGCCCTCATGGAAAAAGAGGTATTGAAGATCCAAGATTAATTAAGTTAAAATTTGAGGATCCTATTCATGCATTTCTTGTCCATCATAATGGTCATGAATATGGGGATGCCAGAACAGAATATTTAAGAACAAAAGAAGAGAATCCTACAGAACTTTCATTATGGGAGAGATTTGGAATTTATTTCCCGAATATTGGATTAGAAGAAGCTATTGAAACAGTTTCTAGTAAAATTCATAAACAAAGATGGGAAACAGAAGATATTGAAAGATTAGGGAAAAAATCCGAAAATTACCCGCCCTCAAGTCCTTTCTTGAAAACAAAAGATTGTTGTTTATCGCCAAAGAAAATAATTAAAGATGACCGGGAATATTATGGGGTTATTGTAAGATTATTGCCAGATATGCAAATTTTATATGTCAAGGATTTTAAAGAACTTGCAAAATATGAATTTTGGCAGGGTGTTGTGAAAAATATAGAAGAGCATACTTTGTTGAAAATTGAAAACTGCTGGGAAAATAGCCATATTGGCTTGGCAGGCCCTCCTTTTGAAATAGATGATGGGGTTTTAATTCCTTATCACGGAGCAGTTATGAAACCCAGAGATTATAAATTTGGATTAGCATTAGCAGACCCTAATGACCCGCAAAAAATTTTAGCAAGAACAAAAGAACCAGTTTTAGTTACAACAGAACCTTGGGAAACAAATGGAGTTGTCTCAGGAAAAGTCGTATTCCCAACAGGGCATGCAATTAAAGATGGAATTATACATTGGTTTTATGGTGCTGGAGATAGATATGTTGCGCATACTACAACAACTGAAGAAGAAATATTAGATAATTTGTCTTGAAAAAAATTAGAAACACAAAGCTTTAAATCTTCAAAAATACATATATTTAGAACTCACAATCATATAAAATAATTAAATTAAATATATGGAGGATAAAATGAAAGGAAAAGTAAAGTTTTTCAATAGAACTAAGGGATTTGGATTTATAGCTGGAGAAGACAACAAAGAATATTTTGTTCATGAATCTGGAATAAAAGAAGGACCTATAGACGAAAACGACGAAGTTGAATTTGATGTTGAAGAAGGCGATAAGGGACCAAAAGCAGTTAATGTTAAAAAATAATATTAATTCTTAATTTTGTTAGTCAAAATATCAAGATTTTTAATTAATATAATTTATTAGGAGGAAAAATGCCAAGAAATAGAGTAACAAGAAAAGTTAAAGCAAGAAGCAAACAAGCTAAACGTAGAAAGTCTCGTCAGAAAAAATTAAGGAAATAAGATTTTCTATCTCATTCAAAATCCATAAAAGATTTTGAAGATAATGGTATTGTCGAGCAAAAGCAATTTCTTATTTATTTGTTTATTTATTTATTTACTAAAATTGCTTTTGGGAGCAGGATTGCTAATCCCGCACTATAAAAATGGCACTATACTAAAAAATAGGGAAACTCAGATAATTATTTAAACTATAAAATACTTTATTCTATATGATTAAAATTAAATTAAAAGGAGGTTAAAAAATAAATATGAAAAAATCAATAAAGGTATTAAGTTTAATTTTGGGAGTAATTTTAATCAGTATGGGATTAGTTGTTGCTTATAATCAAGAGCCTAGTCAAGATATAGAAAATAACAGATTTTTAGTAAAGTCAAATAATGGAGTACTGAAAGCTATGTTCAATGTTCACCATAATTTTGATAAAGGATTTACAACTGACTTATCTCTAGGACAATTAAAAGTTTTAGAAAGACTTGGTATCGAAGTAGAACAAGTTGAAATATATTCTATAACAGCAAGACCAATTTGTGGTGATGGAAGATGTCATCCAGTTAAAGAAGATGCTATAACATGCCCAGAAGATTGTTCAACTCAACCACCAGTAGAACCGTTTTGTGGAGATGGAATTTGTAATGGCGACGAAACAACAGAAACCTGTTCAGAAGATTGCTCAGCAGAACCAGAACCAACAGAATGTTTCCCAGATAATCAAATCCCTTGGGGAATAAACAAAGTAAATGGAGGCGTTGGCGGAAATGGAATTGTAGTGGCTGTATTAGATACAGGAGTTGATCAAGATCATCCAGATTTAGTAGGAAATATAATTGATTGTGTAGCATTCAGATATAGAACTTGTGAAGATGGAAATGGGCATGGAACTCATGTTGCAGGAACAATCTTAGCTAATGGAAATATAATTGGTGTAGCACCTCAAGCAAAATTAATGGCAATAAAAATCTTAAAAGATAATGGAAGAGGATATACAGATGATATTGCAGCAGGAATTTATTATGCAACAGATCATGGAGCAAATATAATTTCAATGAGTCTTGGTGGTTCAGAAAGTAGTCTAATAAATGAAGCAGTTGATTATGCAGTTAGTAATAATGTTTTAGTTATTGCCTCTGCAGGTAATAGCGGACCCTCTGAAGGTAGCATACTTTATCCAGCAGCAAATCCTGAAGTAGTTGCAGTGGCAGCATTTTGGGAATCAGATAATATGGCAGATTTCTCATCAAGAGGAATAAATGATGGAGATTGGGTTGTAGAAGAGAGAGAAATTGAATTTACAGCCCCCGGTGTATATGTTGAATCAACATATAAAGATGGATGTTATGCAGTTTATTCAGGAACATCAATGGCTGCACCACATATAACAGGCATTGCAGCAAGAGACTGGCAAGAAAGTGCTTCATTAACAAGAACTCATCTACAAAGTTTAGCAGAATCTTATACACTTAATGTTTATGACTATGGACAAAGTGGAGACGATATAGAAGCTGGACTTGGACTGCCAATTTAATCCAATTTTTTCTTTATTTTTCTCTTTTTTTATCACAACACAAACCTTTAAATTCTCAATCTTTCTTTTATTTTTAAGCCGACATCGCATACCCCTCTGGGCATACCCAAAGGGCACAAGCAAGAGCCTCTGAGGAGGTAATGGTATTGCCGAGCAAAAGCAATTTTAGTATATAGATAAAAATAAGGAATTGCTTTTGGGAGCAGGATTGCTAATCCAGTCAAACAAAATAGGGCAGTTAGTAAATAAATTCTTATAAATGATAATTATTTAGAAAATTCATGTCGCATAGAAAAATCAATTCAATCATTGAAGGTTGTATGCCAGATACCCCAAGACAATTGATGTATACTGGAATTGAATTAGATATCCCTAAAAATGCAAATGTCTTATTTTGGAGTCATGAGGTTCATCCCTTGAGATATTTATTGTATGGAAAAACTAAAAATTTTACAGATCTTGAAATAATTAATAATCCTTTTTTTCAATTTAAATTAGGATTAGATGTTAATAAGTTAATTAAGGGAGGGTTACCTTTAAGAGATTATGACCCTAAGTTTAGACAGACATTTGATACTCAAAGATCAATTACAACAAGAGATGGAAGAATTTATATTAAAGCACTACATTTCCAAGACCGTTGGAGACGTTATCTTGATGCAGTTCAAACAATACTTAAAGAGAGTGGGGAGATTTTTAGAGGAGAGAAAACTGAAAACGATTTTTATAAGAACCCTAGTGGGGCGTGGTAATATATTAAACACAAACCTTTAAATTCTTAAAATATTGTATATTTTCATAAGCCGACATCGCATACCCCTCTGGGCATACCCAAAGGGCACAAGCAAGAACCTCTAAGGAGGTAATGGTATTGCGGAAATATTCCATAACAATGGATTTTTAAGGCATATCTGCTTTGCAGATATGAAAAGCCGACATCGCATAATGGTATTGCACTAGATTGCTAATCTAGACCCTTCGGGGTTCCCAGGTTCGATTCCTGGTGTCGGCGTAATATGGCTGAAAGCCATACACCAAGAATTTAATCCTGTGTAGGGGTGCTGCAGGGGATGTGCCCCTGCTTCGTTCCTGGTGTCGGCGTTAAAGGGGCTGTAAGCCCCTCAATTCTCCAAGAATTCCAACCAGTGTCTGGTTTGATTCACTCCAGACAAAATCATACGTAATAATTTCATAGTAGTTACAAATGATAAAATTTAAATATGTTGTTTTTCTATAAAAATTATGATAACCCCGATTGAAGTCAAACCAAAAGAATACAAATCTACTTGGGACCCAGAAATTTCCCTGCACACTAAAGAATTAAATTCCGGAGTGGGTATTGCATTAGTTGAAGACATTCTCTGTGAGAACAAAATACAAAGAAAAAGGTCATTAGCCCATGTTTATTATGACGGAAAAAAAGATTTTGATTTAAAAACTGCAGACAGGACATTAGAAGGACTCTTTTCTGGATTTCACAACCCATTAATTTATATCGCTTACAATAGATTTAATGTCTCTGAATTAGATCATTTCGTTAATCCTATGTTTGACCATATTAACAACTGGATTCATAACAATGGCGGAACAATCAAAGATTTTGACGATACCTATGAAGGAAAAAGAAAAATTAGCGGGCGAATAGTCAATATCTCAATTCAATGGAAAGAACTTACCTTATTAAATAACTCTGTAAGAATAGTATACAGAGATTCAAACAAAGTAATTCTTAATCCAGAACCCCAAGGATATAAACAAATAAATATCCCAGACAAAATAAATAATCTCTAATTATTAAGTCAACCCTTCCAAATATTTAAATAGTTGTTTAGTTTAATTTTAAAAAAGAGGAAAATGGTATGGCTAGAAGTTGAAACAAAAGTTAGAATTAATAATGTTAGTAAACTAAGAGAGAAAATTAAAAAAATAGCCAAACTTGAAAAAAAAGAATCTCGTTCTGACGATTATTTTGCATTGCATAGAAAATTCCGAAGACACGGCTACCCAAAAAAAGCATTTAGAATAAGGCACAAACCAAATAAACACGAAATTAATTTCAAAAAAAGATTATACAAATACTGGGACGATTACATTGTTGTAAAAAAAGAATACGAATTTGAAACAAAAAACCCAGACGAATTTTTAGCATTAATGTTTGACTTGGGTTTTGTCCAATGGATAAAAAAATTCAAAACTTCTGAATCCTACACACATAAAAAAGATAAACGAATTATAATTGAAATTAATAAAGTCAGGCACCTTGGCTATTTTATGGAAATAGAATACCTTTGCAAACAAAATGAAATGAAAAAAGCAAAAAAGAAAATCAGGGATGTTTTAAAAGAATTAGAAATAAAAAAAGAAGATGTCGATAATGTCGGTTATACAAAAAGACTTTGGGATAAAGGAATTAAAGATAAAAAACATTGGGTGGATTGAAATAATTCATCAAAGATATGCGGGAACTACTGTTCTTCAAAGCGTTTAATATTTTAAGATATAATAATAAAATAAAATGACAAAATACATAACAAAAAAAAGTGGCAAGTATTGGCCAAGCAAAGAAATGAAAAAAATTGCATGGGTTAACGACGATAAAATCTACAAACAGGCAGATAAAAATCCAGTTAAATTCTGGGAAAAATTAGCTAAAGAAGGTTTGGTTTGGAAAAAGCAATGGGATAAAGCTTATGTAGAAAAACTACCTTATTTCCAATGGTTTAAGGGTGGAAAATTAAATTTTTGCGTTAATTGTTTAGACCGGCATCTTGGAAAAGATAAAACTGCTTTGATTTGGATTCCAGAACCTGTAAAAGAAAAACCAGTTAAATTAAGCTATGGAGAATTGCACGAAAAAGTCTGCAAGTTTGCAAATGTTTTGAAAAAACTAGGGGTCAAGAAAAAAGATGTCGTGGCAATTTACCTCCCGATGATTCCAGAAACCTTGATTACAATGTTGGCTTGCACAAGAATCGGGGCAATTCATTCAGTTGTCTTCAGCGCCTTTTCTTCAGATGCATTAAAAGCAAGAATTCAGGACGGAAAAGCAAAAGTTCTTATCACCTCTGAGGGATATTACCGACGAGGGAAAAAAGAATTATTGTTAAAGAAAGCAAAAAAAGCAGTGACAGGAACAAGTGTAAAAAAAATTATTGTAGTCAGCAGATTTGGAAAAAAAGTTTCTGGAACTAAGTATCTTGATTTCCAGAAAGAATTAGAAAAAGCAGATTCATATTGCAAACCAGAAATAATAAACTCAGAAGATACAATGTTTATACTTTATACTTCTGGAACAACAGGAAAACCCAAGGGGATTGTCCACGATACAGGCGGGTATGCAACTCAGGCATACTGGACAGCAAAATGGAATTTCAACTTGCACGAAAATGACATCATGTGGTGCACTGCCGACGTCGGATGGATTACAGGACACACTTATGCCTTTTATGGCCCATTATTAAATGGGGCAACAACATTAATTTTTGAAGGAAGCCCAGATTTCCCAAATCCTGGAAGATGGTGGGACATCATTGACAAAAATAAAGTTACCGTATTTTACACAGCTCCGACAGCAATTAGAATGTTTATGAAATTTGGAGATAGGTGGGTGAAAAAATACAAGTTTAGCAGTTTGAAAATCTTAGGAACTGTTGGAGAGCCAATTGATGAAGATGCATGGGACTGGTATTTTAAAAAAATCGGAAAATCAAGATGTCCGATTATTGACACTTGGTGGCAGACAGAAACAGGGGGCACTTTAATAAATGCCCTGCCGGGGATTGGACCCTTTATCCCAACTGTTGCTGGAAAATGTTTCCCTGGAACAAAACACATTGTTGTTGATAAAAATGGAAAGAAAGTTAAAACAGGTAAAACAGGAAATTTAGTTCAATGCTCGCCCTTTGCTCCAGGAATGCTTCACGGAGTTTACAAAAATCATAAAAAATATATAGAAACTTACTGGAAAAGATTTAAAAAATATTATGATACCAGCGACGGGGCTTACATAGATAAACAAAATCAGATAAGAATAACTGGAAGAACAGATGATGTTATGAAAGTCGCCGGGCACCGGCTTGCAACTGCTGAGCTGGAAAATGCAATAAATGAAAGTAAAATCGTAAGCGAATCAGCAGTAGTCCCAGTCCCTCACAAAATTAAAGGAGAAGTCCCAATCGCATTTATTGTTTTAAAAAAACACAACCCTTCCGAAGCACTTGAGAAACAATTAAAAAAACAAGTGGATAAATCAATCGGACCAACTGCCCGCCCGTCAAAAATTTATTTTGTTAAACAATTACCTAAAACTCGTTCAGGAAAAATTATGAGGCGAATTTTAAAAGCATTATTGGTTGGCGAAGAACCTAAAGGTTTAATGACACTGGTTAATCCGAAATCTGTTGAAGAGATAAAAGAAATAATCTCCAAAAAATAGAGTTTTTACTATAACAATTATTATAAATCTAATATTAATATATTAACTATGGACCCCCCAAAGTATTTTGTTTTAACTCCTGATAAAAAAGAGATTGATTGGTTAATCTTAAAAGTGGATACTAATGCTAAATTAGAAGAGAGATTAAGTGAAATAAGTTGTGTTAATTATAATGTTGGTATTATTTATTATGATGGAAGAAAAGGTTGGGATAAAGGGGTTGCACATTATGAAATCCCTCTTGACCCGTGGAATAGAATTATTTTAGGTATAGATAAAGAAAGAAACCTTAAGCTTTTACAAGACCCAAAAGAAGATTTTGAGGTTACAATAAAAGAAATAAATGATATAAGGGCTGAAGCATTAAGAGAATATAAAGACCCGGTCTTATTAGCAATAGGATATATTGCTTGTAGTTAATTTCTCAAAAACATTTAAATATCTATTTTATCTTAATATAAAATGAGGATTAATATTTTAATCGGCGGAAAAGCAGGGCAGGGAATCAACAAAATTTCTGAAATAGTTTCGCAAGTTTTAGTTTCTCAGGGGTATTTCACATTTAATTATCGGGATTACCCTTCGCTTATCCGGGGCGGACATAATTTTAACATTCTTTCGGTTTCTGACAAAAGAGTTGGAAGTTATGAAACTAAATTAGATATAATTATTGCAATGGATGAAAATACTATTGAAAAACACAAATTAGAATTAAAAAAACAAGGAGTGATTGTTGGGCATAAGACCTTGGAGGATTTGGGAAGAAACTTAAATGTTGCCCTCGCAGGTTGCCTGATTAAAATTTTAGGAATAAATAAAGAATCATTAATTGATGAAGTGCAAAAACAATTTAACAGTAAAGAAAGTAATTCTGCAGCTGAAAAAGGATTTGAATCTCAGAAGCAAAAGTTTGATTTGAAAAAATTAAATAATAAAATTTCAATTATGGCTGGTTCGCAGGCAGTTGCACAAGGTGCTGTGAATTCCAGAATTGATTTATATTTGGCATACCCAATGACTCCAGCGACAGGAGTCATGCACGAGTTGGCTTCAAACCAGATTGAAAATAAATTAATGGTATTTCAACCAGAAAATGAAATTACTGTTGTAAATGCAGGATTAGGAGCGTCATTTGCAGGAGCAAAAGTCATGGTCGGAACCTCTGGCGGAGGCTATGATTTAATGACAGAAGGTTTAAGTTTGCAAGGAATGTCTGAAATCCCATTGGTAGTTTATTTGGCCTCAAGACCAGGCCCTGCAACAGGAGTCCCAACTTATTCAACTCAGGCAGATTTAGATGTTGCTTTACGAGGAGGACACGGGGAATTCCCGCGAGTCGTAATTGCACCAGGAGACCCAATCGAATGCATTGAAAAAACAAACGAAGCATTTTACCTCGCTGAAAAATTTGGAACATTGTCAATTGTTTTAAGCGACAAACATTTAGCAGAATCTGAATTTAGTTCAGATAGAAAACCAAAAAAACCACTAAAAGTTGAAATTAAAAGAAAATTACTCGGAGAAGGAATTATCAAAACTTCTTCTTATGAACATGATGTCGTCGGGAACACAACTGAAAATGCAAAATTAACACAAGAAAATGCAGATGCCAGAGTTGCAAAATATGAAAACATTAAAAAAGAATGCTCTAAATTTGAGATGATTAAAATTTATGGAAAAAAGAATTCAAAAAATTTGATTATCGGATGGGGAAGCACAAAGACAGTTATTTTAGATGCAATTGAAAATTTGGATTATAAATTTTTGCAGGTTTTGTATGTAAAACCATTATCAAATGAGATTAAAAAAGAAATCCAAAAAGCAGATAAAGTTATTTTAGTTGAGCAAAATGTTACAGGACAATTAGGAAGATTAATCAGAGAAAAAACAGGAATAAAAATCAAGAACAGAATTTTAAAATACGACGGAAGACCTTTTGCAAGTGATGAATTAAAAAGAGGGATTGAAAAAATAAAATGACAATCAATTTAAAAACAAACCAACAAAATACTTGGTGTCCAGGATGTCCAAACTTTATGATACTTGAAAGTGTGAAACAAACAATTACAAAATTAATTAACAAAGGTGCAAAACAAGAGGATTTCGCAATGGTCACAGATATTGGATGTCATGCAAAAATATTTGATTACATAAATATAAGTGGAATTTATGGATTGCACGGAAGAGCCCTGCCAACAGCATTTGGAATAACACTCGGAAACCCAAATTTAAAAGTCCTGGCATTCATGGGTGACGGTGCAGTGTATTCAGAAGGAATAGCCCATTTCATTCATGCAGGAAGATTAAATTCAAACATGACTTTAATTATCCACGACAACCAGAGCTTTTCTTTAACAACAGGACAAAACACCCCTGTTTCTCAGCAAGGATACAAAAGCAAGGCATACCCTTTAGGAGAATTCAACAAACCAATGAACCCAATTAAACTCGCCCTGGCATCAAACATAAATTTCATCGCAAGATGCAATGCAAAAGACATTAAACACACAGCAGAAATTTTACAAAAAGCAATAGAACACAAAGGATTCTCATTTGTAGAAATTATTCAGGACTGTTTAATATTTAATAAAGAAGCAAATAATAAAGATTCATTAATGTATAAAATCCAAGACAATAAAAACAAATTAAAAGCAGAAAAATTAGCAGACGAATGGGATTATAATGATAGAAAGGGCAAAATTGCCCTCGGCGTTTTATATTGTGAGGAAAAACCGATGTTGAGCGAGGAATGGCCTCAATTAAAAAACTTAATAAAAAAGAAAGTTGGTTGGAAAAATAAATAGAGATTTAAAATGGGTGATAAAAATAATATTCTTAAAATAGAGTCACAGTTGCAACAGGGGGTTAAGATGGTTGCAATGATTGCACCAAGTTTTGTCGTGGATTTCCAATACCCCTCGATAATAAATAAATTATGTAAACTTGGGTTTGATAAATCTGTTGAATTGACTTTTGGTGCAAAAATGATTAATCGAGAGTATCATAAAAAATTAAAAAAAGCAAAAGAATTAGTTATTGCTACTGCCTGTCCGGGAATTGTAAATAGTATAAAAAACAAATACCCGCAATATGTAAAAAATTTGATTTTAGTTGATAGTCCCGTGGTTGCAATGGGAAAAATTTGCAGAAGAGAATACCCTAAACATAAATTAGTTTTTATTTCTCCTTGTGATTTTAAAAAAACAGAAATAGAAAATTCAGAATATATTGATTATGTTATTGATTATGAACAATTAAAAGAATTATTCAAAAAAAATAAAATCGTAAAAAATAACTGCCCGATTTTATTTAATAAATTCTATAATGATTATACTAAAATTTATCCTCTCGCAGGAGGGTTAGGGAAAACCGCGAATTTAAAAGGAATTCTCAAACAAGAAGAGATTCTTGCTTTAGACGGAATTAAAAAAGTGTTTAAATTTTTAGATAATCCAAATCCAAAAATAAAATTTTTAGATGTTTTATTTTGTGTTGGGGGATGTATTGGAGGACCAAAAACAACTAAAAAATTAACAATTCCTCAAAAAAGAAAAAAGGTTTTAGATTATTTAAAAAAAGCAAAAGATGAAGACATCCCTGAAGATAGGAAAGGCCTGATTGAAAAAGCAAAAGGGATTAAGTTTAGTGGTAAGTGTTGGTTTAGTAAGTAATTTAATAAATAACCAATAATTTTGTATAAAATAATATGGATTAAACTTTCGTAACTTAAGTTTTGCAGACAAGTGATTAAGAAGAATAAGATATAAATAAAAAAGAAATTTTTGGTTAGTGAAACTCCAAAAATTTTATAGGATATTTCAGAACTATTCTTCCCATAATAAATCTCCCCCACAATAATCCTTATAAACTATTTTAATTCAAATAAATTATGGATTTAACTAAACTTCCCGAATCCCCAATATATACCCATAAATCTGAAGACCTGATTTTAAAACAAATAGTTAGACAAACTTCTTTTTTAGGAGAATTAGAAAAAAGAATATGCAGAACTTTAGATATAACAAAACCTTGGCAGCACGAATTAAGCTATCCTGATGAAACTAATTTTGAGAATGCAAAAAAGGTTGAAACAGGAAATTTAACATTTGCAAAAGAAAATTCTTCTTTTTCTGGAACAAGATTAAAAAATATTAGAGATACGCTAAAATCTGTTTATGAGGGGAAAGGATTTATAATTAAAGGAAAAGATATTGAAAAAGAAAAAACCCCTGAAGGATTATCTGTTCCTAAAGATTATTATCAAAATACAGTTTTAATTGTAGAAAAAGGAAACCAAAAATATCAAATTAATATTTGGCAGGGAGGCGAATATATCATTCATATAACAGATGACATTTAAAGAAATTCACAAAACAATAACAGAATCAAAAGTATTCCAAAACTTTAAACAAGAATACCCTTCTGCAGAACTTATTATCGGATTTTTCATTATAGATTTTATAAGTAATGATACTCAGAAAGCGTTAGATTATAAAACAGATAGTAAAATATTTACATTTTCCTTAAATGAAAATAATGAAATAACTTTAAAAGAAGATAAATTAATTGAAACTCCTGATAAACCAGATTTGGAAGAAATCTCAGGAGATATAAAAATTGATTTAGATGAAATTCAATCTATGGCAGAAAAATCTGCTGTTGAAAATAATATTAAAAGCAAATTTCACAAAATAATTGCTGTTTTGCAAAAAAATGAAAACAAACAAATCTGGAATTTGACTTGTATGTTAGACGAATTAATTATTTTACATATTTTAATAGATGCAAACACAGGAGAAACCATTAAGTTTGAAAAAAAGAGCATGATGGATTTTGTGAAGAAACGATAGCCATTTAGAAAATTATTTATTCATAAACATTTTTTCTATGTTCAAATCTTAAAAAAATAAGAACTCCTTCACGAAAAGTATAAATTATTCTATAATGTTTAACATAAATAGTTCTCTCACCCTTCAAATCATATTTTAAAGGCTTACCAATTTCAGAGTTATCTATAATTTTTTTAACTTGTTTAATTAATTTTTGTTTAATAAAAGAATCAACCTTTTTCACATCTTTTTCAAATTTTTCAGTATAAATGGTTCTTACCATTTTTTTAATTCTTTTAAAAAATCATCACTTTCCATTTCTTTAAACCTGCCTTCTTCAATATCTTTCCAAGCTTCTTCAACCCTCTTTATAGTTTTAATATCTTCTTCAAGAATAACATTATCAATTTTTTTTAAAATAATCAAATCATTATCTTTAATTGTAGCAAATACACTGCCTTCTTTCAAACCTAAACTCTCACGAATTCCTATAGGCAAAACAATTTGTCCCTTGCTACTCATTTTCGTAATTTCCATAACCTAGTAAGAATTTCTTACTATATAAATATTTCTAAAAGATTTAAAATAAAAATTTTGAGATAAAAACACCAAAATTTAAGAAACATCAGAATCATCCCCAACCTCCTTATTTTTATCAGTTATAAAAAATCAACCCAATATTTAAAAACAACCCCTTCCTATTATTCTCATAAAAAGGAGAAACAATATGTCAGACATAGATAAATTAATTCAGGAAATTAGTCCACATTATAAAAAGAAAAAAGAACCCTCTTCAGAACACAAATTAGTCTATGACTCGACAACAGAAACATTAGAGCCGATTTATTTTTGGATTTTGGATTTTATGAACGGAATGTTCCGCGGAGATGTAACTAAAGTTATTGACAATTTCGCGTCGTCACCTGGCTCAGGACATTTCGGGGAAATCGGGCAAAAAGCTTCTGTAATGCAACAACAAGCAATGAACATAATGGGGCAAGTCAACACAGTCCTAAAATCAGTTATAAATCTAATTTATGATTTAAAAGAATTCCAAATAAGATTAAAAAATTATGAAGATGCAAACTCCGACGACAAATCAAAAGCAGAATACGGGAATTTAACATTAAAACAAATCTGGATGGACCAAGTAGATATAAAAAGAGGGCAAGGAAGCATAAATGGCTTGGCCTCAGGAAACCTGCAGTTCATAACCTTAAGGGATGCATTCATGGCAATTAAATCTCCTGAAGATGTAGACAAAAAAGATGTAGATTTAAATGAAAGAGTAAAAAGAATTTTAAAACCGCGACTTGCTGAATTCATTGAATGGAAAAAAAGAAGCGGGCAGGAATTAACAAAAAGATTTGAAATTGAAAGAAGCTATTTGAAAAGCCAGGTCAACACTTTAAAATTATACGCAAGATGGGCAAAGCCATATTTAAAAGCAACTCAGCAATTAGAATCAAACGAAAAATTAGGAGAAAATCCTGCATTGGTCAATATCTTTAATACATTAATGTTAGAACTGACAATCTTAGGAAAATCATCTGTAAATGTAAAAGAAGCAGTTATTACAAAAGACCTGCCAAAAGATTTCGCAAAAATAAAAAAATTAAGAAAATATTATTCAATAGTTGTGATTGATTTTAATTTCAGAGGAATCCCAAGCAAGGCGGGACAGCATTATGTTTTCGGGGGCAGAGCAGAAGTAACATTCAAATCATATACATTAAACGAAGACGAGCTAACACTATTAAAAGACAAATTAGACAAATCAGATTTAGAAGATTCACTAAAACTAATTCAGGGAATGACAGACGAATCACTAATGCAATTAAATCAAGACATAGAAGATTTTTTAGACTCTGAAAAAAAAGCAGAAAAAGAAAAAGCAAAATTTGAAGAGGAGGATACAAATCCTTTTTCTGCATTGTTCTCTGGTTTAAAATGGAAAAAGAAGGAAAAACCAAAAGAAGAAGACAAAAGTGCAGAGAAATTGAAACAATTAAAAGAAAGAGGAATCAAGAAAGATAATTATTCTGAAGAATATATTCGGAGCATGGCAGAGGCAGGGGCAATAAATTCTTGTTTTAGTATTTTTGATATTTATAAAAAGGCCCATGGAATGGCTGCGTTCCCTTATGCAGAGGAAGCTGAAACAAAAGCGCCTCAGACAGAAGCAGAGAAATGGTTTGGGTTTAAGTGAAAAGAAGGAGTAAATTACATATATCTTCACAAAATAACTTATTTCATATTAAACTTAAAAACCACGCTAACCTAAGTTTGTTCTTTTCTTAAAATCATATAAAGTTAATAAGTTTCACAGACGAGATTATAAATAAAAAGAAATTTTTGGTTAAATTAAGGAAGGGTGACTTGTTAAGTATCTCAAGGGAAGATGACTTGTTAAGAAACCGTTAGGTGTCTTACGATTCCATACGATCCTTAATTTCATAGAATATTACAAAACTAATTTTAGGTTTCCTTAGGACATATATCTCTGGATTGCACATGAAATATCTATCAATTAAACTTAAAAACACCCTTAATCTAACAAGAATACCATGGAATTTACACCAATAAAATGGAAAGATGTTGTAAGAGAATTTAAAATCCCGAAATCAGAATACAAACTATTTCAAAAGCCATTAACCAGAGGATACGACAGAATCCCGCAAACACAATCTTTTGATTCTCTTAAAAACATAGATTATAATTTAAAAATACTCGACTATAAAACAAAAAAAGATTTAGAATACCCAACGCTTTCACCATTTCATGGTTCTTATGGCGGGGCAGACGGTTATCAATCATCAATGCCCAAAGCTTCAACATCAAATTATTCTGTTAATTAGGTTTAAAAATTTTCTAAAAATATCAATTACCAAAACCTTAAATAATTCAACTCCTTATAATTAACATGAAAAAAGAACAATCTAATCAAGAGAATGAAGACCAAGAAATATCTTTAAACTGGAGTTCAGAACCTTCAAAACCAAAATCAGAAAAAATAAAACAAGAAGACGAAGAACCAGAAATAGAAGATATTGTAGAAGAAACTTTTTCTCCGCAACCAACACAAATATCTACAACTTTAGAACAAGAACAAATTCAAGACCAGCCAATTCAAAATTTAGAAACCGATTTGCAAAATGCCTCTGGACAAAATCTGGAACAAGAGCAAACAATAACTTATGATTCAAATGCAGGAGCTTATGATTCTGAACCAGCATTAATGGGCTCTCCATCACTTAAACAAAGTCCACAAGGAATTCAACAATCAACAAAATTTGAATCTCCTTCTGCTTGGAGACAGGCAAAAATTCAAAACTCTGCATGGGAACAATCAAAAATAAACGAAACTACCCACATTAATCCAACAGATATTAAAAAATACAATCCATTCTCAGAAGATTTTGCAAAAAGAAGGAGAAAATAAATATTAATCTAAATAAATAATTATTTAAATAACAATCCCCTTAAAAAAGAAAATGGTGAACTACGAGAATTTTTATAATGGTGCAGATTCTGCTTTAATACCAAGTTATAATCCTGTTGGCTATCAGATTGATGTAGGAGAAATTGGGACTGCCCTTGACCCAAGAACTGCAAATCAATTAGGAGAAGTCAATCACAAAATGAATCCGGGTGTTAAAACAGTTGAAGTTCAGGGAGTTTCTGCAGACGTATTAGAATCTATCCCAGACCAGCATTTAGATGAATTAAAAAGATTAATGAAATTAACAGGAGTTAATCCATCTTTTCATGCACCAATAATCGAAGCTTCGGGTGTTGGAGAAAAAGGATGGAATGAAGAGACAAGAGAATCAGCAGAAAGACAATTAAAATCAGCAGTTCTTAGAAGCCATAAATTAGACCCAGAGGGAAATATTTCTGTAACAGTTCATTCAACAGCCCAGCTTCCTGAAATGAGGCCTGTTACAAAAACAGAAGATGGAAAAATCAAGGAAGGACCTTTCTGGGTTATTGACCCTGATTCAGGACAAATCGGACAATTGCCAAGAGAAAAAAGATATTTCCCAGAAGAAGGAAAATTCGAAGGCAAAGAAATGCCATTTGAACCTGAAAAAGAATTAGCAAAACTAAACAATGACCAATGGATGAGCCAGCTTTCAGACATTAATAGGTATTCAAACTATGGTGAAGAAATAATTAGTAAATTAAAAACAGAGGGAAGATTAAATCCAGAAGTTTTATCTAAACTTAAGCAAGGATTTGATGCAGAACAATTTAAAGGCGAGGAAGAAAAATCATATTTAAAAAATTTGCAAAAAGACATAAATCACGGGCAAATTTATCTAAGAGATTCTTATAGAAATATGAAATCATTATTTGATAAAGCTTATGCAAGTTCTAAGGGGGAAGATAAAGAAAGATTGTCTGGATTTGCAAAATGGGCTGCTCCAATAGTTGAAAATGGGATTGAAAATGACCCAGAGAAATTAGAAAAATTTTCAGAAGTAATTGAAAGAGGATTGAAAACACTCGGAGCAATAAAATCCCCACAAAAATTTCAGGAATTAAATAATTTTGTCGTCGATAAATCTGCAGAAACTTTTGCAAATATTGCTACATCTTCATTTGAAAAATTTGGAAACACTACCCCAATTATAAATATTGAAAATCCACCTGCAGGCGGAGGACTAAGCAAGGCAGAAGATTTGAAAGAACTTATTGAATCATCAAGAGATAAATTAAAACAAAACTTAATTAAAAAAGGAATGGGCAAATCAGAAGCAAAACAAACAGCAGAAAAATTAATCGGCGCAACATGGGATATCGGACATATAAATATGCTAAGAAAACAAGGATACACAAAAGAAGATATTATTAAACAAACTAAAACAATTGCTCCATTCGTAAAACATGTCCATCTTTCTGATAATTTTGGAATGGAGCATACAGAACTCCCAATGGGAATGGGCAATGTTCCAACCAAAGAAATATTAAAAGAATTAAAGAAAAAAGGATTTAAGGGAAAGAAAATTGTTGAAGCTGGAAATTGGTGGCAGCATTTTGCAGACAAGGGCGGGGGAAATCCAATCTACCCTACTCTTCAAAATTTCGACTCTCCATTATATTCAAGTGGTACAGGCCCAACCTGGAGCCAATTGGGTGGCTATGGCACATATTTTTCAGGGCAAGGTGCAATCAGCCCACAAGTACACCATTCACTTTACGGGGCAGGATTTTCAAATCTTCCTCAAGAACTCGGTGGAGAAATTCCAGGAACACAAAGCAGATTTTCCGGGACCCCTAATCAATAATCAACACATTTTTAAATAAAAGTATATTAATATAATAAAAGATGGTGAAAAAAATAAACAATTCTAAAGGCAATAAACTTAGTGTAGCTCCTAAACAATTATCTCAAAAACAAATAAAAAATTTCCCTTCTTTAAAACTTAAAACAGAAAAAGATATCGCGATGGACTTTGCTGAAAAGGCCTACAAAAAATTCGACAAATTAATAAAATCAATAATTTTGTTTGGTTCAACAATTAAACAAACAAACACCTCTAACTCAGACATTGATATAATTTTAATTGTAGACGACGCTAGTATTAATTTTGATGATAAATTAGTTTCATGGTATAGGGAAGAATTAGGAAAATTAATCCAAAAAAATCCTTACAAAAAAGATTTGCACATCAACACAATTAAATTAACAACATGGTGGCAGGATTTATCAAGGGGCGACCCAGTTGTAATTAATATGTTAAGATACGGAGAATCAGTAATAGATTTTGGCGGATTTTTCAATCCATTAAAAATTCTCCTTCAGCAAGGTAAAATCAAACCAACACCAGAATCAATTTACACTGTTTTAAATAGAATCCCTGGACACATTTTAAGAAGCAGATTATCTGAATTAAGTGCAATCGAAGGATGCTATTGGGCATTTGTCGAATCTGCACAGGCATTATTAATGTCTGTCAAAGTTCTCCCGCCAAGCCCAGAGCACATTTCAATTTTACTAAAAGAACATTTCGTAGATAAAAAATTAATTAAAATGAAATGTGTTACAGATTTCAGAGATTTATATGAACTTCATAAAAAAATAACTCATGGAGAAATTAGAAATTTAGACGGAAAAATCATTGATGGCTGGCAGGAAAAATCCGAAGATTTTTTCAAAAGCACTTTGAAATTAATTGATGAAATTATCTGATTAAATATTTAAATTAATTCTAAAATTTCTTAAACATATTCTAATTTAGATATGATAACCCAACTAATTAAAATTATAAGATATAAATAGGAAAAGTGAATTTGGGTTAGATTTATCTTCCCAAATTTCATTTAAAATAAACTTCTCATCTCCAAAGCTCATCTGTTTTTAAGAGATTTAAAAAATAAAATAATCAAAGAAAATTTTTAACTAAAATCACTCGGTTTTTCCTTTTGATTGTTTTTTAGCATCCTCAAGAATTTCATAAAATTTTACAATGTCCTTACCCTTTAAATTTTCTGTTAAGTACGGAACTATATTTTTTTGTATTTTTTTCTCATAATTCTCTCGATTAGTCTCAAACATTTTAGAATATCTCATTGCAACAAGACCCTTGCCGGTTTTTATTAATTCTTTAATAAAATCTAATGTCTCTTTTTCTTCTGGCTTTGAATACTCACTTTCATAAAGTTTTCTAACTACTTCACTCATTTCCCCAAAATCCTGGTCATGAAGAACCTTGCTCATTTCTCGAACTTTTTGATGTAATTTAGTTATATCTGTATAAGTTTGCGCTTTATCCCCCTGATAACTTTCCTTTAATCCCCCAAGTTCTTGCTCTATAACGGTTAATCCAACATCTCTTAAATCTTTTTCATTAATTCCCTTAAGAATCTCTTCTAAACTTTCAGTAGCTGTTTTATTTGCTTTTCCTTTATTTTCAGTAATTTTAATCCTCAATCCATTAGAAAATTCCTGTTGACTATTTCTAAATAACTCTCTTACATTAGTGTCAGGACTAATTTTTTCGATTATTTTATTTAATCCTTCAGAATACTGTTTATCATATCCATTTTTTTGAAGGTCGATAGCCGCATCCCTATATGTTTTATATTTTCTAAAAAAGCCATCAAAGTCATTAAAACTTGCCATTTTATTTTTTAATTTTATTAATTTACCTAACAACTTAAACTATATAAACCTTTCTATTGGTAGAACTATAAAGTAGTAACATAACAGAAACATTTATATATGCAGATTTTTTAGATATTTTACAATGAAACACACAAGATGTAAAAGATGCAACAGAAGAAAATCAACAGGAATCATAAGGCAAAAAGATGTCTGCAATAGTTGTTACGAAGTAATCAATAAAGACAATTATTTCAGAATCAAATCAGGAAAATCAATCCCAAAAGATTTTACAATGATAATTGAGTTAGATAAAAACGGAAAGATTATTAGTTTTTAGGATGTTGAAATGAAAGACAAAACTTTAGAACAAGAAATAAAAGAACATAAAGAAAAACATGGCGATAGCGTGGGTTTCTCAATTTAATAATTTTGCATTTAGATTGCCAAATGATGAAAATGAAGGAGCATATAGAGAAGTAATAAAACAACAAGGAAATCTAGATAAAACCTACAAAGAAACCTTTCCTTTTAATGTATTTGGAGAACCTGATGACTTCAAAGGGTACAGTCAGTTATATATAAATCAAACTAGAAGAGAATTTTTTGATACAATTGATAGAGTTATTAAAGAAACCGGTATTTCAGTGAGTAGAATTAAGAAACTACAAGGTTTAAGAAATAAACCAGGCATAAAAAAAGATTCTTGGCAAGTTTTATATAAATTAGTTTTCCCTGTATATAAAAAATTAAGAGAAATGGGTTATACTAATGCAGATTTAAGAATATAAAAAAGATTTAAATAAGTTTAATTCTTTGGAGGGGGAGAGGTTAAGATGAAAATTGAGCTTAAAAAATTTGGATTTACAGATTATTTTCGAGTCCTTTTAATGACTCTGGACAAAAAATATTCTAAGGAACGTGATGACACTTTTTTTAGTTATTTTTTTAAAGGGTTAAAATCAGTATTCCCAAATGATTCTTATGAATTTTCAATTTTGGTAAATGAAAAATTTGCAGGAAATATAGGGCTTTTTAATCCTAAAAATGAGGTTTATGAATTAGGTTATATGGTTTTAAGAGATTATAGGATGAAAGGAATCGCTAGTAATGCCATTAACAAAATTATAAAAAAGGGATTTGAAGAATTAAATATTTCAAAGATTTTTGCTATAACTGATTTCGAAAACAAAGAATCTCAGAAAGTTTTGAGAAAAAACAAATTTAAATTAGTGAAAAGAGATAAAACTAAAAAAGAATTAATTTGGGAGAGGATAAAATGAAAATCCGCAAAGCAACTAAAAAAGATATCTCTGAAATAATTAATCTACTAAAAGAATATGAAAAATATATGTATAAAATAGATAATTCTAAAAATCCGTGGATAAAAAGAAAAAAGAATATTGATAAAAGAATAGAAAAAGATATTTTACAAGTTATTAAATCTAAAAATGATGAGATTGTTGTTGTAGAGATTGATAAATCTTTAGTGGGATTTATTTGGTTTTCTAAAGAAAAACCTAATTGGATTCATAAAATTAAATCAACAGGTAAAATAAATTATATGTTTGTATTGCCAAAGTTTAGAGGCAAAGGTATTTCATCAAAATTAAAAAATGAAACATTCAAATGGTTTAAAAAAAATCAAGTAAAATGGATAGGATTAAATGTTCATAACAATAATCCAAAATCTCATAAAATATACAAAAAATGGGGCTTTGAAGATTATGAAATTGAAATGTGGAATGAGTTGAAATAACATACATTCTCCCATTCAAAAAACGCCTTGTAAAAATCAGGCAAGGATTTAATAAAACTAAGCCTCTTAGAAAATAACCCTCCAAACATTTATAAACTCCGTAAGATAATTCTACCATATGGTAGAAAATATTACCAACTTAGAAATAGAAATAATCCGTTTATATAAAAATAATTATCTTAAAGAGATTTACATAAGAGAGATGGCTAAATTACTTGAAAAAAGCCATGTTACTCTTCTTCCTCACTTAAAAAATCTTGAAAAAAGAAATATCCTAATTTCAAAAATTTCTGGTAAAAATAAAAACTACAAACTAAATATGGGCAATAATCTATCTAAGGAATATATTTCTATGGCAGAAAAACAAGATACTATTTCCATAATAAAAAAAGAGTTTTTTATAAAAAAAATTTATGATGAAACTCTAAATTTAGATTTAAATGGGATTATGGCACTATTTGGGAGTTATGCATCTGGGACATATAATAAAAAGAGTGACATAGATTTATTTTACATAGGTTCAATCACAGAAAATCAAAAAAAATCAATAAAAAACATGGGAAGACTTTACAAAAAACGCATTCATTTAAGTGTTATGAATTTAAACCAATTCAAAAAATCTTTAAAAGAAAATATAATAATAACCAAAGAAATAATAAAAAACCACATAATCCTGCAAAATTCAGACACATTCATAAATTCATTATGGAAATATTATAATGGAAAAAGAGAATTTAACATGGTGTTTTAAAAAAGAAAGAGGATTAAAAATAATTGAAACTAATGAGAATCTTGTTAAAACATATTTAAAAAAGTCAAAGAGTGCATTAAATATGCTTAATTCAGCAATTAGCAAAGATGAACTTGATTGGGTTTTAGACACTTCGTATTATGCAAAATATTTTTCAGTTTATGCTCTTTTTATGAAGATTGGAATTAAATGTGAAATACACGATTGCACAATATCTGCACTTAAGATATTTGTTGAAGAAGGAATTTGCACTAAAGAAATATATGAAGAACTTGAAAAATCCAAAGAATTAAGAATAAATGCATTATACTATGAAAAAGAATTTGGGAGGCAAGATATTATAGAAAGAGCAGATAAAACTCCTGATTTTTGCTTAAAAATTGAAAAGATTATTAACAATATTACCAACGATGAGATTAATAGCATTAGAAATAAGTTTATTGATTTTGAAAAAACACAAACCCCCCACTAAGCAACCTTCTCTTTTTTCTTAGGATACAAATCAACATAATCTAAATTTTTTCCAATTTTCGGATGTTCTTTTTTAATTAAATCAATCGCCTGTGTAATATCCATATCTTTTTGTGCAACTATTGCATGATATTTTTCCCTCGCCATTTTCAAACCAGTAGCTAAAACATCAACATCTGTTTCTGAAACTTTACAATGCTTTTCTAAATATTCATGAGTTTTTTTAATTCCACTCATCCCCTGACCCCGCATATCAAACTTATCCCTTCTTGCTAATTTTTTTAACCTCGCTGAATTTTGAGAAAGAAGCTGAAATTCCTTTGGAGACAAGTCACCAATTTTTCTGTTCCCACTAATTACATCGTCCAAAATTGGAGCAAGTGCTTCATACATTCTTGGCTTCTCGGTTTTCTCTAAATATTTTTTAGCACTTTTCCTATATTTTTCAAATCCCTCAACCTCATAACTATTATCCTCAACAACTTTTTTTAAAGGAAAATATTTAATTTCATCTAAGACAGAATTAGGAACATAACTTTTCTTATAATTTTTTAAAATTCTTTCAACTTGTGGGGGTGAGCGTTTTATAAATGCAGAAGCATCCCCGATTAATGCAACTTTATTTTTATTTGGTTCTATATTACTTATCCTGCTCAAAATATCATCAACATTTATCTCCTCTGCAATAGCTTCTAATTTTTGTCCAGTAATAATTAAAACAATTCCACCCCCCACCAACCCCAACCCAATAAAAAACCAAACCTTACTAATCGTTGACGAAATATCAATAACTGCCCCAGTCAATCCAGCAAACGGCTGAAAAATAATTATAAAAATTCCCAATAAAATTAAACCAAAACCAAATTTTTTAAACCTGTTTTTCATAAATAAAATTAGATGAATGTTTATTTAAATGTTTAGAAAATTATTTTAAACAAGTTTAATTCTTTAAAATATAAGAAATTCTATGCCTATGATACAATTAAAATTATTTCTCATTTTAAAGGCGCATTTCTTTTCTTTACTAAATCATTTCTCTTACCTATTAAAAGAACAAAAAACATTAGCCCAAAAAATAATTCTTCTCGATAAAGTCAAGACTATCTGTCCGTAGGACCAAAAGTTCCCCCTTTTATATTTTAGGCTTTTTGAATTTTTCTTTTCAGGTGGGGAGGGGGTGGTGCCGACGACATTAAATTAGAGAGATTGCCCGACTTTTTTGCTTCTTTCTTTTTAAGAAAGAAGATGAGGAGTTCCGTTGTTTGCATAAGAATAAATGAGCCACGAATTTCCTAGAGATCCACTTATAAAAACTACGCTTCCACCGCTTAAAGCTATTTCAATTTGTTTTTGTCCATGATTCTTAATGTGGCAACTCATTCCGTAAAACGGAGAACCGACATCTATATGCCCTTGACCTTGTTCATCCAAATAAATACTTCCATTATTCAGTTGAGCCTGAACAGAACCTACCATAAAATTCTGAACTAAAGGAGTATTTTTTCCTGCTCCAAGATCTCCACGAGATTTATTAATGCTACCCTCTATTTGATTATGACAATCTCTACAAATATCAGGCCTTAAATTTGATTGGTCATCATTGCCCATATATTTTTGAGCAACCAAGTGGTGAGTTGTTAACTTCTTTTCTTTTCCACAAAAACTACAAATTACAACCATTTTATTTTAATCCTCGATCTTTATATCTGCATATGAATTTTTTATAAATTCCAAGTATTTTTTGTGAATCTTTAAATTTCTCTTTTGTATTTCAATAAGTTTTTGAAGCCTCTTTACAAGGGGGTTTTCCAAAGTGTAATATTCTAGGGGGTTCTTTTTTCCAGGGTAGCGTGAAAAATTAAAGTGAGGTTCTATAAAAAAATTCAAAGTTGAACTTACTGCATGAGAGGTTCCACCATAAACCATAGACTCTGCATGTCTAAGTGCGATATGCCTAAGAAATTCTCCAGTTACATTAAGTGCTTCTTTCTCCTCTTGTTCGCTTATTCCAATTCCCTCCTCTCTTTTTATTTTAGAAAAGGCCTTAATATTGCTAATCCATTCATTTGCAAGTTCTTCTTCTGTAAGTTTGTCTAACTTTTTAGCTTCAAACGTTTCTGCATTAAGTAATACCTTATCCATCTCCGAGAGGTTCTGGTCTAAAATTTCAAGATTGTCTGAATAAATTTTTCCCTTTTCACTAACGCTCTTAATAATTCCTTCTGCCTCAATAACTTTTTTTTGATAGTCTTCTAGGTTTAATTTTTTAATCATAGGTATTTCTTTTAACTTGGGATTATTCTTTATAGCCTCCTTTAAATTAATAGTTTTTTTTAGGTTGGCTTTAATATCTTCGAGGTGTTTTTTAGAAGGGAAATGCCCAACCTTTTCTTTTAATTCCTGTGATTTAAGAATCTCATTTAGCAAAAAGAGTGCTTTTGTGCTTTTCTCCACACTTTGTTGAAATGAAGATACAGAATTTGGGTATTTCTTATTTTCAAATAAAATTTTAGAGGATTCAAGATCTTCTTCTGCAATTTTTATTAATTCAAAAGCATAATCCACTTCTTTCTGATATTCTAGCCTTCTCTGGATATCTTCCTTTCCAGGCCCTTCTGGCATTTTCTTTAAAGCTTTTTCAACAGATTCTGGATCTGATATCATGAACTTCTCTCCTTTTCTTCAGGATAAAAATATTTATCATGAATTTCTTTTACTCCCAAGTCACTTTTTGCTAATTTCATTTCCTTCATCATCTCATCTCCTTTTTCCCTAGTTAGTGGCTTGAAGGTTCTACCATAATCAATATAATCTGCATTTGTCCATTTTTCCAGAGAATCTTTTGATAATTTCAGGTTTATTTTTTCTTCATTTAATTTAACCCAAAACCTGAAAAAGACTAATATAAAAATTCCCAGAACAATAAAGTTAAAGCCCTTAAGTGAAATCTTTCCATTAATCAAATCATAAACCCCGGTTGCTAAGTAGCTTCCTAGAATTGCGAACAAAATTCCATACATAAAAAACTCTGATTCTCTTATTTTCTGCGTCAAAGATTTTTCATGATCATAATAAGATTCTAAAATTTTTCCTTTATCTTTTTTGCTTAAATACACTCTTCCGCCCTCGGGATTTTCACCCATTCTTTCAGTCCAAGATTTTTCTTCTTCCATAAAATTCCGAATGCTAACCCCTTAATATATTTATTTATAATGAACTCCCAAATGAAATAGAAAAATTTGGGTGTAACGAAGTGAAACCTTTTACCCTTTGTTATGAGAAATTTTAATTTCGCGGGTTTTCTCGTCGGTTGGGTAAAAGAAGTTTTTCTCTGAAAACAAAGTTTTCAGCTATCTGTCCGAAGGGCGCGGGCTTATCTCTCCTATCGTTAGGGTGGGAAGAAAAGAAAAATTAAAATTTGGGCGAAGCCAAGCAACACCCTTTAACCAAATTTTTTAAACCTGTTTTTCATAAATAAAATTAGATGAATGTTTATTTAAATGTTTAGAAAACCTCGCTAAATTCATCCTCATTATTATCAAAACTATATTCATATTTATTTTCTTCTGGAACAGGGGGATTATACACTCCGATATTATTATCTTCTGCCCCACTAACGCCCCCATCCTCTGATTTTTCAACAGGTTCTTCAACCCCCTCATTCTTTTCTTCAATCGGTTCTTCAATATCTTCTTGAACATCTTCTGCCCGAGCACCCTTAATCTCTTTTACTCTTTCTTCAACCCCCTCAAAATTATCAACAGGTTTAATTGGCTCTTGTTTCAATTCTTTTTCCAGAGCTTTTTTCTTTTTATAACATTCCTTACAACAAAGATTGTCCTGATTCTCCCTGGGCTTAAATGGAACAGTCGCCTCCTTCCCGCATTCAGAACAAATTATATTAAACCCCCATTTTTTCCTTTTAGGTTTCGCCTCAACAAACTTTTCCTTAAATTCAACAGGTTTTTCTTTCTCAAACTTTCTTTCATAAATCGGTTTAGGTTCCTCAATCTTTTCTTCAATCACTGGAGCAACTTCTTCCACAAAAGAATCTTCCAACTCTTTAATCAAAACAGAAACATCATAACCAGCGTCAGCATTAACAGAAATAGAATCAATCCCATTCTTAAAAAGAAATTTCACTATTTCTTTTTTACTTCCTGCCTGCCCACAAATACTTGTTTCAATATTATATTTTTTGCAAACTTCAATAACTTTTTTTATCTGAGACAAAATTGCGGGATGAGACTCGTCATATAAATACTGAACATCATCATTGCCCCTATCAACACCCAATGTAAACTGAGTCAAATCATTTGTCCCAAAACTAACAAAATCAACATTCTCTTTGCAAATGTCTTCGATAATTTGAACAGAAGCAGGAGTTTCAATCATAACCCCGAACTGAATATTCGGCAATTTTATCTTATCAAAATACTCTTTTGCTTGTTTAATTTCTTCAACAGAAATAATCTGTGGGAACATAATCCCAATTTTTTTATCAGGATATTTCTCAGCAACTTGTTTAACCGCCAAAAGTTCTGCTTCAAATATTTTAAGATGCTTTAAACTAAATCTAATCCCGTGAAATCCCAGCATTGGATTAATTTCTTCTTCAGGTGCCCCCTCTAATGTTCCATATTCATCACTCCTAATATCAGAACTTCTTATCCAAACTAATTTAAAATACTCTGCAATTTTTTCAATCCCTTCTCTTAAAAGTTGAGTGTACTCTTCAAGTTTATTTTCCTTTTCATACTGCAAAGGATGCTTGCCAGAACTCGCAATAACTCCCTCCAACCTCATCAAACCAACAGAATCAATTTTAGATTCAGCAGCCCGTTCAGCAAAATCCGGCAAATCAACAATCACCTTTAATTTAACTTTTGAAGTTTCTATGACCGGTTTAATTTCTGCCAAGGTGGTTTCAGCAACAGCACCCTCATAAATTTTCCCAGTGCTTCCATTAACAGTAATTTTCATTCCATCTTTTAATCTCTCTGTCGCCCCATCTGCCCCGACAACAGCTGGAATCCCCATCTCTCGACTCACAATAGAAGCATGCGAAGTTATCCCTCCCTCGTCAGTAACAATGGCATTTGATTTCTGCATACTAACAACCATATCCGGATTAGTCATTTTTGTAACAAGAATATCTCCTTTTTTAATTTTAGAAAGGTCATCCATTGTATTAATTATTTTAACAACCCCGACACCAATCCCAGGACTAGCCGGCTCTCCTTTCAAAATAACATTACCAGAAATCTTTCCTGTCTTCTCTTTGGCCTTCAAGGTTGTAATTGGTCTTGACTGCAAAATATAAACTTTATCTTCTTCAATACCAAACTCAATATCTTGTGGCTTTCCATAATGCTCTTCTAATTTAATTGCATAATCTCCAACCTCAAGAATTTGTGCATTTGACAAAACCTGACTCCTACTTTTTTCTAAACTTAATTTAACAATCTCATTCTCTCCAGAACCAGTTCTAACTATTGCAATTTTTTTATCTGCTGTTTTAACTTTCTGAACATGCAAATCTCTTGAAACAATATAATGGTCTGGTTTAATTTTACCAGAAACAATGCCCTCACCCAAACCATAAACCGCCTCAATTACAATATTCTCATCTAAATTAACAGGGTCTCTGGAAAAAACAACACCCGACTTTTCTGAATCAACCATTTTCTGAACAACAACTGCAAGCAAGGATTCCTCTTCCTTAAAGCCCTTTTTATTCCGATAATAAATTGCCCTCGCTGTATACAAACTCGCAAAACATTTTTTAATATATTCAATTAATTGATGGTCTCCTTTAACATTCAAAAAACTTTGTTGCTGTCCTGCAAAACTCGCATCTACTAAATCCTCTGTCGTTGCAGAACTCCGAACAGAAACAAAAATCGGCTCCTGCGAATTTTTCAAAATAGTCAAAGCATCTGAAGAAACTCCTTTCTCATCAATTTTTTCAGTCCCCAAAATATGATATGCCTCAAGAATTTCTTTTTTTAAATCATCAGGGATATTCTGCTCAATAATCATTTCCCGAATTTCTTTTGCTTTTTCAGTCAGCTCAGAAGTATTTTCCATATCAATTCCAATAATAATATTCGCAATTCTTTCTTTCAATCCACTATTGCCAATAAAATACTCAAAAGACTGGGCAGTCGCAACAAATCCTTGTGGCACAGGAAATTTATGATTATACATCTCGCCCAGCGACGCCCCCTTCCCCCCGACAATATCAACATTCTTATTACTCAGCTCAGCAAACCACTTAATATACTTGTCATCAAAATCAACCCTTTTTGTTTCCATAGATAAAAATAATCCTGTTTATATTTAAAGTTTGTGGGAGTGGAGAAGACGAATTTAATAATAAATGAATAACAATCACCCATCAACTTTCTTAACCTTCTCAATCTCAACAACAACCTTTGTTTTGCAAGGCAATTTAGGAGTAGCTTTCTTAAAAAATCTTCGAACTTTTGGAAGATTCAAATCTCCTTCAAAATAAGCAACAAAAATAGGTCTGCCCTTTTTGACAATCGCAGCCCGCCCATCTGGCGAACCAAAACTTTTTGTCATTCCTGTCTGCACCCTTTCACCTTTACTAGCCCCAGAATAAACCCTATTATTTCTCAAAATATTATGCGGATAACAATGGCACCTCAAAAAATAATTCTTAGGCATTAATTTATTCAAATCTTTATTCAAAGTCTGCCGAACTGCCTCCAACGCCAAATCTCGTATCTGAATATTCTCCTCAGTCGAAAGCGTAACCTTAATTGGAAACTCTCCACCATCAAATTTTTTAATATTCCCCATATTAAATTTAACAATTTTCTGCGGCGGCACTGTTTTATTATATGTAAGGTGCTGTTTTTTAGACCTACGAGTATTCACAATCGGTTTTCTTTTCGAATACGCCAGTGCTTTTCTTACTTTAGCCATTTTAATTAATTAAATCTCCAAAAACTTTTCTTTCAAAATCCTTTAATTCTTGTTCTTCATTTGGAAAAAGATAATCATATTTTTTATCCTCAATCCCATAAATTCGCATATTTGCTCCACCCATAGTGCTAACTCTAGAACCGTTTGGGAGAGGAAAATCCTCATCAACAATAATCTTTTCAATATGGTGTCCATTAATTATCCCCTGCTCTGGAATATTAATTCCATCACACATGAATTCCATATCTAAGTAAAGTTCTTTTCCCATTTTATCTAACTTCAACCTCATCATTTCTTGCCTGTCCAGGCAATCCTTTTTCAAAAATCGCCCTAACAAGTCCTTTATTTCCGTGAGCAGAACTTATCTTTCCCTTAATCTTTCTCCCTGCAGGCGAAGTCCACTCAACATCCTTGCCAACAAACTTCCCAGCATCTTCTCTAGACTTCGCATCTACATCTAAAATAAAATGCCTTTCATGGATTCGCTTCAACCCCCTTCGAAACTGAATTACTTTTGCTTTCATAAATTCTTTAGAAAAAATAGGTTTTTAAAGGTTATGACAAGAAATTTCTATTCTTCGCTAATCTAATTATCTATATCTTATAATATCGATCTCTTTGAAGATGAGAATTATAGTTTATACAAACTGCTCTTCTCTAAATCTCATAAGTTTTGAAAGATATAAACAAAAAGAAATTTTGGGTTAGTAAACTTCCAAAATAAATTAAATCTCACAAAACAATCTCAAACTTGCCCAACTCTTTTTTCAAAAAATCCAGCATCTTACTATCCAAACCAATCCCATCCCCCTTAAACTCACTCAAAACTTTATTTAATTCATTAACATCACTCTTAACAATTTTCCCACCCTCAATTTTCTGCACATTTTTTTCAGAAACTAAAAAACTCGGTTTTGTCAAAAACAATTCAGAGTGTTTCCCACCATGAGTCAAAACAATTTTCGCTTTTTCCAGCAATCCCAAATCCCTCCTCTGCCCATACTCAATCAAACTCTCAACCAAATAAACAGAATCCTTTCTTAAATCTTCAAATTTTTGCTTTGGAATATCCTCTTTCTTTTTAGCATATTTCTTCTCAACCTTAATCAAATCATGCAGAGTATGCAAAAATTTAGGATTCCCCTTCCCCCGATTTACAATTTCTTTTTCATATTCTTTAATCAATAAACTTTCATTCTTATTTCCAAACAGCGACTTCATTATCTTAAAAACATTCTCGTAAATTTCCTTAAGCGTCTTTTTCTGCATTCTTTTTTCAATGTCCACTCGTAGTTCCCTCAATCTTTTCAAATAATCCTCAGAATCCTTCAACAATCTGTCAATATCCTTTCCAGAAACTTCTTTAACTTTTCCATGTTCATACCCCTTATAATATTTAATCATAACCTCATCCAATATATCCCAATATTTTTTCTCTAACATTTTTTCTTTATCTACAAAAATTCTTTTCATCTCTGCAACAGTTTCTTTAATATTTGTTGGAGGCAAACCATACAACATTAAAAGTGCCTGACTCGGCATTGAAACCCCCCAGTAAATATCTCCAATTAAAATATCCAACAATTTTCTTTTTGCAATTTCCTGAGTTTTGTCCCCCGCAGACATAAACATATCAATTGATTCTGGACTTGGTTTAATCTTGCCCATTTTCAAAAGAAGTTTCCAGGGTAAAAATCCGCCCCTATCATATAATGGTGCTCCATCTCTTAAAAAAGTATAAAAAACAGGATTCGCATCCTTAACACCGTCCCAAAATTCAGTCAGCAAATAAACTTGCGGACTCAACTTATTCTGAACCCCTGCCAACTCTCCTGCCTGCATAACATAAGAATAAATAATATTCCTCAATTTGTCCTTCAACTCCAATCTCGGCATCCGCTTAACATCTGTATCATCAATTATAATATAAACATCAACATCACTTGTCTTAATCGCCTCTCCCCGAACCAAACTCCCGCCGACAACATAACTATAAACATACTTCTCAAACTTTTTCAAAACCAAAGATTTATGAATCTGCGCAACCCTCAATGACCCTAAAATCCCTTTGTCATAAAGCGGGAAAGCCATCCCAATCGCCTCGATAACCTCGTACTTGCTGTCCATGCAAATCTCCCACAAATCCCTCTCCAAAAACAAATTAAGCCAAATATTCTGTTTAGACTCCTGAATCTTTTTCACAATTTCTAATTTAACTTTATTAAATTCCTTCTCCTTATCATCTGGCAAAACAACAAGCAAATGCATTGGCTTTTTCTTTTTCTCTTCGTCAGGCAATTCATTTTCTTCATCAAAAATCTCTGCTGCCTGTGGCGGAATTATCCCAATCGCCTGAACAAACCGATACTTTTTATTAATAAATTTTTTAATAGAATCTAATCTCTCCCGAGTCTTCTGCATTTCTTTCTGCTGTTTTTCAGAAGGAACATTCTGTGCATTCGGAATCGGCTTTCCATTAACCTCTGGAGTCTGATACTGCTTATCATCCAAAGTCTTTTCATTTTCTTCTGCCATACTTAGAATAAAAATATAGTGTATTTAAAGTTTAGCATCACTCAAAAATAACAAATTCCCTTTAACTACAAAATTCACATCCATTTTCAAAGCACATACATTCAGGTTCATAGTATTCTTTAGGATGTTTGCAGGAAGGACATTCCTCAGGGGGCTCTGTCCCCTCGTGAACATACCCACATTTTGAACATTTCCATCTAATTGGTTTTTTCCTTTTCCAGACAGTTCCCTTCTCAACCATTTCAAGAATCTTTTTATATCTGGCTTCATGATGTTTTTCTACTTCTGAAATTTCCTTAAAAAGTTTTACAGCCTCGGCATTCTCCTCTTCTTCAGCATCTTTCTGCATTTGCGGATACATTTCAGAATTCTCATAATGCTCTCCCTCAATTGCCGCCTTAAGATTTTCCGCAGTAGAACCAATCCCATTCAAAAGTTTAAACTCATCTTTCGCATGCTGAATTTCATTCATCGCAGTCTCTTCAAAAATTTTCGCAACATAATGATAATTTTCTTTTCTCGCAACTTTCGCAAAATAACCATATTTATTTCTCGCCTGACTTTCCCCAGCAAATGCTTTTTTCAAATTTTCCTCTGTTTTTGTCATTTTATTAAATAAGATTTAGTTTTATTTAAATGTTTTTATATCTAAAATTAAAAATAACTAATCTCTTGTTTTTTATTTTTAAGAAGTATTATCAAGGCACTTTTGTCTTGCCCTGTCTTCAATTATTTTTTCACATAAGCTTTTATCATTAGTTTGTATTCCAACATCTCTGTAACATTTGTCCCCAATATGGCTATCAGTTATTTTGTCACAATAACTAGCATCCCCTGTTTTCTCTGCAACCCCCACATAACATTCTGCTTGTAAAGAACTATCTTCCATTTCTTCGCAAACACCAACATCCCCCTTTTGTTCTGCAACCCAAAAATAACATTTTTCCCGTAAAGAATTATCAACCACATTGTCACAAATATTAGCATCCCCTGTGTGTTCTGCAACATTAACATAACATTTATTTTTGTGTTCACTATCATAAACTATGTTTTCACAAATCTCAAAATCACTCTTACTTATTGCAACATCAATATAACAGCCCGCCCTTTCAATATTATCTTCTATCTCCCCGCAAAGTTCAACACTATTCGGGGGTCTCGGTGGTAAATCTCCAATTTCAATCTCTTCTAAATCATTTTTATATTTCTTAAAATAAGCATCTGCTATAGGTTCTGGGAACGGAGCACCACTGTCTGGTCCAGTGCCAACTGCGATAACATAGTTTTCATGTGCCCAAACCATTGAAACCCTGTCTTGATATACTTTTTGACCCTTATACTCTTTTAAAACAAAATTTTTATTTAATGTAGTCAGCTGTTTAACTAAGTTTTCCACATACTCCCTGTTTTCATATGGACAAACAAGCCCGATACCAACCTTTTCATCTTTATCATACAATGCTACACAACACTTTATTGTCCCTATTTGCTCACCTTCATCTGTAAATAATGGCACTTGTGATTCTTTACTAGGACCATATTCTGATTTAACATATTCATAATCTTCAATATCCTTTTCTATAAGAAATTTAGAGCAATCTTTAGACTCTTCATCGCCCCCAAATAATTTTTTAAACCACCCAAGAAATTTATCCCATAACTTACTGCTCACACAATTTCCATTAATACATAAATTAGTCTCGCATTCAAAATTATTTTCACATTTTTCATCATCTCCAAACTGATTTACAAATGCATCATTTTCAGCAGAACAATAGCTCCCTGATTTCCTATAACCGTATGGATAACATTTTTCTTCTAATTCACAGCCACTACAAGGATAAAATATCTCTTTATCTTCATCATCTTCTGGACAAGGAGGACAATCTCCTCCGCACATTCTAACTTTATCTTTACATTCTGGTTCAGGCTCGCATTCTCCAATTCCGCACCCTTTTGGTTGAAATTTAACTTCTATAATATCTTCAACAGAACCGCAAGAACCTGTTTCTTTTGTATAAACTTTAAACCTAACTTTTGTAACTCCTCCGGCAGGCTTTTCTGCTTTTCCAGTATGGATAAAATATCCTTTATTATCTGTTTTCTGCAAATCAGGAGTATGCCACCTATCATCATACATCTGCCCATAAAAAGCATAATCTGGAAGATGATTCCCCTGTGAATCAAAAACTTCAATTATAATTTTCACATCCTCACCAATTTGATAGCTTCCTTTATTGAATGTTACTTTTATTTTAGCAGCACATATTTCAGGTCCAGGTCCAACATCTGGACAATCATCTTCAACAGAAATTTTACATACCCACCCCCCGATTTCACACTTGCACTCAGGAATTTTTGTCCCATCTTCACAAACATAATATTTTATTTCTCCTTCATTACATTGTTTTTCATCATCATCATCATCATCTTCTTTTTCTACAGGAGGTTCTAATTCAAGCACTATACATTCACAACCACAACTTCCTTGAACAGCTCCATCAGGACATTCTAAGGTACAAAAAGCTTCACAACAATCCTTATCACATTTTTCCCCTTCTTGACAAATGCCATCTCCACAAATTTCTTCTTCTATTGGAGCTGTCTCAATTCCGTCAGTTTCATTATCTTCAACAACTTTTCCAGTAATTTTATTCCAAACCCCATTAAACAAATTAGCAGAAACAAAACTAACAGAACTAATCACACTAATTAACAATACAGATATTAATAATAATCCTAAGATTGCACCCTTTTTTTTCATTTATTTTAAAAGAATATGTGGTATTTAACTTTTTGGGTTTTATGAATCTGGTAGAAATTAAACTAGTCAAGAGATAAACTAATTTATCAAACTAATTCCAAAAAATAACAACCTTTTCAAATAAACCTAATTACATCCCTAAAAATTTAAACAATTCAAGGACCATAAATACCGGCCAAACAATAGCTTTTAAGAATCCTAAAACTCCCATCCAAAAGCCAGTTGCACTAGAGATATAATAAATTGCAGCCCCAATAAAACCAAGACCATAAAATGCCCCTCCGCAAGAATCACAAGGATTTATTTTACAATTCTTTATTTTTTTCTTCATAATTTTCACCTCCTAATTTCTAATGTCTTTTAGATTTAAATAGTTTACTAAATGGACGGCTCTGTTGAAAATCTCCTAGCATACAAGATTTAAATTGTGTGCTATTCCCTTACAAAATATTTCTGTTCTCATTCCTGCAATCTTTTTGGCTTTAATCGTTCCACCATACTTTCTTTTTATCGCAGAAAATCCTGCCTCAACATTACTTCTTAAATTATATTCCCTTTGATTCCAGTTTTTCATTTGCTTTTTTCTAAAATGCCCTCGATGAATATTCTTTTTTAATGGGATAAATGTTTGGATGGATTTCCAATAGCATAATTCATAAAGCCATTCAGCACAGTAACCCTTATCTCCAGAAAAGATTTTAACGTCGCTGATTCTCTTTAAAAGATATTTTACATCTTGCATATCATGTCTAGGGGTTGTTCTAATTCTCATCACTAAAAACTTTTTAGTTTTCACGTCCAGCAAGGCTGAAAGTTTGGTATAATCTTTTGGATTTGTTCCATTAATCCTTTTCAAATAATGAAACCCTGGATTTGTTTTGGAAAATCCTGTTCCATCAATAGCGACTTTTCCCGACGACAAACCTGCAGTTATCTTCAAAAGTTTTTGCCACAAACCAACAGGAATTCTTTTTCTACTTCTACACAATGCAGAATAAGTTGAACATTTTTGTCCAAACATATCTAAAGTTTTCTCAACTCTCCTTAAACTTAATTGACAAACTTGCATTATCAAAAGTCCAGAAATATGATTTTCAAGTTTATACTTTTTTGGTCCAAATCTATGCAAAAATTCAGGATATTTAATTTTTTTAAGCAACCGCTTAATTTTTATTTGAAGATTTCTTATATGTTTCATGTTTATCACCTCAGATAAACATAGTTTTCAGGGTAGATATATTTTACCCTGAAGACTTTTTCAACAGAGCCTAAATGGACCTACCAGAGATCGCGGCCTCTTTAATAAAAAGAGGTCATCCCCACAGGGAAACTGCTGAATTCTCGGTGTAAACTAATGGGTCAAATTACTTCTTTTTTGAAAGAACAATATTTCACTTAACAGAAAGACATATAAATACAAAAAGTATACTTTTAGTATGCAACTTAGAATTAAAGAAGAAACACACCTTGCAATTACAAAACTTAAAGAACAACTTTTGCTAGATTCTTATGATGATGTTATCTGGCATTTTATTGAACCTTTTCTTCCTTTGTCTAATTCAAGCGAAAGTTTAAGAAAAGAAGCCTTAGATGAATTTAAAAAAGGAGAAACAATTTCTTTTGAAGAAATTTTAGCTGAGCATGAAAAAGATTGAATTTTCTTCAAAAGCAAAAAAGAAATATTTTAAATTACCCTTTAATATAAGAAATTTTATTAATGCAAGATTAAAAGATTTACAAAATGAAAAAAGAGTTGATATTAAAAAATTACAGGGCTATAAAAGTTGTTTTAGATTAAGAATTGGCGGATATAGAATTTTATTAGAATTACAAAATAATATCTGGATTGTATTTGATATAGATACTAGAAAAAAGGTTTATGGATAATTTATAATATATTCAAAGGTTAATAATTTAATAATTTACTAATATAGTTAGGGGGATGAATTTATATTTAAAAAAACATGGACCTACGCGGGATCGCGGCCTCTTTAATAAAAAGAGGTCATCCCCACAGGGAAACTGCTGAATACTCGGTGTAAATAATCATATACCTTTAGTAACTATTTTGGTAATAATCATTATTTCCCATTAATCATAAATTTCCTAAAATAAACCTTCTCTTTCTTTGTTGTATGCCATGTTTCATCATCTCCGCCAAAGAACAAACTAAACATAACTTGATTAATGCCATAACTTTTTTTCTTCCTTAAATTTATCTTTCTCTCCAATACTCTCTTTCCATTAACCCATGCGAAAATTGTGTCCTTCTTTTTTGGATTTTCGGAGAGTTTCATGCGCATTTTAATATTATACCATTTATTTGGCTCAATAAACACTTTTTTATTTTTGTATTTGTATATCTGGTCATCTCCCTGATTTGTTTTCCTATCTGGATAATACATATATTGCACAAGATATGCTTTATGAGATTCTTTTATTAGATCCCTACAATACCATTCATATTTTATAATTTCTTTACTAATAGTTCTCATTTGAGCTAATATTTTCTCTTTACTTTCATCGGACCTGACGATTTTTTTTAGCATCTTAAATTCTTTTGATAAAGGTCTTTTTTGAATTACTAATTTTTCAAAATCTGTCTCTCTCCACATTAACCTAGCAGAAAAACCGTTTTGATATTGTTCTTGTGTTCCCCCACACCCCATTGAAGCTCCTCCGCCGAATCCTGGAAGCTTTCCCCCACGAACAAAATCAAAATTGTCTCCAAACATAATATCATATTCAAAAGTAGCATCGTCTAAATTTCTTGGAAAATTTAATCTCCAAAAAGAGCCCCCTTTGCTTTCAGTGTCTTTTGGAATTGTTATTTCTAAAACTTTCTCGCCTTTCTTTTTTATAATTCTACATCTTTTTTCAGCAACACCCCTTCTTGGTTCAGAACCCCAATCTTTGATAAAAGTATCAACATCATATAAGCCAATCTTATGATCTGCAAAATCAATAACCTTTAAGTACAAATTTTCTTTTTTATTTTCCATCTATTAAATGAGCTATTTAGACTTTAAAAACATGGACCTACCAAGGATCGAACCTGGGAATACTCGGTGTAAATAATAATACCCTAAAGGTAACTATTTTAGTAATAAACTTTTGTGTTTATTTTAGTTCATATATCCTTACTATATCCTTTCCATTTCTTTTTAAATATTTTATAATAATTATCATCCCATATTTTTTTTTGTTTTTTCTTTCCTAAAACAAAACTAGAAGCTCCCCCCTCGTGATATACAAAAACCTCGGGATTAATATAAACATTATACTTTTTTTTATAAAGAGTAAACAATATATCTATATCTTCTCCAGAAGCAATTAGATACTCTTCTGAAAAACCTCCAATTTCGTCAAGTATTTTTTTCTTGAATAACAAAAACTCTCCCCAAACCCCCTGATTCCATCTCTTTAACTTTATCAAACTACTTGCTTGATTAAGGAGAGGTGACTTTTTTATTGATTTTATCCTTTTTGTTTCAATACCAAAATTATAATTCCATAAGGTTAATGGAGAAACCATCCCACATTTTTTATCTTTTTCAAAAGGTTTTCTCAATTTTTTAAACCAACCTTTTGGAACTATGGTATCATTATTAGCAATACAAATAAACTTCCCAGAAGATAGTTCTATCCCCTTATTCCATGCCTTTGCTAAATCTGTTCTTTTATTAAATCTATAACAAATATCTGAAGATTTTTTTATAAAATTAATTGCTTTTTTGTCTTTTGAACCATTATCTATTAAGATTAGTTCATAATTACAATTAGTATATTGTCTAATACTTGAAATAAATCTTTTAGTTATTTCTAGGTTATCTATCACAACTGCAATAATTGAAAGTTCTTTGTTCATCTTATTCTCTTTTTTTATTTATTATAAAAAATGGACCTACCAGGGATCGAACCTGGGAATACTCGGTGTAAACGAGTCAGTTTGCCACTAGCTTATAGGTCCTTAAAATATTATTGATTTTTATATTTTATAAAGTTAATTATTTAAAATTTTTGGCAAGGTTATAAAGAAATAATAATATTCTTATGCTCTTGATTCAATTAAACCAGCAATATAATCTCTAGCACCTTGAACAGCTTCCATTTCTTCAGAAGTTACTGCAGCCGGGGTTGAATATTTTTCTCTGGGCAATGCTACAGAACAAACTAAAGAAGGTTTTACTATTCTTGGTTCACATCTATCATTTCTGTTTTCTGCCCAAGTTGTCCAAGCTCCACCCACAATAGATTTTCCTCTTGCCTGTATATATTCACTACCATGTTCTCCACCTTCAGGTCTTAAATAATTATCAGCGTTTAATCCTATTGATAATGAAAATTTTCTACCTTCATGTTTAAATTCAAATTCCGGTGCCTCATCAAATCCACCAGATGCAAAATATTGTGTCCATTGATTTACATTTTTTAAAGCTCCATTAGGTAAAGGTAAACTTTTAACAGCATCTTCTAAATTTAAATTAAACCACCAATCATCAACAACACCCAATCTACCTTTTGCACTTGAATTAACTAAAGCCATAGGTTTTTCAATAGTTTCAGCAAGTTTTCCTTCTGGCTCTCTTCCAACATAAGCAGCACATAAACTTAATACATATTTGTCTCCAAATCTATTTCCTTCCACCGTAGTTTTAAAGAAATTAGTGCCCATTGCATCATGATCAAATCTTTTATGAAATCTACCGCTCCTTTGTAAAGAAGATACTGCCTCATTAACTAATTTTTCAGTAAATCCCTCTGCGTTTTTAGCTCCAGCCAATAATAATAAACATGCACCCATTCCTCCACCTTCATTTCCTAAAGCATTCATAAGATTATTTTGTGTAGCTCTTGCTCCTTGAACTGAACCACCATTATATACTGCAATCGCTTGACCAAATTCTTCAGGACTATCTAGAATTATACCTTGCCTATAATCATCTCTATCCACCCCTTCAATTTGTGATTCTCCACTAAAACTCTCTGGAGTTGTTTTACATTGTTTTTCTGGATTAGTAATTTTTGCCATTTTCTTTAAATTATAACTGCATTAATCCTTTTTAAAGATTCCGTTAATGTTATCACTTAAAAATTAAGAAATATTGCCGAGTAGAATTCAAATTTACACTTCACAAATATTTATAAATTAACAACAACAAAAAATTATATGCCAATACAAACAGTTGAAGTAAGGATTAAGAAACTGCATCCAGATGCAAAGATTCCAACTATTGGAACAGGCCACTCTGCAGGATTTGACATTTATTCTATAGAAGACAAAGTAATTCCTCCAGGAGAAACAGCCACCATAGAAACAGGAATTGCATTAGAAATCCCAATCGGAAAAGTAGTTTGTTTATGGGACAGGAGCGGAATGGGTTCTAATTCACAGCACAGATTTGCAGGACTTTTAGATTCAGATTACCGAGGAGAATATAAAATAGTAATTCACAACCATAATAAAAAACCTTATGAAATAAAAAAAGGAGACAAAATTGTCCAAGGAGTTATACAAGATTATTACAAACCAATTTTCAAAGAAGTCAAAGAACTTTCAGACTCTCAAAGAAGCGAAGGAGCATTTGGTTCAACAGGAAAATAGAAACAACTAAATTTAAATATCAATTATTCTAATCAATTTTATGCGCCAGTAGTTTAGTGGTAGAATATCTCGTTGCCAACGAGGTGACCCGAGTTCAATTCTCGGCTGGCGCATTTTTTATTTTCAGTCTCATATATTCTTTTATAATAGAATTTCATTGGATTTTTATGGATTGGATAATATTTTTAAGCGATTTAATTAGATTTGCGATAATTACTGGAGCAATATCATATATAATAAAATATTATTTTGATAAAAAATTTGAAGAATTTAAAAATAGAATGGAACAGGAAAAAATTAGATTTTCAAAACTACATGAAAAAAGAGGAGAAGTAATTTGCAAACTCTATGGGTTACTTGATGATTTAGATAAAACAATGGGCATTTTAACTAGTCCTGCAGAATTTACAGGAGACCTTCCAAGAAAAGAAAAAATTCAGAATGCCGCGGAATCTGGAGATAGGTTTGTAGAATATTATTCTAAGAATGCAATTTATTTTAGAGAAGATATTGAGATTCTACTAAATGAATTAAAAAGTAACTTCAGAAAATCATTTATAATTTATAACCTTAGCCCACATCATGGAGAAAAAGAATGGGATGAAAAGATTAAAGCATGGGAGATAATTATTGACAAGATTCCTCCCCTAAAAAAGAAACTTAAAGACGAGTTTAGAAGAATTTTGGGAGTTCATACAAAAATAAGGTTAAAAAAATAAAAAACTATATTACTGAATTCTATATCAAAATTTAACTCCAATCATTTCTAAAAATTTGAGGATTAATGCTACAGCTATTAAAAGAATTGCTACATAAAAGAAAATTATAATAAAAATTGCAGGCCCTCCTAATGAGGCAAATAAAAGTGGAGACAAAAGCGCCCCCATGATTATAAATACAATAATTGCAAATACTCCTTGTAATAAGTCTTCAAAATCATTTCTTCTTCTCATTTTTATTTACCTCCTTTTCCTTATTTTTATCATTAAATATAAATAAATCTAAAATTTTCCACGTCGCCATAAGTATAAATAATGCAAATATTATTTTTATTAAAAGTGCAATGTGTTCATCTGGAATATCATAATTAAAAAATATCCCTAATACTCCAATCACAGAGAATATTATTGTAATTACAATTGCCTTCTCACTAGTTTTTAATTCATGCACGCCTCTCATAAAATTTAATTAAGCCCAAGGTATATAAATTTATTGTAACAAAATAAAAACATATAAGATTTTACCCACAGCAGGCACATTCAACCACCAAAACTCCCAGAACCAAATTTTACTAAGATTTTCCTAATCTCATTAATAGTTTCTTGTTGATTTTGTTTATCAGACATTCTGACAAATCTCATTAATACATCTACCAAACTTTCCCTATCCAATAATTTCGATTTATATCCATCTGTAATAAAATAAAACCTAAATGATTTATATTTAAGTTCCTTAATTACAATTCCACCAACACTCCCTAAAACTTTTCCTTTTTTTGGATTGTCCTCTAAAGAATACATTTGCCTAAAAATTATTTTAGATTCACTTTTAAATTTTTTTAAAATCTTATTTTTTAGAATTTCATCAATACTTACTTTGGCCATTTTTTATCTGCCTCTTTTATGGCCTCTTCAATAGGAATAAATCTCTCATCAGACATTAAAAATTCCTTTAATTGCTCTTTAACTGCTAATGAATAAATCCTTTTAAGAATATCCTCATAACTCTCGCCTTTAATCCCGAAAGAAGATATTTTGTCTTTTGTTTTTTTACTTAATTGAATTGTTGTTGTTTCCATTTAATCTATAATTACTATGGTGGCTATAGTTTTTAAATATTTCCATCATTCCAAAAATGGACCTAACGTCCACCCTCAAATCAAAAAAAATTAAATTTATTCAAGCTGTGCTCGGTTTCCTTGACCTTTCATTCCAGAGCCCTGCATCAAACCTTGCTTCAAACCTTTTCCACCGCCGAAACCAGTTCCCTCTCTAAGACCAACGCCATTTCTCAAACCAAGCTCTGCCCTCAACTCCGAAGCTCTTGCAAAATCTCCTGCCACTCCAGCCTCGTGAGCTTCGACAAATGTCGCAAAATTATCCTCAGTCACAACAGTTAATACTCGCGGACTTCTCCCAGATTCAGTCATCAAACTAACCCAAGAATCGTAATCTAAATTGTCAAAAGCATCTTGCATTGGTTCATGTCTTTCTTCAGAATAGTCTGGTCCTTCAACAGAATAATTTCCTTGATAAGCTGCAACAAAACTAATTCCCAAAAGAGCAACCATCCCCAAAGCAAACACGCCCAACATCTTTTTATTTTCCATTTTTATTTTACCTCCCATGATTTAATTAAATAAATAAGATTAAGTTTCTTTATAAGAAAGATGGACTTGAAGTCATAAAATTATTCCCCCCTAAAAATACTCTTCGTAACCGCAACAATCCAACCCCAATGCAAAGCCAGATGAATCAGAACAAGAAGCCCCATAATAAGGCCGCTCCAATCATGCAATATAGAAATATTACTAAAACTTAAAGTTCTATAAGCAGAAACTCCAACAATTTTTATTAATCCAGGCCATTTAATCAAACCAGTAATAAAACAAATAAAAAAAGATATTGCCAATCCAACATCAATCCAATAATTTAATTTTAATTTATTCATTTTGCAAGTCCCCTCTTTTTAATTCTTCTGCAATATCTTTTATTAATGCAGGAGAAAATGCATACTCTTCTCGAATATCTTCCAAAACACTATCCCCAGTATAACTTTCTTCCAAATTAAACTCTATAACCATCCTAGACAGAAGAACATTAGAATCAATTTCCCACAAGTCTGCTACCTCTTGAACTGTTAATAATTTCATCTCATTTCCTTCAATCTCAACAGAATGCTCATGCCCGTCCTCATGTTCATGCTCTTCAAAATTTGAATAAGATAAATATCCAAAAATTCCAAATAAAGAACCAATAATCATCACCAAAACAAAAATTGTTATTTTTTTCATTTTAAGATTAAACAATTTTCACTTATAAGTAATGTGGACTCCAAGTCCACCCAATTTAAAAGTATTTAAACTTCTGATTATTTATTATAAAATGCCAGTGCAACAATTAACCGGGAGGGTAATTAGCCAAGGATTAGGTCAGGGTCTCGGAAGACTCATGAACTTCGGAATTGGAACCGAAATAATTTACTCGTTTGTAATAATCGTCTGCAGTTTAATGATTTATTTTGGAACAAGAGAATTATACGAACTAAGCAAACACAAAGGAATCAAATACTTCAGATTGTCGTTTCTATTTTTCGCACTCGCTTATTTTTTCCGGTCGTTCATAAAAATAATTCTCTTTTATTTCAACAAACAAGAAATCAGAACAATCCTTCCTTTTTTCGGCAACATCACATTATTCATATTTGTATATTTCAGCATAATCGCAATTTTTTATCTCATTTATAGTGTCATGCACAAAAAATACAAACAAAAATACATCATCTCCCTCGCGCACATCACTGCAATAATCATATCGATAATAATGACATTATCTGGATTCCCCATCATATTATAGTTATCACTAAATCTATTACTCTTCATATTTATCGGACTCGCAGTTTACACCGCATACCATCAATCCAAAAAAAAGAAATCCCTTAACCTCTACACAATTTACTTACTACTTTCTATCTTCTGGATTTTTAACATCATAGACATCATAGTCCCGAATTTTTTACAAACATTTCAACTAATTATTTATCTCGCTTCCTCAGGAATATTTCTAACAATTTTATACAAGGTTCTTAGAAAAACAAACTAAAATGGCAAAAAGAAACAGATTAGAAATAATAAAAGACATCTTAAAAATTATCCAGGAAAATCATCCAATAAAACCAACACCCTTACTTAGGAGAACAAACATTTCTTCATCCAGATTCAAGGAATATTATTTAGAATTATTAGATAAAGAATTTATAAAACAAACTCATGGAAAAAATAAAAAAATTACTCTGACAAAAAAAGGTTATAAATATCTAGAAAAATATCTGACAATAATAAATTTTATTGATGAATTTGAATTGTGATTATTTTGATAATTACAACCCACACAACAAATCAAAAAACTTTAAATATCTTCTTTTTCTTCAATCTTTATGAATAAAACAATCCAAGAAAAACTCGCTCTTATAAAAAGGAACACAGAAGAGATTTTAACTGAAGATGATTTAGTGAAATTATTGGAAAGTGGAACTCCCCTAAAACATTATATTGGTTTTGAAATTTCTGGGAAAATTCATTTAGGAACTGGATTAATGTGCATGTCAAAGGTTAAAGATTTAATGGACGCGGGAGTTGAGTGCAGTGTTTTTTTAGCAGACTGGCACTCGTGGATTAATGATAAGCTCGGCGGAGATTTAGATGTAATTAAAAAAATTGCTGTAGGATATTTTAAAGAAGGATTAAAAACAAGTTTAAAATGCGTCGGTGGAAATCCAGAAAAATTAAAATTTGTTTTAGGAAGTGAATTATATCACAACAACGATAAATTCTGGGCAACAGTAATTGATGTCAGCAAACACACCTCTTTATCAAGAATGCAGAGAAGCATTACAATTCTCGGGAGAAAAGAAGAGGGCAAAGTGGATTTTGCAAAATTAATTTACCCGCCAATGCAGGTCGCAGATATTTTTGCTCAGGGAATTAATATCCCCCAATCAGGGCTTGATCAAAGAAAAGCACAGGTGATTGCAAGAGATGTAGCAAAGAAATTAAGTTTCTGTCCATTGAAAAATAAAAAACAAGAAATAATCAAACCTTGTGCAGTCCACCATCATTTAATTTTAGGATTAGGAAAACCAACCGAATGGCCTTTGCCAAAAGAAAGAATGCAGGAATTATGGTCTATTTTAAAAATGAGCAAATCAAAACCAGACACTTGTGTTTTTATCCACGACTCTCCTGAAGAAATAAAAAGAAAAATAAACAAAGCATTTTGCCTGGAATGTGAAATTGAATTTAATCCAATTATGGATTGGTGCAAAAGTTTGATTTTCCCAATAAAAGGAAAATTAGAAATTAAAAGACCTGAAAAATTCGGAGGAAACATAAATTTTGAAAATTATGAAGATTTAGAAAAATCTTTTTCAGAAAAATCATTACATCCAGCAGATTTAAAATCTGGAGTTGCCGACGCATTAATAGAAATTTTAGCTCCTGCAAGAAAACATTTTGAAAAACCAAAAATCAAAAATATGTTAAAGGAAATGGAAAAATTAGCGATTACAAGATGATTGAATTTCCAATTAATTTAAATAACCCCTTTCCTTATTTTAATCATGATGTTCAAATCAATAATCGGATTGATTATATTATTTTTAATTAGAAAATATCTTCACACAACCCTTTGCAGTTACGGCTCACTAATCTGCATTTTCTGGTCAATCATACTTTACTCCTCTATGGCAATCATAGCAATTTATTGGATTATCAAAATAAAAAACTGGTTCAATCAAAAAAAGGAAATCAAATCAGATAATTAATATTAATTATTAATTGCGATTATCTAAAATATTCGTTGTTATCTTTTAGTTTTTTTAGGTGTTAAAAAATTTAAATCACAAATGCAAACTTTAAAATAAGGTCAATTCTTTTAATAAATATATGATTAAAACAATTATTTTTGATTTGGCAGAAGTGTATCTCAAGGGTTTTTGTGGTATAGAAGATTATTTTAAAGATATATTGGATTTGAAAGCCATAGAAATCAAGGAAAAACTTCAAGGTCCAGAATTCAAATTGTTAATGGAAGGTAAAATAACGGAAGATAAATTCTGGGAAAAACTAATTCAACGAAATAATTGGAGGATTGGAATAGATGAATTCAAGAAAGCAATTAGAAATAATTTTGATGAAATTAAAGGAGTGAGAGAAATTATTGAAAAGCTTAAAGACAATGGTTTCAAATTGGGATTGCTTTCTGACCATGCGAGAGAGTGGATAAATCATTGTAATGGAAAATTCGATTATCATAAATTATTTCATTCTACACAATACTCTTTTGAAGTTGAATGTTGTAAGACAGATAAAAAAATCTTTGAGTTACTGCTTAAAAAGTTAGGTGAAAAATCAGAGAATTGTTTATTTATTGACGATAGTGAAAAAAATATTGCAGTCGCTAAATCAATTGGTTTAAATGTAATCCAATTTAAAAACCCCAAACAACTTAAAAAAGAATTGACCTCTTTCGCAATAATAATCAACTAAGAGCTAAAATCTAAATTACACATAATACAAACAAACTAATCAAAATTTTTAGAACATATTACAATATTCATTCATTCAATCTCAATAATATTTATATACAATTCTTTTCATAAAAAATTATGAACAATGAACCAATTTTAATTTTAGCAGACCCTAACGGAAATGCATGGGATTTTGCAAAAGAAATATACAACAAACTTAATTCCAGCGAGGATAGAAACAGAAGGTATCATTTAGGAGAAGTTGAAATAAAAAAATTCAATGATGGCGAAATTTTCGCAGAAATAAAAGAAAATGTTCGAAAGAAAACCTGTTTCTATGTCCACGACTCTTCAATGAACCCGCAAGACTGGGCAATCTCTCTTGCAATAATAAATGACTCTTTGATGAGAAGTTCTGCAGGAAAAATAAATAACATCTTACCCTATATGAAATACTCTCGGCAGGACAGAATGGCATCGCCAAGAACTCCAATAACCTCATCAGTAATAGCAAAAATAATCAACCAAAGAGCATACAGAGTAATAACAACAGATTTACACAACCCAACAATTCAAGGATTTTACGACATCCCCTTCGACAACCTAAAAGCATACCCGGTAATTATTAATCATCTCAAAAAAAATTACCCAGAATTTTTAGAAAACGCAATTTTAGTTGCACCCGATATTGGAAGTGCGAAAAAAGTCGAGGGATATGTTAAAAGATTAGGATTAGACATCGCAATTGCAAATAAAAAAAGAAAAGAAGCCGGCGTCGTCGGAGAAATGACAATAATCGGTGATGTTCAGGGGAAAAATGCAATAATTGTAGACGACATGATTGATACAGGCGGAACATTGATTAAGGCATCTGAAGTTTTAAAAGAAAAGGGTGCCAAAGAAATCTGGGCTTGTGCAACTCACGGACTTTTCAGCAACAACTCAATAGAAAAATTAGAAAATTCATCATTCAAAAAAATCATAATCACAGATTCGATTCCCCAAAAATCTAAGGGAAAAATTGAAGTCATCTCATTGACAAAATTATTTGCCGAGGCAATTTTCAGAATTTCTCATGGCAAGTCAATTAGTGAGATGTTTAGGAATTAACGTTTGCCCTTATCTTAAATCAGATAATCCTAATAATTTTTACAGATAAGCGATTAAAAATAATAAGATATAAATAAAAAGAAATTTTTGGATAGTAAAACTCCAAAAATTTCATAGAATATAAAACTAATTTTTGTTTAACGAAAGACTTAAATAAGAACATAATTTCTATATGTTAAGGTGTCAGGGAATGCCTTAAGTCTTCGGACATCCTGCTTATGTATCCCCGGCTCTGGACTTTGTCAAGACCGGATTTTATTTAAAATGGTTAAAAGAATTTCTGTTTATATTGATGGTGCAAATTTTTATTATGGATTAAAAACTATCAATCAAAGATATTCTGATATCTTTTTTGATTTTGAAAGATTTGTTAAAAAAATTGTAGGAGAAAATAAACTCGTCACAATTTATTATTACAATGCCCCATTAAAAGAAAATTTCAATAAATATGTTTATTGGAATCAAATGAAATTTTTTGCCCGCCTTAGAAAAATCCCTAAATGCAAGGTAGTTCTCTGTAAAAGACAAAAAAGGGTTGATGGAGATGATAAAGAATATTATATCATCAAGGGTGACGATATTCATTTATCTTTAGATATGTTAAAGGATGCCTGCAAGAATAAATATGACAAAGCAATTTTAATTTCAGGAGATGGAGATTTTACTCAATTAGTAAATTATGTAAAAAAAGAAAACAAGGAAGTTGAAATCTATGCTTTCAAAAATTTAACTTCTGTTGATTTGATTAATAAGGCAAATAAACATTTTTGGATTGACAAGAAAATGGTTAATAAGTTTTTTTGGAGAAAAAACTAATAAATCAATTTAAGAAAAAATAAATATAAAAAACATCCAGCAACCACAAAATCACTAGAGATTATGCTCACAATTTAGTTTATGGGGTTTTTGAGTAGTCGTGTTTTCAGAATTTCTCATGGCAAGCCTATTAGTGAGATGTTTAAGTGAATAATTTTGATCTCTTAATTAAGATCTACTATAAATGTATCGCTCCTCAAAAAATTCTACAAAGAAAATAAGGTTAAAATCTTTTCTCTGAGTCCTCCTCCTGTTCCAAAGGTTAAGGAGTTTTTGGAATCAAAATTAAATCATCATCAAATAGTTTTTAAGAGATTTCTCCCTAGCCTTTACCTAATTTTAACCCTTTTTTATCTGTTCAATCTTTCCTTTATTGATTTTCATTAATCTTGTTTTTCTTTCAATCTGTTTTCCTAAAAGATATGGTTTACCTAATTCTAAAAACTCTGCCCAAGAAGTTGAAAGAAAAGGGTTTTTAGTTCGGCGGTTTTCTTCAACATAATTGACTTTTTCTATTAAAAGCGGGCTTTCAGTGTTCAAGTTGAGATCTTTATAATTAGGAATTATAATGTTTATTAGTTTCTTTACCGAAGGCCCCTGTCCTTTATTATCAACTTCCTCCATAGAACCTAAAGCCTCATAAAGACCTCTACTTTCCTGAGGCACATCTTTACAAGTTTCAGTATAGGTAATGTCTCCAGGATTAAAATAGCCACCACTACCAAATATCTCTGACATAGTTGATGAACTGTAGCTATCTGAAGACCAGTCCTGTCTTGTTGAAAGCCCCTTAATTTCTTGAGAAAATCCCTTTACAGGATCCCTTACAGTAATACCTGAAAATATATATGCTTTTACATTTCCACAAACTACTGGGGAACAAATTTCTTTTCCATCTGCATTTTCAGTATTTTCATTTACCATACAAGAGTAATAACAACCCTCTTTAACTAATTTCAACCGATAATAATCGGCTTTTTAAGAAAATCTACTTTTTCATAGCTCTAATTACAAAATTAAGAATCTTATTTTCCGCCTTTCTTATATGTTCCTGAATTGTTGAAAAAGAGGTTTTTGTTAATATTGTTAATTTATCCAAACTTATTTTTCTAGGATATTCATAATATCCATTATTCAAAGCAAGATTTAATATCTCTTCTTGTTTTTTTGTTAATTCAGGAAATATTGTCAGAAACCCAAAGTTCTTCAACTTCTCTTTTTTAAATTCCAACAACTCAAATTCATATTCAGACTCCCCTACTGAAATCAACTTCTCTAGATTTTTTCTACCTATAGAAGCAACTTTAAATTCTTCCCACCCGTCTTTATGCCATATGACTGGCTCGAAATGTATTAACTCTGGATTATATGCTACACCAACCATTAATTTCGATTCTCTGGTCTCGGCGTGCGAGGTAATCATAACAAAACAATCTCCCTCAAGTTCTAAAAACTCCAGTCGCCGCCCATTCCTTGCATTCTTAAGTTTTCTAATTTCTCTAAAATATTTTCTTCTAGATTCAGGTTCTCCATATATTTTGCCGACGAGGACAAAATAATGTCTTCGAGATTTAGAGTAATTGTTTACAGGATAATAAAAAACCTCTACATTGTTATTTTTTATCGCTTGAGTAAGAGGACTTTCTATATCAAGAACCTTAAATTTTAGTATCCACATATAACCGATAATTAACGGGAGTTTATAAATTTTGGCTTATTTCCGTATTAAACAATTCACTCCATCCCCGGATAACCCATTCCATTTCCAACAGGACTTTTGTTTCCCTTAGAAGCCAAAACATCATCAATTCTTAAAATCATTATTGCAACCTCTGTTGCCGACGAAATCGCCTGCGACTTTATTTTAACTGGTTCAATAATCCCCTCGTGCAGGGCATCTTCAATACGATTATTGAAGATATTAATCCCTGCGTATTTTTCCCCAGAGTCATGTCTTGATTTTAATTCAGTAAGAACATCAATCGGGTCTAAACCTGCATTTTCTGCAAGAGTTAAAGGAATAAATTCCAATGCATTTGCAAATTCTTGAACAGCCAACTGCTCCCTGCCAGAAAGAGAATTAGCAAATTCCCTTAACATTTTAGACAACTCCATTTCAATAGCCCCTGCTCCTGCAACTATTTTTTTAGTTTTAATCACAGAAACAACATCACCCAACCCATCTTTCAAAGCCCGCTCCATTTCATCCATAACATGCTCGCTCCCGCCATGAATTAAAATAGTCAAAGTTTTAGGATTCTCACAACCCCGAACATAAGTCATTGATTCATCTCCCTGTTTAACTTCTTCAACAACCTGTGCCTTGCCCAACTCACCTTCAGAAAGTTCATTCAAGTTACTTACAATCCTCCCACCAGTTGCACGAGCCAAACCTTCCATATCAGATTTAGCAACCCGCCTGCACGCATAAATTCCTTTCTTCGCCAAATAATACTGCACAACATCTGCAATTCCCTTCTGACAAAAAATTACATTCGCCCCGGAAAACTTTATCTTTTCAACAATCTGTTTCAACAATCTCTCTTCCCTATTAACAAAATCCTGCAACTGCTCTGGAGCAGTAATCGAAATCTTAGCATCTCCTTCAGGATTTTTCAACTCCAACGCATCTGAAACCAACGCAATCTTCGCCTCATCAATCTTCAAAGGCATATCCATCGAAACCCGCCCCTTATCAATAATAATCCCCTTAATCAACTCAGTGTCCTCAATCCCATAACTTTTATTCTTAACAATCTTAATATTCTCCAAATCAATTTCCTTTTCATCAATTTGTCTAATCGCTTCAACAATAATATTTGCAAATTTCTCTTTAACTGCCTCTGCCCCCTTCCCTGTCATCGCCGTCATTGCAATAAATTTCAAAACATCACCCTGCTCGTCCACACTAACAGACAATTCCTCTAAAAATCTTTTTGTTTTATTTGAAGCTAAATTATAACCCTTAGTTATAACTGTCGGATGTATTTTCATGTCTAATAATTTTTCTGCATTTTCTAATAATTTCCCAGCCAGCATAACTGCAGTCGTAGTTCCGTCGCCAACTTCTTTCTCTTGTGTCTTTGCAATCTCAACCATCATCTTCGCTGCAGGATGTTCAAGTTCCATTTGCTCCAAAATCGTAACCCCGTCGTTAGTAACAGTAATATCCCCCACCCCATCAACAAGCATCTTATCCATCCCCTTAGGCCCCAAAGTCGTCTTAACAGAATCCCCAACCAACTTCGCAGCAAGAATATTATTTCTCTGAGCATCCCGCCCAACAGTCCGCTCAGTATTTTCAGGAAGAATATAAATCGGTTGTTTATCTGTCATTTAAGCTACCGCCTCTAATGTTTTTCTTTTAGTTTTATAGAATTCTTCAGGAGTTGCATCACATCCACAGACTGCATCTGTTTTTTCCCAGGGCAGATTCTTATTTATTCCTAAATGATTTCTAACTTCCCCCCAAGCTTCTATTAATTCTAATTTATTAGAAAACAATACCTTTTTATGATTGTTAAAAATATTTCCTGGTACATAAAGACTCCCTTCATGGGATTGGTGCATTTCATGTAAAATATATTGTTCAATTCCATCTGAATATTTAATAATTAAAGGTTCACAATATCCTCCAAGGCATTCGTCTTGCCCGCCAATATAACCTAATGCATCTACATTATTAATATTCTTTTTCATAAAAGAAAATTCAAGTTGTTTATCTGTCATTCTACAAAAATTCCTCCTAATTGTTCTAAAGTCAAATCTCTCTTTTCATAATCATCATTAAAAATTGATAATAATGTATTATTATTTTTTTCATTTATTCTAACAGTACAATTTCCAATGGGATATATTTTTTCATCGAGTCTAGAATTTATTTGAGGAATATATATGTGCCCATCTCTAGAAATAATATGAGATATTAAAGAAGACATTGAATTCATAATTTTTCCTTTAAACTCATAAGTTACAAACCAACTAAATTCTTCAGATGAAAAATATTCAAATTTTCCAATTCTTCCTTGTTTATCTGTCATTATAATCCAACCCTCCTTAACTTTTTATCAAACTCTTTAGCCCCTGGACTTTGACTAATTAACCACCCATATTTATCACTTTCATTAAATTTACATCTTAAATAAATCCCTTCAGGAATAAACAATCCAATACCTATATTTTCTATTGTTTCATTTACAGATAATCTATTATAAGTTTTATAGATTATTGTTGGAGCTTTTGTTTTTGAAATCCCCCTTGAAGCAGTCCATATTTGCTCAGGCCATTTATTCATACCATACTCTCCTTTTTTCCAACCTACCTTATCAATTAATTCCTTTCCACCAATATCTGGTTCAATTATATTCCCCTCAAAAATTCCATCTAATGAAGAAAATTTAAGAATCTCTAATTTATTAGCCATAATTATTTTAGGTTTATCTGTCATCAAATCTAAAATTTTATTTTCTTTTTAAGCATTCCACAATCTCAAAGTATATTCTCTAAAATATATTTTAGTCTGCAATATTCATTAAAAAAACCAAATACTTAATAAAA
>DAOVXQ010000016.1 GCA_030636025.1 archaeon
ATAATTTAAAAATATGTTTTATTTTATATTTATATGATATATAAATGGAAAGAATTAAGGATGGTGTTTGGGTTTGTTTCCCAAGGCATTGGTTTTTTTTGGACAATTTTTAATAAATATTTATGCAGGAATTTATGCAAGAACGGGGTGTGTGTGGCTAATGAAAGAATTACTTGTTATTTATTAATTCTTTTTGTCGGGATAATTTTTATTGTTTGCGGTCATGCATTAATCACTATGCATTGGCAAAAGAAAAAGAAAATTGAAAAAGTTGGAAGAAAAATTCAAAATACAATGAAAAAAAGTGTTAGATTATTAGGTATAAAAATTAAATAAAATTTTTATTAGAAATTTGTTAAATTAAAGCATATGAAAAGTATTAAAAAAGGAGGTTCTTTAATTAAAACATGAAATTGAAGTGGATTGGTTTTGGTTTTATAGTTCAAGGGTTAATAGAATTTTTAATTACAAATTATAGTTGTAAATCTTTATGCTTTAATTGCAGTTTTGAACAACTAAAACCTTGTTTCTTTTTACTTATTTTTGTTGGGATTATTTTTATTGTTATTGGAATTAGTATAATGTCTCTAAATACACAAAAACTTCCAGAAGTCAAGTTAGTTAAAAAAAAAGGTGATAATCGTGCTTCTTGAAAATACAAGAGATTGTGGATTAAAAATTATATTTCTGTTTTGAGAGGTCAATCTTCAGATTTAATTACTAAATTGTCAATCTTTCCAAATCTTTTTTGGAGATTTTGATTACCTTTCGGTAGGAAATTAAAATTAACTGATACTACTTTAAAATTGCCTGTAACTACTTGCAATCCGTCAGTATATAAATACACAGCTAAGGAAAAAATATATTTCTGTTTGTGATTTTATATTTAAACTAAATCTACTTATTTTAATTGATTAAAATGATAATTGACATCTCTTTTGCAATGGTCGGAGGGGTTAATTTTGGTTTAGAAAAATCCTGGAGCATTGTTCGTGATTTAATGAAAAAATATCCTGATGCCACATGGAGGCGAATAATAAATAAAAAAAAGGGTCGGGGAGAGTATATTGTTGAGATTGATTAAATAATTTAATTCTTATTATTAAATTTTCTATAATCAATTAATTTAGTCGCCTGAGCCCATGCATTTTTTAATTCCTCTTGTGTAATTTTCTGCCATTTGTCATTATTCTGAGTACAATACCCTAATGTTGCAGATTTTTTCTTTTCATAAAACCGATTTTTAAATTCTAAAAAATCAGAATCCTCTTCTGAAGGCCATATATTCATTATAAAATGAGCAGAAGTAAGAATTTCTAATTTTTTTAAATTATTTGCAGGTTCTAAAAATTTTGTTCTTATTTCTCTAATCGTTCTTTTAGTTTCTTTATTAAAACCCCATTTTTTTGTTCCCTTATATTTCTTAGGATTATGAAAAACTTCTTCACAATCTTCAAACAAGGAATAAGACCAAGGTCCTGAAATATACCAACCAAACACCTGCCCGGAGTTAAATCCTCCTGCCTGAAGAACATAGATTGTTTTTTGCATTCTCTGCCTATCTTCAGTTAAATCAAAACTAAAATCAAATTCTCTTGCTAACATACTTAAAATAGTTTTTGAATTAACAGTTAATCGCCCTGCCATGATTATGAGAAGTTAAATCATTATAAAAAGATGATTATATTTCATCCAAAGGATTCTTAACAGACTTTATTTGTTCCTTAGAAATATGGGTGTAAATTTGAGTGGTTGCAATAGATGAATGACCCAATAATACCTGAATCTTTCTTAAATCTGTTCCTGCTTCTAAAAGATGAGTTGCAAAGGAATGTCTCAGGGTATGGGGGTGGACACCTTTATTGATTCCTGCTTTGAGGGTTGCTTTTTGAACAATTTTCTGAATTCCCCTTGTGTTAAGGGGTTTTTGTTTTGAAAATAAATAATTCCATTTAGAATGTTTATTTATGAATTTTTGCAGTTTTTTTGAGAGTTTTTTTGATAAAATAATTATTCTGTCTTTTTTTCCTTTGCCTTCTCTAACCCAACCAATTCCTTCTTCAAAATCTAAATTTTCTTTTTTAAGATTAACAACTTCTGAAACTCTTAATCCTGAAGAATAAAGCATTTGAATAATTAGATTTGATTTTAATGTATCTGTTGCATCAAAAAGTTTTAAAACTTCATCTTTTGTTAAAACAATTGGAATTTTATTTTCTTTTTTTGGCCTTTTAATTCCTGCTGTCGGATCTTTTTCTAAAACATTTGAATAAGCAAACCTAATTGCTGAAAGAAAAAGGATATTTGATGCAGAAGCTTTGTCAGACATTTTTTCTGCTAAAAAATATTTAACATCATCTTTATCTATTTGTTCAGGAAATTTATTTGCATGTTCAAGAAGTTTAGTATTAAATTTAAGATAATTTCTTAATGTGTAAGGAGATAGTTTTGAAATTTTGATTTCTGTTTCAAGTTTCTGTAAAAATTCTAGTTTATTCATTTTCTAAAATCATATTATTTTTATTAATAAAATGTTGATTGGGTTGTTCTAAGATGGTGTTTCCTTTATAAAAAATACATTCCTTAGGTTCTAATTCATGATTGAGTCTTTTTGATAGTTCATAAGAAAACGATTCTGTAGATGTTCTTATTCTTGTTAATCTTCTTAACATTGATTGGGTTGCAAATTCAGGATATTTTGATATTTCATCAAATATGGTAAATGCTGGCCATGATTTAATCATTATTTTAAATAATTCATTATGTGAATTTATTTTTTCAGATTCTTCTATTAATTCAAAAAAATTATTGCTGATATTGTCAAATAAATCTTCTGTTAATTTTTGTTTTAATACATTATGAAATTCATTTCCTTCTTTTAGATTATAATAAAGTTGTATTAATTTATTTTGATAAAAAAATAAATGATTAAAAAAACCAAAACCAATCCATTTTTTTAATTCAGATGATTCTCCAATATACCATGCTTTTAAATCTGTTAAAGAGCCTGGCCTTTGAACAGATTTGCAATAAACCTCTTTTTCCATAT
>DAOVXQ010000011.1 GCA_030636025.1 archaeon
ATCGTTTTGATTGTTTTTTCTGTTTTGTTTGTGTCCCTGTTAGCTGTTAGTTTTGGGATTTATCTTGGGTATTTTTTCTCCCCAGAGAAACAGCTAAGCATTGGAGCAGAGATAGAAAGTGTTTTTTTAAGTGAGGATGGGAATAATATTTATGTTAAATTATCTGGGGGAAGTTTGGATAAAGAGATTGTTGGTGTGAAGTTTGTGTTTGTTGACAGCGAGGGGAATGAGTATTTTTATGAAACTCAGGGAGGAGCAAAAGAGTTTTCTGTTCCTTATAAAAAAAGTTTCTGGGATTTTTTGAAAAAGCCGGATTATGAAGGTGTTTATGATTATGAAATTAGTTTAGAGAATATTAGTGGATTGGATGATTTTGAATTTGTCGATGAGGTTTCAATTGTTTTTAATTATGAAAATAAAGAAGGAGTAGAAATTGAGACACCTGATTTAGATACTGAGAAACCTGCTCCTGTTTTTGAAAGTGATTCTCCGTCGAGTTCGCCGAGTGGTCCAAGTAGCCTAAGTAATGATTGCCCCCCAAATTGTGTGGGGAAAGAGTGCGGGGATGATGGGTGCGGAGGGAGTTGCGGAGATTGCGAAGCTGGATTTGATTGTGTCGACGGAGTTTGCGAATTAGAATGTAATTATAATGGTAATTGTGAGGTAGGCGAAATTCCTAATAATTGTTCTGATTGTGTTAATCTTGTCCAGAACCCTTATTTTGATGAGAATCTTAATAGTTGGACTTCTTATCAGATTCCGCCAGGAGTTATTGAGGTTGAAGATATTAATGGGGAGAATGTTTTGTTAATAAATAATACAGAATGCAATGACATTGGTGTTTTTCAAGATGTTCCACTTTCTTCGTCTACAAATACATCTTTTTTTATTAATTATAAAGTAAAACCAATAACAATGGGGGAAGGAGCATTAGTAACTTTGGATTTATATGTTTATGATACAGAAGGAGAGGTTATAGATATAATTGTTAGTCCTTTAAAAGTATATCCTGGAGATGTTGGAAAGTGGGTTGAAAAGAGTTATATTTATTCTCCAACCAAACCAATAAAATCTTTCAGAGTGCTTCTTTTTAATTATTATAATCAATCTTCGGCATATTATGATGATGTTGTTTTAATTAATCTTTCTAATCCAGATATATTTGAGATTTCAAATGAGTATACATCTATAATGTTTGATTCTTATGGATATTTAAATTCTATTAAATATGATGAAGAAGAGTTACTTTTAAAAAATAGTCATTTAGGTGAGATTTATCTTGAAGATGGAGCTATGTTGGTTTCTGATTCAATTACAAGTTTGGGTGGGGATAAATATTTGGTTGGTTATGCAGATACAGATGCTGAGATAGAATTTGATATGATTCCGAGAGATGAATATTTTGTATTTAATATAACTGCTACGAGAAATCTTCCTTCTGATATTGATAAATTGCATTTGTTAAAGATTCTTGTGCCTCATGTTGTTCAGCATAATAAAGACAAAGATTGGGCTGAATCTGCTTCAGTAGATGAGATTTTTTTGAATACATTACCTTTGAATATAGATACAATTTGTCCTTTGTATTCAGATAAGTATTTGTGTTATGGGAGTAAGTTTTTAGGATTTGATGGTCTTAGTTTTGCTCTTGAGATTACGCCAAAATTTCAATACTATACTATAATGGAACAGATTGTAGCTGAAAATAATGTTCCGTATATTATGTATGATGATGAAAGATGGATTTGGAATTCTCCCAGACAAAGAAAGTCTTATTTATTTGGAACAGTAACTAATGATAATTATAATGAAATTATGAACTATATGAAGACTGCGAGGATTCCTGAGTTGCTTGTGGGGTCTCCTTTTTTATTTGGTGGGCATAATCAAGTTAAATCAGCATATTTTGAGGATACAAATCAATTTCTTAGTGCTATGGATGAGTTTATTGATAATGGTTTAAGTATTGGTATACATTCTTTCTTTTTTCAAGTAGATTATAATGATGGAATGCTGGATTTTAGTGACCCCCATATTCCTCTTAAAGATGCACTACATACTTTGCCTTTGGGGAATGTTCAGGGAGATATCAATGAATTGGACAATGAGATTATTACTAGTGTGGATTTGTTTAGCAATGAATATTATAATTATTTTATAATTGAAAAAGGATTTGAAAATAGTTATTATTCTTATAAGCCTTATTTTTTAATTGGCGATGAAATAGTTAAATGCACTGGTTATTCTGGTAATGTGTTGCAGGATTGTACTCGGGGGAGTTTTAATACTGTAAGTAGTAATCATTTTGGTGGCGAGGAAATTTCAATCCTTCCTACAAGATTATCTAATTCTTTTTATTTAAATCCTAATAATGAAGAAATTGTTGAAACTGCGATAGGTTCATTTGCAGACATGGCAAAGAGATTAAATATGACTCTAATGTATATTGATGGTTGGGTTTTTAATGAGCTTCCAGATATGGATAGTTATGAATATGGGCATTATATGCATAAGAATGGGTTTTTAAAATATGTTGAGGTTTTACATGAGACACTTGATTATGACCCTCTCTATCAATTTGGAGAATCTTCTTCTACTTATTCTGTTTATTATGCTTCGAGGAGAGCGTTAGGTGATGGTCCTACTTTTAAGCCAAAAATTTTTACAAAAGATTATAAGGTTGATTTGCTATCAAAATACAGTCCTTATAATAATATTAAATATGAACTTGGGTGGTGGAAATTTCATGGGGCAGATTATTCTGATGGGATTTATGATATTGATGCGATAGATTTTGATGATGTTCATTATGTGATGACTAAGATGATTGCATTAAAGACTTCTTTGGGATTACAGTTAGGGAGTTTTTATAAAAATCACCATGAGCTTATGAATCTTTTTAGTTTGATGAGTGTATATAATGATTTGAATGCAGAGGATATGAAAGATGAAATTATTCCAACACAAGTTAGAGATTATTTGAAGGATAAACATAAAGAAGCAGAGCTTAATAATATTTCTGGGTATAATTTTGTTGAGAAGGTAATAAATAAAAGTTATGGAGATTGGAGTTTTGAATCATTTACTTTTCAGTTTGATAATAAATTTAATGCTCAAGGACCGAATATTTATTTAAGACCAAGATTTGATTATAAAGGTTATGATGATATTGATAATGAATTGATAGTTGATTTTTCTGATTTAAGTATTGTTCCTCAGATTAGCACGAGTAGTGATTCTGTGTCGTGTAGTGTTGTGGACGGTTTAGTGACTATATCAAATTCTGGTGCAAATATTGGGGGTTGTGAAATAAAAATTGATAAAGTTTTCGATTTAACTTATAAGCGTGGGCTTGGTATTTCAATGACTGGAAATAGTAATGACGAAGTTATTGTTCTTAGTATTGGCAGTAACCAGTATGGTAAAAGAGATTATAAATTTGTTGTAGATTTTACAGGTCAAAAGGAATTATTATTGGGGGACCCAACAGGAGAGGTTGCAGATTATTATAATGGGGAAAAAGTAAATTGGCAGAATCTTGGTTTGTATAGGAACTGGCATTATTTATATTCTGATAATTCTTATATCTCAATTTATATTAATAATATTCAACCCGGAGACACTACGAGCTTGCAAATTAATGAAATAAAAGGACTTGCAGAAAAACAAGGCAGTCTTGATAATCCTGTAATAAATATAAATGGCGAGGATGTTGTTTTCCCTGTCTCTCTTGCAATAGATGTTGATTCTCCTTATCTTTTGGAATATAATGGGGATGATGGAAGCTATAAGTTGTATAATTCAAATTATGGATTTATTTCAGAGGGGGTTACAAATGCAATACAATTAAATCAAGGTTTGAATTCAATTTCTGTTAGTTCAGATAGTGGTGTTGATAAATTGCAAAGGGGAGAGTTGGTTATTTGGACATATGATGATGAAGATAGCGACGGGATTCCAACTAATGGAAGTTATTCTTCAGATTATGTCCCTTGCAATGGGGCAAATAATTTCTGTGATGATAATTGTCCTTTAATTTATAATCCTAATCAGTTGGATTCTGATAGTGATGGGGTGGGGGATGCTTGTGGATTGCCGAGTTTAAGTTTAATTAGTGGAATTATTAATTGGCTTAAAAATTTGCTTTTTTAAATATTTTAAAAAGATAAAATTGTTTTGATTAAATTTTAGTTTATTCTTTTTTATCTTCAACAGGGGCTTCTTCAGAAGTAAATAAATCATTAAATTTTTTTGAACCTTCTTTTTCAACAATTGTATTAATCTGATTTGTTTTTGATGAAATTTCTTCTCCTCTTTGAGTTTTTCTTAATCTTAGTCCTTTTTTTGGGTTTTTCATTCCAGGGCCATAAGTTAATAATTTTCTGTGATAGCCCGGACCTTCGTTGCCTTTGAATCCGGGGAATCCGGCTTCATCAGATGTCCCAGTGATTTTTAATTCATAACCTTCTAAATCAGAAGAGAGGTCTTTGCCCTGAATTGTTTCGCCTATCTTTTTACTAATTAGAACTTCGTTTTCTGTTTCTAATTTGTAGGTTTTTCCCTTGTGTGATATGTTTATTTTAAATGGCATTTGTATGAATTATGATAAGATTTTGGGTTTTTAAAGGTTTTGCGGATGTTGTATTCAAGATTATTTAGATTGGGATAGATTTTTAAATAACATTTTCCTAAAAATTTTATGAAAAGTAATAATTGGGTTTGGGGAATAGTTTTAATTTTATTTTTAGTTATAATTCTTCTTTTGTTTAATAATTCGTCTCAAATAGACAAACAAAATACTAATGAAATAAAAATTGATATAACTGGCTCAAGCCAAATAAAAACAATTAATAACCTGAACAAAACTGTAATAATAGATTTGGTTGGAAGTAGTAATCGAATTATGGTAACAAAAGAAACAAGTATCTCTTTAATAAAAATTGTTGGAAGTAGTAATATTATTAATTTATGTAAAACTCATTCCCCACAAATTGATGAGGTTGGGAGCAGTAATATTATTAATTATTTAGATTGTTGACTTCTTTTAATTATTTCTAACTTTTTTTAAACTTTTAAATCCCTCAAATTGAAGATTTTTTAATCTTTTCAGAAAACCTTAAATACTACCTGGTATTACATAGTAGTATGGAAAATATGAGTTTAAAACTAGAAAGAAATTTTTTAAATGCAATAGTGAAAGTTATGAAGAAACATAATTATGTGACTAAAACTGAATTTGTAAGAGAGGCAGTAAGGGATAAAATAAGGATGCTTGAAGAAAGAGAGATAGTGGAAGATAAAAATGTTTTTAATCAAATTCTTAAAAGTGAAAAAAATATAAAAAAAGGAAGGATAAAAGAGTTTAAGTATTAGTAGATTTTATGTGTTCCTATTGCTTGGAGGATTATCATGCTTTCTTTATCATCAATATTATATATTGCCCTTATATTTGAGCCAAACCAACAAGCCCATTTTCCTTTTAATCTTCCATGAAGTGGATGCGCTCCATTATATTTTCTTGGATTTAATCTTAGTAAATCAAGTTTATTTTTTATATCTGGCTTTATAGAAATATATTTTTGTAATATTTTTTTAGTCTTTTTGTTAGCAGTAAATATTTTATACATTTAATTATCTGGTGCAAGGAATATATAATTGTATTTATTTAATGAGGTTTTCAAACCCCCCAAGTGGGATTTTCTTTTCGTTTTATTTGAGCGATTTTTTGCAGGATTTGAACTTCGTCTTGTGTTAAAAGTTCTTTATTTTTTTTAAACTCCTGAAATTGATTTGCAGAAAGATTTGAGTAAAGCTCATTTGTGTCCTGAAGTTGCCTGTCAAAAGTTATTCCTGGAAGCGAGATTGCAACTTCCTGTCCTTGTTCTGCTTGTTCAATCTTTTTCCCCTGGTCCTGAATAACTTTTAATTTTGCTATTTCTTTTCCGCCCCTATCTATAAGTCGTGTGCCTGGTTTTAATTTTCCTGCTTCAACTTTTACTCCAAAAACAGCAGGATTGCTGTTATGAAAAACATATTGATGAAGGATTTTTAATTTGCAGATTACAGCAAGAGCCATTATTTTTTCTCTTTCGATTTCATTCCTTTTTTGTTTTTGAAATTCTAAAATGTCCTCAATTAATTTATAGATAACTTCATGTTTGATTATTTTTATTTCAGATTTTTCCATTTCTTTGACTTCTTCGTCTTCTCCAGTATTAAAACCAAGAATTACTGCATTTGTCTTGTCTGATTTGAGATTTGTCTGAGCAGAGATTACATCTTTTTTATTTATTTTTCCAATTCCTGCTTTGATTATCTGGATTTTTTCCTGTCGTAAAAGTGTTATGAGGGCTTCTAAACTTCCCAAAGAATCTGCTTTTATGATTATTCCTTTTTCGTCGGTTTCTAATTTGTCTCCGATTTCTTTTTTGAATTCTTGTTTGATTTCTTCTAAGTTATTTTTAAAAACAGTGAATGGCATTCCAGGGAGGATTCCTTTTGAATTTATTAACTGCATTCGTATTCCGTTTGCTGCCTGAATATTGTAAGTTTGTTTGAATTTTGAAGAGAGTGGGATGATTTCTTCCAGGACTCTTATCTTTGTTGTAATTGGTTCATCAAAACTTGCTATTGCAATTTCGTCTTGCGAGGAAAGTGCACCGTCGTATAAAATCGCTTCTGCGTATTGCATTGTTTTTTCTTTTTTAATTTCAAGGACGACTCCTTTTGTTTCTTTTCCTAAAATTAAATTTTTTGTTAAAAATTTCTGGCTTAAACCACATAGCATCATTATTATTTCGTTGATTCCTTCTCCTGTTTTTCCTGAGCATGGAACTAATGCTAATTGAGATGTGAAATCTGTTATTTCGTAGAATGGTTTTGCATTGAATCCGTGATGGTAGAGTGCACCGATTAGTGTGAGTAATTTTTCCTGGAATGTTAATTTTGTGTTTGTTGATTGGAGTTCTATGCTTTCTTTTAAATTTTCTGATTGTTTTCTCCATCCAGAGATATTGTCTATTTTGTTTGCGGCGATTATGAACGGGGTTTTGTTTAGCTTAAGGATTTCGATTACTTCTGCTGTCTGGGGCATTATTCCTTCGTTTATGTCGATTACTAAAATTGCCATATCTGCTAATGAACCGCCTCTTTTTCTTAAATGCGAGAATGCCGCATGTCCTGGGGTGTCTATAAATAAAAACCCTGGAATGTCTAGCTTAAGATTTTGGTCTTTAATTAAGTTACATCTTTTTTTGATATTTTCAATTGGGACTTTTGTGAAAGAAATTTTTTGAGTTATTCCTCCGGCTTCTCCTTCCTGAACCGCGGTTGTTCTGATTGAATCTAAGATGGTGGTTTTCCCGTGGTCAACATGACCTGCTACTGTAATGATTGGCTGTCGGATTGTCATAGAATTAGTTAGAATATTAGAGTTAAAAGGTTTTTGGATTGTTATTATTTAATTGAAGAGGTTTGAATATAAATCTTTAAATAGAATAAGGAATTGTGTGAATAATGAAAAAAGAAGGTTTGTATGTTTTGGATGTTTTAGATAATATGAGAGATTATTTATCGAGGGCAGATAATAAGTTTCATAATCATTTATCTATGGCTTATTGTAAGGGTTGCGAGGCGATAATTTCTGTTGGAGGAGACTATACTATTCTTAAAGGTAGAGATTGTTTAGGGGACCATCACAAAACCGTGGGGGCTCCTGAACATTGCTTAAAGTGTAATACAAATAATTTTATTAAAATTTCTAAAAGAGATATGTCTGAATTAGAGAGAGTCTATGGTAGAAGGGCTGCAGAGGTTGTTGTTGATGGAATAAAAAATGGATTGGAAAAAATGGATTTTCCAGAGCTGTATAATAAAGGACTTCCAAAAATTGAAAGAAAATGGAACAGATTTAATAAGCAGGAAAAGATAAGGCAAGTTAATCAATTATTAATGGTGCAGAAGAAATTATTAATTGCAAGAGAAAAAGTTGATGGTCTTGAAAAAGCTTTAATTGTTTAGAAGAGTGAATAAAATTTGATTAAAGAGATTGTTTCATATCTCTTCTTTTTTCTGGGGTAAGTTATAAAAACATTGGTTGATGGGAAAATATAAATATGATTAAAGATTATAAAGAATATGATGAAGAAAGAAAGTAAAAAAGAAGTATTTATTAATTGGAAGTTTAAAATCGATGGGATTAATAGTAAATGGGCTAAGATTATTTCTTTATTCACAATTTTTATAGCTGTAACTGGACTTATATTATCTATTTATAGTATATTTTATACAATTAATTCAAGATTTGCTAAAATAGAAATATCTCCTTCCAAATTTGTGATTAATAATTATTTGTTTGAAAGTTTATTGGAGGACGAGGAGCAAAATATAGAATTAACAATTTTTAATAGTGGCAATTCTGATAGTGGATATGTTGATTTATGTTCTTTTGATAATGGTATTTTTTCACAAAGTTCTACGAATATAACTGGGAATATTCCTCCAAAACAGAGCATTAGAATTACAATCCCCTTTAAAATGAGATTAAATAATGAAAAATTGGGAGATGTCGAATTAGATATAAGAATAAGGTGTGAAAATTGTAAAGAAAAGGAAGGCATACAATCTGTTCCGGTTTGTATCGGTAGAAGTAAGCAGTTTATGGAAGATTGTCCTACATATTGGGAAAGAATAAACTCTGATTAAAGAGATTGTTTCATGTCTCTTCTTTTTTCTGGGCAGTTTTTCATTGTAAAATTTTTAATAACTTTTGGAAGTCTTTTAAAATAATCTTTTGTAACAGTTTCATAATCTGTGGGTTTTACATTTTTATTTGGGATAATTTCTGCAACATATTTATATTTTCCATTTTTTTCAGTTCCCCATTCGAGAAATCTTATGTGTGCATAAATTCCGTTTTCTTTATTTAATTCTGTATTTATATGTTCTTTTAAGTTATCTGCAATTATGCTATCTGTGATAAGTTCAATCCCTGCGTAATCAAAATTTTCGCATTTTGTGTTATTTGCTTTAAAATTTGGTCTTATTGTTTTGTAGGTTCCGAAATGAGGTAAAATTCTTTCTAAACCTTTTGTTGCTTTGCCGAACCAATCTCCATTATTAGCCATTTATTTTTATAAAGAGTAAGTTATAAAAGCATTATTGTTATCTGTTGAATATGGGAAGATTGATTTCAATTGGATTTTGATTTTTGATTGGGTTAATATGAAAAAGGCCTATTATACATAATTTTATAAGTAGATTATTATAGGTTTTTTTAAGATGATTCCTCTTGAATATGCGTTAAAAGAAATTTCATGTAAATCTTCATTAGAGATTAAGGGGTTTGTGAAAGATTGTATTTCTGAAAAATTTTATCCTTGTGTGGGTAGTGGGCATTCAACTATAAATCCAGAAGATTTTATTATTCAACTTCTTGATTATACGGGGCTTGAAAAAGATAAAAGAGCATTAATTATTGATTCTTGCAGAGAAGTCTATAAAGATATGTTAGAAAATTTTAATAACTCATCCCAAGAAGATTATAAATCTTGTTTGATTAATTTATGCAGAGTGATTGATATGGCAGGGCCTCCAGAACTTGAAAAAGAAACAAGACAATTTTTTAATCATGCCCTTTCTTTAGATTTTATTTTAAGTGAGAATTTAGGAGCAAGTGTCAGGGCATTTATGTCTTATGCAAAACAACCTGATATAAAGTTTATTGAGGATGAAATTCTTACAAACAAAGAAATTTGCGTTTATGGGTTTAATTCAATGCTTGATGTTGGTCAAACTTCTGATAAAATTTACGAATATCTTAAAGAGCTTTATCAAAAACAATATAATGATGACTGGCCTGTGAATTGTATTTTTTTAACTAAGCGAACTTCAAGACTTCTTGAAGACGAGTCATTTCCTGTTCGTATCCTTAGAGATTTAAAAGAAAATAATCTTGTTGATTGGAGAAAATTGAAAGAGGATTTAGATGAAAAGATAGTGCCTGATTCTAAGAAATGGCTTGAGGAGTTAGCTCATTAAATTTTGATACCCATAAATATTAAAACCTCTTTTTCTTGATAATTTAATGGAAACAGGATTTGAATGTGTTGATGAAAAGTATGAATTAGAAATTGGAAAGATAGTTAGAAAAATTAATCAGGAAAAAGCTAAGAAGATTTTGCTTCAATTTCCCGAGGGGCTGAAACCTTATGCTCAGGCGATTTGTGATAAAATTGAGGGTGAAACTAATTGTGAATGTATGATTTGGATGGGAAGTTGTTTTGGTGCTTGTGATGTTCCTTTAGAAGTGGAAAGAATTGGTGTGGACTTGATTGTTCAGTTTGGTCATAGTGCATGGAAGTTTTGAGGATATAAATGCTTTTAAATTTAAATTTGGTGAGATTATTATGTTAGGATATGTGGCTCCAAATAATGATGTATTTATTTTTTTTGAGAATAATGAAATAGAATTATTAGCAAAAGAAAAAATTAAAGGTTCTTTTGTTAATTTTGAAAATCCAGATTTGATTGTTCCATTGGAAGTTATGGTTGATAATGAAACTAATGATAGGATAAAAACAGATTGTGAAAAAGATAAGGAGGGGAATTTTCTTTGGTATTCATTAAAGATGAGACAAAGAGATTATAATCAATTTGAGGAGAGAAGGGTATATGGGTTGCATGAGGGATCTCGTCATGTTAATTTAATAGATGTAAATAAAATGGATTTTTCTGATGGATTTAATTTTCGACAATTGTGCCATTATAGGAAGGAACATTTGGGGTTATAATATTTTAAGCCAATATTCCTGTGAACATTAAAATCCCGAGGGCTGTTAAAATTAAACCTTCGATTAAATGAAGATATTTGATATTTTTTTCTTTCCATCCTGATACTTTGTCGACGGTTGTTAGTCCGAAATGGATTATTAGGGTTATTGCTATCATTGGGATGACGAAAATTAAATTGTAAAATAAAAGCCATGGGATTGTTTGGAAAAAATGCAGGACAGATAGTTTTCCTGATGCGATGATGTATGGACCGATTGTGCAGGGAAGCAGGAAGAGGGTTACGATTAGCCCTATGACAAATGCTCCTTTTGGGCTTGTTATTTTTTTTATTATTAATTTTACTCTCGGACGCATTTTCATTGGCATTTCAGTTCCTATGCCCCCTGGTTTATATGAAAAAAAATCTTTTAGATTTAATATTCCTAAAATTATTGCGAATAATCCAAATCCTCTAAAAACATAATATGCGAATTTTCCTGTTGCAGGAATGGCATGAGCAAAAAACTGAATCATGATTAATCCGTAAAGGAAATATAAAATGAAAACAGCGAGGGTGAATGCTAATCCGCCTAAAAGGACTTGATGTTTTTTTTCAGGATTTTTTAATAATAATGCCATTAGGACAATTGTCATAACTGCTAATGCACAGGGATTAACTGCGTCAACAAATGCTAGTCCAATTATTTCTATTAATGTTACCATTTAACAACCTGTCAGTTTTTTTAATTCCTCTATTGTTTGATATCCTGCATGAACTTTTTGATTAATAATCCATGAAGGAGTTCCCCTTATTTCATATTGTTGCAATATTTCGAGATTTTTTGAAATATCTATAAATTCAAAATAATTTGCGTGTTCTCCTAAATCCTGTTCTTGTTTTGCACACCAACTACAGGTTGGAGAGACAATTACTTTTGATTTTTCTGCAATGCATTGCATTGTTTTGTCGTCGTGATTTCCATTAGCTTTAACATAATTAATTAAAAATATAATTAGGATAACTGATGCTATTAGCAATACAAATATTAAAATTTCTTTTTTCTTCATTTGGATAATAATTATTTTTTATATTTAAAGGTTTTGTTGATTTATCCTTTATCTTTCACAAATAACAATGGAAAGATGATGTCGCTTAGACAACAAGGTAATAAAACTGAAATGAATAAGAATGCGAATATGCTTACTGCTAAAAAGATATTAATTGTTGCGCCTAATGCCATGATGATGTGAAACAGCGACGCCCAAGTGCTTAGTAAAACATGTCCGGCGTGGGGGAATTTTGTCTTTGGTTTAATGTAAGCGATTGCAATACCTAAAAAAGCTAATGGATTTACTAGCCAGTATTTTTCAATGAAACCGAGGTGGATGCCTTTGTTTGGGAGATTAAGTAATGTTTCTCCTATGAAAGGGATGATTGAATCGCTTAGAGTTGCGATTCCTACTGAGCCAATGTATCCGATTAAGATTAGTTTCCAGATTTTACAGTTTTTTCCAGAGTATAAAATATAGATAGAAGAAGTTACTAGGGCACTTAAAAAAACATGGACTGGATGAAGTGTGTAAAAAATATTGTAAGCGGTTTCTTGAGGGAGTTTGTAAAAGAGGAGCATTACCACGATTCCTGTTAGTGCCCCGAAGATTGTGAATGGTGCGTGGTTTTTTAGTTCTTTGATTATGTTGTTCATTTTATATTCTTATTATTTCTTTTTTTATTGTTTTAATTATGTTCTGAAATATTTCTTTATATTCTGGATTTATTTCAATAACTGGTTTCATTTTTATTGTTGAATCAACAAAATCTTTTCTATAAGGTATTCTGCCAATAATTGGTATTTTATTTTTTTTAGCATAAGATTCTATTTTTGAACAAAAACTTTTTTCTAAATCAAATTTGTTTATTATAATTCCATGCTTAATATTAAAATGATTTGCTAAGTATAAAACTCTTTTTAAATCATGTAATGCAGAGGGAGTTGGCTCTGTAACTCCGATAATATAATCTGTTCCAACTAATGATGCAATAACTGGACAACCAATTCCTGCAGCAGAATCAATAATCATTATTTCTGAGTTTAATTTTTTATTAATTTCATCAGATTTTTCTCTGACAGAAGCTACAACCTCACCTGATGCTAATTCTCCTAATTTAAGTTCTCCTGTAATAATATCAATATTATGGTTTTTTCCAGTATAGATTGTTCCTATTTGTTTTTTTGTTTCAGAGATAGCATTATTTGGACATGCAACAATGCAGGCTTTGCAGCCTATGCAAACATCTTTTACAAATGCAGGAAATTTATCCTTTACAAAAACGATTGCATTTTGTTTACAAACAAAGGCACACTTGCCACATTTTACACATTTTTTAAAATCCCATTTAGGAATTGGCTGATAAACATTAGAATATTTTTTTCTTTTTGCAGATAATAATAAATAATCATTTGGGCATTCAACATCTGCATCAACTAACATTGTTTTTTTAGAGTTAGCAAATTCTACTGCTAATGATGTTGCTACTGTGGATTTGCCTGTTCCACCTTTTCCACCTGTTACTGCGATTTTCATTTTGTATTATATCTGAAATTTAAAACTACTTCATTTAGGATTATAATCCTGCATGCTGTGGGCCTGTTGCATTTGATAATTTTTTTAATTTACCTTCTATGAGTTCTTGCACCACATCTTTTATTTTTCCTTCTCCATGATAAATTTCTATTTTAAACTGGTCAAATATAGAAAATGCTCTTGGGCCAAGATTTATAGTTATAATTGCATCAACTTTTTGTTTTGCTACAATTTCTCCTGCAGAAATACCTGCCCCACCCATTTGTGCTTTTGCAGTATTTTCAATTGCTTTAAAATCTTTTATTTTTTTATCTTCAACATTTATAATTAAAAAATAACTGCATCTTCCAAATCTTGCATCTACTTCACTTTCTAAATTGTTTCCTGTTGAACTTATTGCTATTTTTGTTTTTTTCATTTGTTTTACCTCCTGAGATTATTGTTTAAATGGTGCATATTTTAAATAATCTTTTTCTCCTTTTATAATTTTCCAGAGTTTTGAATTGTTTATTTTTTATTCTATTCTCTTGTCATAGGAGTTTGACATTTAGGACATTTTTTTTGATAGCATGGAATTCCTGTTTGATGTGTTGTTTTTGCCCCACATTTAGGACATACACAATTTCCAGCAGGCCCTGTAGCAAAGCCACTCATTCTTCCTCTGCCATCTCCTCCACCAAATCCTCTTCCTCTGCCCATTCCTAAACCTCTACCTCTTGTTTTTGGTGTTGCCATTTTATAAATACCTCCTTGTATTTTAATTGCTTTTCCATTAATTAAAGCATCTGCAATTTTTTTTCTTGCAGAAGTTAATAACCTTGATAATGTTGGTTGAGAGATTTCCATTTTTTTTGAAACTTTTATTTGAGGTTGTTCTTCAAAATCGATTAGTCTTATTGCCTCTAATTCTTCTTTTGTAAGAATATTATCTTGCAGATTAGATATTGGTATTCCTGCGGGTTTAAAATAAGTTGTTTCAGGTTCAAAAAATATTCTTCCGATTCTTCTTGGGCGAGGCATTTTATTTTCTGGTTAAGGTCGTACCACATTTAGGACATTTAATTGTTGAACAAGGGATTCCTCTTTTATGTTTTTGTTTATACTCACATTTTGGACATATACAATATCCTTCTGGACCTTTTCCCTGAGCTTCTTGAATTTTATCTTTAAATTTTCCTTTTCTTTGCCATCCAAATCCTTTTCCAAATGAAGGTTTAAAATATCCTTTTTGTATGTCATGGGATTGAATTTGTATTGATGTGTAATGAAGTTCTTGTATTTGTGAAGTTAATTTTTTTCTTAATTCCTCTGAAATTTTATCAGCTTCATCTACTTTTAATTTTGAAGGAAGTTTAATAGTTATTTCTGCGAAAACCTTTGCCCCTAGTTTTTGTGTTTTTAAATTTGTTAATTCTATTTTTTCTTTTTTTATTATGATTTTTATTTTTTCTTCTGTTTTTGGTGAAGATGCCCCTAATAAAGAATCTGTAGTTTC
>DAOVXQ010000001.1 GCA_030636025.1 archaeon
AAACATATTTTTAAATTATTCCTTTATTTTTTGTGCTTAAAAAATTCAATTTGCCTGAACCTTTTCATAACTTTTGCATAGCTCCCCCCGTCGGCAAGAATTTTTTTTCTGTCCTCGCTAAGAAGCCGAAATTCATAATTTTTAACAGAACCCTTAATTTTATCCTTCCCCGGATAATTTTTCCATCTGCCTCCACTTTTTAATTTATATTGCAAAACCATATTAAATAAAGAAATCAAATATTAATAAATGTTACCGTCCCCGATAATTTGCAAGTTCTCGTGTTAAAAGGCAAATTTCCATTTCATAATCTCCTTTTAATTTGCCAAGCTCTCCCAATTGTTTTTTTAACTCCTGATTTTCATATTCATACTCTCGAAAACCAGATTCTGCCTCGTGAAGTAACAAACTAATCATCATGGCAGAATTAATAGAATATTTTTCAATTCGCTGTAAATTTCCCCCAATTTCATGATTAATATCTGCTCCTGCCTTGAAAGAAGATTTATTTTTTTTAAATTTATTTTTTAACACAAAATATTCTTTTTGTGTTAATAATGGGGGCCCCCCATTAGAATTAGATAATGCTTCAAGACCCTGAACAAGTTTATTTGTTAAGTCCCCAATCTCTCCACAAAGGGAGGCCGTCTTATTTAAAATCCCTCTTTTGTCCATTAAAATATCTAAAACAATTTCTACTTTTAAGCTTTTATTTTCTTTAAGATATATTATAGTTTATTTTAATATTTATAAGCTAAAATTCTTTCAACAGATTATGCAAACTGGAAAGAGAGTGCTTTATGCAGGTTTTGATGCGTCGCAATATAGTAATGGGCAATTTAATCATTCAAATAATCGTCTAAACGAAATTTGCGCAGGAGTTTTTTCAACATTGCCCGAAGACAAAAAATGCAAACCCTTTTCGCACAAAAGAGATATTTCATTACTAAATCTCCTTGATTCTAATTCAAGACATTCATTTTCAATAACACTTGATAGAGATTCTGAACAAGATTTTTCAGATAACTTAATTTATTCAGCCCCCTATTTATTAAATTATTTTTTAGAAACAATGCCTCTGTATGAATTTGATAAAATTGAATTGCATTTTGATGGCCCAATGAGAAAAAAAGAAAGAACTTTTTTAGAAAAACAATTAAGCAGGTTTGCATCCGAAATAATTGTAAAAAACTATACTAAATTTTTTAATCAAAATAATCTTCAACCGCCAAGAAGAATTAGGGGAAAAAGAAATTCAAAATCTGCTATGCAACCTGTTGTCGTCGGATTAGCAGATATTTTATCAAATATATTATTCAAAAAACACAATCTAAGTTTATTGTTGCATCTTGGAGACAATAAATTTTCTAAAATTTCAATTCCTACCGGAAAAAACAAATTCATCACTCACACACATGCATGGTAATTATCATAGAAAACCTTTTAATCCTCTTGCTTCTAAAAACATTATAAAAATGGTATGCTACTCTCATTCCAGGCTTTCAACCTTCGAACAATGTGCCTTAAAATTTAAATTTAAATATATTGACGAATTAATTCCAGACATAGAACAGACAATTGAAGGATTTCTTGGAAACAAAGTCCATGACACATTAGAATGGATTTACAACCAGGTAGCAAATAATAATTTGCCTCAACTAGACAATGCGATTTACCATTTTGTTTTTAATTGGAAAAATGATTTTAATCAGGACATTAAAATCGTCAAGCAGGAATTTGATGCAGAATATTATTTCAACTTGGGCACAAAATTCATAATCGATTATTTTACAACAAACTATCCATTCAAAGATAATACAATTGCAACAGAGAAAAAAGTAATTGTTAATTTAGGTTCTGATGAAACATACGAACTTCAGGGATATATTGACCGGCTTGTTCATAATAAAAATACAAATATTTTCGAAATTCACGATTACAAAACTTCGGGATTTTTAAAATCCCAGAAAGAATTAGACAACGACAGGCAATTAGCACTTTATTCTTTGGCAATTAAAAACGATTTTCCCGAAGCTAAAGAAATTCACCTGGTCTGGCATTTTTTAGCATTTAACAAAAAAATGATTTCAAAAAGAACAGAGGAGCAATTAGAAAATTTAAAACAGGAAATAATCCAATTAATTCAAAAAATTGAATCAACAACAGAATTCAAGCCAAATCCTTCAAGATTATGCAAATGGTGCGAATTCAAAACTAATTGCCCTTTATTTAAAAATGGGTATGTTGATTTAACTAAATAATCTCCCTCATTAATTTTTTAAACCCTATAATTAATATCCACTTGTTCATAAATAAATTCAGCGATTTCTCTTTTATATTTTATATTTAGAGAGATTGCACTATAATTCTGTTTTTTACGAATTATAATCCAATTCTTTTTTCCTAAATCCTTTATGATTTTTTTTAGATTTGGAAACCTCTTAAAATGTTCTAATCTATCATAACATGCCCCCCAATTATTCTTTTTTGTAAGTTTTAACATAATTCTTGCCATTATTAATTCTTCTGAGACCATTTAGTTTTTAAGAAAAGAAAGTTTTTAAATGTTACCATCTTTGATAGTTGTTAGTAATGAATAGAAACATTTAAAAACAACAAAATATAAATAATTATTAATTAAAATATAACAACTAAAATGAAACGAAAAATTTTTATGTCTCCTTTTTTGAAAGCTTTTGGAGATACTCCGAAGTTAAGGGTTTTAGATTTTTTAATTGATAATGACCTTTTTGACTATAATTTGACAGAAATTGCAAGAGAATCAAATGTCAGTTATAATTCTCTAATCTCTTTTTTTGATGAATTTATCAAATCAGGAATTGTAATTAGGACAAGAAAACAGGGAAAATCTGAACTTTATAAATTAAATACAGATAATTTATTTGTAAGGCACCTTATACGATTAGATGTTGAATTAACAGTTGGACCTTTATTAAAAAAATCTGAAACCAAATTGCCAAATAAAGAAATCTTAGCGGTTTAACTATTTGTTATCAGCAATTAAAATCCTTTTTCTTTACCTGCCCAATTAGGAAGAAGTGATTCCAAAAATTTTAAAAAGGAGTTTTCTTTAGCTAAACAAGAGGTAGATGCCTCAGAGTTTTCTGAGTAAGATTAAAATGACAGAAGAATATTTAGATAAAAATGGACAACCTATGGAAACAGGGTTTTATATGAGCCTAGGTAATGGTAATCTTGCTTATATAGATTTTGAGAAAAAAGAATTAGATGCTTGTGAGGGATTGCAAAAATTACCTGATAATTTTAATCTTTTTTCTGAAGGTTTTGTGCCTTGTAAACCAGAAGATTATCTTAATGATTGTGAACGTAGGACGAAGTTTGTTCTATCCAAAATAGAAGAATTAGCAAACTCTAAATCTTAATATCAAATCGCACTTCTTCTCAATAAATTCTAAGCCCACCCTAAAAAGTGATTTTAACTCTCAAAATATGCATATTTTTCGCCCTTTTTGAAAGGTGCTGATAACAGCGATTAAAGAGTTCACTGCTATTCACCACAAATTGCATTCAGTTAGCCTTTAAGGTTATTCCATTGCAACTTCCTTTAATCGCATTTCATTCAAACCCAAAATCCAAAACCCTGCTATCAGGACTTAATAAATAAACTTTATCAGTTTTACTTCTTAGCCCACGATAAATCTTTTGCAGAAAATCTCTTCTCGCTTTATCCATATAAAAACTCCTAAAATAATTTGGTTTTGTTTTCTTTAGGATTTTCCAAAAAATTCCAGATATATTTGGATAAGGAAATCTTGTTACAATAATGCTGTTGCAAATTTCACCAGGAAAATCAACCCCTCTGTTGCAGCGAGTTGTAAAAAGAACATCAATTTTTCCTTCCTTAAATTTTTGAATCCTTTTCCCTAACGGGTCCTGAGTTTGTTCATACATTAATTCACTTTTTGTCGGAAGATTATCAATCCCAAATTCTCTTTTTTCAAATTCACTTGGCAAATCCTTAAAACCAGTCACATGAACAAGAGTCGGTTTTTTTGCACACGAAATAGATTTAGAAAATCCTCTAAGATAATTCTCTCTGCTGACTCTTTGTGACTGCAGATTATTATAACTGCAATTCATTTCATAACCATGTTTGCATTTAATCAACGCCCCCAGATTTTTTGTCTCTGCCTCAATAATCTTAAATTTCTCCAATCCAAAAATATTCCTCAAAACACCCTCTGAATGAAGGGTCCCACTCATCATAACAACGATCTTATTCTTAGCAATCAATTCCTCAAACCTCTTCGCAAGATTTATACTAACTATTTTTATCACCATATTTTTATCTTTTTCTTCAACAGAAAAATAACTCTCCTCAAAAGAATCCTCAAAAATCTTCGCAACAGTATGAACTTGCGTAATGTAATTGCTCTCTCCTTCCATATCTTTCTCTAAAATCGCAGAATCAAGAATTTCTTTCAATAATTTACAAACCAAAGTGTTTTTTAATTCAAAAATCTCCTCACCAGATTTTTGATACTTTCTTTTAATAGTATTCGTTATATCGATTAAGTCATCCAAAATCTTTTGAGTTTCAGAATTCACAAAAACACTATTCAATGCAAAAATTAATCTTTCAATATTTATCTGTTCAATATTTGAAAAACTATCCAAAAACTCGTCGCACTCGTCGATAATTTCAACATCTGTGGCAGGTTTCCGGTTCATCAAACTCTCAAGTTTATATTTCAAACTATTAAATATAATCACATCTGCATCCGCATAAGCTTCATACTGGTCATAAAAACCACACCCCTTATTTCTCTGGTAAATCGTAAAATTATTTTCTTCTAATCCTTTGTATTTTATTTTTCTTGCATTTTGAAATTTTTTTATCTCAAAATCCTGAGACACAATCGGGGCCCAATAAGGACAAACACACGCAATAGACATTCTCTTAACATCTTTTATAGAATCAAAATCCTTCAAATTAATCTCAGGATTTTGCTTGATATAATCCTTTATTTTTAAAATATTTTTTTCCTTAATTTCGATTTTACACGGAAGCTGAGAATTATCACAACTATCATTGTCTCCTTGAACTCGCTCAACCCCCTCGAAAATATCATTAAGTTTAAGATTTTTCTCTCTTCTTTCCCTCGCCACATCAAACTCTTTCAAATACTTGCACTTAAAATTATTCCTCCCAACAATAGAATAAATTTTTAATTTTTTATTCTTCTCTTTATTTAAAACCTGCATTTTTTCAACATAATCTTTTGTGTATTGTTCCTGCAAGGATTTTATTGGAACAATAATTGAAGCCCTGCCGATTTTTCTCGCTAAATTTAATGCAATTGCACTTTTTCCACTTCCACAAACTCCTTTAATAAAAATTATTTTATGCCCCTCGCCAATCGCATCACAAACTTCTTTAACAATATCTGCCTGACTTTTACCATTTGAAAAAACCAACGGCTTCAGCTCTTTTTCCCCATCATTTAAACTCCACATAAGAATGTCCTATTAATTAGCGTTTATAAGAATATTGTAAATCATTCAACAACTTTTGGAGAATTTCTAGAGCGAATAACTTCCACAATTGTATATACTGCCCTTAAAACAAATTCAACCACAAAAATAAAGACAATAAAAATCAAAATATTTTCAAATAGCGAGGGGATTTGCGCAATCTTGTCAAAAAAATCATTAACATTAAAAAAATCCGGCTCTAAAAGAAACAAAGCCAGGACTGTAAAAGGAATTATTTTCGCAAGGTCTTTTGATAAATCTCCATGAATATAAGCTGCTATTCTGGTTGATGCAATAATTGCTGCAGTGATTAAAAGAATTTGAGATGTGTCTGCAGATTTAGATAAAACCAATAAAAATAATGCCAGAACCACAAACCAGAACAACACTAAAAAAGGAAGAATGATTATATACTCCACAGTATCCAGCACAACCGCATAAAATTTTTCCAGCCCCGGATTTGTCGCCCGATTGTATTTCCGAAAATTCAATTCAATTATATTTCTCTTTGAAATAAATTTATAAAACTTCCAGATAAAAACAGCATACAAAACAATAAACAAAACATACAAAGAAAGCCCAACTAAAACCTGATAATTTTCAGGAAGAGAATTCGCTATCCCATTAAAAAAATTTGAAAATCCGCCTAGTATTGTCATTGTCTCTTTTATAAAATTATTAAATAAATGAAGTTTTTAAGGGTTTTGGGTTTATTATTATTCACCCAAACCACCCCAACTTCTCTTCCCTACTCAACTGTTTAATTTGATACTCGCACTTACAAGCATTACTTTTATCCTTACACCCTTTAAATCTCAACAACTTCCTAAAACCTTTTCTTCTAACATATTTACTTCCTACCCCATTAGAATGTGCCAACATTCTTTTATCAATATTATTCGTAACTCCAGTGTAAAACGAACCATCCGAACACTCAAGAATATAAACATACCAAATTTTATTTTTTTTGACTTTCATTATTTTATTTAAGAAATACATATTATAAAATCTTCTCTACCTAAAACTCTTCTGCCTATCTAAAACTCTTCTGCCTTTTCTTCCTTGCCTTAGAATCTCCGGGCTTGCAGGCCTCTTTTCTTCTTATGTCTGCAACTAAAAGTGTTTTGTCATAATTTGCAAAAACTTTCTTTAATTTATCAGAACCAGTAAACTTAACAATTGATTTTGCAATCGCCAATCTTGCAGCAGAAATCTGCCCCTCGCTCCCCCCCCCGGAAATATTAACATTAACATCAAAATCAAATTTCCCAAGAACTTTTTTTGTCAATTCAATCGGCTCCTGAATCGCAAGTTTTTTAAAAAAATCCAAATGCTCATAAGGTTTTTTATTAATAGTCACTTTTCCAGTTCCCTTCCTGATTGTCGCCTTAGCTATCGCTGTTTTTCTCTTTCCACTCACAGTTATATTTTTTGGTATCGCAGGCATTTTAAAGTTTTTTAGACAACTCCCTTAATTCAATATATTTATCATGTTTTAATTTTCCAGTTTTAATCATTTTCTGTCCTTCAAATTCTTTCGGGATTCCATCATAACACATAATTCTTTTAAGTGCTTCTTTTCCAATTCCTCCTCGGTGGTCTGGGAGCATCCCCTTTATTCCTTTTTTCATTATCCTATAAGTAAACCGCGAATGCTTTGGCCCTTTCCGAGAACTCCCTCCTTTTTTTCTTATCTCCTGATGCTTTTTAATTATCGAAGATTTACTTCCAGTTATAATTGATTTTTCAGAATTAACAACAACAATTTCATTTCCTTCTAATGCCTGCTTCGCAGCATAACTACACAATCGCCCATAAATCGCCCCATCTGCATTAATTATTATCCTTGCCATTTTAATTTGATTTTGACTTAACTTTTCTCGGAAAAGTTATTTTTTTGTTCAAACTTGTTTTTCTAAAAAAGTTTGCCATTAAATTATCTCAACTCCATCCAAACCTTTATTTTTTTCAATCATTTGTTTAATGCTCATTAACTCACTTCCTTTTAATTTTTCTTTAGCTTGTTCAGAAAATCCCAAAGAACCAACACTTATTTTTTTATTAATTTCTCCCTGTCCAAGAACTTTTCCAACAACAATAATTTTATCTCCTAATTTATTTAATTCACCAACATTAACTTTTTTATAAAGTCGTGTTGGTCCTGACAATCTTTTAGCCAAGTCCAAATGATTATTTTTTTTTGCAAGCTCAATAGTTTCAACTATCTTTGGATTTGTTTTTCTTTTCAATCTTTTGCTTATTTTTGTTTTACTTATCATTTTTTATGTAGAGAAAAATTTTTCCCTATGCGGAGAAGAGGATTCGAACCCCTGTAGGCACTAAGCCACTTGGACCTTAACCAAGCCCGTTTGACCGCTCCGGCATCTCCGCTTAATTAAACGGATTAACTATTTCACAACCTTGCTCAATTCATTCAAATTCTTATTAAGAGCATCAATCGCTTTTGCAAATATACTTTTAACCTCAATTTGCCCCCAGGATTCTATGTAAAAATTCAACCCATCAACTTTATCAATTTTCTTTAAGTTTGTAATCTGCTCCTCAGAAAAACCATTTTCTTTTAATTCCTTTTCATCATAAATAATTTTCCCATCTTCAATATTAATCAAATCAAGAAATTCCTCACTTAAATTATGTTTATAATAAACCAATCCAGGAGAATATTTTATATGTTCATTTCCAATTCCAGATTTTGCATTAGCAACTAATTCAATTTCCTGGCCATCATCCAGAATTACAATCGGCAATTTATATTCAGTTCCCATTGAAGGACTAAAATCACCAGAACAAACAGTACATGGTCCGCTCTTTTTTAATTTAAATTTTTGCCCCTTATCAGTAATTTTATCAGTTTTTATTGGAATCAATCCAATTCGATTAGCCAAAATTTCATCAAATAAAGCAGAATCATTTTTAACAACTTCAATTTCATCAACAGCCATCACAGGAATTTCCAAAACACTCCTCCGAATAGCATTCGCCAAATTAACAGACATATCTGTAACAAAATTTATTGCCTGTTTTTCCTTGTCATAATTTTCTATCTTTATCATTTTAAATTTTTATCTATTCTTTCCTGAATACCTGCAAGTTCATTATCTATTTTCCAACTTAAATCACTAAGAGATCCTCTATCTACAATCAAACTATTATATTTTTTTATTAATTTTCCCCCCTCTTCATTAATCAAATACCCATTAGAAACCCCATAAGCAATAAACTCCCTCACTCGTTTCATTTTATTTCTATAATTAGAATAATCTACAGTATTTTCTAATTCATGATTAATTAATTCTATTAATCCTTTCTTTATTGTTTCTCTTTGCAATTTTGTTAATTCTGTCATTTTAATTTCAGTAAATTTTGCTTTTTAAACCCTTCTCCCCCGCCTTCCCCCTTTCTTTTTAGGTCCGCCTCGTGGAACTTTTGTAGTATCCATTATACTCAAAATTTTAAACCCTGCTCTTGTCAAAGACTTAATCGCTGCATGAGCCCCTGGTCCAGGATTATTTTGCCCTGTTCCAGCCCGTATCTTAACATAAAATCCCGTAATCCCTTGGTCTCTCGCCTCTTCAGTAATTTTCTGAGCAATAAACATTGCAACAGTCGGATTTGCCTTCAACCTATCCTGTTTTGTAAATTGCCCTCCACTAAATTTCGAAATACTCGTCCCTGCCAAGTCAGTCATATTAATAATTGTATTATTGAAAGTAGTATAAATATCCAAAACACAAATTCGCTCTTTCTTTTTCTTCGGTGCTTCTTTGCCTCCCGCAAGAGGTACACCCCTGGGTGCAATTTTTTGTTCTACTTCAACCATTTTAAGCTTTTACCTCCATGGGTTTTTCTATAATTTCAGGTTTTTCTAAAACCTCAACTTTTTCTTCACTAACTTTAATTTTTTTGTTCTCTGCAGGGGGCACTATTTTTTTTGCATCCTTTTTATTATCAGGAAGTTTTAATACAATATTTAATTTAACTAAAGGTTCTTCTTCAAGAGAAACCATATACGAGGGAATATTAACAATTCTGTCCCCAACAGAAACATGTTTATGAACAACAAACTGTCTTGATTGTTTCGGCGTAGTTACAAATCCTTTTGCAAAAATAACTGTCTGCAATCTTCTTTTTAGCCAATCCTCTTTATTCAAACCCAAAGCATCTGCAAGAGTCTCAACCTTAAAACCTTTTTTTTGCAACCGCCCGACAAACGCCTGTTTTTCTTCCTCAGATTTTGTAATTAATTCTTTAGCAAGATTTCTAATCCTTCCAATCGCAGCATCTGCCTTCCAAATTTCTTTTTTATTTTTAAGCCCGTATTTTTTTCTAATTTCATTTTCTTCATCAATTCTTATCCTGTCAAAAGGATTTCTCGGTCTCGAATATTTTTTTTGTTTTCTTTTCATTTTATTTATTCGACTTCTTTGATTTAACTCCTACTGCTTTTGCCTTGCCCTTTTTCCTAAAATTACTTCTCGTGCTCTGTCCTCTCGTCGGTAATCCAAGAGCATGCCTCAATCCACGATAAGACCTTATCTTTTTTAATCTTCGAATATCAAATTCTTTTTTCATATCTAACTTCGCTCCAATTAAATGCAAATCATCGCCAACATCAAAATCTCTTTTCCGATTATTCAAAAAATTAGGAAATTTCGGATTTTTCAAAAACTCATTTATCCTTTCTATTTCTTCTTTATCTAATTCAGCAATTTTCCTTTTAGGGTCTAATTTGAGAATTTTACAAAGAGCATTTGAAATCCCCCAAGAAACCCCTTTGATATATCTAAACCCGACGAGAAGTCCCTTGTTCCCAGGAATATCTGTCTGCATAATCCTGATTATGGAAAAATAATCCTTTTTTTCAGGTTTTCGTTCTTGTATTTGTTCTGTTTCTGCCATTTTAATTTTATTTTGACTTAACTTTTCTCGGAAAAGTTATTTTTTTGTTCAAACTTGTTTTTCTAAAAAAGTTTGCCATTTTAAAATTCAATAAATAAATAATACCTTTGCCTTTCAGTTATTTCTTCAAAAAATCTTTTTTCAATTGCTTTCTTAGGGTCTGGAAGATTTGAAACCCTGTTTTTTAAATCCTCTAAATTCTCAAAAGGTTTTTTATTTCTTTCTTCTAAAATTGCTTCAGTGTGCTTTTTACCAAATCCAGGAAGCAACTCAAACTGATGAACCCTAGTATTTATTGCCTCTGCTGTATTAAAAAATTCAACAAACTTTTCTTCTTTTTCTGCAATTACTTCTTCAATAAAATCTCTAAGTTGCTCTTTTGCAACTTCTGTCAATTTTTCTATTGGAAGTTTCCCAAGAATATAATATATTTCAGGCCTTTTATCTTCCCCAATATAAACCTCTTGCTTTAATTTTAAAGTCACGCCCCTTCGGGGAACTAACTGAAGCAATGTAAAATGATTTTTACCAACTGCCTGAGCCATCGGCATCATTTTCTTTTCCAAAGGATAACCATAGGGCAGGTAATCTAATATTATTGCAGTTTCTTCTTTTGTCATTTTTAATCCTATTTGTTTTTCTTAACAATCTCAAGTATTTTATTTGTCTCATCCTCATTTAAACTCACATCAATAAATATTTTATTCAAATCAGACGCATCCTTCGGCAACAAATCAACAACCTTAACAATATGTTCCCTTTTCACTTTTAATAAATCCAAACTCTCAAGTTCTTCCTTTATTTTTTTTGCAGATTCTGGTTTTGTTTTCAAAAATTTCTTCAAATAAACCTCCATCTCTATTTTCTTTTCACTATCTGCTGTTTCATCTAAAAGCTCTTTCACTTCATTCAAATTTAAAGGTGTTCTATCTAATATCATTTTATTTATTTTAAACTCCTCAAATGCACAGGATGAATTATATAAGTTTTCTCTTTATTTAAATCCTTAATTCTAACGATATATGATTTTCCTCTTTTACTCTCGATAACTCCAGACCTTCCTTGCAAGGTTTTTGGAAACTTTGGCTCCAAAGCCAATTCCCTAACAACTGCAACCCTCTCCCCAATTTTAAAATCCTGAAAGTATCGACTAAGTTTAATCTTTCCATGCTCTCTTTGAGATTTTCTTTTTATCATTTGATTTTATATTTAGGTAACTAATTAAGAATTTAAAATTCTTAGTGATTATAGTCATTTAAGGCAAATAATTGCCCACTAAGTTGTCTCTAAAATTCTTAGAATTAATGCCTTTAAAAATGTTTCCTACTGGGTCTGCTCTAAATCTCCCCTCTGTTTTGCAGCACTCATGTTCTGGATAATTGCCTTAAACATTTTATCTCCGAAAACCCCTCGCCCACACCTTTCGCAAAAATCTATCACAGAATCATCACAAACATCTGTCTTACAATAAATACATTTTTTCATTTTATCTCACCAATTTTTCATTTCTTGAAATTATTTAATTTAAGAAGTTTATAAAGTTTTATATTGCTCTTAAATAATCTTTGAAACCATAATAACTATAATCACCAAAATCATCAAAAAATTTCCGCAATTTTTCAGCAGTTTGATATTTTTTATTTATTGGTTTATCAGAAATAATGCATTCTAAATTTAAGATTAATTCCTCAATCATTTGCTCAGCCGGTTTTCTATAATGCTCACAAATTTGTTCAAAAGTGTTAAGATTAGAATTTGTATTAAATAAATTAGTTTTAATATCTGGATAAGGTTTTTTATTCCTGGGCCATTTTAATGAATTAAATTCAGCAATCCCTATTTTACATTTTTCTTTAAGTCTCTCAGAAATTAATTTATTTTTTTTCATATGATAAAGTTCTTCAAACATTGAATTACAAAAAAAAGTCAAACCCATTAAATTAACAGTATCCTCATTCATAATAACCATGATAACTATTAGTTAATCTATTATTTAAAATTAATTATATTAGGGTTTACCCCCATCTCAAAGCATCAACAGGTTTTAATTTGCTCGCCTGATAAGCAGGAGCAATCCCTGATAAACTTCCTATGACAAATGAAAACACCAATGCCCCAAGCATTATCATTGGATCCATACTTGCCCTTAACAAATCAACACCTAACGATTGAGCCGCAATATATTCTGCACCCTTTGCCAAACCAATTCCAATACCGACACCAATCAATCCCCCAACTAATCCCAACAAACCAGACTCTAATAAAAACAACAATAAAACATGAGAATTTTTCGCACCAATCGCTTTCATTATTCCAATCTCTTTTGTCCTCTCTAAAACAGAAGTATACATTGTATTCATAATTCCTATTCCCCCAACTAAAAGGGAAATACTCGCAATCCCAATTAAAACTGCCTGAACAACTCCAAAAATATTACTAAAAGTCTCAAGCAATTGCTCAGAAGTCTGGACATTAAATGTCTCTTGGTCTTCTTTCTCTCCCCTAAATTTCCTTAATCTTCTTTCTATATCCTCCGCAACATCCTCTGGCTCAAAACCCTCTGCTGTTTTTACCATTATCTGGCTCTCTTCATCCCCAATCCCTAAAATTTCCCTTAAAATTTCTTTTGGCATATAAATAGAGCCATCATCAATCGGATTCCCTATTTTTTTCAACACTCCAACAATCTTAAACTCCTGCCCCTCTACTTCTATTGTGTCTCCAACTCTGACATTCTTTTCCCAAATATCTCCATAAATGTGGTCATTCCCTAAAACAACTTTATATTTATCTCCTTTTTTTAAATCTCTTCCCTCGAGAATCCCAAAAGATTGTATTTCATTAAGTAATTTTAATTCTTCAGGATCTGTTCCAATCATAAAACCAATCCCAGACTCATCTTTAATTTTTACAGGTCCCTGTTTAATCAAAAATCCCACAGCCCATTTAACTCCGCGGACATTTTCTATAACCTCTAAATCTTTGCTTGTTAAAATTAAAGAAGGTCCTGCAGTTCCAGGAGGACCCATCCCTTTCGACTGAATTATTATTTTATCTCTACCAAGTTTTTCAAATTCTTCATTAATATAATCCTGCAATCCCTGTCCCAACGAAATCAAACTCACAACAGCAGCAATACCAATAAAAATTCCAATCATAGTCAACCAGCTTCTTAACTTTCTTCGTTTCAAATTATTTGTGCTCAACACAAAGAAATCTTTTAACATCCAAACTCCTAAGCAGAACCTTCTGCTTTTGATTTTAATATTTGTTTTTCAGCTTTTTTAGTTACAGGCAACCACGTAAGACCTATGTCCAATAATGGTGTCCTTATATTGTTTAATCTTTCTTTATCCATTGTGCCCCATTCTTTTATCAAGGCAAGTGTAGCGCCTGTAAAATAATTCATTTGCTCGCACGAAAATTCGCCAAGTTCCTGAACATGACACAAGTCCCTTAAAGATGCAGCTAATCTAGATTCATATTTATAATGAAGACCCCTCGCTCTTTCTTCTAATTCACCAAAATAATCATCCAAAACCCTCTCTAATTTATCTAAATCAAGATAAGGAGTATAATTCCCCATACTTGCTTCAGAAAGTTCTTCAATGCCTTTTTTAGGGCTTATTGCAACCAATTTTTCCTCAACATGAGCAATTATTATTGGACTATAAGGGCCTTTATTTAAGAAATAAAATCCTTCTTTCAGTTTTCCACTATTCTTAGGATTTCCTCCTCTCATTTAAATCTCCTTAGCTTTTAATTTCCTTTGTTTCTTAATTTTTCTATAAATAATATAAACAACAATCAAACCCCCAAAAAGCCCGATATAAATCAAAGTATTATCTTTTTCTAACAACCCAAGTTCAATCGCCTTTTTTTCAGTATAAATTTTAACCTGAAGATTTAAATTTTCTGTATATTCATTATTCAATGCATCTTTGTAAGAAATGCTAACCGGAAGTATAATACTGTCTGGAACATTTTCCTTGAAAAATATTTTAAATTCAACACTATCAAAATCATCACTATCAACATCCCCCAAATAAACATTTTTTGAAGACAAAATATTAAAATAAGTTGAACCACCAATTTCAACCTCCAAAAATTTAACATCTGAAAGCCCTTTATTTACAACTTCAATTCTCAATTCATTTGCCTGACCCTTTAACAACAAACCATCCTCAACATCAACACTTAAAATAACGTCGGAATTAACAACAACACTTATCAAGGAGTCCTTGGTTTTTGTTTCATTATCTTCTTTATATTCAATGTGAACAGGAATTTTATATATTCCTGATTTAGCATTACTTAATGCAATTATTTCAAATTCTGCTGTTTTTGTTTTGCCGTCTTTAATTTCGTCAAAACTAATCTCAGAACTTGAATCAAAAGGAGCAAACGGAACATCAACCAACCCAGTTATGTCAATCAAAACCAAATTAATCGAAACATCTTCAATATCTTCCTCTCCATTATTTTTTATTTCAATACTTATTTCAGAAGTTTCTCCAGACATTATTTCTTTCGGATTCATAGAAACACCTTCAATTAGCAAAGCAGAAGCTAAACTAACCATGCCTACCAAATAAAGTGCAAACATTAATACCGCGATTATGATTTTTGTGTGTTTTTCCATTTTACAATCTCTCAGAATTAATCTGAGGCATACACCTCATATTTAATTCATTTAATGGCTTTTTAAATTTTGTGGCTAACTCTTCAAACACATTTTCAAAACCCCCTGGCTCCCAATAAATTTTTTCAGCATACTCTGGACTTCTTTTTAATCTATGCATAATTAAACCAATTCTAATAATATTTTGATCTGTTAATTCATAATAACTTATAATTTCTTGGATTCTCTCAGTCATTTTACAATCTCTCCATCTTTTAATTTAATTATTTTCTTAGCTTTTTTTGCAAGATCCAAATCATGAGTAACCATAATTATTGTTTTGCCTTCTTTATTCAATTCAATAAACATTTTTATTATCTCTTCTCCTGTTTTTGAGTCCAAATTTCCAGTTGGTTCGTCAGCTAAAATCACCTCAGGGTCATTTGCAAGAGCTCTTGCAACAGCAACTCTTTGTCTCTCTCCTCCAGAAAGTTCATTTGGTAAATGATTTAATCTATGCTTTAGATTAACTTTTTCCAATAAATTTTTAGCTTTGGCCTTTCTTTCATCTGCTTCAACTTCTTGAAAAATCATTGGTAACATAACATTTTCTAAAGCAGTTTGAGTTGGAATAAGATTAAAAGTCTGGAAAACAAACCCAATTTTTTTACCCCTGATTTGTGCCAACTCTGATTCTTCTAAATGTTCAATATTAAGATTATCTAAATAAATGTCTCCTTTTGAAGCCAAATCCAAAGCACCAACCAAATTCATCATTGTCGACTTGCCACTTCCAGAAGGCCCGACAATCGCAATAAAATCTCCCCGAGTTATAACAAGATTCACCCCATGAACAGCATGAATTTCCGAATCCCCCATTACATAATTCTTATGCACATCCTTGAGTTTAATTATTTCTGTTTTCATTAATTTTTTAAGAATTAAAACTATTTAAATCTTTAGTCTGTTACTTCTAATGAGTTAAAACAATTAAATCTCTTTCATAAGCTTTTCTATTTCTTCCCATTTTTTAACCCTGTTTAATTTTTTTCTTAATTTAGAACTCCCAACAAAACCCTTTGTAAATTCTTGAGCTTTTTTCCGTGCATCAAGAACATTAAAAATTCCATAAACTCTTGCCAAGTCAATATACTCAAAATAATCTTTAATTCTCTCTTCCTTAGTTTGTTCAATCATCTTTCCAGTTTTCAAATATTCATTTATTTGCTTAAAAATAAATGGGTTTCCAATTGCCGCTCTCCCAACCATCATATAATCACAACCAGTTTCTTCAAACATTTTTTTTGCAGACATTCCATCAATAACATCCCCATTTCCAACAACAGGAATTTTAACAGCATTTTTAACATTTTTAATCACTTCCCAATCTGCTTTTCCAGAATAACCCTGCCCAATAGTTCTTCCATGAACAATAATCATGTCTACCCCATTTTCCTCACAAATTTTCGCAATTTCAACAGCATTTATTTTTCTATCAAATCCCTTTCTTATTTTTACACTTACTGGTTTTTTTACAGCACCCTTAACTGCCTTAACAATCTCTCCAATTTTTGAAGGCCGCTTCATTAAAGCACCCCCACTTCCCTGAGCCATAATTTTTTTAGAAGGACACCCAAAATTCAAATCAATTATATCAAAATTTTTCTGCATTAATTTAGCTGCTTCAGCCATATTCTCATTTTTCTGCCCAAATAACTGAACAACATTCGGCCTTTCTTTTTTATCTGTCAAACCCAACTTCATTACCGCCTTATTTTTTCTTGAAATTGCATTAGCACTCAACAACTCTGTCGAAACTAATCCTACCCCATATTTCTTACACAAAATTCTAAAGGCAATATTTGTAATATCTGCCATCGGCGCCAAAAATACCCTTGATTTGAATTTAGGAAATTTAACCATATTTTTATATAATATCCTTCTTTTAAAATCTTATGAAAAAAGAAAAATTTTCTAAACAAGAAATTCAAGACAAAATCAAAGAAATTTTCAAAAATAATCCCTCTCCAAAAGAAATAAAAAAAGCAAAAAGACTTGCAATGTCAAAAAATATTAAATTAAAAGAATTAAGAAAAAAGTTTTGCAAAAAATGTTATAGTTTTTTTAATTCTAAAAATTCAGAAATTAGGATTAAAAAATCTCTAAAGATAATTAAATGCAAAACTTGCGGTTATGTTAGCAGGTATACGATAAAATGATTAATTTAGGGAATATTTATTTTCATGGAAATAGAAAAAACAATAAAATTGCTTTGACATTTGATGATGGACCTTGTAATAAAACTTTAAAGATACTTCAAATTTTAAAAAAAGAAAAAGTCCCTGCAACATTTTTTGTTTTAGGGAAAAAAATAAAAGGAAATGAAAAAATTTTAAAACAAATTATAAATCAAAGATCAGAGATTGGAAACCATAGTTATAATCATGCTCCATTAAGATTTAAAAACAAAAAATTAATAGAAAATGAGATTATTAAAACCGAAGAAGAATTATTAAAAATAGGGATTAACCCTGCCCTTTTTAGACCCCCTTATTGCAGTTTTGGATTAAATTTATTAAAAATTTGTAAAAAATTAAATAAAAAAATAATTTTATTTGATGTTCATTCAAAAGATTGGAAATTATTAAAAAAACAAAAAATAATAAAAATAGTTCTGAACAAAACTAAAAATGGTTCAATAATTAATTTTCATGACTACTTAGAAGAGATTGGAGAAAATAATCAAATAATCGAAATCATAACAACATTAATTCCAATTTTAAAAAAGAAATATAAGTTTGTGACAGTATCAGAATTATTAAATTACTAGAACTTCTTAAATTTATTAATTAATTCTAAAGTGTCTGTTTGTCCTAAAAAAATAGATCTGCAACACATTCTCTTTAATCCAAGCTCGTCTAAAACTTCTTTTGATGGATCTTTTTTATTTTCAACTCTATCCTTAAATTCTTCCCACAAATGTGCGATTGGTTTTCCACAACTGAAACAACGAATTGGTATTATCATTTTCTAATGTAGTTTTTCTTATTCTAAAATTTCCTTTTTAAAAAGAAAATTTAAAAGGACAACTTTGGAGCTTCACTTTCTCTCGAAAACTAATACAACAAACATAGTAAGCTTAACTTCTGTGTTCGGGATGGGAACAGGTGTCACCAAACTATTATGGTCGTCCTAACTATATCTAAAATTATGCGTTTATAAAGCTTTTTATATGGTGCTAATAATGGAACTTAAATTTGTTCTAAGTTAAGGGAGGTAATGTGGTAATGAACAAGTTATTTTTAAATTTCCTGCCTTATCCACTAATCCATAAGAACCACCATTTTCAACTCTTTCTGCCGTATAATCTGATAAGATATTAATTATATTCTTACCAGATTTTTTATTTAATTTAGAAATTAAAAAGTTTATCTTCTTAAGGTCTAAAGGAAATTTTAAATACAAATGCCATCTATCATTTTCTAAAGAATTCCATATTTCTTCACGCAATAATCTTTCTTGTTTTTCTTCTCCAAAAGTATAATGTCCAAGAAAAATCCAGATTTTTATTAAATCCTGTTCACATTCATAAAATCTTTCACCAACTCCCATATTTTTAATAATTTTAAAATATAATCTTCTGAAATAAATTTAATTTTTTAGATATTCTATTTTATTGTCGCCTCTGTATCCATAATTTTTTATTTAAATCATAAACAGAAGTTAATGGATTATTTCCATTTTCACAAACACAAAATAAAGCCTTGTCTTTTATATTTGCCTCATAACTAATATCATAAAAAAGCAATTTATTTGGAGAACATCCCTCAATACATAATTCTTTATTACTTTTTTCAACATTATCATTAACGATGGGATTTTCTCCAAGGGAGATTGTTTTTGGGATATCAAGAATTTTCTTATTTTCAGAACTACCAAAAGTATTAATAATACCATTAATTGCAAAAAATTGAAATGCCCCAATAATAACCACTACAATAACAACTCCAATTAAATAATTTTTTAATCCTTTTTTAAATCCCATTAATACACCAAGAAGATAAACTTTAAAAACTTATGTTAAATTTAAATCCTTTTGTTGTAGTTATGACTTAGATATTTTGTATTAAGAAATATAAGTACTTATATCTATATTCTTTCTTCAAAAACAAGTAAAAAATCTATGAAAAGGCAAGGCGTTTGTTTTAAGCAAATTATTTAAAACTCAAAAAAATTATTAATCTTGTTTGGGGGCATAATCCTAATAAAAAGATGAGATTATTTATTTTAGTGATTATGGAAATTTATTAAAGTCAATTTTATAAAGCTTTTTATAGGGGTAATTATTAGAATTTTTATGCAGAGGTTCCCGAGCGGTCAAAGGGGCAGGACTCAAGATCCTGTGGCTTAGTGCCTTCGTAGGTTCGAATCCTATCCTCTGCATAACTCCCATATTCCCTACCACATATATTTATAAATTTAAACTAAATACTGGAGAATATGAAAGACTCCAAAAATATCCTTTTTATTTATCCTATGCTGGAAGAATCTGAATCTTTAGCCATTCAATACCTATCTTCAGGATTAAAAAAACAAGGACATAAGGTTAATTTGATTGTTTATCATAAGGGAGAAAAATATTTTAAAAAAAGATTAAAAAAAAGAATTGAAAATTTTCAGCCAGATTTTATTGGTTTTTCTGCAATGACTGATGATTATGCAATAGTTTGCAAAATTGCTAAGTTTGTAAAAACTATCACAAATGCTTTTATTATTGTTGGAGGAATACAGGCAACATCTTGTCCAGATGAAGTAATCAGTAATGATTTTGTAGATTACATAGTTTTAGGTGAGGGCGATGATGCAATAATTGAATTAATTGAAAATCCACAAAATACCAAGATTAAAAATATTTGGATGAAAAAAAATAAAAAAATAATTAAAAATTCACTAAGGCCTTTGATTCAAAATTTAGATACCTTGCCTTTTCCAGATAAGGAACTTTTTGTAAAAGAAGCCCCTTATTTGAAAGAGATTTATCATTGCATTACAAGTAAGGGTTGTCCTTTTCATTGCACTTATTGCTTTAATAATTTTATGAAAAAATTATATTCAGGAGAGAAATGGCTTAGAAAAAGAAGTGTAAATAGTGTTATCACTGAATTAAAAATAATGAAAAAGAAAATCAAATTTAAACAAGTACTTTTTCTTGACGATTGCTTTACTTCTGATAAAAAATGGTTAATAGAATTTTTAAAAAAATACAAAAAAGAAATTAATGTCCCTTTTAAAGCAATTTCCCATCCCGCACTTATTGATGCAGAAGTTCTTTCACTTCTCAAAAAAGCAAAATGCACAAAAGTAAAGATAGGGGTTCAAACTCCAATTGAAAAAATAAGAAAAGACATTTGCAAAAGAAATGAAACAAACAAACTTATTAGAAAAATAGTAAATGAAATAAAAAAACAAAAGATAATGGTTGAAATAGACCACATATTTGGATTGCCCTCAGAGAAAGCAGAAGATTATAAGCAAGGATTAGAGTTTTATATAGGTCTTAAACCAAATATTTTTTCTTCTTTTTGGTTGCAATACTATCCAAATACAGAGATAATAGAAATAGGAAAAAAATTTGGAGATGTTGATGATGAATCAATAAATAAAATTATTAAAGGAGACATAAGATATGGGGACACAATGAAAAAAAGAAAATCAAATCCAGAATTACTTGCAATATCTAGATTTATGTGTTGGATACCTCTCTTACCCCAGAATTTCAGCAGATTTCTCCTTAAAAAAAATCTATATCCATTTATATTTCGTTATGATATTTTCAATAGTTTCCCTTATTTAATCCAACATTTTTCTTCACTTAATTCATTAAGGGTTGTTTTTTCAGCCATAAAAAGAAAATTACTATTAAAGAAACTTGTTTCAAAATTAAATTCCAAATATCCAAAAACAAATTCCAATAAAAACATCTAAAATGCCTAATAATTTTATAATCATAGAATTTTTAAACTAATTCTCTGTTTAAAAACTATGCGCTTGTAGCTCAGTTGGATTAGAGCACGTCCCTCCTAAGGACGGGGTCGCAGGTTCAAGTCCTGCCAAGCGCGTTTGGGTAACTTTAATAAACCCAAAAATCCCCCATAAAATATGCGCTGGTAGTTTAGTGGTAGAATCTTTGGCTTCCAACCAAATGACCCGGGTTCGACTCCCGGCCGGCGCATAAAAATCAAAATGACAGAAGAACAACAAACAGAAAAAATAAATTGGTACGACAAAAACTACAAATTATTGCTTTTAATCCCCCTAGCTTTACTACTTTCTTCATTTATTTATCTGGGAATTTTTTACTTTCAAACAGGAGATTTTATTAAAAAAGATGTTTCATTAACAGGCGGAACAACAATAACAATTTTCTCAGAACAAGAAATAAACCTCCAGAATTTAGAACAATCTCTCTCAGAAAAATTAGACGATTTTTCAATCAGAGAAATATCTGATTTCAGAACAGGAAAACAAGAAGCAGTTATAATCGAGATTCCTTTAGAAGATACTTCTTCTGAAGAATACGACCAACTTATATCCTCGCTTGAAGAATATTTAAATTATAAACTTATTAGGGGGGAAAATTTTGATGTTGTTTCAACAGGCTCATCCCTAAGCAACGACTTTTACAAACAATTAATCTACGCAATTATTTTATCTTTTTCTTTCATGGCAATCGTCGTTTTTTTTATTTTCGGCGGTCAAATGAAAATAAAACTCCTTTCAATATTTTTAACACTAATCCCAATTATATTATTTTTCTCAAGAGCAATCTCAGTTAACACAGCAATAATAACAAATTTAATCGCACTCCTGATAAATATAACTCTTTACATAAGATACAGTATCCCCAGCGTCGCAGTCGTCCTTTCAGCATTCGCAGACATCACAATGACTCTCGCCTTTGTCAATTTTTTAGGATTAAAACTTTCAAGTGCAGGAATAATCGCATTCCTAATGCTAATTGGTTATTCAGTAGACACAGACATTATGCTTACAACAAGATTACTAAAAAGAAAAGAATCTGAGATTAATAAAAGACTTCTCAATGCTTTCAAAACAGGAATGACAATGACAATTAGTTCAATTGTTGCCGTCGGTGTTGCCCTAATCTTCACATATTCTTTTTCAGAAGTCCTAAGACAAATATTCACAATTTTACTAATTGGACTAGTTTTTGATTTGTTAAACACATGGATTACTAACGCCTCAATATTAAAATGGTATTTAGAAAAACAATAAAATGAAAATAGGGCTAAAAATCTGGATATTATTAATTTCAATAGTCTTATCTTTGTTGGTAATAAGTCCAAGCTTTGAAAAAGGAATTCAAATATCTTATCTTCCGCAAAATTCAACTGCCTATGAACAAGGAATTAGAACAGGAGACATAATAACTGCAATTGATGGACAAAAGATAACAAACATTGAAGATTACAGTGATTTAATTACCTCAAAATTTCCGACAGAAGAAAAAATAAAATTAACAATAACAACAAAAACAAACGAGTTTATTCTTTTTACAAATCAAACTCCTGAAATGATTGTAAAAGAAATTCCAAAAACAAAAATCCAAACAGGTTTGGATTTGAGGGGGGGCTCGAGGGCATTAGTTGAGGCAGAAAAAAAATTAACAAGCCAGGAATTAACAGATTTAATTTCTGTTACAAATAATCGATTGAATGTTTATGGGTTAAGCGATGTTGTTATCCGCCCTGTTTCAGATTTGTCTGGAAATAATTACATGTTAGTGGAAATTGCCGGTTCTACTCCATCTGAACTGGAAAGTTTAATTGCAAAACAAGGAAAGTTTGAAGCAAAAATTGGAAATGAAACAGTCTTTGTTGGAGGGGATAAGGATGTGACCTATGTCGCAAGAACAGGGGAACAAGCAGGAATTTATGATTGCAATCAATACGAACAAGGCTGGAGTTGTAATTTTAGATTTGCAATATCATTAAGTGAAAACGCAGCAGAAAAACATGCAGACATAACAGATAAACTTCCAATTAATTCAACAAACCCACAATATCTAAGTGAAAAATTAAACCTTTATCTTGACGACAAATTAGTTGATTCATTATTCATTTCTAAAGAATTAAAAGGAAGAGTCACAACTCAAATTTCTATCTCAGGTTCAGGTGCAGGCGCAACAAGGGAAGAAGCATTTGAAAATGCAGAAACAGAGATGAAACAACTTCAAACAGTTTTAAAAACAGGAAGTCTTCCGTTCAAATTAAAAATAGTTTTAAACCAATCAATCTCTCCTTTGCTCGGAGAAAAATTCATCAAGGCAATTTTAATAGCAGGATTAGCCGCAATCCTCTCAGTTGCATTAATTGTTTTCCTAAGATACAAAAAAATAAACCTGTCCCTCGCAGTTCTTTTAACAGCATTTTCAGAAGTCTTAATCATCTTAGGAATAGCTTCCTTAATTAACTGGAACTTAGACTTGCCTTCAATCGCAGGAATAATTGCAACAATCGGAACAGGAGTCGACCAGCAAATAGTTATCTTAGACGAATCAAGAACAGGAAAAGAATATTCTATCAAACAAAGAATCAAAAGAGCACTTTTCATAATCATGGGTGCATACTTCACAACAGTATTTTCAATGCTTCCGCTTTACTGGGCAGGAGCAGGATTACTAAAGGGGTTTGCAGTTACAACAATTATCGGAATCTCTGCAGGGGTTTTCATAACACGCCCGGCATTTGCCGAGATTGTAAAAAGAATAGTAAAAGACTAAAGAGAAAAGGCTCCCAAAAACACACATAATAATAAATCTAATTATCTCTTTAATTTTATTATTATTTCTTCCACCCCTGGGGGTTTTAATATTATTTTTGTCTTCGTTCCTAATTGATGTAGACCATTATTTATATTATGTAATCACGAAAAAAAGATTTTCATTAAAATCTTCATATAATTGGTATAAAATAAGACGAGATAAATTTCTGCAACTTTCATTCAAAGAAAGAAAAAAACACAGAAAATGCATCCTAATTCTTCACGGAATAGAACCAATTTTAATCTTATTTTTATTATCTAAAGTTTTACCATTATTAATTTATGTTGCTTTAGGATTTATAATCCACATAATAGAAGATTTAATAATTGAAAGAAAACTTGGGATTGCCGAACATAAAATGTCAGTTATTTATTCTGTTTATGATTATGTTTTGAAGAGAAAGTTGAAGGGCTTTTTCTAAAATTAAACATATTAAAGATAGATTAATTTTAAAAAGCAAATCATTTTAAAATTTCTATGAAAAAAGAAAAAAAGGATTTAGATAAATCTTTAAAATTAATAGTTAAATCTTCTTCAATAGTTTTTATAGGTATTTTTTTATCAAAAGTATTTATGTATCTTTACAAAATAATTATTGCAAGATATTTTGGCCCAGAAGCATATGGGCTATTTTCATTAGCTTTCATGATATTTAGCTGGACAGTAGCGATTTCTGCTTTTGGTTTGTCAGAGGGTTTATTGAGGTATACTTCACTTTATAGGGCAAAAAATGAAAAAAATAAAATCAATTATATTTTTAAAATCTCTTCAATAATTCTGATTTTTTCAAGCATGATTTCTGCTATAACTTTATTTATGCTTTCTGAATTTATTTCAATAAAATTTTTTCATAATCCAGAACTTATAATTTTCCTTAAACTATTTAGCATAATTATTCCTTTTTTTATTTTTTCCCATGTTTTTCTTTCAATCATACAGGCATTTGAAAAAATTTCAGTGCACACATTTATTTTTAATATCTTCCAAAATTTTATAAAACTTATTTCACTTTTTTTATTAATCTTAATTGGGGTTAAAACAAATGCAATAATTTTTTCATTTTTACTAGGAATCCTTTCAATGTTTATTATTTCTTATTTATATTGTAAATATAAATTGCCTCAAATTTTTGGAAAACCCAAATTAAGAAAATCTGAAAAAAGAAAAACCATAAAAAACCTTATATCATATTCCTGGCCAATTATGTTTCTTGCATTTTTTCTTAATATTTTTAATTTAATAGACTCTTTTTCAATAGGTTATTTTAAGGGAGTATTAGAGGTGGGTTTTTATAATGCCGCCGTGCCCATAGCCACATTATTATCATTAACCAGAACTATTTTTTTGCAGCTTTTTTTCCCTTTAATGACAAAAATGTATGCTTTAAAAAATATGTCTGTAATTAATAGCATAAGTAAACAGGTTGCAAAATGGGTTTTAATTATCAATCTCCCAATATTTGCTCTTTTTTTTATTTTCCCAGGAGTTTTTATCAACTTTTTATTTGGAGCAGAATATCTTGTTGCAGAAAATGCTTTAAGATTTCTTTCAATTAGTGCATTACTTTCTTCAGTATTTATTGTTTCAAATCAACTTTTGTCTATTGCAGGCAAATCTAAACTCATTTTATTAGACATCATAATCGCCTCAGTATTAAATATAATTTTAAATGCAATTCTTGTTCCAATGCCAAAAATATTTTTTATAGATAATGCATTTGGTATAACTGGCGCAGCAATAGCCACAATGATTTCAACAATTGTATTTAGTTTTCTTTTTTTATTCCAAGCAAAACATTATCTTTCAATAATTCCATTAAAAAGAAAGATGATTAGAATTTTTTTCATAGCAGCAATTTTAGCAATTTTAATAGTTTTTATTAAGCAATTTATTATAATTAATTTATTAACTATGACTTTGTTAGGTATATTCTTTTTTTTAGCTTATTTATTATTAATATTTACAACAGGATGTTTAGATGAAAATGATTTAATGATTTTGAAATCGATTAAAAATAAATTTACTAAAAATAAATAATTTTATTTTATTATTTTTCCTTTCATATCTTTGGGAATTGGAACATCTAATGCATTTAAAATAGTCGGAGCAACATCCAAAATATCAATTTCTCCAAGGTTTCCTTTTTGATTAGATTTATTCATTATAAAAATTCCTTGTTTTGAATGTGTGGCATCATCACTTCCAATAGCAGTTTGAGGCGACCAGAGAGAAGGATTTCCAATTAAAGAAGTATTAACCCCGTATTCTAAATCATCAAAATAAATAACAATATCTGGGGCAATATTCTGGTATTTTCCTTGAAAATCATTTTTTTTGATAAAAAATTTAGTATTGAGGGTTTCTCCTCTATCTCCTGTTATTTTTTTTAATTCTTCTTTTAATCTATTTATTAAATTATCATAATCTTTTAGTTTTACAATTCCTTGTTCTTCTCTTCCTTCTAAATTAATAAAAATTTGCCCCTCATAGGCACCAATTGCCCATGCCTTAGTTTTACCCCAATTTATCATATCCATAGTTAATTTGCATTTTTCTTTTAAAGGCTGTTTTAAAACTAAATATCCCTTATTAATCAACCAATCACTAAGATTAATTCTATTATGCATCCCCATTATTCCATGGTCAGATACAATAATTATTTTTGTATCCTTGTCTAAAAGTTTTATTAATTCCCCTAGTTTTTTATCAACAAATTTATAATAATCTTTCATTGTATTTTTAAATTCAGAATTTGGATCATATTTTCTATGTTTTGAGTCTGCATATTTTAGAAAGTTATGATTAATCGAATCACTTTGGGCAATTATCCCAAAAAATAAATCCCATTTTTTATTTTTTGATAAATATTCAATTAATTTAAAATGCATTTTAGTAATTTTATATGCACTTTTTATTATTTTTTCTTTTGAAATATCTCTAAAATCATTGTCAACGATCATAAAATTTTCAAATAAAGAATTTATTTCTTGTTTTATTTCTTTTGGATAAGTATAATCTACATTTGTACTTGGAGTTAATGAAAAACCACTAATGCATATACCTTTTTTAAATGGCTTTATTGGCCACGCTAGTGGCATAAGACAAGCAACAGGAATTTTATTATTTTCAGAAACAATCTGCCAAATTGTTTTTTCTTTTAAATTTTTTGAAGAAACTATGTTTGGTTCATAAAAGTAATTTTTTCTATAAACATATTCAAAAATACCTGTATCTTTAGGTTTTTTTCCAGTCATCATAGAACTCCAGGCAACAACAGATAAAGGGGGAATAGTGCTATTTAATTTTGCATAACCACCTTGTTCCATTAATTTTTTTATATTCGGCAATTCATCGAGCCAGTCATTAAAGATATATCTTGGTTCAGCTCCATCAATCCCCAAAACAAATACTTTTGACATTTTATTTTTTTACATAATATTAGTAAAATCTGCCCCCCATTAAATAATCTCGTTTAAATTATTTATAAATCTTTACTAACTTAGGAGTAATCTATATTAAAAAAGAATAAAGTTTAAATAGGATAATCTCTCAAAATAATTTGATAAATAGATTAAATTTATGTAATTTTAATATAGATATAATAAAAATGAAGAATGCGGTAATCTTGGTAGCGGGATTGGGGAGTAGATTAAAACCCCTTACTCACGAAGTGCCTAAATGCCTTACAGAAATAAATGGAAAACCAATATTAAAAAATACCCTAGAACTATTAAGTAAAAAAGGATTTAAAAGGGCAGTGATAGTAATCGGATTTTTGGGAGAAAGAGTTAGGGAAGCAATAGGAAAAAAATTTAATGAGATGGACATTATTTATCTTGAAAATCCAACATTTATGGAAACAAATTCTATGTATTCTGCATGGTTAGCCCGAGAATATATTGAAAAAGGGACCCTTTTAATAGAGGGAGACACTATTTTTGAAGAAGAAATTTTAGAAAGAGTTTTAAAAACAGACAAGGATAAATCTTTTTGGATTGTAGACAAATTCACAGAACAATTTGACGGATGCATGTCTACTGCTGATGAAAATAACAGGATAATAAAAGTTGAGATAGTAAAAGAAAAATTAAAAGAATATAAGAATAATTTTTTTAAATCAACTGGAATACTAAAAATAACCAGCGAGTTTGGAAAAGAATTTTCAAATTGGCTCAATGATGATGTTAAGGCAGGAAATGTAAATATATACTATGACCTTGTTCTTGCAAAACATATTCATGAAAAACCCCTTTATGTCTACAACATAAGTGATTTAAAATGGTTTGAAATTGATAATTTTCAGGATGTTAGAAAAGCAGAAAATATATTTCAGTCAACAAAATATGTGATGATAATTATGGATGGTTCTGCTGACCTCCCCTTACCAGAACTAGAAAACAAAACCCCATTTGAAGCAGCAAAAATTCCAAATATAGATTATTTAACTGAAAATGGGAGAACAGGACTATTACAAACAATGTATCCTGGACTACCTATTTGTAGCATTGTTGCTAATACAGGGTTATTGGGATATAATCCTGCAAGATATTATCCTATTGGAAGGGCCTCTTTTGAAGCATTAGCTCAAGATATATTCTTAAATCCTAATGATATTGCGTTTAGATGCAATCTGATTTCCACAGAAAATGAAAAAATTAAAGATTTTACAGCAGGAATGATAGATGATGAAAGTGCATCCAAGATAATAAATAATCTTAAAATAGATGACAAAAATATTGAGATCTATTCTGGTCAAAGCTATAGGAATTTATTAATTGCAAGAAATGCTAATTTTTTTGCCAGTGAAATAATTGCCTTTGAACCCCACGAGAACATTAGTGAAGAAATAAAATCAAAATTATTAAAGCATAAGGGGGGAATACACCCCTCTATTGAGAAACTAAATTCTATAATGTTAGATTCAATAGAACAAATAAAACTATTAAATCAACAATATAATACAAAAGCAGATATGATTTGGCTTTGGAGCCCATCAATAACACCAAGAATACCTTCTTTTTCAAGACAATATGGGGTAGATGGTGCTATTGTTGCAGGAATGGACTTTATGAACGGCTTGGGGAGAGCTATGAGGATGGAAGTGAAAAAAATACCCGAAGCTACAGGCGATTTTGATACTAATTTAAAAGAAAAATTAAAATATGCAAAGAATTATTTAAGGTATAATGATATTGTGTTTATACATATAAATTCTCCTGATGAAGAATCTCATGCACGTAATGCTGAAAAAAAAGTAAAAGCCATAGAAAATATTGATAGAGAAATCATAGGACCTTTATTAGAATTTTTAAATAAAACCTATCCAAATAATTTCAGAATTGCTGCAATGCCAGATCATTATACATTTGTTAAAAATGGAAAACATGATGAAAGATCCGTCCCTTATTTTATATGTGGGAAAAATATAAAAAAGAATGATGTTAAAAAATTTACAGAAAAAGAAATTTTTGAAGATAACAAGATAACTTTAAAAAGCTATGATTTTATCAATCTTTTGCTAAATGAAGGAATATGAAAACTAAAAAGAAAATTTTGTTAATTAACCCAAGATTAAATGTATCAAAAGGCTCAATTAGAAGGCTACCAACCCCCCTTGGTTTAATGTATCTTGGAAATGTTTTAGAAAAGGGAGGACATGAAGTTTCAATACTTGATAGTGCTTGTGAGGGATATAATAATATTACTATAAAAGATGATATTGAAACATATGGATTAAGTGATGAAGAAATAACTAAAAGAATTAGAGAAGAAAATCCAGATTTTGTTGGTGTAACCTGTCTTTTTTCAAAAATAGAAGAAGAAGTAAAAACTGCCTGTAGAATAGCTAAATCCGTAAATCCAAATATATCAACAGTTATTGGAGGAATTCATCCAACATTATTTGCAGAAAAATTAATGAAGGAAAATCCGGAAATAGATTTCATTATTCAAAAAGAAGGTGAAAGTCGCCTTTTAGATTTAGTAAATAATTTTCAAGACTATAAATCTATAGATGGTCTTGTTTTTAGAAAAGATGAAAAAGTAATAATAAACCCTCCAACCAGAATTGAAGATATTAATAAACTACCTTTGCCTGCAAGACATTTAATAGACATGGAAAAATATATTGATGTGGGATTATTTAGCAACCCCTTTCCTAAAAAAGAGAGGGTTGCACAAGTTTTAGCATCAAGAGGGTGCATTTATCATTGTGATTTTTGTTCAACTCCAAAGTTTTGGGGAAAATTTAGAAGAAGAGATGCAGAGAATATTCTTGAAGAAATTATTCATTTAAAAGATGAATATGGCATACAAGAAATACAATTTAGAGACGATAATCTTACTATAGACAGAGAAAATGCACTTAAACTTTTTAGACTTATGAAGCCATTAAAAATAGTTTGGTGCTCTGGTGTAATGCTTCAAGCACTTAACGAAAAAATGGTAAAAGCCATGGCAGAATCTGGATGTTATAAATTAACAATCTCTCCTGAATCAGGTAGTGAAAGGATTTTAAGAGAATTGATGCACAAACCTCTTCAATTAGAGCAAGTTAAACCAAAAGTAGATTTACTACATAAGTATGGAATAAGTACACATAGTGACTTTATCATAGGATATCCTGGAGAAACAAGAGAAGAAATATACCAAACATTTGAATTTGCTAAAGAAATTCAAACTAATTCTGCATCTTTTTTTATAGCAGGACCTTGTCCAGGAAGTCCATTATATGAAAGATGTAAAAAAAAGGGATGGTTAGATCAGGGTTGGAGGGGAGATTATAAATCCTCAGGAATTCATATAAAAAAAACAGATTCAGAGTATGTTATGTCTGAAAAAGAACTTATAGAATTAACTGAAAAAAATACCCGCGAATTTAATGAATTAACTAAAAATAATGATCCTCAAGCATGGATAGAAAAATACAAAATTTTCTTAGAAAAACACCCCGAACAAACAGAAAAAATAATGGGAAGAGTTGTTTAAATATAATTTTCCTAGCGAAGATTTATAAATCGTCTCAGATTCTCACTTAAATGGAATCCAAAAAACCAAATATAATTTTTATAATGGCCGACGCAGTTAGAGCGAGAAACCTTGGTTGTTATGGTTATCATAGAAATACTTCTCCAAATATAGATTCTTTAGCTAAAAAAGGAGTTTTATTTGAAAATGTTTTTTCATCAAATAATGTAAGTAATAAACAATTTTTATCTATTCTTGGCGGAAAAAGAGTTATAGCAGAGGGACCTTTAATAAATTATGTTAGTAAAAAAGAAATTCAAGGTTTCTTTGAAACCGGGGGAGTTCTTTTTCCAGAAATGCTCAAAAAACAAGGATATAAAACCTATTTTTTAAAAGACATATATGGTTGGCAAAAAAAAGGTTTTGATTATTATTTTAAATGTGCATCTAAGGAGGACAAATCAAATGTAAAATGGAGATTAATTAATTTTTCAAAAAAATTTCCCATATTCTATAAAACTTTAAAATATTCTTTTCACAATTTAGTTTCAAAAAAACTTGCAAATAAGATAAGAGAAAGAAAAGAATCCGAAAAAGTTACAAGAGAAGCTATTGAAATAATTAAAAAATCAAAAAAAAATCCTTTTTTTATGTGGCTTTATTATGGAGATACACATTTACCTTATAATGTTCCATCAAAATTTAATAATAAGTTTATTGCAAATAAAAAAAGTAAAAACTTATTTAAGGAAATATCTAATAAAGGCATGGATAAACGTATTGTAGATTTTCTGAAAGTCTCATTTAGTCGAGGAGATACTATTGAAGATGCTATTGCACAATACGATTGTGCCATCGCCTATGTAGATTCATTAGTCAAAAGAGTGGTAAATGCTCTTGAAAAAAAGAATATCCTTGAGAATACTATCATTTTTATTTTTGCAGATCATGGGGAAAGCCATGCAGAACATAACATATACTTTAATCATTATGGGCCTTATGGGACGGTATACCAGGTCCCATTAATAATTTTCGGAAAAGGAATTCCAAAAAATAAAAGAATAAAAAGCTTTATTCAACACGAAGATCTTGCCCCAACTATTTTTAATATATTAAATATAAATCATAGTCCAACTCTTTTTGATGGGGGCAGTTTAATTCCCCTTATGAATGGAGAAAAAGAGAAGATTAGAGATCATGCTTTTATGGTAGAAAATTCTTCTATTAGAAAAAAGATAATCAGAACAAAAAAATATTCTTATATGGAATCTGCTTCAAAAGAAGATGCCACTTGTAAAGTTTGTAATAAAATCCACCAAGGAGTTATTGAATTATATGATTTGGAAAATGATCCTGGAGAAAATATAAATATTGCTAAAAAAAATAAAAAAGCTTTAATTGAAATGAAATTAAAATTAAATAAAACAATTAAAGATTTGAAAAATTTAAATGAGAAAAGAAGAATAAACCAAGTTTTATCAAAGATTTAATTTATCCAATTTAAATATAAAAATTTATAAACCCAAAAATAAATCAGAAGAATGAGGGGGAACTAGAGGGTTTATGCTCTAACTAATAAAAAATACCTCCTTAACAGAAAAAAGAATACTTTAAAATGGCTGATAAAAATATAAAACTTTCAAAAGAATTAATAGAAAAATTACAAAGAAAAATAAAAGAAACAGATTTTGCATCAATACAAGATTATGTGATTTATGTATTAAATCAATTAGTTGTTTCTGAAGAAAATCAAGAAGAGGCTAGCAAAGATGAATCAGTTAATTATTCTCCAGGAGAAGAATATGGCTCAATAGAGGAGAGGTATAAAAAATACTTGGAAGAAAGTAAGAAAATGTGTTGGAAAATTGATAGTTTTGAGGAATGGTCCAGAAGGGTTGAAAATGATTCATTAGGGGAAAATGAAATAATTAAATAAAACAATTAAAGATTTAAAAAATCTAAATGAAAAAAGAAGAATAAACCAATTTTGATCAAAGATTTAAATTATTCAATTTAAACAAAAATATTTATAAACTAAAAAATAAATTTAATTAATATGACAAACATTATAACTCTACCAAAAGAATTAGCAGAAAAATTACAAAAAAAAATAAAGGAAACAGATTTTGCATCAATACAAGATTATGTGATTTATGCATTAAATCAATTAGTTGTTTCTGAAGAAAATAAAGAAGAGATTAGTAAGGAAGAAGAAGTAGCATACACTCCTGAAGAAGAAGAAGAACTGAAAAAAAGATTAACAGAGCAGGGTTATATTTAGATTTTTAATAATTTAATGAGTTATCTTCAGATAAGTTATTTTCATTAGATTCTGATTCACTTGTTTGATTAAATTCTTTTTCATCTTCCCAAATTCTCCAATCATAACCCATATTTTTACAAGTTTCTGCAGCCAAACAATCTAATTTTAAATCTACTCTCTCACCAATTTCTTGGCTTATAACATTTTTAGACATATTCCTAACACCATTTACAGCATGAGTGAATTTTAAAAGCTTATCCTGAGAATCCCCTCCCTCTCTTGCCTTTGACTCATTAGCCCAGATAGTCTCATTTGATATTGAATTAACTTGGATTGCCCGTATCATCTGCCCTGTTAATCGCACATCTTTTTCTTTAATTATCAAATCAATATCATGCATAATCTCTTGCGCCTCTTTTTCATATTCTTTTTTATGTTCGGGAATTTTAATAGATTTTAAAGTAACAATGCATAACCTATCTATCAATTCAGCAAATGTTGGCATGTATTTTCTTTCAGACATTTTCTCTCCACCAGTTTAATAAATCTTGCATGGTTTGCTCAAAGCTATATTTTGGAACCCATCCTGTTTTGTTTAAGAACTTACTGCAATCAGGTATTTGTAATGTTACATCATAGGGCCGTAATAATTCTGGATCTTCTTCTTTTTTTATATCTTTGTCACTTAAGTCAATTAGATGGTCTAACATTTCTCCTATTGTATTTGTTGTATTCCCCCCAATATTATATGCTTCTCCTGGCTCACATTTTCTAACTAATGAATGATACGCTCCTACTGCATCCCTTACATCTGCCCAAGTTCTTACACTATCGAGATTCCCATGTTTTAAGATTGGTTCTTGTTTATCTTTTTCTATTAAAGCAATTTGTTTTGCAAAATTACATTCAGCACTCATCATTGTTCTTCTTGGACCTGTATGTGTAAACATTCTTGTCCTAATTGTTTTTATTTTATAATTTGTCCAATATAAAAGTGCCACCATATCTGCTCCAACTTTCCCTACAGCATATGGATTAGACGGATTAAAAGGACAATCTTCTTTAATTGGAACTAAATCTTTTGTTACCAGCCCATAAACTTCTGAACTAGAACAGACATGCACTATTGGATCATATCCTGTTTTTTCCTTAGTCATCCTGACTGCCTCCAATAATCGTAAGGTTCCTATCGTATTTGTTTGAATTGTAATATCTGGATTTGAATAAGAATCCCCAACATAACTTTGTGCGGCTAAATGAAAAATATAATCAGGCCTATGTTTATCAATTACTCTTAAACAAGCAGACTGGTCTAACAAATCCATAGGAACCATCTTTATTTTTCCGTCTAAGTGTTTAATTCTATTCAAATCTTCTGTCCACCTATATGTTCCTATAACTTCCTCTTCTTTTTTAACTAACAAATCCTCTAAATGACTTGCGACAAAACCTCCTGCACCTGTAATTAAATTAGTTACCATTTTTTTCATAAAAATTTATTAAAGTTTCTAAATCAACATTATTTATTTTAATATCATTTAGTTCGGTTTTATCTATTAGGGCAAATCCTGCCCCTTCTTTTAATGATATTTTTGAAATATCATTAATACTCGCAGTATATATTTTTATGTTTCCTTTATATTTATCTCCTAAATTATAATTCTTAGAACCATAAAATTTTGGATTTATTGTTATTCCTGTTTCTTCAAAAATCTCTCTAACAACTGCTTCTTTAGGTTTTTCATTATTTTCTATTTCTCCTCCAAAAATTCCCCACGCTCCCCGAGTTGAGGGATAATCTAATGTTTTCTTCTGCAAAAGAACCTCATTTCTATCATTCAATATTATACATTCCACCACATTTCTATCCATTTATCACATACTCCTTATCATTTACTTCTTTTGAAATATAAGGCCATTGTGTGCATTCTATCATCACAGTATCTTCTAAAAATTTTGCCTTATGTGCAATTCTTGGCTCAATAGTTATCCTCTGACCTTTTTTTAAATTTATTTCCTGCCTTTCCTTTGTATCAATATTTTCAAAAATATATTCTGCTTCCCCATGTAATAAATAAAAAGTTTCACTATAATTGTGATAATGATTTCCAAGTATAGAACCCTCTTTTATTTTAAGTAATTTTAATTGCAAGGCAGTAAAATCCCCATTAAAAATAGGTGTCAGACTTCTTCTTTCATCTTCATGTGCTGGTTCAATTTCTTTATAATCTAATCCTTTCATTTTAATTCTGCATATTTTTCTATTTGTGCTTTTGTTCCTCCTGTAGGCACTTCAACTAAAATTGTAGACTTATCATTATACAATGCATTTTTGTAAACAGGGATAACGTCCTCTGCCTTTCTTATTTTAATAACCTCTATGTTTTTACATATGATTTCTAAGGCATTTGTATAATCTGAACAATGTTGAATTCCAGGATATAATGGTTTTGTGTTTCCTATCTGAGTTCTCATAATCACCTTGGGATTATATTCCCCATGGCTCATTTCTTTAATTTTATCTAGGTGGTTTACTAATTGATTCATCCCACATATTAAAAAATCTATTCTTGGATAAATACTTATTGGAATATATCCCTTTAAACTTAGTCCTATTGAAATCCCCATCTGCATATCCTCTGCCACAGGCATTTCTATTTTCTTTTCTAAAGGAACATTTTCAAGACTCATATGCATTGGACTGCCAGGATACAAAACTGTCTGACCCATAAAAATTGTTCTTTTATCTTCTGCAAGAATTTCCATTGCTTTTTTTGTTTGTTTTTTATAATCCATTTTAAAAATCCACCCATTTACCTATTCCATAATGGGGATATCTCCTCTCATATTCATATTTTATTATATCTGCCCTTCCATTTTTCCAGACCTCATTTGTAGGAGTATAAACTCCAATTCCATTATCTTCGACTACAAAAGTTATTGGTAAATCTTGCCCCCCTGCATATTGCGTACATTCACTAAATGCTCCCATCTTTGAAGCCATATCTCCAACAAAACACCAAACATGCTCTCCCGAATTTTTTTGCCTTATTCCCATTGCAGTTCCAACTGCGATAGGCAGAATCCCCCCAACAATTGCTGATGAAAATATTTTGTATTGATTGCTATTTGCATGTATGCTCCTATCTTCTAAAATTTCATTTTTTAACCACTCCGGATTTTTGCTTTTTAATAAAGCATGATAATGGCTTCTCCATGTCGAAAAAACCCAATCTTCATCTTTTACATTTTTAAAAATTTCAATTAATTGGTCTTCATTTCCACCAGAAAGATGAATCGGACTATGTATTTTTCCAGCCTCATATAAATCCACTATTTCTTTTTCAAAATTCATCAAATATTCTTTATCTATACTAACTTTTTCAATTAAATCTTGTTTATCCATTTTTATTAATTATTTTATATTTTTTTGATACCAATTCATTGTTTTTCTTATTCCTTCTTCTAAACTAACTTTGGGTGTCCATCCAAAATCATTTTTAGCTTTAGTGCAATCAAAACATAAACTCGTTTTTATTGTCGGTTTTGAAGTATCATATTCTATATTAATATTCTTGCCTGAAATGTCAATCATTTTTTTAACAAGATTACTAACAGAAACAGCTTCTCCAGAACCAACATTATATAACTCATAACCTGTTTGTTGATCATCTACAGCCATACTAACAAAATCAACTAAGTCATCAATATACAAAAAATCTCTTTTTTCTTTTCCATCTCCCCAAACAACTAATTTTTCATTTTTATTATTCATAACTTTAGTAATTGTTGCTCCAAAAACATGAGATTTTTCTAAGTCAAATTTATCATAAGGCCCATAAACATTTGCCTGCCTTATTACAGTATGTTTGGTTTTTCCTAATCTTGAAAAAAATTCACACATCTTTTCAATATAAATTTTAGTATGTCCAACCCCAAAATAATTTGGAAGAAGTTCCTGGTTGGGATTAAAATCAGTCTCCTTTAAAGGTTTTTCACTTGGTTGATACATCACAGTAGAACTTGGAAAAATAAAATGTTCAACATTATTATCAAATGCAGACCTTAATAATAATGAGTTCATTACCGCATTATCTGTTACATGGATATAAGGTTTTGTAACAATATCTTTTGAACCAGAAGTTGTAGAAGCATCTTGGATAATTATATTTTTTCCAGCAACAATCCCTTGAACATCTTTAGAATCAAGAAGATTTGCATGAACCATCTCAACATTATCTATTTTTGGAGGTTTAGATTTAAAATAAGTCCCAGTAACTTCAAAATTTTCTCTTTTTCCAAATCTTTCTGCAACATTTCTGCCAATAAATCCTGTTGCACCACAAACTAAAACCTTTTTTTTACTATTCATTTTTTATCTCCAAGAAGTTTTCTTTTAAGATTAATTTTTGTCATCTCTTCTAAATGGGTCCTGCCCTCTTTTCCAAATTTATCTTCAATTAGTTTAAGATATCTCGGATTTTTATAGTAAGTATCAAAAGCATAATCTCTAAATTCAAGAACTTCTGCAGGACTAAGATTATCTGTTGGAAGAGGTAAAAAATTATAACCATGCTGAGAAAAATCAACCCACCTTTTAGGTAGTTCTATTCCTTGTTTAACAGAATTATCATAAAGAGGAGACCCCGGATAAGCAGTAGTGCAATACATTGTTTGCCATTCACAATTTAATTCCATTGCAAAATTAAGATTCCTTTGCATACTATCATAATTATCTCCAGGCAAACCAAACATACAGTGTCCAATAATATTTATCCCCTCATCTTTTGTTTGTTGAACCACTCGCCGTATATCTTCTTTTGTAAATTGACCTTTATTAACTTTCGCCCTGCTTTTATCATCTCCTGTTTCTGTTCCATAAGCAAGCCAATTGAAACCTGCCTTTTTTAATTTACTTAAATATTCTTTCTTAGTTGTATCTATTCTTCCATAAGACCAGATATTTAAATCATAATTTCTTTCTATAAGCCCCTCTGCAATAGGAACAAAATGGTTTGGATTAATAATAAATAATTCATCAATAATTTTTAAATTTTTTACATCGTATTTATTTACTAAAGTATCTATTTGATCAAGAACCCATTCTGGTTTCCAATTTCTTTGTTTTCTTTCACCAAAGGTAGACCAAATTGCACAAAAATCACATGAAAAAGGACAACCCAAACTTGTAGAAATAGAAGCATAATTTGCTCTGGAATCAAAGTTTCCTAAACATTGCCAGTTGTGTGCCAAATATTTATCCATTGGTAAAAGATTCCAGGAAACTTCTCCTAACTCTTGTGTTAAGTTTTCAATATTCTTTGGTCTGGGATTTCCCCTTATTTCTTGGTTGTCTCTCCACCAAAGTCCAGGTATCTTTTTCAATGGTGCTTTTTCTAATAATCCTTGTAATGTAAGAAATCCTTCTCCTTGTCCAACATAATCACATACTTCTTCATCCATAGTTCTTCTTGGAAGAGCAGAAGGATGCAATCCTGTAAGAATAACTTTTGTTTTAGGTGCTTCTTCCTTAATCTTTGTGCAAAGTTCACCAACCGCAGTCATTAATTGTGTTGATGCAGCGGGTTGTTGACCATATACTATGATATTAGTTAATTTAGGATTTATTAACAAAATCTTTTCAGCTGTTTCAGTATGTGTAAGATTTTCAGCATTTGCATCAATAATATTCACTCCAAAACCTTTTTTTTTAATAAATCCTGCAGTTAATGCTGCCCAAAAAGGAGGTTCAATTGCAGAATATGTTTTGCTTAAATCTTGATAAACATCTTTTTTAATTCCCCCACCAACATTTACAAGGGTTAAATCTATCTGTCTATTCATTTTATTATCCCTTTTTTAATATAATTCATAATCATTTTTAATAATTCTTATTTTTAAAGATTTAGTAGTTTAAAAATATAGTATTCCTATATTAGTTAAAAACTTTTACTTTCTCCTCCATCTACAGTAATGCATGAACCATTAATGTGTTTGGCCTTATTTGAACATAAAAAAGTAACTATTCCTGCAACATCTTCTGGCTTTCCTTTTCCAGAGTAATTTTTTGTTCCAATATCTATTGGTCCTGGTGCTATAGTATTAAAAGTAATTCCTTCATATTTCCCAGCAAGGCATTTCATTAAACTTATTTCTGCAGCTTTAGCCATATTAAACCAGGGTTTTCCTCCAGATTCTTTTCCATAAATAGAAGCGATAGTAATTACTCTCCCCCATTTTTGCTTTTTCATATAGGGAAGACATTTCATAGTTAGTTTTCTGGCAACTCCTGCATTTTTTTCATAAACTTCTTCCCATTCATCAAATTTTTCATAATTTTCACTTCCCCATCTTCCACCACCTCCAACATTGTTTATTAAAATATCATAGTTTCCATTAATCTTGGTTAAATCATCTTTTAAAACATCTACTATAATTCCTTTAGTTCTTGAACAAATATCAACTAAGCACCCCTCTTTTTTTAGTTCTTCTGCTATTGCTTTTCCAATTCCCTTGCTTCCACCAGTAACAAGCGCATATTTTCCTTCAAGATTTAATTCCATTTTTTTAAATCATATTTATTTAAATCAAGAGGTTTAGGGGTACAGTATAAAATCCCCCGATAAGTAAGTCGAGGGGTTGAATGAGCATACATTATATTATCCAAGGTTTCGGTATCAGAAGATAATCCTTTTATACTTTTAACATCCCTCTCTTCTATTATGTCGCAGGTTGCCAATTCATTTGTATAAAAATTAAAATTAGGATTCACTTTTTTTAAAAGACCCCCAACAACATTCATTCCAAGGGGCTCTCCATCATAATTACAATGTCCTAGTCCATTATCAAAATCATGTATGCAGACTACACAATTTTCAAAACCCTCTAATGATTTTAATTCTCCTTGAACCACCCATTTATCTTCTTTTGGTAATAAAGGATCATAAAAATGTGCATCTAAATACATAAACACAGTATCTTTTCTTCCAGTTTTTTTATAATTCTTAATAAAATCTTTTAAAAACTTTGGACTAGACTTTTTTTCAATAAATACATTATTTAACTTTTTGATTTTTTCCATAGCTATCTTTAAATATTCCTCTTTTATATCACAAGACAGCACATCTTTAAAATTATGAGAATGAAATTTAGCATTTATCCCCATAAATGCTCCTGTTTCAATAAATGTAGAAATATTAAATTCATCTCTTAATTTAATTATTTGCTTAATTGCCGTTCTGTCTAACCAACACATAAGAAATTGTTGTAGAGATCATTTTTAAGTTTTTATATAGTTAAAAAGAATAGTAATCCTACTTATTTGTTAAATTAAAAATACATAATTTTTATAAGGCAAAAAAAACTAAATATCTATGTCAAAACAGAACAGAAAACCCAAACCAAAAACACCTAAAATAAACAAAATACTTTTTGCAGAAACAGAAAATAAATATTTTTTTCTTTATCATCATTGGTATCTCCCATTAAAAAAAAGATGTAATAAGTTAATTTCATTTGATTGGAGATATAATCTCCTTATATATGGAAAAAAGGAAATGAATAAAAGATTTCTTAAGATTATAGAAAAAGAAAAACCAGATTATGTTTTTTCATGGGCAAGGGGAGATGACACAGAACTTGAAATGTTATTAAAAATAAGAGAAATTTCTCCAAAAACAAAAACAATTCTTTTTTCAGGTGATGAAGACACGACTTTTGAAACTTTTTCAAGATATTTTATATTATTCTATGATTACGGACTAATATCTCCAAACCCTGAAAAATATATCCCAAAATATAATAAAGATGGAATAAAAAATATTTTCCCAATCATTGGAGCATTAAACACAGATTTTTTTAAACCAATAAATACTAAAAAAAAATATGATGTTACATTCATTGGTGCTTCGAGAGGAAAATTATCTAAAAGATATGAATATATTAAATTTTTAAAAGATAATGGAATAAAAATAAAAGTATTTGGGTGGGGTTGGGACAAATATCCTAAATTAAAAGAGATTTATGGGGGCCCCTTAGAATCAGAAGAATTAGTAAAAGTCCTAAATCAAAGTAAGATAAGTTTATGTTTTTCAAAAGATGATTTTGGGAAAACAGAAGTAAAAGGAAAGCATTTTGAAACAGCAGCATGCAAAACATTTAGTTTAACAGAGTATTCTAAGGGATATTTAAAATATTTTAAGCAAAAAAAAGAGATTATTCTGTTTAAAGATAAAGAAGATTTATTAAAAAAAATAAAATATTATCTTAAGCACAAAAAAGAAAGAGAAAGAATTGCAGAAGTAGCTTATAAAAAAATTATTAAAAATTATAATTTAGATATAGATTTAAAGAAGCTTTTTAAGGTGCAATCAAAAAAAGATTTTACTCATAAAAAACTTCCAAAAATAAATAAAAAAATTACCTCTTTATCTAAAAATGACTTAAATTTAAGTTTAGAAAAACTTAAAAACAAATTAAAAAATAAAGATTATATTATTTTAACGGATAGAAAATGTAAAAACCTCCCTTATAGAAAATATTTGCAGGCCTATTCCTTAGAAAAAACAAGAAAACCAATGAGTTGTTGTAATTATTATGTCCACTCTAAAATTTTAGGAGATTATCTGTATTTTATTACAAAAGATGCCTTTAAAAATCTCAATAAAGAAAATTTTAGTTCATTTTTAAATATAAATCAGTTTATGGTAACTAAAGATTATCTTTTAAACAATTTACAAAATTTTAAGAAAATTTTAAATGGAAAAAAAATAGATTTTATAACTGAAAAAAATACTGCAATAATCGCCCTCCCATTGATAAGAATTAATAAAACTAAGATTAAAGATTATGAAACTATGAAAAAAGCATTTATTTTTTATTTTTTGTATAAATTATTTTCTTTAAAAATAAGAAAAAAGCCCGCCCTATTCTATTATATTTTTGCACTTTCCTTAGAAATTCTTAGGGGAAAAAGATTTATCTTAGGGGCATTAATGAAAATATTAAAAGATAAGGATAAAAAAAATAAATTAAATAGTTATAAGAAAAAATAATTTTATTTTTTTGATGTTTTAAATTTACAATTTTTTTATAAAAATCCTCTAATTTTTTTATATTTTTACTCAATCTAAATTTTTCCTGAGCTTTTTTAACATTTTGTTGTAATTTTTCATAATTCTGTTGTTGAATAATTTTCTTAAGATTTTTTAAGTCAGAATAATCTATCAAAATACCAATTTTATTCTCTTTCACAATATCTGACATAACCTCACTCTGTCTATTTATAATTGTAGGCAATCCTGCCTCAATATAATTAAACATTTTCCCGGCCATAGATGTTTTAGGCCATATGGGATTTATTATTGTGGCATCATAAAAATCAGGAAATATACCATAATTATATTTTGAAATTTTTTTGTTTAATTCTTCTGGTTTTTCCCTTTTATGAAAATGAAAATATTTATTTATTTTTTCTTCATTAAAAAACAAATTATTGTCCTTTTCCTGAACACAAGGACCATATGTATGGAAATGAATTTTTTGCGAGGTAACAGTTTTTACAATTTTTATAAATGGAATTCTACCTTCTTCAGAAGTTAAAGGCCCTCCAGGATAAATTACATGTAATTCTTTTTTTCTTTTTCCCCTTTTCGGAGGATAAATCCATTCATCTAAACAATCTGGAGTGATTGCTAAATCTGGAACCCCTATTTTATATCTTAAAAAATTAAGTTCTCCAGAGGGACCTTTATGTAAAACACCGTGAGCTTTTTTAAAAGATATTTTTTCAAAAATTTTCTGAAAAATCTTTTTCATCCTAAAACCTCCCGTGGTTCCTGTAGAAAATTCCCAGATATCATAAGCAAAATATATTTTCGGCCTTTCTTTTTTTATTAAAAACATAAAAATCATAGTAAATAAATCCGGACCAGTAATATGAAAAACATAAGGATTTAACTTCCTAATTTTCTTTAAAAAAATCCTGGCTTCTTTACTCGAAATTTTTTTAAAAAATTGAATTATCTTTTTTGGATGTATTTTATGCTCCAATTCAAAAATAAGAATTTTATCAAATGCTTTTTTATAAAGATTTTCATCAACTTTAGAGAATGAAATAAGTGTTGTTTTATATTTCCCAGTTAATTTTAGGGCTCGTGCAAATTTTAAATTGACTATGCTTGGAACACGTTCCACAAAAACTATTTCTTTCTTCATTTTACATCTCTTATTTCTACAAGGGTTGTTCCTAATTCTTCTTTATTATTTGTTTTAACCTTTACATCGCAAGGATGACATTCCCCATATTTATTACAATGCCTAAAAATATCTTCTATTTGAAAAGAAGAGTTTAATAAGTTCCCCACAGGATTTTCACTCAATAATAAATCTCTTTGACATTTATAAACCTCCCCACAAGGATTAATCAAAAGATTTGAAGTTTTGCACATACACTCTAAATTTTTTTCACTAGAAACAGCTTCAGGATATCTAGAAGAATTTCCATGAGTTATTGCAAATTCTCTATCCAGATTGTCTTTTCCTCCATAAACACCAATAAATGATTTTGGCCTAAAACTAATCTCTTCTTTTTTACATCTTAGTGCCATCCTTTCTAAAGATTCTAATTGAGCAGGGGAAGGATACATTATACATTCTATTCCTATATCAAAACCTGCTTTTTTTAGTTTACTTGTATTTTCTACTAATTTTTCTCCTTCACCCATTTGTTCTGGGTGATAACTAACTCTAATTGATGGAAAAGGCGAATGATTATTTATTCTTTCTGGAGAAACTTTTTCAATAAAATTATTAATTTTAACTTTATTCCACCAAAGATTTGTAACAATGTCGATTCCCAATTCTGGTTTAATGTTATTGATTATATAGATAAAATCTTTATGTAATGATGGCTCTCCTCCAACTAAAGACATAGGGATTTCTTTTGGAGCTTCAATTCTATTTATTGCTCTCACCCATTGTTCTCCAGAAATTTCATTGAATTTATCTCTGTAAAAATTATTACTTGACGCCTTATTAACACAAAAACTGCAATTAAGATTGCACCGAAAAGTAAGAAATGCAGACATATAATTATATGATTTGGGCAATGTGATTTTTCCCATTTTAAGTAAAATTATCGTGAGGCAAAGGATATTTTATTCTATGAAGATATCTATTTCCGGCATCACACCTGCATCCAGCCCTACAATTTTCAACCCCCTTTTCTCTTAATTTTTGTAATACTTCTTTTCTTTTATCTCCTTCCCAAATTTCATTAAAAGAATTTTCATAAAGGTTTCCATAGGCAAATTCTGTATTTTCATAGAATAAATTACAAGGGAGAACATTTCCTTTTGAATCAATCAAACTTATAAAGGGTAGACCATAGCATTCTGGGTAAGTAGTTTCTTCTTGTATTCTTTCCATAGTTGCTTCTCTAAATAAAACTTTAAAATCATTATTTGAATACTTAGTCACAAGAGGTTTTAATTTATTATAGTCATCAGGATTAACAATCAAATCATTTTTACTTAATGGATGGTGAGAATAAGGTTTTATAACTAAATAATCTGGTTTTATTTTACTTAATTTTCTTGTTAATTCTTCTGCAGTGTCTAAACTCTGAGGGATAACAAGAAATTGAGTCCCAATTGTAGCTTCTAATCCTTTTTCTTTTTTTAAATTAACAGATTCTTTTATATTATTCATTAATTTATCAAAATCTTGTTTTTTTGTTCCATGAGATTTAGAATAAACTTCTGAGTTTCCTGCATCTACACTAAATTTAACCCAAGAAAGATATGGAAGAATTTTTTCTCTTTTATCTTTATTAAAAAAAACTCCATTACTTGTTAAAGCTACATCCATTCCATATTCTTTTGACTTTTGAATAAATGTGGTTATGTCTTTATGTAGTAAGGGTTCTCCTTCCCCTCCAAACATAACAGACCTAATTTCATGTTTTGCCATATCTTCCAGGGCATTTAACATTACATTAGAATCGATATCTGTTTTATGTTCAACCCAGTCTAATGCACAGAAAACACATTTTTGATTGCATCTGGCGGTTGCTCCAATCTCAATAGTTATCGGATAACAATCTCCAGTTTTATCCCATTGATTTACTTTATCTGGATGAAGATAAATTTTATGTCCATCAATATCAGTTTTTGCCTTCATTTTTAATTAGTTTATAATAAATTTTTCTAACTTACCTTTTTTTATATAAGCACCATAAGCAAATGATTTAAAAAGATTATGAAATTAAGATACATGTTTTAAGAAAAAATTTTTTCCTTATTGTAATTTATAAACTCTTTAACAAAATCACTTAAATTTATGTTTCTTAATTCATCTAATCTAAAATAGCCTGCTTTTTGGCCCTCTGTTATTTTTTTATTTATATGATCTATATTCTCAAGTATCCTGCCTTTGAAAAATTGGATTTCTTCCAAAGGACCTTTAATTCTTTTTAATTCATATGGGCCATTTATCCAGTAGTTAGCTATCCTCAAATTTCTTATTTCAACAAATCCTTTTCCTATCTGTTTTATAGATTTAATTAGACAGCCAGGCAATTCTTCATCCAGTTCCCTTTCAATTCCTGCAAAAATATTTTCTCCTTTTTCTATGCCCCCTCCAAATAAATCCCAAGTCCCAGGTTCAATTACTTTAGGTTTATTGTCTCTTAATTGAAGTAGAAATTGGTTTTTGTTATTTAGTAATATTATTTTAGCTACATTTTTCATTTTACTCTTTGTCATATAAATCTCTCCTTTCAATAATCATACAAGGTTCTTTAAATTTTTTTGCATACTCATAGGAATGTTTTAATTCATAAGTATTTTTAGGATCATAAACTGGAAAATTAAATCTTGCTTTAAAAAAATCTGAAAAATCTTGTGAATGTTGTGGTCCGGGATTAATTGGATTCATTGAGCCTATTACTGCCCTTATTATCATTGGGGCATTATATTGTTGATTTGATAAAATAGGCAATTTATCTAAATAATTAACTAAGGAATCTAAAGCATTTAACATAAAATCATGCCTCTCAAAAATTAAAACAGGTTTAAATCCTTCTATAGCCATCCCAGTTGCTAAACCTGTCATTAAATTTTCTGCCACAGGGGATTCTAAAATTTTTGATTTTGGAATATCTTTTAATGAACCATATCCTTTTGAACCATGTTTTAGATTATATCCAATAAAAATTGCTTTTTCGTCCTTAGCTATTTCTTCCATCGAATTTTTTATAATATCTTTATATTTCATTTACATTGTACTCCCTATTTTACCTTTTGAAAAATTAACAAATTTATCTGTTCCTGCATGAAGTGTTGTTGGATTATAGTGGTATCTTCTTACACAAGATGGCCAATTTATCTGACAAGTTCCATATCTTTCAATTTTAGTGGTTTCAACAGACCTATCATTATCCTCAATAATAAATGTGCAGGGAAGATTATGTCCTTCAACATATCTTACTGCTTCATAAAAATGCCCCTCATCCTCTGCACCATCTCCTACAAAACACCAAACTTTACTTTCACTTTTCTTTCTTTTTAATGCCCAAGCAATTCCTGTTGCAACTGCAGGAGTTCCAGCAACAATTGCAGAAGAAAGAAAGTTTATGGCTTTATTATGGGGATGCATACTTTCTCCTTTTAATATCTTTTCTTCTAATTCTTTTGGAGACCCTCCTTTTAATAAATAATGATAATGTGAACGATGTGTAGAAAAAACATAATCTTCTGGTTGAATTTCTTTAAATATTTCTATTAATTGATTTTCATTACCTCCAGAAAGGTGAATATAATAAGGTATTTTTGCATCTTCCCATAATGTTTTTATATGTTTTTCAAAATCGATTAATTCTTGTTTAGTGACGTGTTCCATTTTTATATTTTTAGATAAAATTAATGTGTTGAGGGGGTTTGCCCTCAGGTTTTGTTATGTTTAAATTATTTTCTTTTATGTCCCAAAGATATTCATTAACTTTATGTTGAAGGCAAAGGGTTCCACACATTTTTTTTGCATCAAATTTAGATGAAGAAATTAAATCCATAACTTTATCATATCTTTTACTTTGCCAAATATCTTTAAAAGAATTTTCAGCGATATTTCCAATGTGATATTTTTTATATTTATCATTAAATAACATCCCACAAGGAGCAACTAATCCAGAACCAGACATTTGCAATATAAATCGAGGACCATAGCATTTAGAATATTTTCTTTCCCCTCCACTCATTATTTTAGACCATTTTGCTTTAACAAGATAATCTTTTGTAGAATTAGATTCTGCTACCTGTAATATCTCCTTAAGTTCATAATATTTATTATAATCAATACCCAAGGTCCCATCTTCATCATCGCTACAATGTTTAATAACTAAATAATCTACTTTTAACTCTTTTCCTAAATTAACAAGAGGGATTATTTGATCTTTAAATTCTGGCATTAGGACCATTTGTAATCCTATTGTTGTCTCTAATTTTTTCTCTTTTTTTAATTTTGTAGTTTCTTTTACAATGTTTTTAAATTTATAAAAATCATTTTCCCTACAACCATGAATTTCTTTATATCTTTGTGGCTCCCCGGCAGAAACATTAAACCTTAAATAAGTAAGTGCAGGAAGAATCTCCTCTAATTTTTCTTTTTTTAAAAGAACCCCATTTGTTCCTAATGCCATATCAAGCCCATTTTTTTTACCATGAATTATTGCATCATAAAGATAAGGAGAACAAGTACTTTCACCATCACTAACAAAACTTATTGCTTTTACACCAATCTCTGCAACATCATCTAAAAATCTAAAAATTACATCCCTAGTCATTCTTTTTTCATCATTTGCCTGTAATTGCCCATAACAATAAACACATTTATAATTGCATTTTCGGGTTAATGCACAATCAATTGTTATTGGGGCTATTTTTTCTCCTTTTAACCAAGCATTAACCCTATCTGAATGCCAGGCTAATTTTTGCCCATCTAATATTAATCCTTTTTCTTGTTCAAATTTATTTTCCATAGATTTTCCTATTCATTTTTATTTTTAAAGATTATTGAGTTATATTAGGGGCTTTTCAATATATTCAAGTAATTTATTGTGAACATCATTAATACTTATTTGATTTATACAATCTCCCTCATTTTCACAAAACTCTTTAAAACAAGGGGCGCAAGAAGGATAGGGGTTTGGTAAAAGTGCCTGCCCCCTACCATAAAATTCAATCTCTAAATGAGGGGTGGGTCCAAATAAACCTAACGTTCTTTTTTTTAATGCAATTCCTAGATGTAATCCTAAACTATCATTACTAATAATTACATTACATGAATTAATCCAATCAATATATTTTTCAAGGTTTTTTAAAACTTCTTTTGATTGTTTATTCTGCCTGGTTACCTTAAACCCTTCTTTTTTTAGTCTAATTTCTAATTTATCCCAGTTTTGATTAGACCATGCTTTAGTTGGCCATTTTTGTCCAACCAATACATTAAGGCCTATATCATATTTTTCATTTGTTTTCGGAGAATATCCTAAAATATATTCCTCATCCTTCCAGGTCTGCCCCACCATTTCAAATAATAATTTTTGAGTTGTTTTTTTATTTATTTTTTTAGCATCTGGGTTTGAACTAACTGCAAGAACTTCTGAGGCCCGATCATATGCTTCAGCCATATTAGTTTTTTTATCAAATCTAAACCCATATTTTTTCCATGCATCAATCTTGCCAGAGAATTTACAAATATCAGGATTTTTTTCAAGATTTATAAGAGTATCAAAAGATTCTTCTAATAACTGCATTGCATATGTAAAATCAAGAGGAATCAATCTGTCAATGTGGGGATTTCTTTTAAGTAATGGCATTGCCTCCAAATCTGTAATCCATGTAACTTCCTCATTTTTATATAGATGTAACAACGGGGTTGTTCTTAGAACATCCCCTAAGCTTACTCTTCTTACTTCAGTTTTATTATCTAAAAATTCAGAATACCCTGTTTTAATTATCAACACCTTATGCCTTAACATTAATATAATTTTCAATTTTACTTTATAAAAATTATGTATTTCTCATAACTATTATATTTTACATTAGATAAGATTTTAAATGATAAAATATCCTTAAACCCATGAAAAAGAATCCAATTAAACTTAATCTCGGGGGCGGAAAAAAAAAGATTCCAGGATTTCTTAATGTAGATTTGGTCAAAACATCTAAAACAGATGTAGTTCATGATTTGAATATTTTTCCATGGCCATTTAAAGATAACTCTGTAGATGCAATAGTTATGAATAATATTTTAGAACACTTGAAAGATATAACCTCTGTGATGAAAGAATTATGGAGAATTTCTAAAAATAAAACAAAAATAAAAATTAATGTGCCCCATTTTGCAAGTTTAGGTGCTTATGTGGACCCAACACATTACCATTTTTTTACATATTATTCTTTTGAAGTTTATACTAACGAAAGCTGTAAAAAAAGTTTTGATATTTTTGATTATTATACAGATAAAGAAAAATTTAAGATTTTAAAAAGAAAAATCACTTACCCAAAAGGGCTAATTTTATTTGAATGGATAGCAAATAAATATCCCAAATTACATGAAACTTTATTAAGAAAATTTTTACCAGTTAGAAATCTAGAATTTGATTTGGAGGTAGAAAAATGAAAATTAAAAATAATTTTCAGTTATTTATCTTAAGAGGCAAAACTTCATAAAATGAAAAAGAAAATTTTAATATTATCAAATTATTCTGCAGGGATTTGTGGGGTGTGGCAAAGGGCAAAAGTAGAGGCAGCAGAATTTAAAAAAAGAGGATATGAAGTTTATATTTTTTCTAGTAATGCTATAAAGGGCAACAATAAATTAGCCAAACCAGTAGATTTTTATGAAGGAGTTAAAATAAAAAGATTTCCATTTAAGATGCTTGGAGGAGAAAGTTATATGAAATGGAATTTTGAAAAACAAGCAATAAAATTAAAGCCAGATATAATTCTCGCGCATAATTATAGGCATATTCATACAAAAAAAGCTCTTAAGGTAGCTAAAAAAATAAATGCCAAATGTTTTTTGATAACTCATGCCCCATTTGTGAAAAATAGGTCCTTTCTTCCAAAGATAATTATTAAATTAAAAGATTTTTTTAATAATTTAAATAAATTTGATAAAGTGGTTACAATTAGTAAATGGGAAATCCCGATTTTATTAAAATTAGGGTGTAAAAAAAGCAAAATAGTTCACATTCCTAATTCAATTCCAAATGAATTTTTCACTCAAAAAAAAGCAAAACAGCAAAAAAAGATTTTATATCTTGGACGAATTCATCCAAGAAAAGATTTAGCAACCTTAATGAAGGGATTTAAAAATTCTAATCTGGAAAAAGATTATGAATTAGAGATAGTTGGATTAAAAGAAGAAAATTATTATAAACAGCTTCTTAACCTTAAAAATAATTTAAATTTAAATGTAACATTTACAGAGCCAATTTTTGATTTAAGAGAAAAAATCAAAAAATTTGATTCTGCAGAAATTATGGTTTTACCTTCAAGATTTGAACCATTTGGAATAGTTTTTTTAGAATCAATGGCAAGAGGGAAAATAACTATTGCATCAAACACGCAAGGAGCAAAAGAATTAATTCAAAATGAAAAAGAGGGTTTTATTTTTGAGGTAGGAGATTATATTAAATTAAGAGAAATTTTAAATAATGTGGCAGGCAAAAAATTAGATACCATTAAAAAACAGGCAATAATTTCTACAAAGAAATTTCATGTTTCTAATATTATTAATAAATGGGAAGAATTATTTTAAACTATGATTTTTTTAAGGTTAGGAAAATGCTTTCTCCAGGAATAATTTTGCCAAATAAGATTATATCTAAATAAGAAATAAAACTCAAGATTCCAAAAAAAAGTTGAAATAAAAATTTCGGTTTTTTAATTCTTTTTAATTTATCTTTTATTACCTGCCCTTCCCTCGTAGCCTTTTTTCCGGAAATTTTATCTATTATTTTAGATGATTCATCTTTCATAAAATCAGTTAACTGCTGGAATATCACACTGTAATGATAATAATTTTCAATTTCTAATCCATTATTTTTTATTAATTTTTTCATTGCACTAAATTTTAATCTGTTCAAATGACCTTCTTTAGCCTCTAATTCCATAAGATTTTTATTTTCTTTTTGCATTTTTCCAAAAATTCTGTTTATGCTTAAACGCACACCCTGCCCATATTGGGATGTGAAAATTATTATTCTCCCATCTTTTTTTAAAACTCTTTTAAGTTCACTAAGTAATTTATTTAAGTCCTCTGGGGATATATGCTCAAAAACATCAGCAAGAAGAATGCAATCTACAGAATCTGAGTTTAAGGGAATTTCAGTTACAGAACCTTGCTTTTTGATTATTTCCTTTTCAGGAATTCTTTTTAATGCCTCATTTGAGATATCTAAAACAATAACTTTTTTAAAATTCTTTAAAAAATAAAAAGCCCAGTTACCAACTCCCCCTCCAGCATCAAGAAAAACTTCTTTGTTTTTTACTTTTGAAGCTTCTTTTTTAAATATTTTTAATTTTACATAATTACTAAACCACTTATATTCAGAACGATTAATTGTCCAAAAATCTTCCTTATACTTGCCATCATTGTATTTTTTATAATCAAACATCTTTTTTATTATAAAATAGATTTTATAAATTTTGTTATTAAAAACAAATTATTCTGAGGCATGATTAACCTTAACATCTAAATATCCAATTCCAATCGCCCGAACAATATCACTTTTTATCCCAACCCTTTTACCATTAAGTTCCCTTATAGAAATAGCTCTTTTTCCAACATCTTCTAAACTTAAATTTTCTAGTTGTCCTTTTCTAATATCCGATTCTAAATCCCAAATTTTTCCATTTATTTCATATAAATCATTATGCCATTTTAATGTTTGTTCTTCTGAACAAATTTGTTGCCCAATATAAACACCTATTTCTTGACTATAATCCATTATTTCCCTAGAAAGGCGATGCTTTGTATCTAAATCTGGAATCCGTTCTACTTTTAATTGAATAATAGAACGCTTATCAAGCAATTCATCTAATGGATATCTCATTTTTATATAGGACACCTTAATTATATTTAAAAGCATTATGAAGGTTAGATATTAATGATTTCAATAATCATAACTGCATTTAAAGAACCAGAGACAATTAGAAAATCAATTGAATCAGCCCTTAATCAAAAAACAAATTATAAATATGAAATTTTAGTTTCTGCACCAGATGAGGAAACATTAAATATTGCTAAAAAATATGAAAAAAAAGATAAAAGATTAAAAGTTTTCCAAGACCCTGGAAAAGGTAAAAGTTATGCTTTAAATTTAATTTTCCAAAAAATAAAAACAGACATATTAATTTTGACAGACGGAGATGTTATTATGTCTAATAATTCTGTAGACGAGATAGCAAATTTATTTTTAAATCCAGAAATTGGATGTGTAGCCGGAAGACCTATTTCAATTGAAGATCAAAAAACAAAATATGGTTTTTGGGCTAATTTTTTATTTAATGCAGCACATAAATTAAGAAAACAATCTTTTAAATCAAATTCTTTTATTGAATGTTCTGGATATTTATTTGCATTCAGAAAAAACAAAATCAAACAAATTCCATTAGATGTAGCAGAAGATGCAGTAATCCCTTATATGTTTTGGGAAAAAGGATATAAAATTGGTTATGCAGAAAATGCAAAAGTTTATGTTAAAAATGTTGATAACTGGAATGATTGGATAAAACAAAAAACAAGAACTTCCAAGGCGCATGAAACTTTACATAAGTATGTAGATATAAAATCAACACCACGGATTAAATCATTTAAAACAGAAACAAAAGGAATTTTTGATGTTTTGAAATATCCAAAAACTCCAAAAGAGGTTTTCTGGACATTTCAATTAATTTTAGCAAGATTATATATGTGGATTAGTGTATTTAAGGATACAAAATTAAAAAATAAGCACTATGAGGATGCTTGGGAAAGGGCTGAATCAACAAAATAAAAAGGAACTAAATAATGAAAAAACAAATAATCCATTTTAATAATTTTAATCTTGTAAGGGCAGATAAGAATTGTAATGTTCCTTTAATTTCTGATAAAGAGAAAGAAAAATATATCAAAAAATTCAAACAAAATAATTGGCATAATGGGGAATTATCCACTGCAGATAATTATGATTTTAGGGACGATAAAATATACTATGGGAAATCAAATTTTTACGATTTTCTTATATGCCATGAAATAAAACAAAATATTTCACCAATTATTTCTTTAAATGCAATTATAGAGGTAGGAGATAATATTATTTTAATAAAACGTCCAAATAATGTTTCAAGTTATGCAGGGTGGTGGGATTTTCCTGCAGGAATGGTTTATTTCAAGGACAATTCACTAAAAGAAAGATTATATAATAGAATAATGGATGATACAAAAATAAAAAAACACGAACTAGACATAAAAAAAAGAATCGCTCCTGCGATTACATTAGATGGGATGGCTCTTAATTTTTTTTATGTTTTAAAATATAAAAAATCAAAAACAGAGTTAGAATCTTTTTTCAAAGATAATTTTAAAGAAGATAGGCCAATTATTCTAAAAAAATCAAAAATCAATGAATTTTTGAATAATAATCCTGTAGTTTTTTCAGAAATTTTAGATAAAGAATTTATTTCTCACATAGAATAATCTTTCCTTGCCCATTCAATTGTTTGTTTTAATCCTTCTTTTAAACAATATTTTGGAGTCCAATCTAAAAATTTTTTAGTTTTTTTCATATCTGCGACCCAAATCTTAGAATCATAATCTCTTTTTTTATATGCCCCCAAATTAATTTTACTTTTTGAATTTGTAATTTCTATCACATTTTTAACAACTTCTAAAACTCTTGTCTGAATCCCAACCCCCACATTAAAAATTTCCCCCCTAAATTCATTTGCTTTTTCAATAGAGTTTAAATACAAATCCATAACATCTTCAATAAAAACAAAATCCCGCCCAAAGTCTTGATTTACAATATCAATATCCTGATGTTTCAATGCTTTTGAAATAACTGTAGGTATTAATCTATTTTTATAATCAAAAGGCCCATAAGGAGAAAATAATCTTAAGGAAACTATTGGTTTGTTTTTTGTTTTAACCATCATTTGCCCATATTTTGTAGCAGCATTTTTTGTTATTCCATACATATTTATTGGAATACAGACATCATCTTCTTTCATTGGTTTATTTTTTATACCATATTCCGAAGAACTCCCAGTATTGACAAAACAAGAATAATCCACAGAATTACAAGAATCAATTAAGTTTTTAGTGCCTATAAAATTTGTTTTGAATAAATTTTCATCACTGGCCTGAACCCCCCCATATATTCCTTGTGTTGCTAAATGAAAAATAATATTTGGTTTAATTTCTTTGACAATGTAAGATAATTTTTCTTTCTCTTTTAAATCTACAACATATTCATTTAATTTTGATAAAATATTTTCTAATCTCCATTTATTAGATGTTTTTCGAGTTAAAATATGAATCTCATAATCATTAATTAATTTTCTCACAAGATTTGAACCAACAAATCCTGTTGCTCCCGTAACAAGTATTCTTTCAATTTTCATATTTTCTTGATTGGTGAGACAACCATATTTTCCCTAAATTCTTTCCTATCTAACAATGGTGAAGAATCTTCAATTGGTTTTCCAAATTCAAGTTTAGGAATAACCTTAGCATTAGGTTCTAATTCTAAATTACATAATGCTGGGCCCTTGTAATTAAGAACATCATCAATTTTGTTTAAAGCTAGATGATTTTCTATTTGAAAAGTTTTTATTCCATATGCCTGAGCTACTTTTGATAAATCAGTATTCCCAAGGCCTCCATCAATGGAACTGGCCTTATAATTAGATTTAAACCAAACATCTTGAAATTGTTTAATCATACCATATCCGTGATTATTAAATAAAAAAATTTTTATTGGAAGGTTATGTTTTACAATGGTTTCAAGTTCATTAATATTCATTTTTAATCCTCCATCACCGGTAATACAAATCACAGGTTTTTTATTCATAGCAAAACAAGCACCAATACTTGCAGGCAAAGCATACCCCATTGAAGCATGCCCTAAATCAGAAAATAATCTTTGATCCTTCTTGATTCTAAATCCTTGCATTGTCCACGACAAATTATTTCCAGTATCAACAGCAATTATATCTCCTTCCTTTAACTTATTTGAAAGAACATCAATAAAAACATAGGGATTTACTTTATCTTTTTGTTCAAAATATTCTGGAAGACAAGCAGGATACTTCTCTTTCCAAATTTCAATTTTATTTTTCCAAAAAGATAAATTTTGTGTTTCAATTTTTTTATCTTTAATATTATTAAGAAAATCCCTCATACCATAATTTAAACTTACATCAATTTTTATTCCGCGGTTTTTATATAATTCTTTATAGTTAATATCTAAAATTACTTTTTTCGCTCCTCTTGCAAAAGTTTTTGGGCAATTTCCAATCTGTCTTGTATCTAATCTTGAGCCAAGACTAATAATCAAATCAGAATTTTGAACTGCAAAATTTCCAGGCCTAGTTGACGAAACCCCAAACTCCCCGATTCTTAAAGGATGGTCATATTGAAGTATATCTATCCCCCCCCAAGATAATGCAACAGGAATCCCTAATCTTTCAATAAGATTTTTTGTTTCTGTTTCAGCATCTCCAATTTTAACTCCTGCACCCAAAATAACAACAGGCCTTTCTGCTTTTTCAATCAAATCAATTGTTTGATTTACTTTTTTATCCAACAAAGAATAATCAATCTCTTTTTTCTTAGGAATATAGTTCCTTAATTTATCAGACTTAATTTCTGCTAATTGAACATCAATTGGCAAATCTAATAAAACAGGCCCAGGCCTTCCAGATTTAGCAATATGAATTGCCTTATCTAAAAAATATTTTATTTTTTCAGGATTATCAACTTGGTAAGAAAATTTAGTAATTGGTTTAACCATATCAACAATATTTGTTTCCTGAAATCCTCTCTGCCTTGGGCCTTTTTTCCCTGCGAATTCTTTTGTATTTACTTGTCCAGTAATATATAATGTAGGAATAGAATCAAAATATGCACAAGCAATTCCGGTTATAAGATTAGTTGCACCAGGTCCGCTAGTTGCAATCGCAACCCCAATGTTTTTTGTAATTCTTGAATAGGCTTCTGCAGCCATAGCTGCTCCTTGCTCTTGAGTAGTGCAAATATATTCCAAATTTTTATCTTTACCCAAAGAATTTACTAACGGAGAAATAAATCCACCTATAACCAAAAAGGCATGATTAACATTTTTTTCTTTTAAATAGCCCACAATATAATCTGAAGTTTTCATCTAAAATCTCCCATTAAATCGCATTTATAAAATTAATTATACTTTAGAAATCTCCAAACCATCCAGATAATTCTTTTTGGAGTCATTTTACTAATTCCATCAGACCTTTCATAATGATTCACCCTAATTCCTTTAATCTCATAATCTTTGTCTTTTATTTTTCTTAATAAATCAATATTAAATAGCCATCCTGTTTGAAGGTTTGTAATGCCCTCATAAATTTCCCTTTTAAAATAAACAGGATATCCATTAATGTCTTTTAAGTGTACTCTAAATCTTATTTGACTCCATACATTAAATATTTTTGAAATAATATCTCTCCCCACCCCATCCTTCCTTCTTTTTCTTATGGCTTTTATAACCCCTGAATTTCCCCTTTCAGAGTACACCTTAACAATATCTTTTACACTAACTTCTCCATCCCCACAAGTAAAACCTAAAATTTTTCCTTTAGCTACATCCAATCCAGTCATTATTGCCCCCCCATAATCTTTATTTTTTTTATTGTGCATTACTTTAATCCTTGTTTCTTTTAATGAATTTAATTCGTCAGAGGTAGAGTCTTTACTACAATCATCAACTAAAATAATCTCATAATTAATTCCTTTTAATTCTTTTTTTAATTTTTTTACAAAAGGTATTGGACATCCAGCATCATTATAAAAAGGGATAACAATACTTAATTCAGGTTTTTTCATATTATTTTTCTAATTTGGGCATTTATAAGATTTATGTAATTCTTAATAAGTTAACTAATAAATAGATTTAAGGACATAAATCCTTTTAAACCAATTCAAGTATATTTTTTTATGAAAAAAGATTTGTTAGAGGGGGTTCATAACGCCATACAAGAATTAGTAAAAATAAATCCCCCATCTTTTTTAAAGACTTCTTTTATCAGCACAGGTCTAGCTATTTATGGTGCCGAGGAAATTAATGCGATTGTAGATACAGTATTAGAAGGAAAATTAGGATTAGCAACAAAAGGATATGAATTTGAAAAAGAATTTTCAAAATATATTGGTGCAAAAAAAACCTTGCTTGTAAATTCAGGTTCATCAGCGAGTTTGTTAGCTATGGAGGGAGTTAAAAAATATTTTGATATTAACGAAGGAGAAATAATAACAACTGCTTGCGGATTTCCAACAACGTTAAATCCAATAATTCAATTAGGATTTAAACCAGTTTTTGTTGATGTTGACGAAACTTATAATATGACTCCCGAAAATATTGAAAATGCATTAAGTAATAAAACCAAGGGAATTGTTTTCGCCCATACTCTTGGAAATCCTGCAAAAATAGATGAAATAATGAATATTGCTAAGAAAAATAATCTCTTTGTTTTAGAGGATTGTTGTGATGCATATGGTTCAAAATACAACGGGAAAATGTGCGGTTCATTTGGAACCGTTTCGACATTTAGTTTTTATCCAGCACACAATATAACCCTTGCAGGAGAGGGGGGGGCAGTAGCTTCAGATAATTTAGAAATTGATAAAATCATGAAAAGTTTTAGAGATTGGGGAAGAGATTGTTTTTGCAATGCAGGACAAGACAATAAATGTGGGAAAAGATTTGATTTTAAGATTGGGGACATCCCCTATGACCATAAATATGTTTATTCTCAGATAGGATATAATTTAAAACCAACTGAAATACAAGCAGCAATGGGGATAGTGCAATTAAAAAAAATCAAAGGATTTAATAAAAAAAGAAAACAAAATTATCAAGATTTTAAAGAAATTTTTTCAAATTTAGAACATCATTTTGAACTTCCAAAAATAAATCCTAAAGCAGACCCTGTTTTTTTTGGGTTGCCTTTGACAATTAAAAATCCAAAAATTCAAAGGCAAGATTTAGTCAAATTCTTAAATCAAAATGGAATTGGAACGCGATATGTTTTTGGAGGAAATTTACTTTACCATCCTGCATATAAAAATATAAACCATAAAATATGTGGGGAATTAGAACAGACAGACAAAATTTTTAAAAATTCACTTTGGATGGGAATTCATCCAGGAATAAATAAAGAAAAAATAGATTATATTGGCTCTAAGTTCAATGAGTATATAAAATCAATAGACAAAGCCCGGTGATATTTATAAAAACAATTAAAAACTTGTTTTTTCTTATTTTGTTATGGAAGATTTGGATAATATAATTGAAAAAAGGAAGGAAAAAACCCTTAACTGGGCTAAAAATCCCTATAATTTTACATTAATTTTAATTCTCCTTTTTACAATAATAATTAGATTATATTATTTTATTTTAATTAAGGGTCAGGCATTATGGTGGGATGAGGCAGAATATATGTTGGTTGCAAAATCTTTTTCTGGAATTGCCCAGCATGTAAATTATACTTTTGACCCAGTAAGGCAAGTTTTAAATCCATTTTTAATGTCTTTATCTTTCAGGATTATTGGTGCAAGTGAATTCTTGCCAAGAGTATTTTTATTAATCTTATCAATAGCATCTGTTTTAGGTATGTATTATCTTGGAAAAGAGTTATACGACAAAAAAGTAGGATTATTGTCGTCCTTTTTTATGTCCTTTTTTTGGTTAAATTTATTTTTTAGTTATCGGATTATAGTGGACATACATTCATTAACTTTTTTTATTTTTTCTGCATTTTTCTTTTACAAATATTTTAAAACTGGATCTAATAAGGCACTTTATTTGGCAACGATTTTAATTTCAGTAGGAACTTTATTTAAATTATCCACTGCATTTTTATTGCCTGCAATTTTATTATATCTTTTGATAACCGAAAAATTAAATTTCTTAAGAAAAAAAGAAATATGGTTCGCTACCTTAATCTTCACATTAATACAGGTTCCATATATTATTTGGGGATACATCAAATTTAATGGATTTATTTTTACCCAGGCCTCGGGAGTAGTTTCTCCAGATAATCCAATAATACATGGAACAAGAATGTTTATTAGTTATTTGAATTTATTTCCAACTTATCTTTCATGGCTTTTTGTAATTATTTTTATCTTAGGATTATTTTCAATGTATAAATTATTTTTAGGATTAGATATTTTAATAAAAAAAGGAGACAAAAATCTAAAAAGAGATTTATATTTATTATTAATCTTATTAATGCCAATAATTTTTGTTAGTGTAATGATAAATCATGCAGAAAACAGATATATAATTAATATTTTTCCAGCAGTGTTTATAATTTCTAGTGCATTTATTTTTTCAGTTTTTAAGTTTATTAAAAAGAAAAACAAAGTTTTCGCAATTATCTTTATTATTTTATTATTGGGATTTGCAATGAATTATCAAATAAAATATGCAGACAATATGATTAAAAATAAAAAAGACTCATTTATGCAGGTAAAAAGGGCAGGATTATGGTTAAAAGAAAATACTGAGGTTACAGATGTAATTGTATCCCATAGCCCCCCTCAGATGAAACATTATGCAGAAAGAGAAATATTTGTTTTTCCTCAGAAAAAAGAAGAATTTGAATCAAGGTTATCCTCAGATACCAACCTCAAATTTTTTGTAATTTCTGTATTTGAGAATGCTGCAGAATGGTCATATTCTTATCCTGCAGAAAATAATTTAACCCCTGTTAAGACATATTATCTAGATTCCTCTAACCAGCAACCCGCATTAATTATTTATGAATTATGATTTATTGGCTTATCTTTTTTAAAAACCCAAAGTAATGAACCTAAAAAACTAATTGGAATGCTCATTGCAATCCCTCCAATAGCCGCAATATTTTCTTGAAGCATTCCTGTCCCAAAAAGATTTTTTAAGATTAATGCAGTCATAAAATTAACACTTATTGCAATGATATAAACAATAAAAAAACGCACTATTTGTTTTTTAACTGGATGCCCTCTTGCAGAAAAAGTAACATTCCGGTTCATAGAAAAATTATAAATTATTGAAATAAATGTTCCAAAAAATAATGCTAAAATAAAACTAACTTCTATCCAAAATCTAAAAACATTAAAAAATATCATATGAACTAATGCTGAACTTCCTCCAACAATACTAAATATTATAAATTTAATAAAATGATTTTTAATAAATTGGATTATCATGAAAACAAACTCTCCTTAAAAATTATCAAAGCTAACAAACAAATTATAATTTGCATTATAAAAATAAAATAAATTACATCGGTTTCATAAACCTTTTTCTTAAATTTTTTAAGTATGAATAATGATAAATGAGTCAGGCTATAAATTTTGTTATAAGGCATTTCTAAACTTCCATCTTTATTTGGATTTGCAAAAGAATATTTTTTTAATTTACCTCTTAATTTTAATATTGTTTCTAAGATATAAAGAATAAAAACAAAAACAGCAATTTTTTCAAAATTACCTAAGATTGCCATGATAGCAATTAAGGCCCCAATAGCCCAGGTTAAAGAATCTCCTGGAAAAACTTTCGCAGGATATTTGTTATATAAATAAAAAACAATTAATGAAGATACCATTATTAATCCCATTAATGAAATCCATGAAGAACCAGTAATATATGCAATTAATGAAAGAAATGTTAGAATAATGATCCCCTGCCCTGCTTCAAGCCCATTAAACCCTGCTAAAAAATTATAAGTGATTGTCGCTCCAGCAATTCCTAATGGAATAAGAATTAAGGGATATAGAAATCCTAATTCAATGGGGCCTAAAAAAATGCAGTTAATGGTTGTGGTCCCAGCATTAATTACTGCCAAAGGAATTGATGCCATGAATGCTAAAAAAATTCTAAACCTTACAGATAATCCTTCGTGTTTCCAACCTAATAAATCATCAATTAAACCAATAATTGCTAAAATTAGAATAACACTTATTAATGCAAAAATTTCAAGAGTAATCCCATTAACAGAATCTATAAAAAATGTCCTAATTGCGATATAAGACAAGACACCAATTATAAATGATAAAACTACAATAACTCCTCCAGAAGAAACAACATTTTTGGGATGCCCTGGTTTATTCATATCTTCCCATAAAAGATTAGCTTGTTTACATTTTTTAATCCATTTAGGGAGAACTAATAAGGTTAATATTAGACTTATAAAAATCGAAATAAATAATATGGCTTCCATAATTACCTTAAAAATTATCTATTTTTAAATATTGCTAAGGGATTATAGTTTCCAATCCAAATATTTAGTAGCATCCTTATCTATATATTTTTCTTTAATCTTTTCCTTCCCTGTATATTCAATTTCCCAGATTTTTATTGGTCCCTGAATTCCTTGATAATAAACAAAGTCAGGAAGATTCATTCCTTGTGCATTTAAATCACCTATAATAAAATTAGGCTCAGTATGAATTAATTTAAAATTAGGAAAATTATCCAACGGGTCATTTAAAATGTACTTTTGCACCATCATTCCTCTCATTAACCTTGTACTTAAAAACATTGCAGCCCCAATAGAATTTTGAGTTAACCCTTGATTGTTTTGATTTATTCTTGGAAAGATATACGCGGCCCCCTCAATTCCAGAACCAAAATCAATAAATTCATTGCCAATAGAAGCATACCTTAGATTTTGTTGATATTGCTTGCCATTGTAAACTAAAATAATATACGGCTGTTGAAATGAAATAGCTTCAGTATCTTCTTTTATTGCGGGAAGGATTATTGCACCAATACCTGTTTGTTGACCTGGCAACAAAACTTCTTTTCCATTTTCATTTATTATTAGGTCTTCATCTAATGCAATTCCTCCCGGATAAACATAAAGTGTTTTGTTTTGAGTTTCTTGAGTTTGCTTTTCATCTAATAAAAATGTTCCAATCCAAGAATATTTATCGTAATTTTCATCACTCCCAATACTTGAATAGGCACCATATTTTCCAATATCCGAAGAATCAATCAAAAAGTGAGTTGTATTATGATTATATAAAAATTCTAGAGCATCCTCTTGATTATCTCCTGTTAAAACCTTCCTGCCCATTAAATAATTCCAATAAGTTATTGCATTTCCTCCATCTAAAACAGTAGCCCTATTTCCAATACTTTGCACCCAATACCCATAATCCCACCAATGACCAAATACTGCATCCTGAGGGGTATCTGTCCTAACCCAATCCATTGCTTTTTGCCATTGCTGATTATAATGGGAAGGAACCATATTATATGCCTGAATCTTATTTGTTTGATAAAAAGTCCAAAAACTAAATAAACTAGATAATAAAACTAAAATTACAAAAACACCAAGGATAATTTTAATTGTCTCATCTTTAGTTTTCATAAATTTTTTAATAGAGCCTACAATTAAATAACCAACAAAAATTGAAGCAATAGGCCCTAAAACCATAATTAATCTTACTCCTCCTCTCGCAGTAAAAACCGTAAATGAAAATAAAACTAACAACAATAAATATTCAAATTTTATTTTTTCAAAGCTTTTATCCTGTTTTTTATAATGCTGAATATAATAATAGATTAAACCACCAATCAATAATGATGAAGTGCCATAGTAAACAAATTTACTAACAAAATTTTCTCCATTTAAAATACTTGAAGCAGAGTATCTTGAGAAAATTAATCCAGATAAAAATAATACGTAAAATCCTGTTAAAATCCAAGCATCTCTATTTTTTATCTTATTAATCATTTTTTTAAACAAAATTACCGAACCAATAAAAAACATCCAAAACATTAAGGGAATATTTTTTACAAAAGGTCCAAAACTTGCCCCCCATTCAGTAAAGTAAGGTTGCCTGTTTTCAGCAACAGTAGTACTCCATCTACCAGTAATTGGTTTAAAGATTATTCGATGAATTACTTTTACTTTTTCAATAAGAAATCCCGGACCAAAAATTATGGAAGATAAAATAATTAATAAAATCATTGCAATTATAATTGATATAATATTCTTCGGAAGGTTTATTTTTTCCAAAAATTTATTTTTTGATATTTTTGTATTCCAAATTAGAATGTGGATTAAAAAAATAAATAAAACTAAAAAGGAAAGACCCGTGTTTAATGAAGTTAACATCCCTTTTAATGTAAATCTATTAGAAAAAATTAACATCATCCCAAAAGAAAACAAAACCCACAAAGAATAAATAATAAACTCTTTTTTCTTAATTTTATTCAACAAAAAAGCAATTAAACAAGTAATAGATATGGGAATGAATAAATAAATAACTAATCCAGAAATCAGCCCCATAAATGCAGTAGTAATTCCCGCCAAAACCCCAAAAATTATTGCAATTTTTAAATTTTTAGATTTCCAAGCTTTCAAAAATAAATAAAATGTAAGAAACATAAAGAAGAAAGCAGCAGATTCTTTTTCAGGAATTCCTGCAATAGTTCTCGATAAAAAAACTGGAATTACAATCATAAAAAAAGTTGAAATTAATGCAATAATGTTTCCTTTAATCTTGCTTTTTTTGGATTTTCTAACAAAAATTTCTCTAACAAAAAGAAAAAATGCTAGAATTGTTAATGCAAACATTATAACTGGAAAAATTGCTCCTGAAAATTCAATAGGATAATCTCCAAATAAATTAAAAAAATAATGAGTATATGCAATCATATAGGGGAGTAGCATAGTTTCTATCGTATTGTCAAATCCAAGTGGAACATTTCTCATAGTATCTATTTTAGGGATTGAACCTGTTTCTACAATACTTTTAGCTGTCCTTAAAAACAACCACGGGTCTAAATCAGGACCTAATGTCCATGTATTTGTTGTGATGTCCCACAAGCCAGGATTCCCTCCATGGTCGTGCATTGGCATACTTCGAATATAAACTCCTAAAATAATCGCAATAATCAAAAATCCAATAACCCAAACCCAGGGTTTTTTAACAAATTTCAAAAATTTTTCTTTTCTTTCCTGAATCAAATCCTCTGTTTTTTCAATATTACTTTCTGTAGAAATATCTTTAACAATCCCAAAATCATTATTTATATTATTTTCTTCCATAATTAATTCTCCAACAACCTTCCAACTTCCTCTAACAACTCAGAAGCATTTTTTTCTTTTATAAGAGTTTCCATGCCACAATACGGACAATCCTTAGGATTCTCAGTTTCAAATCTATAATTACAGTTTGTGCATATCCACTTTTTCATATTCTTTTTAAATTTTAATAGGTTTTAAAGCTTTTTGTATTTAAAACAACACCGGCGTAACAAAGACTTCTATGAGTGCAGCAACAAATAATAACACTACTGCAACAATAACTAAATTTAATGAATCCTGAAGTATGACCCAAAACTTTTCCGAGTGAACATCATGTTTAATTACAGCAATGCTAATAATTCCTCCGGCTAATGCTCCTGCAAAATAAGAACCAATTTCAGGAATTCCATGTATCATGTAACGGGCAAGCCCTAAAGGAAGATTTGCTAAATTAGATTTTGAGAAAATTCCGATTGCGGCCGCGATTACACTTGCATTCCATGCCAAAATAAAAATCGCTCCTGCCCCAAAAATCAATGAAAAGACAAGGGTAAAAATCAAGACATAAATATTATTTGCGAAGATATTCACAATTTTTTCTTTTGCAGTCAAAAAAGCAGTTGTCCTTGAAACATGCTCCACACCATATTCCGTAACACACTCGTCAAAAAAAGCCGGCTTATTTATCATACAATAAGTTTCAATCTGGGCGATAAAATTCTGATTTCCCGACGGGAACACAATATACCAAAATGAAAATGCAACAACCAACCCTAAAAACAAAAACATAAATGAATAAATAGCTTTATTGTGCTCTAATAAAAGTCTTTTAAATCCTTGAATCTGTAAATCTTTTTCCTCTTCAAATTTTAAAGTATAATAAATAAATGGGATTGTAAACATAACACAAAAAGTAACAACCAAAATCCCTGAATATTTTGAAAGAACAGGGTCCCCTGAAAAAATCCATTTAACTAAAAGCAACGAGATAGTTCCATAAAACGCTCCAACAAAAAACATCTCCCACGGATTTTTTTCAGCCTTTGCAGGGTTAATCAACATTTCTAACATAAACAATACCTCTCTAACATTCTTTTTTCCTCATTATAAAAATGAATTTATCTTTTTTAAATATATAGATTTCAACACATTTTTATACTATTTAAACCTATTAATAAAAAAGATAATGGACAAACAAAAACAATTCAATAAAATTTGTAAAGACATTAAATCTATAAAAATTCAGGGAGCTAAAAATGTCGCAATAGCTGGTTTTAAGGCATACAAATTAATTCCAACAAAAAAATCAAAACAAAAAATTATTTCTCTCAGACCAACAGAACCAATGCTGATTAATCTTTTAAATAATGCAGACAAATTATCTCATCAGCAAATTCTCAATCACTTAAACAAAACTCAAAAAACAATCAACAAAGAAGTTTTAAAATTAATTAAAAATAATTATGTAATTTTTACTCACTGTCATTCTTCATCGGTTGTTCAGGCATTAATTAATGCAAAGAAAAAAAAGAAATTTGAAGTTTACAACACAGAAACTCGCCCATTATATCAGGGAAGAAAAACTGCAAGAGAATTAAAAAAAGCAGGAATTAAAGTTACTAATTTTATTGATTCTGCATTAAATATAGCATTAACTAAATCTCAGAAAACAAAAGATGTAAACATTATTTTTCTTGGAGCCGACGCTGTTTTGAAAAAAGGAGTGATAAATAAAATCGGCAGTGGACTAATTGGCAAACTTGCAAAATTAGAAAAAATACCTGTTTACATTTTGGCCAACTCTTGGAAATATTTTCCAAAAAATATAAAAATAGAACAAAGAAATTTTAAAGAAGTTTGGGAAAATGCACCAAAAAATATTAAGATAAAAAATCCCGCATTTGAATTAATTAAAAAGAAATATATTAGGGGAATTATTTCAGAATTTGGAATTTTATCTTACAAAGATTTTTTAAAACAAGTTAAAAAAAGAAAGATTGAATAATTAATTCTTTTTCATAAGCACATTACTCATCTCAGTTTGCAAAATTTCAACCCTGCCAAGAATTTCCTGTTTGGCAACAATTAGTTTTTTTACCTGCTCATCAATTATTTCTTTCGCTTCAGGAATAGTTTTTTTAACCAAATTTTTATTTCCAATTTCCACTAAAAGTTCTTTATTTTTAATTTCCGCAGGAATATAAATTCCCTTGCCAATATTCGCAAGAATTTCTTTATTCTCTGATTTTTCTAATTCATCCAAACCACTCTTCAACTGTTCCATATCTTCAAGATGCTGCGTAATTAATTGCAATTGTTGTTCCAACTGGCGTGCTTCCTGCTCCATCATCTGCAATTGTATCAAATGCTCTTGATTTTCTTCTACCATATTAAACAAAAAAATAAAAGCTTTTTAAACTTATTTGTTATTAAAATTCAATGCTAAAAAAGACAATCTCTCTTTTTGAGAAACATAATAAACTTTCATGGGCAATAACCATCTTAATAGCAATAACAATCTTTTATATCTCTTCAATTACTTTTGAGTTTAGTGAAGTTCAAACATTGAACATAAAATCTTATCTTTATCACTTTTTCGCATTTTTCTTTCTCTGTTTTTTTCTTTTAATCTCAATGATAAAGGGAAATGAAAACAAAAAATTAATTATTTTAGGGATTATATTAGCGATTTTATATGGAATCTCCGACGAGATTCATCAATTTTTTGTTTCAGGAAGAGCTTGTTGTTTGGAAGATGTTTTAACAAATTCTATGGGAATTTTATTAGCTGGAGGATTTTATTTATTTAGGTTAAGAAAAAATAATTCACTGCAACTTGAAAACCTTTCTCAAAACAATGCTAAATAACATTGAAAATCCAATATAATACCATATCCAGTGAGGGAGAATATCTACAAATGTCCCTCTCAACCATTTAAATAAAATCAACAAAGGAATAATCGTAATAATCATTGGTTTAAAGGATTGCTTCATTTGTTCAGGCAAGTCCTCCATCATCTGTTTATTCAGTTCCATAACTTTCTGCGGATTGTCCTTGCATTTTTTCATTTCCCCTCTGAGAAATTTCTGCTTATCCTTTAATTCCTTCATCCTTTTTTTATCAGTCATAAAATGTGTAACAATTGTTATAAAAAGAGTTACAAAAAAAGATAGAATCATAAGTCCAACAAGAGGATTATTTTGAATAAAATTTGTGATGTCCATTTTATTATCAATCTTTTTTAGTTTTTAAATCTATTTTTAAACACCCATCATTTTTTTCATAGCTGGATTCATATCCATTTGATGTTGTTCAACGATTTTTTGATAAAACTGGAATATAATCATAATTCCTAATAATAATGAAGTCCCGCCTGTCAAAGTTCCAAGAACATTTGCAGAAGACGCCAGCAACCCAATAGCCAAACCACCCATTACAGTTAAAGGCAAAACATATCTTGCTAAAATTGATTCTAAAATTCTTTCATCTTTTCTAAATCCAGGAATCTGCAACCCTGATTTCAAAATATTTTGTGCCTGACTTGATGCATCCATCCCCGAAGTTTTAACCCAGAATATTGAAAAAACTGCAGCTAAAAACATGTAAAAGAGAATATGCCCTAATGTCTGAAACAAATACACCCATCTCCAACTACCACTTATTATTGCCCCAACAATATTTGTTGAAGAAATCCAAAACAAAAATCCAGAAACAGGCCTCCCATTAACAACTTCTCCTAAAAAACTTGGATGCCCTAACCAATTCTGTAACAAACCCCCAAACAATTGCAAATTAGCAACTAATGCTGCAACTAAAATAACCGGAATTACCGACGCATAAAAAAACTGCAAAGGCCATTTCATTGTATATCCTCTTAATCTATCGTAACTTAATGGAATTTCAATTTTCAATGACTGAGCCCACACAACTGCTAAAAATAATATAACTGTTGCAAGAATTGCTGCCAATGCCAACATTGCTCCTTGAGAATCTGCATGCATTATACTAACAACAAAAGCCCAAACCTTTCCTGTTGGTTGCAATCCTCCTGCAATCCCTTCTGTCCCTAAAAATCCAAATCCTGCAGTAAACAATCTCCAACCAACTCCTGCGGCAATAAACAAACTAACACCAGAACCAAACCCCCATTTGTTACATAATTCATCCATAAATAATATCACCAGCCCACCTAAAATTAATTGCACAATAACTATCCCTGTAAAACCTACATTAGCTTTAATTCCGCCCATTAAAACATAAATCAATGCTTCAAAAATTATAAAAAAGAAAACTAATAATTTCTGCAAACCCTGAAAAAATTTTTTCCCTTCTTCAGTAGATGTGTCAATATCTAAAATCTTGCTTCCAACTAATAATTGCAAAATAATAGAAGCCATTACAATCGGTCCAATACCCAGCGAGATTATAGAACCAAAACTCGTCCCCATAATTACAGCCAAATATTCAAATTGGTCTAAAAATCCCGGGTCAGCCCCGTAAAGTGCAATATTTGACAAAACAAAAAACGAAACAAGAACAATCAGAGTCCATTTTAATTTAATATTAAATCCCAGCTTCTTTTCAACAGGTCCTTTCACTTCAGGAAGATTTTTTAATATGTCTCTAAATTCCATTTTTATTTATCGAGATTTAACTTTTTAAAACCAATGAAGAAATTATTTTTCATTTTCAACTTTCCCCTTTTTCTGATTACCTTTAATTTTAAAAATAATTGCCTGCCCCCCTGCTTTTTCAATTTTCTCTTTAGCAGATTTTGTAAATCCTTGAGCAGTAATATTTAATTTCTCCTTAATCTCTCCTTCTCCAAGAATTTTTTTATCCTTAAGAATAACTTCTCCTTTCTTCGCCAATTGTTTAATATTTTTTTGAATATCTCTCAAATTAACCACCGGAATTTTCTTTTTCTTAGCATGCAAACTTGTAATTCCTTTTTTCCCAAAATATTTGTTTCCATATTTTTTAATAATTAATGATTTTTTATGGTCTGCCCTTTTACCTGTTCCAGCCATTCCTTTTCCACCCTTATGTCCTTTCCCCATATGTTTTTTTCTTGCACCCCAACCATGATTAGTTTGCCCTCGCTGTCCTACAGATTTTTTAGTTTTTTTAGTTCTAACTACCATATTATACTCTTGCCATTTTTAATTGTTTATTTAAATCTGAATAATTTTCATTTTCTTTTGTATAAATATGCATCCCCAAAGATTTTTGTTCAAAAAGGCCTGTTTGGAGATTATATTCGTCTTTTCCCCTATAAACTCTCTCTATAGTTTCTCCACTTCTTCTTAAAGTTGTTATACCTCCACAAAAATCTACTACTTTTACTACTAATTCATCTCCTTCCTTAAAATTATTTTGTTCATTTAATACTAATATGTCTCCTTCAATTATTTCTACTAATGAAATATTTGGAGCTAATTTAATTCTTTTAGGCTGGGTTCGTTTTTGATGTTTAATTTTTTTCATTATAGCATCCTCCCAACTAATTTATTTATATCTTTTTTATTATTTCCTAAAACACCTTTAGGATATTGCAATTTGCTTTTAATCCCCTTACGAGGTGGGTGCAATCTAAAAAAGGGCTTTAATCCTAAATCTTTTAATGTCTTTCCAGCAATCAAACTCTCTGCAATCTTTTCTGCTCCTTCAATTTTCTTCCCTCCAATTTTTAATCCCCGAGCCTTTAATAATTCAACAAGAGTTTTTTCATCTATTTCTCCATATGCAATATAATATTTTACTTTTTTAATAAACCCGAGAATATCTTTCGTTGGTTTCACGATAACACAAGAATATTTTCGCCTTAATTTTAATCTATAAAGGGCATTTTCAATATCTTCATTTACCTTTACCATCCCTGAAATTCTAATTATAACAATCAAATTTTCATTTTTTGTTTCTTTATTTTTCTCTGCCATTTTGTTTTTTATTATTTTTCTAGGAGATAGTTTTTTACATATCATTAGTTTTATTTAAAGCATTCATACAAGCTTTTGCTAAATTGAATGTTGTTCTTATCTTGCCATTAGTAACACTATAAACATCTTTAATACCTGCGGCCTTTAAAATTTTTTTGCATTCATTTCCAATAACTAATCCCGTTCCCTGGGGTGCAGGCATTAATTTTACTTTACAACTCCCTGATTTTCCTTCGACAATAAACGGAACAGTATGTTCCTCCCCGCAAGTGCAGTCAAAACTCCCACATCCCATTTTAATTTTATGAACATTTAATTTTGCTTTTCTTAATGCCTTGGCTCTTGCAGGCAAAGTCTCTTTTGCCTTTCCAGAATCAAGCCCAACATATCCCTTGCCATTTCCAACAACAACCATGCACGAAAATTTAGGAACATTTCCCTCTTTTGTTTTCTTTTGAGTTTGTCTCCACGCCCTTCTTTTTCCCCCGCCAAATTTCCCCTTCGCCTGTCCAATATTAAGCACATCGGATTTCAGATTCAAAATAGTATCAATTATTTCAGATTCAAGAACCTTGAACTTCAAAATTTCATCTATATTTTTAATTTTTCCAGCCATAACAAGTTTTCCTAATTTTGTCTTCGGATTCCATTTTGCAAGATGGTCTGCATGTTCCTGAGCAAGCCGTTCCTCTCTGGCTTTTTCTATCTCTGCCTTTGTTCTCTTTTGGAATTTTTTCTGAAATGTTCTTTGTTCTCTTGCCATTTTATTTTGATTCAATCTCCTTCTTTACTTTCTCAAAAATATCTTTAACATTAGTATTTTCACCAGCAATTCTTTCCTCAGAGGGAATCACACCCTCCCCATATTTTATATTTATCCCTGCATCTGCAACACCTTTAACAACAGCATAAATCCTCGAACCTTTTGTATTTGGAATTAATCCACTATCTAAAATAACTTTCTCTTTCAGACCTTTTGCTTTTTTTCCTAATAATAGCCCTCCAAGATAAGCCGCAGGCAAAGATTTTAAACTTCCTTTTTTATCTTCAGACCAGCCATATTTTGACAACTCTTTTGTATTAACCGAATATTTCACAAAATCCTGCGCATGTTTGCTCCCAACAATTTGAACTATCAAATATTTATTAGTTTTTCTAACAACTAATCTCAGATTTCCGCCTTTAAGTAAAATCAATCTTTTAGTATAATTCGTCTTACTTTGCAATCTTCGTTTTTTGTCTAGTTTCATTTTATTTTTTCTCCTAAATATTCTTTAAGGTGCATTTTGCTTCTAAAATTTCTCATCCTTATTTTTTTCCTTAATTCTTTATAATCTTTATTTTCTAATTTGCCCAAATTCTTCAAAACTTTAATATATCCTCTTAATTTTCTCGTAATTTTAACATAAACCTGTTTTCTATTTCTAATTTTCTTTTTAATTTTCCCAGGACCTCGCCTTGTTTTTCTTCTAACAACCTTTTTCCTTCCTTTAACCGGCTTAATTCCTATAACTCCCTCGGCAAACAAGTCTTTAATATCTTGCTTTGTAATCGCTTCTTTTATTTCCGGAAGTTTTTTACTATCAAAAATAATTCTGTTTTTTCCAACTTTCAAAGTTTTTGATGCAAGGATTTTCTTTTTACTTAAGTTCATTTGCCCCTCCCATAATTATTTGTTTTAATTTCTTTCTTAGTTTCTTTTTGTTTTTCTGTTTTAATTTTCGGTTTGTCCTTTTCAATTTCCTTAGATTTTTTCTCTTCACTTTTTTTCTTTTCTTCTTTCTCTTTTTTCTCCGCTTCTTTTTTAGCTTTTTTATCCTTATCTAATTTTGTTTTCTTCCTTTTTTCTGCAATCTCTTTCTTTTCCTTAGATTGAATTTCAAGTTTTCTCAAAAACTTTTTAGGATTTAAATTCATTAAAACAATTTTTTCTTTTTGAATATATTCTGCAATTTCTTTTCTTTTCTTATTTCCAATCTTAGCAACAATTCCAATTTCATTTTTTTCTAAACTTTTTAATTCTTTTAAATTATGAATTAACACAGGTTTCAACCCATTAACTAATCCTCTTTCTTTTTTCGCACCCCTAAATCCGGCCGAAACATTTCTAATGTGCCCTTTCATTTTCAATCTGATTTTATTATCTCTTCCCTTTGCCTTCCTATATTTAACCTTATTTTTTCTTCTAACTCCTAACTTTGAATATTTTCTTACATCTGTTCTTTGAAATTTTTTTGTTCTCATAAAAACTTCCTCCCAGGTTTTTCAATAATATAAATTCCATCCTGAAAAATTCTTCTGTCTTTATTTTTCGGTTTTGCACCCTTTTCAATATTCGCCGCACACTGTCCAGTTTTCTCTCTGTCAATACCCTCGACTTCAATAAATTCTTTATCTACCTTAACAGAAACTCCTGGAACAAGTTTTATCCTTCTATCTATCTTCTCACCTAAAAAATTATTAATCAACAATTCATTTTTAGCTTCATCTATTTTAACAGTCATCGGAAAATGAACATTTGCAATTTGCAATTTATATTTAAATTTTTTATTCAAACCAGTAATCATATTCTGAATATGTGCTTTCATTGTCCCAAACATTTTCTTTTCATTTTTCCTCGCATTTTTAACCCCTAAAATTATTTTATCTCCCTCAATTTTAGTATCAATAACCGAACTTAATTTCCTTCTAAGCTCATCACCACCTTTTTTTAAAATTATCTCTTTGCCTTCGATAACTCCCTGAATTCCTTCTGTGATTTCAATTTCTTGTTTTAAATCTTTTCTTTCCATTAAAATATATATGCAACTAAGCATCCTCCCTGATTATTTTCTTCAGCATCATTATGTTTCATTAGCCCTTTATTTGTCGAAACAATTACAAGCCCAAAATCTTTCGCAGGCAAAAATCTCCGAACATATTTATTAATATTTTTAACAGACACAGTATATCTTGGTTTAATCGCCATGATTTTATTTACCTTTTTAATTTCAACCTTGAGTTTAGTCCCGTCAACACTATAATCCAAATAACCAGATTCCCTCGCTATATCTAAGATATTTCTCAATAACTTTGAATGTTTATTCAAAACCACAGATTCCTTTCTGGCTTTTTTCGCATTCATTATCTGATTCAATCCGTCTGCAACAATATCTTGACTCATTTTAACTGTATTTTTTAAACCCAATTTCCTCCGCAATTTCTCTGAAACAATGTCTGCATAAATTCAGCCCATATCTATTTATCATGGCACCAAATCTCCCGCATCTTTCACATTTCTTCTGAGTTATTCCAGTGGTTCTTTCCTTGGGTTTATTATGTTTAATAAATTTAGCTCTGACTGCTGGTTTTCTCGCAAATTGCTTCAACATTTTTCTCCAATCACTTGCAGTCATTATATAACCTCCACTCCAAAATTTTGAGTTAAAAATTCAACAATCTTTTCCTTGTCAACCCTTTGTCTTTTAGGAAACTTTCCCTTTTTTATTTTCTTAAAAACTACTCTTTTCCCTTTTTTCTTGAAAACAATAGTTATATCAAATCCCAACATTCCAATATCCCGATTATATTCCAGCCCTGGAATTTCGATATATTCATGAATTCCAAACGAAAATTGATTTTCAACAATTTTCTTTTTCGAAATTTCATTGTCAATCGCCGCAAAAAATCTTTTCAATAAATCATTAATCTGTTCTTTATTTCTTAATGTAACTTTGCATCCAGATTCTTTGTTAGGGCTAATCCCAAATGCAGGAATCCTCCTCGTAGATTTTGTTTTCAGAATTGTTTTTCCAGTTATCATTTTAAGCAACACAACAGATTTCTCAAGTTTATCTCCTGTTCCACCGCAATTCAAAACCATTTTTTCTATTTCAATTTCCTGCATCTTTGAATCTGCCTTTTTAATTTCCTGAGATTCTTCAATTTCCATTGTTTTATTTTCTGTTTCCATTTTATTCAATTACAATTATATTTTTTATCCAGACATTTATTTTATCTCCATCAAGAGAAATTTTAGCAAGATGTTTTCCACCCCTATCCATAATTTCCATAATTTTCCCGCTAACCCCAATGTGTTTTCCCTTCACTACAAATGCATTTTTCCCTTTTTCCATTGGAATCACCTTCGCTATTTTATTATCCTTTAAATTTAAAATAATAGAATCTCCAGTTTTCACTTTTTCATCTGAAATAATATTTATCCCTCCACTCAAATTCAACTGAACTTTTTTCTTTGCCAAAATTTTCTTATCTAAAATCTTAAAAACTTTTATCTCAGCGTCTTTATTTGAAATTTCCTCAAAACTCATTTTTTTATTTTCAGACAATTTCGCCCGGTAATTTTTAGAACCAATACAAATAACATCAAATAATCCAATAGGATAATTTGTCTCTCTAATTTGCTTATGATTAATTAAAATTTGTTTTTCATTCAATAATCTTTGCAATTCTTTTTTATTTCTTACAGACTTCAAAATATCCCTAACAACAACAACTAATGGAATCGACTCTGTTTTATTATGCGTCGCTACAGCTAAATATTTCGTTCCCTTTTTTGGTATTGCCCAAAATTTCTTAATGTTTTGTCTTTTCAAATATGTCATTATTTTTTCTCCCCCGTTTTAATTTCTGTCTTCGGTAATTTCTTAAATACAATTTCTTTCTTAACCTCTTCAGTTTTATTTTTTCTATTTTTCATAATCGCACTCAATCTTTTTTTATCTTCTAAATTTAATTCCTGAATCAATAAATTCGACGGGTCAAACCAAACATTAACTTTTGAGCCATCTTTTTTAAGTCTTTGGATTCCCTCAATAGCAACTTTCAATTTCGTATTATTAATCACATTAATTTTCCCAGTTTTACCCTTAAATTCCCCATTCATAATCTTCACCTTATCATCTTTTTTCAACGGAAAACTTCTTCTCTCATATTTTTTCTTTAAATCTTCACTCAAATGTGCAGACATAAATTTACGTCTAATATGCAACGGAGCATTCGCTCTGTATTTTCTCTGTTTCCTTGGCTGTTTACTTGCCTTCCATTTAGTTGAAAATTTCTGTTTCATTTTATACCACAAACTTGCATATCTTGCTAAGAAATTGCCACCTGTCTGCAACTTCTCTTGATATTGGTCCTTTAATTTGAGTTCCCTTTGGATTTCCTTTAATATCTTTCAATAATACAACTGCATTATCTGTGAACGCAACTCTTTCTCCAGTGTTTCTTCTAAAAGGTTTTCTTTGCCTTACAACAACTGCGTCAAAAACCTCTCCCTTCATTTTGTAATCACCTTTTCTAACTGAAACTTTTACCCAGTCCCCGATTTTCGCATATTGCTGTCTTCCTTTTTTTGTTTTCCCGTGTTTAACACTAACTATTTTAACAATTCTTGCCCCACTATTGTCTGCAGCAAGAACTAAGCTTCCAATATTCAAACTTTTAGTTAGTTTAGCACATACGCCTTTCATTTTTCCCCTCCCCGAATTTTCTTTATAACAATAAAATGAACTATCTTACTAATTGGTCTGCATTCTTTAATTTCAATATAATCTCCGATTTGAATTTCACTAAACATACATTCAGGCAATCGCGCGTGAAGTTTTGTTTTCCTTTTAGCATATCTTTCATATTTTTTAATATAAAGAGTTCGTTCAAATTCAATTGTAACTCTCTTCGGGAATTTTCTTATAACTTTTCCCTTGAAACTTCTGCCTCTAATACTAATCTGTCCATGAACCGGACAAAATTTATCAGCACAGCTAACTTTTTCTTTCATTTTCTTTGTCTGTTTTTTTATTTTTACTTCTACCATGTTTATCTTTATCTAGGTCTGTCCTAGTTCTCCTCTATTTTTAACCTTTACTCAATTGCGTTTTCTGAAAATCCAAGTTTTACCAAGGCCTGTTTAGCTGTTCTGGAATGATTTCCCTGCAGTTCAATAGTGTTCTCTTTCACTGTTCCACCGCAAGCCAGTTCCTGCTTTAAACCTTTTGCAAGAGTTTTCAAGTCTATCCCTTGAAAACCCTGGATTATTGTCATAATCTTACCGAACCTTTTCTTTTCAGTTGTTATCTGAATTCTTTGTTCAGTCCTCGCAATTTCCTCACAAACACAAGCTTGTAAAGGCAATCCGCACTTTGGGCATATATCCATGTTTATTTGTCAATAGATTCCTTATTTAATCTATTGAATGTAAGCAACCTTGCAATCGTCTTTTTAATTTCATTTATTTTAACTTTCCCAGATTTATTCGCCGAAATCGTGCTCTTCACTAATTCCATTTTCAATTCTTTAAGTTTTTCTTTCCTTTCCTTTTCAGGCATTTTCGCTATTTCCTTTGATTTTAATATTGCCATATTGATTTTGACTTAACTTTTCCGAGAAAAGTTATTTTTTTGTTCAAACTTGTTTTTCCAAAAAAGTTTGCCATTTATTTTGATTTCTTTTTCTTAGATTTAATTTCCTTGGGTTTAATTTCTTCAATTTCAGGTTCTACGTTTATTTTTTTCAACATTTCTTCATTAATATCAATTCTATCATAAATTTTTGCATCAGGGGCCATTATCGCAACTTTAACTCCAATAATCCCTGTCTTAGTAAGTGCTGTTGCTTCTGCCCTATTAACTTCCTTTCTTGATTCTCCTGCCTTTTTTAAATAACCTTGTGCAAATCTCCAAAGTCTTGCCCTTTCGCTCGGCAGTTTTCCGCCTAACCGAATTTCACATCCAAGAGCCCCACTTTTAATAATTTCTTGCAATTTCCTATATGCGATTACTTTAAATTTCAAATTCCCCATTCTTTCCAATGCCATTGCAATTTCATCTGCAACTAATTGTGCATCAAATATCGGGTTTCCAATTTCCTGAATTTCAATATGAGGATTCTCTAATTTAAACCTTCTTGTCAAAATCCTTGTCAACTCTTCTATTTTTTCCCCTCTCCGCCCAATAACTAACCCTGGCTTGCTCGTATGAACAATTATTTTTTCCCCAACCGGCGTATATTCAATATCTAACTTACTAATTTTGCCCTTGCCTAAATTTCTCCGAATATATTCTTTAATTCCGAATTCTTCTTTCTTAAGTTGTATAAATTTTCTTTGTTCCATTTTTTATTTTCTCTTCGCCCTCGCCTTTTTCTTAACAGACAAAATTAATTTAATTATAACATTTGTTCTTTTGAATCTCCCCTTTCCAAATCTCCGATAAGGTCGCGCAGCAACATCTGCCTTGCAATACAAAACATATTTTTCCAACTCCAGTTCATTGACAATCGCATTTGCTTTCAAACTTTTAAGTAATTTAATAAATTCAGTCACTGCTTTAATCGGATATCTCCCGCTCATTATTTTTCCTTTTCTGTGAGGCAATTCTCCCTTCATCGGAACTGCTTTTTTGTAAGTCAAAATTTCAGAAAGCATATCAATTGCCTTCTCAATATTTTTCCTTCTAATATAATCACAAATCGCAATAGAGTGTTTTGTCGAAATTTTCAAATCCTTCCCGCAAACAATCGCCTCTGTCTTCGATAATTTCTTTTCTTCAGTTTTTTTAGCAACTTCTTTTTTCTCAGATTTAATTTTCTCAACAGGCTTAACTATCTCTTTAGTAACTTTCTCAACAGGTTTAACTATCTCTGCTTTCTTTGTTTCATTTATTGTTTTATTTTCTGTTTCCATTTTATTTTACAGACCTCGAAGCACTTGACCTTGTTGCACCAATTCCTGCAGCCCCGTGCTTAACTTTATTTCTGGTAATTGCAAGTTCGCCTAATCTATGCCCCAACATTTCCCCGACAATTTCAATAGGAACAAATTCCTTTCCATTATGAATGCCAATTGTCAATCCAACCATTTGCGGGACAATTATAAGATATCTCGAATGAGTTTTAATCCTTTTATTTTCATTTATTTTTTTATTGCATCTTAAAACAAATTTTTGTATCTCGTCAGACTGCCTAAAAATAGTCCGCCTTTCATTTGCCTTTAATAATTTTGAAAATTCCCTTAAATCCATTTCTTTTAATTCTTCAATAGTTTTCCCCCTATATGTGAATGTTTTTCTTTCAAGTTTGTTTATTTTTTGTTCTGCCATATTATTTCTTTCCAGTTCTACTAGGTCTAATATGCCCAACCTTTTTTCCAGGAGGAGCATTTCTCTTAGCGATTTTACTTTTAATTCTTTTTCCCCGCCCCCCACCAAACGGATGGTCAACAGCATTAACCTTAACAGGCGAAGTCCGATGCCATTTTCTTCCTTTTGCAAGCATCATATAGTGTTTTTTACCTGCTTTAATAAGGGGTTTCATTAATCTCCCTTCCCCAGCAACAATTCCAATAGTCGCCCTGCAATTTTGATTTAATTTTATTTTTCGTTTATTTTTAATTGCAATTTCAATTCTTTTCAAATCTTTCCCACTAATCACTGCAGAACTCCCAGCAGTCCTCATATACAACGGCCCTTTCCCAGGAACATTTTCAATGCAACTTACCCGGGTCCCAATTGGAATATCTTTCAATTTTAAAATATTACCATCCTTTACAGCTCCTTTAATTTCTATTTCTTGCCCCTCATAAATTCCACTAATTGCAGGACTATAAAAACTCTCCTTATCAATTAAAATTTTCACAAGCGGAGCAGAATGTCCGGCAGAATTAAACAACTTAACAATTTTCGCCTTTCCTTCTGCCCGCAATTTAGGATAGCTCACTTTATATCTGTAAGCTCGTTTTCTAATCTTAAATGCAGGTCCGCCCTTTCCCCGTGCCTGTTGTGTTATTCTTTTTCCCATTTTATAATTTTGCCCCCATTAACGCTTGATTAAATTCATTATATTTTTTTAAATTAAAATATTCCTTATCTTCTTTATTCTGAGTAATAAGCCTTACCCCGGGGTTAAACAACCCATCCTGAGTTTTATTTTGATTTTTAACTAACATTTTTCCAATTTCTTCATCACTGTATCCTTCATCTTTTAGTGAATAAAATTGAGCATCACTGATCTGTATCATTGCGTTAAATGGATCTATGTTGAAATGTCCGCCCTCAACAATTAAATTGTCTTTATGTTCGAAAATTACACCAACATATCCTTCCCTACCTGTTTCCTTAAATCTACTAAGAAAGAATAATTCTCCTTCTTTTAATCCCTGATAACCATAACATAGACATTCTTCATTCCAAACTCCAAATCTAACAACATCTCCTGCTACAATTCTTGTTAAATCTTCTTTACTTAATAATTTTTTAATTTCAGTTACCATTAAATCATCCCCAGTTTCGTCGCAATATCAATCGCAGGATTACTTTTATTTAATTTAACATAAGCAAATTTTTTATTATCTCTTATTAATGTATTAATAGAATCAATTTTCACCTTAAACATTTTTTCAATTTCTTCTTTAATTTTAGTTTTAGAACTTTGTCTATCTGTTTCAACCACCAAAGTATTTTCTATTTCAAGCAATCTTACTGCTTTTTCACTTGATATTACTTTCATTTTTGCCCCCAAAAATTAAATTTAAATCTTTAATCGCATCCTCGCTGAAAATTGTCAATCTCGCGCCATTATCTGCCAAATCACAAACCTGCAATTCATTAACTTTCAAAACATCAATCCCTAAAATTTTCTTATCCTCACTTTTCCCAATTACAAACAACAATCCTGCATTTTGCTTATTTTTTCTCCCCCTTAATTTGCCAATTCCTGCCCTCTTTGTTTTTTTCTGAATTGCAACACAATACAAATCCCCAAGAATTTTCTTTAAAGAAATTAAAAATTCCCTTGTCTTCAATTTCAAAAATTTATTTTCAACAATAATTGGCAACTTGGTTTCAATTTTCTTGTCATTTAATGAAGCATATTTTTTCTTTAATTCATCAACAGAATTTGTATAAGCTAATGCAGACAATAAAGCTTTTTTTAATTCTTTTTTATTTATTTTTTTTAATTTTCCCAGTCCTTTTGGGGGATGTGCTCTTCTACCGCCGACAGTTGACGGAATAATCGCACCAACCCATGAAAACTGAGTTCCTCTCCTCCACATCGTTTTTTTCGGAACCCTTGCCATTCCTTTTCCTATTCGCGTCTTCCAAACCCCTTTCGCATTTCGAACACTGCCCGACGCAGACCTATCCATTCCCGCCCGATATTTCGGCGCATAAGGAGATTTCATCTTCTCAGATTCGATAACCTTAAAAATAATATCTTCCCTGATTGGTTCTTCAAATAAGTTTGTAGTTATTTCTTTTACTTTCTTGCCGTTTGTGTCCAATATTTGTGCCTTTGTCATTTTATAATTTTCCTGCAATTTTTGATTCTAAATATTCTCTTTTATCTGATTCTGTTCTTGAAGATTTTAAAAATGCCTTCCATGCTTTCATTTCATGGTTAACTATTCCTAATTCCCAAATACAAAAGCAACCTTCTTTATTTATATCTAAATCAAAATAATCTATTGGAGTGTAATTGCGATTATCCATTTCATCAGAATTATTAAATCCATATCCATAAATTTGATTTTTGAGAACTATCGGATACTTTGTATCCCATCTGGCTACATTTAATATATCTTTTGATAAAATCGCAAACCCCATTCCTGTCAAGGGATTTATCTTCTTTTCTAAAATTTCTTTTTTTAAAAAAGTTTTAGTCTCCTCAATGGGGTTGGGTTTTGTTTGTTCTGTAAACAGATCATATAGCTTAAGAACTAATGAAGGAGAGGTAATCAACCCCGCAGGCATTACCTTTTTTGGTTCATGTTCATAAGCTAAATTTCCTATATTATTTAAATCCATTTTATCTCAATTCAATAAATTCATAACTCCTTTTTAATTGTTTTTTACTTTCTCTTAATGGCGAGCTAATTAATAATTGTCTTTTTACAGGTCCCTGGATGCTTCCAAAAACAATAATATAATCTGATTTTATTTTGCCAAAATGCTTAAATCCTTTTTTAAGATTAATATCTTTTTCAGAAATGCTTCCAATTTCAACAAGGTTATTATTATAAATCACCCTCGTGAAATATCCCATTTGTCCCATTTTAGGTTCTCTAAATGTAACTCTTGCTGGATGCCACGGACCACCACTCCCAGGCCCCCTCCGCCCTTTTTCTGATTTATGACTTCTTAATGCTAATCCAAATCTTTTCATAGGCCCCTGAGTCCCCTTGCCTTTTGTAACTCCTCGAACATCAACCAGCCCCCCAGAAAAAACATCTTTAACAGAAATTTCTTTTTTCAAATTCTCCTTAACAAAATTCAATTTCACCTCAAAATTTCCAGCAAGTCCAATCTCAGACACATCAGGCTTTCTTTTAATTCCAGTTTTTTTAACCTGCGAATAAACAATAATCCGAACATCGTCGGCATCATTTTCAAAATCACTAATTTTCTTCTCTACCTTTTTAGGCAACTTAACTTTTTTCTTCATTTCTTTATCAACATTTTCATTTAAAACCTCGCCAAGAACAACCCCGTTTTTATAAAACCTAACTGAAAAAATTTTCATTGTCGGGCATTCAATAATTGTAACTGGAATTGTAATCTTCTGACTTTTAGTTAATGAATGCGCCCCATTATCCTTCACAAAAGCCGACATCATCCCGACTTTGTATCCGATAAATCCAAACAATCCAGAATCCTTTTTCAAATTCGTCCAGCTAACTCTAGGCAAAATTTTCTTTGCCCTTACTCGCGGATAAAACTGCAAGCTTCCCTTTCTTGGAGCACGATGTTTTGACATTTTATTTATACTTAGAAAAAACTCAAAGAGCCGTTTCTGAGCCTGAAAGTAAAAACTTTCTGCTATCAAAAATAGCATATTAAACACTAATATGATAATTTAGTGAGAAAATCTGGGTTTTTAAAGGTTATGCCTCAACCTCAACTTCTTTCCTAAATTCCCTGCCATCAATATCCAAAAATCTCTCAATCTTCCCAGCCCGTTTAGCCATCTCTCTTATTTTAGCAAAATCCTTTTCATCTGTTTCAGGCATAATTATCCCCTCAATTATAAAATTATGTTTTATCTCAATTTTCTTAAAATCCTTAGCTTCGTCATCAAAAATTAAACTATCAACTAATCCCTTGTCTGTTGTCTTGATTTTTATAAAATTAATTTTCGCCTTTGCATCTTCTTTTTTTTGACTCCCTGCTCCCTTAGCAGATTTCGGAGATTTTACCCGAATTTTCAAATCTGTTTTATCAGTCTTAAAAGACAAAGCAAAAAAAACCTTATCAAATTTATTGCACAAATCCAAAATTTCATCTCCGCTCATTTCTTTATCATAAATCATATATTTTCTAACCCCCATTGCCATTTTTTTCTCATTATATTCAAACCCCTCCAAATCCAATGCAGAAATTAATGCACCATCAACACTAACTTTTTCACTACCTAATTGTTCTGCAAGATACATAATTATCTCCTTAGCATATTCAGAAGTTGTAGCAAGTGTATATTTTCTCTGAGTATTTCTACATCTAATCATCGCCCGATTTTCAAAAATCCCCTTACTAAATTTAATAAATTGAGAATGAACTAATTCGTCGACATTTTCCTCAAAAATTTTTTTAATAAAACTATCCATCTTAAAAATTATTTTTATATATTTATAAATGTTTAGTTGAAAATAACTTTTCTAACAACATTTATAAAGATTTATCGTCATATATTTCCATGTTAAACGAAAAACTTTTTAGAAACATAATCTTGATTGTATTAATTACCGGACTATTTATATTAGCCGCATTAATTATAAGACCAATAATTATTCCAATAATTTTCGGCATATTATTAACATATATTTTTTATTCTTCTTATGAATTTGTATTAAGCAAAATCAAAAACGAAAGTCTGTCTGCATTAGCAGTTTGCATTGCTCTTTTGTTAATTATATTAATCCCTCTGATTTTAATTTTTAAAGCATTAGTAAATCAAGCAATTGCACTTTATCTTGCAATGCAAAATATAAGTTTAGCCACAATCTTTGAAGGAATCCTCCCAACCTTTTTATCTCAATCAGAAATGTCTGCAACTTTTTCAAACTCTTTAAATAATCTCATAACACAAATTCTTACATCCGGCATCCAGAGTTTCACTAATTTTATTCTCAATCTTCCTGTAAATTTACTTAAATTATTTGTTGTTATATTTGTCTTTTTCTTTGGTTTAAGAGATGGAAAAAAAGTCTTACTTTATCTTCGGTCATTATCTCCATTAAGTAGTGGTACTGAAAAACAATTTTCCAAACAATTCAAAGATGTAACTTATTCTGTTTTAGTTGGGCAAATTATAATCGGGCTTATTCAAGGAGTTGTCGCAGGAATCGGATATTTTATTTTCGGAGTTCCAAATGCACTTCTTTTAGCATTATTAACTGCCTTAGTTGGTGTAATCCCGTTAATTGGTCCGTGGTTGGTCTGGGTTCCAATAGATGCATACTTATTTGCAACAGGCAAAACAGGGCCAGGAATTGGGCTATTAATTTACGGACTAATTGTGATTTCATGGTTAGATACAATAATCCGCCCTTTAATCGTATCCAAAAAAACAAAAATAAACTCTGCAATTGTGATTATTGGAATGATTGGAGGATTATTTGTCTTCGGAGTTTTAGGACTTATAATCGGTCCCTTAGTTTTAGCCTATATTCTTTTAATACTCGAAATCTATAGAAAAAGCAAAACAACAAAGAACATTCTTTTTGAACCAGTAAAAAAATAAAATGAGGTTAAAAGTAAAAATATTAAAATTTTTAGCAGGAAAACCGATATGCATAATTCATGAAAAAACCGCAAAAAAAATGAGTTTGCATGTTAATAATAGAATTTCTATTAAGATAGGCCATAAGAATTTAATCTCTGCCATTGACACTGCAGAAGGGATATTAAACCCAAATGAAATCGCTGTTTCTAATGAAATTGTAAAACACTTAAAATTAAAAAAAGGAAACAAAGTAAATGTTCAAATTGCCTCCCCGCCAAAAAGTGCAGGGTTTATTAAAAAGAAATTAAATGGAGAACCATTAGAAAAAAAAGAAATTAACGAAATAATCAAAGATATAGCAAACAATCATTTAACAGAAATTGAAATAGCATTTTTTATCTCAGGAGTTTATAATTTTGGGATGTCTTTAAATGAAACGAAAAATATGATTCAGGCAATGGTTAAAACAGGAAAGGTGATTAAGCTAAAAGGTAAAATTGTTGATAAGCATTGTATTGGGGGAATTGCAGGCAACCGGACAACGCCCCTAGTGGTTTCTATTTGCGCTGCTGCAGGATTAAAAATGCCAAAAACTTCTTCAAGAGCAATAACAAGTGCTGCTGGAACAGCAGATGTTATCGAAACTCTGGCAAATGTTAATTTTCCAATTAAAAAAATAAAAAAAATAATCAATAAAACAAATGCCTGCATGGTTTGGGGCGGGGCATTAGGATTAGCCCCAACAGACTCAAAAATAATAAAAATAGAAAGAAGAATCCACATAGATTCAAGTGCTTTAATGTTGTCGAGCATTATCTCAAAAAAACTTTCAGTCGGGAGCAAATATGTTTTAATTGATATTCCTTATGGAAAATCTGCAAAGGTGTCCAAAAAACAAGCAGAAATTTTAAAAGAGAAATTTATCAAACTTTCTAAAAAATTTGATTTAAAATTAAAAGTAGTTTTAACAGACGGAAAAGGACCAATTGGAAATGGAATCGGCCCTGTTTTAGAAATGAATGATGTTTTATCTGTCCTTAAAAGAGAAAATCCCCCAATGGATTTAGAAGAAAAATCAATCATGCTTGCAGGAAACTTATTGGAAATGGCAAAGAAAACAAAAAAAGGACAAGGAGAAAAATTAGCAAAACAAATTTTAGATTCAGGAAAGGCACTCAAAAAATTTCAACAAATAATTAAAGCCCAGCAGGGAAAAATTAAAAAACTAAAACTCGGAAAATTTTCTCATACAATTTATGCAAAAAGAAAAACTAAAATAAAACATTTAGATAATAAACTAATAAATTATCTCGCAAGATTTACAGGTTGCCCCGAGGATAAATCCGCAGGAATTTATCTTTATAAAAAAGCAGGAGATACTGCAGAAAAGAGAGAGAAGATTATGACAATTTATGCACAATCAAAAGAAAAACTAAAAAATGCAGAAAAATTTTATAATAAAAATAAAAAAGAGATGATTGTGGTTGGGTAAATTTTCCCAAACCTTAAATAAAAAACCCCACAAAATTTTTCCCTTAAACCTTATCAAAATGTTTTTATATACCCAATCCTAATTTTAAATATGGAAAAAAAGAAAAGAGGAGAGAGAACTAGCAAAAACACAGAAGGACCAATTTCTCCAATACATCCAAAACATTTTTATGATAAAATTCATATCTTAGTAAAGAACAAACTCTGGTTGCAAGTTTTCATTGCATTAGTTTTAGGTATTTTCATTGGTTTTTTAATCGGCCCAACCTTTGGTTTTTTAGATATTGAAACTTCTAAATTAATCGGGGAATGGGCATCACTGCCAGGGATTATATTTTTAAAAGTAATACAAATGGTTGTCGTCCCCCTGATATTTGTATCAATAATTATCGGGATAACTGGCGCAAAAAATTTAAGACAACTCAAACGAATGGGTTTAACCCTCGCTGTTTATTTCATATTCACAACAATCATCGCAGTAATAATCGCAATCTTGCTTGCTTCAATAATCCAGCCAGGAAATTATATTTCTAAAGAATCAATTAATTTAGCCAATAACGGAAACACATCTGTTTCACAAATTAATTCTTTCTCAATTCCAGATTTTTCAGAGATTCCCTCTTTTGTAGAAGCAATTTTCCCAACGAATTTATTTGGCTCAATCGTCCATGGCGAATTACTTGCAATAGTTTTTTTTGCAATAATTTTTGGAATCGCTTTAATTTGTATTAATGCAAAAAAATCAAGGCCCCTAATTTCTTTATTTAGTTCTGTTCAAAGTATCTGCATGACTGTAATAAAATGGGCAATGTTGTTAGCCCCTATCGCTGTTTTCGGAATGATGATAAAACTAACAACTGATTTTGGCCTGTCAACATTATTGGGCTTAGGCACCTATGTTTTAACAGTTTTAGCAGGTTTATTAATTTTAATAATTTTTTATTTTATTATAGTTTTTATTTTCGCAAAAAAAACTCCCTTTGAATTTTTCAGGCAAATAAGAGATGCTCAGTTACTGGCCTTTTCAACCTCAAGTTCTGCAGCAGTAATGCCTCTGTCTATGAAAGTTTCTGAAGAAAAATTAAAAGTAAGACCTGCCGTAGCACAATTTGTTATTCCAACAGGCGCGGTTATCAACATGGACGGAACAGCACTCTATCAGGTAATTGCAACAATGTTTTTGGCACAAGTATTTGGAATCCCCCTCGGGATAACTGCCTTATTAATTTTAGTTGTTACTGTTGTCGGAGCATCTATCGGAACCCCTTCAACACCAGGAGCAGGAATCGCAATCCTAGCAATGATTTTAACAGGATTAGGAATCCCATTAACAGGAATCGCCCTCATCCTCGGTGTTGACAGAATCCTTGATATGAGCAGAACAACAATTAATGTAACAGGAGATTTAACAGCCAGTGTATTTATTGATAAAGTTGTAAAAGAAGTTTGATAGAGTTTTTTAGATGTAGATTATATTTTCCAATAAGAATTTTTTCATTTACCGATTCTTCTCAGCCCGAGGGTGTTCATACCCTAATCCTCTTCTTACTCTTAATTGTTTAATATGCTTCTTTTTTTCTTTTAAGAATTTATCTATATCCAATTTATATTCGTCAATCATTCTTGAAGCATGACTCCCCCCTAAAAAATGAGGCATGATAACATAAGTCGCTCCCTTTTCATACAAAACATTCGCCTCCTCAATATTATGTGAAATAACTATAATAATCGCCTCTTTATTTATTTGTTTAACTTTATTAATCAATAATAAATTTGTTTCAAACTCTGGAATTGTTGAAACAATCATTTTTGTTTTAATTAAATTTAATTCACTTAAAAATTCTTCATCATCTACATCCCCATATCTACAGTCAATTTTTTTCTTAGATAATTCAAACATTGTTTCAGGATTATAATCCACAACCAAAAATTTCTTTTTTAATTTTTTAAATGATTCTAAAAGGTCATAGCCAATTCGGTTATACCCAAATAAAACAATATCATAATCCTTGAACTCCTGCTCGCCTTCCCGAACTTTTTTTCTTTCAAATATAGAAAGATATTTAGATAAATAAGGATAAATTTTATTAGAGTATAAAATTAAATATGTCGAGCCAGAAATAGTTATTATCCCGACAATTGTAACAAGTGACAATATTTCATTAGTTAGATGTCCTGCACTAACACCTAATGCTATAAGAATTAAAGAAAATTCACTTATCTGAGCCACTGTAAGCCCGGCCTGGAATCCGGTTTTTTTCTTATATCCAAGCAAACCCATTAAAATCATAACAATTAAAGGATTCCCAATAAGGATAAACAAAGAGAAAATTATCGCCGGGACAATTAAATCATTTATGTTTCCAAAAACCATTTGAGAGCCAAGGAGTATAAAAAATAAAATAATAAAGAAGTCTCTTAAGGGTCTCATTTTTGAGCTGATTTCATAATGGAAAGGAGACATGGAAAGTGCAATACCTGCAACTAAAGCACCGATTTCCATTGAAAAGCCCATATAATGGAATAATGCTGCCAGACCCAACCCCCACCCAATTGAAAACAAAAATAGGAATTCCTGTGATTTGGCAAAGAAGTTTGATAAACTCGGCAGAACATAAATACTAATTAAAACAAATCCCCCGATTAATAAAACTCCGCTCAAAATATTTCCAAGAGATAAACTGTCCATACTTAAGTTGCCTGAAAAAGAAGAAATCACCATCAGGAGAATTATCACAAAAATATCCTGCACCAATAAAAAACCAATTGAAATTTTCCCGTATAATTTTTCTAAATCTTTTTTATCAGACAACAGCTTCATAATTATAATCGTGCTACTGAATGTTAAGGCGATTGCAATATAAAACGAAACAATTACTGAAAATCCTAATAGTCTGCTTATCAAAAAACCAAACAAAGATGTAAAAACAATTTGGCCAATTCCAGTTATCAGGGAAACCTTTCCAACTTCTTTTATAACTTTTGGGCTTAAACTTAGACCAACAATAAAAAGAAGCAATGCCACACCGATTTGAGAAAAAACTTTCAGTGTCTCAGTTGATTGCACAATATTCAAAAAATAAGGGCTGACAATTATTCCAGTAAGAATATAACCAATTATCAAAGGTTGCTTCAACAACCGCGTTATTCCTGCAATCAAAACAGTTATCGCAATGATTATACTCAATTCTATAAATACTTCCATGTTTTTTCCTTTTGTAAATTATCAATTAGATTAACACAATTTTGTTTTGTAAAATGCACAACCTCTTTTTGATTACTTTATCTATTTTATAAACAACTTCTATATAAAAAGATTTCTAAGTGCATCACAGCACCATCAAATATTTATCTGGCATACACATATAAAATATCACAATCATTCTTTTAAATCTCACTTGTCTTAGAAAATTATGTTCAAACCAGAAAACCACATAACTCAGTTAGCAGAATATGTTTTAAAGAATTTAAAGAAGGGTTACACAATAGATTCATTAAGATTTTCTTTAATAAATCAGGGATATTCTAAGATTTCTGTTGACAACGCAATAGAAAATGCAAATAAGAGATTAGCAGAAACAGCCCCGGAAATGAAAGAAAAACCTCAGATAACATATAAAATAATTGATGAACATAATAAACCTATTTCAATTTCTAAAAAAAAGAGCTGGTGGAAAAGGATTTTTGAGTGAAATTATAACCTCTCTCGCCACCAAATCTACTTCTTCAAATAAACATCCATTTGAGGAAACGGAATATTAATCTTATTTTTATTTAATGCATTGTAAATTTTTGTGTTCGCCTCGTCAATTGCATCAAATCTTTTTTCAAATGAATCAACATAAAAATATGCCTTAAAGTTTAATGAAGACTCACCCATTTCACGAAATCGGATTAATGGTTCTGGTTCATCGCAACAATCCCCAATTGATTTAATTTCTTTTAAAATAATTTCCTTCACTTGATTAATATCCGAACCATAAGCAACACTAAATGGAACAACAACCCGAGATTTTGGTTCTGGAAGTGCCACATTCTGAATCTTGCTGTCTGCAAGTTTGCTATTTGGAATAATAATTAATTCATTATCAAAAGTTCTTATTTTCGTGCTTCTCAAACCTATTTTTCTAATTTTTCCTTTTGTTTCAGAATCTAAATAAACTAAATCTCCGACCCTGACAGTTTTATCACTAATCATTGCAATCCCTGAAAAAATATTTCCTAAAACTGGTTGCAAGGCAAGAGCAATAGCCAAACCAGCCAAACCCAGCCCAGCCAGCAACGGAGTTATTTCAATGCCCCATAAATCAAGAATATAAAGCAAAACAAAAACAACCAACACAATTTTTAAAACCCCATGAATTAAAGAAGCCAAACTTTCCCCTGCCCCAATTTTCGCCTTTTTCGCGAGTTTTTTCCATGCCTCAAAGATAACTACATCAATAATAATGTAAACCAAATAACCAACAAACATCACAATACCTGAATAAATAACAAGATTAATATTATTTAAAAGAGATTCTCCAAGAGCTAATTCATTCAATGCAATTTTCAAACTCACAAAAAACAAAATAATCGTAATCGGCATCGACGACTTTTCAACAACCAAATCATCCAAATCAGTTTTTGTTTTTTTAACTAATTTCAGAATAACCCTTTCAATAACCTGCACAAAAATTCTCAATATAATTAAAAAACCCATCAGAATCACAAATGCTCTCAAATAATCATTTGCAATATAATTTTCAAATACCATATTAAATTATACAATTATTTGTTTTTAAGAGTTTCTAATGTCCAAAAATCCAAAACAAAAACATTTAAATAACCTAATCAATTGATTATATCATGAAAACATTATTAAAATTAAAGAAATCAAATTATTACATAAGATATCCAAATCTTCAGACAGTTCTAATGGTTGAAAACTTTATCAAAGAAAATAATAGTGAATTCAAAAAAACAGAATTATTTGAGAATCTTCCAAAAAAAATGATGTGGGGGACTTTCCAAATCATAATGAAATATTTAGAAGACAATTTAAAAATAATTATTGAAGAAGATGGAGTAATTACCTATATTTGGAATCCTACATTAGTTAAAAAAATGAGAGATAATCCTGTCTCACTGCTACAAATTACGAAATATTTATAAGTAAGTTTTTCCTTTTAAAATTAATAAAAAAAGAGGTTTAGAACATTGAGAAAGATTGTTTTATATTAATATTTGTTCTGGACTAATAAAGTTTAAATACTTTAATTTGACTTAAAAAAGAATGGCAAAACCTATAAGAGCAACACCAGAACTTAAAGATTCTGAGGCTAAAAAATTTATTAAAGAAATGGAATCTCGAGAAAAAGAAAAGATTACTGAGAGAGATATTCATTTAGCAAGAGCCATAAAAACCGTTATTCCTTTAATTTGCTAAGTTTCTTTTTATTTTCTCTAAATAATTTAATTTGTTTTATCATATCGTAATACATTGGCAAAGTCCCTTTTTCTCTTGATTTGAGGATTTGGAATTTATTCTTTTTATAAAATTGAACAGAATCTCTTTTAGCATCAACAACTAAAAATCTACACGAACTTTTTTCATTTATTTCTAATAATTTTCTCATAGTAAACAATGTAGTTATTGTGCCTATTCCTCTATGTTCATAATCTTTATCTATACAAAGTCTACATACTTTTAATGCTGGAAGGGTTTTATAGGGCACTCCTTTATCATGAAAAGTTTTACCAAGCTTTGTCCCATGAACCCTTATGGCATCTGAACAAAGAGTAACATAAGCGAGTAATTTGTTTAAAGGATTATAAAAAATTAAGTAGGTGGTTGAGATGCTTATTTCTTGATTTTCTAAAGCATCTTCAATTAAAAAGTCCCTTAGTTCTTTGTTAGAGCTTTTGAATTCCATTAAAATTGGGACATGCCTATCGCTAATCTTTTCAACTCTAAGGTCTTCAACACTTATTTTAACTTTTTCTTCACCCATTTTTATCTAAATTAGAATATTTGATTATTTTTAAAGATTATTGCTGAGATTAGAATTATTATTTGATTTGAAATTCATAACATATAAATTTGAATGCATAAACTTTTAAGCGTCTTGTGTAAAACCTATATAAAAAACGCCATCTATTATTTCAAGATATATCAACGCCCCCGCCCCCCAATCTCACTTCGCTCAATAATAAAAACGCCCCCGCCCGGAATCGAACCGGGAAGCCTAAAGGCACTGGTCTCAAGCCAGCTCGAGTACCATTGTCGCACGGAGGCACAATCATTTGACGATTAAAGGATTTTTAAAGGTTATTATGCAACAAATCTACACAATCTTCCACAAACTATTTAACGCAGAATAATCTCTCTAATTATGGCTGATAAAATTCTTTATTTAACATTACACAAGAAATGGTTTAAACAGATTCTTAATAAAACTAAAAAAATTGAATATCGTGAAATTAAACCATATTGGACTAAAAGATTATTTGATGCTGAAAACAATCCAATAAAATATAATTATATAATATTCAAAAATGGATATAATCAAAATTGTCCTATGATGAAAGTAGAATTTTTAGGGATAAGAAAAAACAAACAATATGAAATTTTATTAGGAAAAATTTTAGAAGAAAATAATATAGAAAAATTAGAATTATCCAAACATCTCTAATGCTATTGGAAGAATTATCCTCTTAGATTTTTTAATTGGTTTTATCATAACAATGTCTGGAGCCCCATCATCATATAATGGCTTTGATAATATTGATGTAAATCCACAGGATTTTATAAAATTAATCATACTCGGAAGTTCAGAAGGAGCATCAATAATCATTGCACCATAATTTTGATTTTCAACTTCTACTTGTTTTAACATAAATTTCGCAAAATATCTATCTCTTACTCTTGGATGTATTCTTAAATTTTTTAATTCTAAAAACTCAGGATTTTCTTTATGTTGCTGATAAACCAAGTCTCCAACAATTTTTCTCTCAGAAAAAGCAAGAATTACATCCTTATATCCTCTATCTAATTCACTTTCTGTTCTTTGAACCCAATCATCATAATTAGGATAGCCTAAATCTTGTTTATGCAAAAAATCAATCACCTGCGAAAGTTCTTTTCTTGATTGCAAATTTGTAAATTGAAATTTCATTTTGATAATTCATCCCTTCTTTCAAACCGATTTATATCTCTTTTATTCATTTTTTCATTAACCATTTTCTGCCACGCCTTTTCCAAATTAATATCCTCATCATTTGCAATACAAATAAGCGTAAATAAAACATCAATTAACTCATCTGCTAATTCTTTTTTATCTTCAGAATCTTTTTTCTTTTTATTGCCATAAAGATGATTTATCTCTCTGGCGACTTCTCCAACTTCCTCGCTAAGCCGAGCCATCTTCTCTAAAGCAGGCCAATAAGGGGTATCAAATTGTTGCACCCAATCATCAACCTGTTTTTGATAATCTATTAAATTCATGTTAAGAAGTAATTGCTTAATTTTATAAGGATTATTGTTCTAACCCTACAATTAATATTACAAAAGATTTTTAAAAATAATCAATCCAACCACAATTACGATTATCTATTTGGTTTAAAAAAAATAAAAAATTAACCAAATAGGGAACTTAATCCTGCTGCAGCTGCTTCTTTCTTTTCTTCTTTTGGTTTTTCCTTTGGCTTTTCTTCGCCCTCAGTTGAACCACCAGCTACTGGAGCCGCACTTGCGACAACTGCATTTTCAAGCTCTTTGTCTATGTCCACACCTTTCAAACTTGCAATAAGACTTTTCATCTTACTCTCGTCGATTTCCGCACCAGTAGCAGAAAGAACTTTTTTCAAATTTTCTTCATCCACTGGTTTTCCAAGTTTGTGCAACAACAGAGCCCCGTATACATATTCCATTATGCTTTTTCCTCCGGTTTATTTAATTGAATTTGAATAAAGGATCCATCCCCTGCTATTTTTTCCAATACCCTTTTAATTTTTAACTTAAATTTTCTATCTTTTTTTTCATTGAGGTACATTTCATAAAAAAATTCATAAGCTTTTTGATTTAATTCTAAAGCTTCAGAAAACTTTCCCCCTTCTGCCAAAGTTTTATATCTAAAATAATAATTAGCCTTTTCAATGTTTTCAATATAATCTGGTTTTTTATCTAAATCAACCATCTTTCTTTTCCTCCACATTTTTTTCTTTAATTTCTTCTTCAACAGAATTTTCTTCACTTACCTCTTCAACATTCTCAACAGGACTTAATTTCCCCAACACTTCACCACCAGCATTTGCCTTACCAAGAAAATATCCAATTGTTTCCTTGCAATAATAAACAATCTTTTGAGCAAATCCTAATGATTTTCCAGAAGCACTTATTAAAGATTCTTTAGCCACATCAAAGTCAATATTAATATCCTCATAAGTTTTCTCAGACACAATATCATAAATTGCAACAGGATTCAATCCAACCTCAAACGGCTGAATATTCAATTTTTGCAACATTGAAGCAACATTTTCTTTAATTACCTCACCATCTTTAACAACAACCTTTGAGTTTTTAACTGCAATTTTCCCACCCTCAACAGCAATTTGAATTCCTAATGCCCCGAATTCACTAATCGCAGGACCAGGTATTAAATCAGTTGGCCCTTTTTTAATTTCAATATCTTCTTGAGCTATTTGTCCAGCCTTAGCAAAAACAGGATTTTTATTTTGAGCCAAAATTCCTGCCAACTCAAAACCATCAATATCTGAAAGAACAAAAGCACAATTTTCATTAATGTGCGATTCTAATTTCAAAGCAGACTCTTTTCTCAGTGCCTTAATCGTCCTAACAAAAATATTTTTCTTAGCAACCTTAACTTCAACATCGCCCCGAATTTTCTTTTTAATTTCCTGAAATTGTTTCGAAGGCAAATCTTTAATTGAAATTATCATTAATGTTTTCTTATTTTTTATTTTCTCAGCTAATTCGCTAACTACTTTTGCTTTCATCTCATGCCCAACCGAAATTTTATTTGCACTCATTTACAATTCAATCTTAACAGGTTTATCCATGCTAAATTTAATTAAAACATTCTTAATATTATCTCTTTTTCTCGGAAGTGTTTCCAGAATTTTATTATAAACAACAACCCCATTTTCCATAATTTGCTCGTCAGTTAATGACTCTTTTCCAATCGACAATTTTAAACTCGGTTCTTTTACCTTAACCCTCACTGTTGCATTAATTTTATCAATCAATATTTGAATTGCTTTATTGTCTTCCACAGGGACAATACCTAATTGAGGCGAGGGCATTTTTCCAGCAGGACCCAAAATCCTACCAAACTTAGTCGCAATAGTTGGCATAAGTTTAGCCCCTGCAACAAAAAAATCATAACCCTTTATCAACTTTCTAAAATCTTTTTTCTCTTTGAATCTATCAAATTCATCTTTTTTAATCGTGTCAATTAAATCAGATTTTTTCTCAAAGAATCCTGCAATTTTTCTGTCCTTAATTTTATGCGGAACTTCAATAAATAAACTAAAGGCCTCCCGCCGAACATCAAAACCCTTCAGATTTACAATCAAATCTATAGTCTGGTCAAAATTTCTTTTTTTATCTGTCTCTCTAAGTTTTTTAATTGCATCTAAAAATTTTTGTTCATTTGTTGCCATTTTAATTTGATTTTGACTTAACTTTTCTCGGAAAAGTTATTTTTTTGTTCAGCTTAATTGCTTACTACCTATGCACTCAAAACCTAGAAAATAGGTCTGAATGATGTAGTTTGATAAAATACAATGAGGAGTTGAGTTTAAAAAGCTTACTCTTTATTTACCCTCATGTTATCAGATAAATTAATACAAATATTAAAGAAACAACACTATGGGGTTGTTGGAAAACATAGTGGGGTGCAGATTTGCAGATGGACAAAAAAATCATTAGTAGACCAAGGTGTTTGCTATAAGCAAAAATTTTATGGAATTCAAAGTCATAGGTGTTGTCAAATGGCACCGACATTAGGATTTTGCCAAAACAAATGCATTCATTGTTGGCGAGCAATGGAATTAACCGTCGGTATAAAAATGGACAAAAACAAAATTGATAGCCCAAAAGATATAATCACAGGATGCATCGAACAACAGCAAAAACTCCTTAATGGATTTAAGGGAAACCCAAAAATTAATTTAGAAAAATTTGAACAAGCTCAGGAACCAACCCAGTTTGCAATTTCATTAACCGGAGAACCGACATTGTATCCAAAAATTGGAGAATTAGTTCATGAATTAAGAAAGCAGGGGAAATCAACCTTCATAGTAACAAACGGACTTCAGCCAGAGGTTTTAGAAAAATTAAATAAAGAAAAAAATCTACCAACTCAACTTTATGTTTCATTAAATACACCAGATAAAAAATTATACAATAAATGGCATAGAAGTAAAATAAAAAATGCCTGGGAAATTTTTAACAAAACTCTTGAAATTTTTCCAAAATTAAAAACAAGAAAAGTAATTAGAATGACTTTAGTAAAAAATTTGAATATGTGGGATAATCAAATTAAAGATTATGCAGAACTAATAAAAAAAGCAAACCCAGATTTTATCGAGGTGAAAGGATTTATGTCAGTCGGTTTTGCAAGAAAAAGATTAGGATACGAAACAATGCCCTCACATAATGAAATTAAAGATTACGCAGATAAAGTTGCTAAAGCAATTAATTACAAAATCCTCGACGACCACGAACGTTCAAGGGTTGTTTTATTAGGTAAAGATAAAAATAAGATGAGGATTAAAGAGGGAGAGATTTAAAGAAAAACAATCCCATCTTTAGTTAAAGCAGTAAATCTAATCCCAACAGGCAGATTCAACAAAGCAGAAATCAAACCCATATGCTCTTTGCCCTCCCCACTCGCAATTGTCAACGCAACCTCTGTCCCTTTAATCTTTCCCTTTAATTTCCTCTGAACTTCTTCCTTAAAATCAACCAATCCAGATTTATCAATTTCAATAAATTCAAAATCCTTCTCAACACTAAATCGTTTTGCAAAATTATTTCCAATTAAAATAATATTATCCCAATCTCCTCTATTAATCACTCCTGCAACCTGCCCCCAACTTCCCTTACCAGAACTCACTAATGCAATCAACTCCATGATTTAAAAAATTAGATTAACTTTATAAATTTGTAGATGATATAAAATATATAAAAAATAAATAAAATGAGAGACATTCCTTTATCTGAAATAACCTTAAGAAAATATGAGAAACCAGCAGGCTTAGAAAAAAGAGAACTCATAAGAAAAATTTGTTTATCTTTAGGGCTTCTCCAGTTAGGCGACTCAAGAGATGTTATCGTCGATATCCTTATGGTTTTAATAAATGCAAATAAAGAAAGAAAAAATCTTTCTTCTGAAGAAATAAAAATTCAGACAGAAGAATCAAGAAAAAAATATTCTTTAGAAACAAAAGGTTTGGCAGAATCAAATATTCGGCGACAATTAAAAAGATTAAGGGACGCAATGCTGATAGAAAAATCTGAAAATAAATATTACTTGACAGAACATTCTTCTTTGTCAGAAATTTTTGAAAACTCAATTGAAAAATTTATAATCCCTCAAACAATTGAACGGATAAAGGAATATCTAACAGAGTTAGATAAACAATAAAATTCTTTTCTCGACGATTAAAAATATAAAAAATAAAAATAAAAAACAAATTACCTTCTTTTTTTCTTAGCAGGTTTCTTTTTCTTAACAACTTTCTTTTTAACAACCTTCTTTTTTGGTTTTTTTCCTGCAGCTTTTTTTGCTTTTTCTAATTTACTGACTTCTTTTTTCAATTTTTTTATTGCTACACTAAATTGTTTTGATGTCTTTGGTTTTTTTGCCATTTTTTACCTCCTTCTCCCTTTTTGAATTTAAAAATTTATTTTTAAAATAAATTTTTTCTTATATTAAATAACAAATCATTATATTTAAATCTTTCTTAAACAAAATTTTTTAAAAATTTCCGTCGGAAAACTAGAAAATTGCAAAAAACCAACTAAACATTAGCAATATAAATATTCCTAAGATGAAATAAGTTGCAAGCTTATACATTAATTTTCCAAACTTTTCACTTTTAGTTATCCCCCACATTGTTAACATAAACATCCTTCCACCGTCGAAGATTCCCATCGGCAACATATTAACTAATGCAACACTGATATTAACAAGTGCAAGCCACCAAATCAAATTATAAACAAACACAATCAAATTCGAATTAAATCTCGGCTCATAATTTGTCGCAGGTTGTTTAAAGAAATTAAAAAACTCTGAAACTTTTCCAATAAGTCTTGTTTTTTGGCTTATGATTCCAATACCCATAATCGCCCGACCCTCTTCATTTGCATCCTCACCTAAAACCAAATCATATTCAAAAATCTCATCATCGTATTTTGTTTTAATATTTATTTCTTCGCCAGGGCGATAACCTTTCATGACCTCAACCAAATCCCCATAAGTTTTTATTTCATTTTCTTCAATAGAAATAATTGCTCCCCTTAAACCAACATTAATCGCAGGAAGGTCGTTATATAAAACAACATAATCCTCATTCGCCTCTAATTCTTCTTTCAAAATATCAATATTCATATAATAGGTTTTACCCTCGCTGATAATTTTAGTTAGATTTATAGAATTACCATTACCGCCCAAAATTAAATCATCTGTCAAATTATTTTTATCAATCATGTCAATCAAGCCCTGATTCGTAGGATTCTCAACATCAATTCCATCAATCATACTGATACCATTGATATTTACTTTGCTAAGAGTATAGGTATTAAACATTGCTCCTGCAGGAGAATATGTTAAAACAAAAAATCCAGAGAGCATTAAAAAAAACAAAATTGCCAAAATCAAATTAGTAAATGTCCCTGCAGCTAAAACAGATATTTGTTCAAACTTACTTGCCTTGTTCATTTGTTTTTCATCTTGTTCAACAAATGCTGCTAAAAAAGGTCCCAAAAAACCAAACCCAGTGCTTTTAATTCCAATCCTATATCGTTTCATAAAAATTCCATGAGCAAATTCATGAAAAACCGCAATAACCGCTATCGCAATTATCCAATATGTAAAATAAAACGGAGGCAAAAAATCCAGTTTAAACAGCGACGGCAAATAAGGAATTAAAGGAAGCAGGGGAGGAATTTTTATTGCCCTGACAATATCTGGATTTCTAACATAAATATAAGCTAATTGTCCCAATAAATAAACCATAATCGCCATTAAACAATAACCGCAAAAAATAGCAACATAACTCAAAAACTTTATTGTCTTTTTGTATTTCCCGCCGATATAATCTATAATTTTCATACCAACACTTGTCCGATACAAATACATCAACCCCTCTCTTTTCAAATTTCTCCGATTTCTATAAAGAAAAATACCCACAATTAAACTAAATAATACTAAAAATATCAAATCATAATATACAAATTTCATATAGTTTCATTACCTCTTTATCCTTAATTTTAAACTTACTTTTCTCGGAAAAGTTATTTTTTTGTTCAAACTTGTTTTTCCAAAAAAGTTTGCCTTATTTTTTCCGAACAGGTCTAAACACTTTTTTTAGACATTTTCTGCACCTGATTTTTCCTTCAATTATTTTTTTCGGGTCTGCCCTTAATTTCGCTTTGCAATGTTTACAAACAAACATATTATGATACAATCGTGCTTGAGCCGCAGGTAATTTTGTTGCCATATTACAATTTCTTTTTAATTATTTTAGTTCCCTCAATATCCCAATATTCAACTTGGTCCTCTTCTTTAATTTGCCCTCTTAATTCTTCACTAATTAGAACATCAATTGTTTCAAAATTTTCTAAATCCATAATATTTGCATTATCTTCAGAAACCGACAAAACTTGTGCTTTTCTTTTATTAATCATAGGACATTCAAGTTTATCATGCCCTCCAATAACAAAAACTTTCTTTTTTCCGTCGATAAGATTAACTGCCTCAATTCTGCATTTTGAATGCCCGTGCCTTCCAGTTTTACTAATGTCATTAGATTTGATAATGCACGCAACACCCTCAACCAAGATAGTTGTTCCAGATTTCCCCTGAGTAGCATGAATTAATTTAAAAGCCATACTGGAAAGAAAAAAAATACATTTATAAATGCTTCTAACAAAAACAATTATGGAAATCACAAAGAAAAAGGATTTCATTGAAATAGAATTCACAGGAAAGTCAAATTCACAAATATTTGATACAACCAGCAAGGAAGAAGCAAAATCAATCGGGTTACAGGCCGATGTTAAACCAATAATCGTCTCTGTCGGAAATGAAATGGTTTTAAAAGGTTTTGACAAATCTCTTGAAGGAAAAGAATTAAACAAAAAATATTCTGTTCATTTAAAACCTGAAGAGGCATTTGGTCCAAGAAACCCGCAGTTAATTAAAACACTTCCAATAAAAGTTTTCAAGGAAAAAAACATCCAGCCAATGCCAGGCATGACATTTAATATGGACAATCATATAGCAAAAATTCTTTCAGTTTCAGGAGGCAGAATTATTACGGATTTCAACAACCCCTTGGCAGGAAAAGAAATAGAGTATGATTTTATCATAAAAAGAAAAATAACCGATGACAAAGAAAAAATAAACGCACTTCAGGATTTTTTCTTTAAACAAAAATTTGAATTTGAAATCAAAGGCAAAAAAGTTATTTTCAAAAAACAAGAAATTAAACCACTTATAGAAATGATGAAGCAAAAATTCAAAGATATGACTGGATTTGAGTTTGAAGTTGAGGAAAAGAAAGAAGAAAAATCAGAAAAAAAGAAAGAAAAAGTTGAAGAAAAAAAATAATTATTTTCTTTTTGTATAAATATTATATGGTTGAGAAATTTTAAAATTCAAAAACTCTCCATCCCTTTTTCCTAACTGAATATAGGAGTCTTCTTCTATTAGAATATTATTAATAGTTTTATCATATTCTTTTTTCATTCTTTTTTCGACTTCATTATTTTTCCATTGTCCTCCAACAGGAACTTTAATTTCAAAGAATTTAGGTTCAGGGGCACTTAAGAGAACTTCTTTATCATCTTCAGTTATTCCTATTAATCCTCTATTTGTACTCTTAACTTCTTTCAATATTTTTCCTATCATAAAATTTTTACTAGTAATTAGTTAATAAAGATTATTGCATTTAATTAACCATATCCCCCAAAACAATCTTAAAACCACCACAATCTTTAAAAATAATTCTAAATTATTAAAAGAATGTCAAACAGATTATCAGATGTAGCAAACGATGGGGAGAGGAATAAACTTTCAAATGTCTTTAACGAAAAAGTAATGAATTATCTTGAAAATCCTTCAAATGAAAATTATCAAATTTTAAAAAAAACTACAAAAAAATTCGATTCTATTCCAGAAGGACATGAAAATTTTGGAGCAAGTAATATTTCTTCTGTTTTGGATAAAGGTTTAGAAAAATTAAAACAAAAAGACCCTGAATTTTGTAAGAGAATATTAAATTCAATTGAACATGTCCCAGATATTTACAAGAGATTTGAAAGATATTTGTCTAATTAAGGCAAAATTTAAATTCAATCATATTCTAAAACAATCTTAAAACCCCAACAATCTTTAAATATTAATTTAAGTTCTCCAGATGATGGAAGAGGAATTTGAAAAAAGTAATTATGGTGAAGAGGTTCAATCTAATTACGAAGAACCAAAACCAGTCTACGAAAATACTTCTCAGTTAGTCATTGATAAAGACCCAGAACTTAGTGAGATAGATAGGGAATTAGAAGAATTACTTAAAAAACAACACGCAAAAGTAAAAGTTTTCGGGGTCGGTGGCGGGGGCGGAAATACGATTTCTCGAATGAAAGAAATCGGAATCAAAGGCGGGCAATTTATCGCAGTTAATACAGATGCACAGGATTTGCTTTATTCAAATGCAGATTCTAAAATTTTAATTGGAAGAGAATTAACACTCGGGCTTGGAGCAGGAAGCAACCCAAAAATCGGAGAAGAAGCAGCTCACGAATCTGAACAAGATATTAAGAAAAAAATCAGTGGTTGCGACATGGTTTTCATAACCTGCGGGTTAGGCGGAGGAACAGGAACCGGTGCAGCACCAGTAATCGCAGAACTCGCAAAAAAACAAGGCGCCTTAACAATCGGGGTCGTAACATTACCTTTCACAATTGAAGGCAAAAAAAGAATAGAAAATGCAGAATACGGATTAGAAAGAATGGAATCAATAGTCGATACTTTAATTGTAATCCCAAATGACAAATTATTAGAAATTGCACCAGAATTACCACTGCAAACTGCTTTCAGAGTTGCAGACGAAATCCTGACAAATGCAGTTAAAGGAACAACAGAACTTGTAACGAAATCTGGTTTAGTAAACTTAGATTTTGCAGATATAAAAGCAGTAATGTCAAACGGCGGCGTCTCATTAATGGGTATGGGTGAAGCAGATTCCCAAAATCGGGCACAAGAAGCAGTTGAAAAAGCATTAACAAATCCACTTTTAGATGTAGATATTTCAAATGCAACAGGAGCTTTAGTTAATATTATCGGGGGAAGTGATTTAAGTTTAGATGAAGCAAGAGAAATAATCTCTGCAGTTGGGGAAAAATTAAGTCCTGATGCAAAAATGATTTGGGGGGCCCAGCTAAGTCCTGAAATGGAAAAATCAGTTCGGGTTATGATTATAATCACAGGAGTCCATAGCTCCCAAATTATCGGCACGAAATTATCACCAGAACTAACCAAACAAACTGGAATTTCTGATGAACTTGGGATTGAATTTTTAGATTAAAATGGAAGAGAAACCAAATTATACCCACAAAATATTAGTTTCATTTAATGCAGGAAATAGTAATGGTTCTCCTACACTTTATGAATCTCTTTGTAAAAAAGACCAAAATCCAAGCACGATTTTAGACCCTCAGCCAATAAAAACTCCAGAAAGGAAATTGGGCTTTAAGGCAAGCAAAGACATTGCAAAAAAAGTGGAGGACGAATTAGAAAAATTAAATATACCTTATGAAATAACTCTTTTAAGTAGATAATTTTAAAAACCCTCTATCTATTTAGTTTTATGTTTAAGATAAAATCATTTTTTAATCAATGCGTCAGGGTTTGGAAACTTTTAAGAAAACCATCAAACACAGAATTCAAAACCGTCGCAAAAGTATCTGCACTTGGACTTGGTTTAATTGGTTTAATCGGATTTATAATTCAAATTCTTATGAGTTTTTTTCAATAATAAAATTTATAAAGGGTTAACTTTAATAATTATAATGAAAAACTTCACTCAAGATTCACTGGAAAAACTTAAAAAACTAGAACTTAGATTAGGGGATTTTGGAACTATAATTTCGTGTTCTGATTTAAATTATCCTGTTGGCGTAGCAGAAATTACAGTGACCCCCACAGCATTTAGACGTGAATATAATCTTTTTGACAAAGGATTTGTCAATACAAGAACTCAAAGAGTTTCTAAAGAAGAATATGAGAACTCAACATTTATTGCTTATATTTTTGGAACTACCAATAGTCTTAAAACTTGTAAGGACTCAGATTTAGTGCCAGATTTAGTTTATGCACCTTCTAAAGAAGGAGAAGCATTCCCAATGATATATTTTATATCAACACAAGATATTGTGGACTATAAAACTAGAAACAGTATGCCCATTTAAGGTTAATTTAATAATAAAAAATAAATAATAAAATTAACAACAAAATTTATAAACCCTAAATTTCAACTAATATTATCTAATTCTTAAGATGTTAAGAGTTAGTGGGCACACAATAAATTAAAAACACCTTTCAATGGCAAACAAAGTTACTCATAATAAATTAAATAAATGCAATAATTCAAACCGAGTCTTAACTCAACATCCTGAAAATTCAAAAGAATTTTCAGTTAGCAATCGAAGATTGCACACTCAGGAAGATGACTTGTTAAGAAACCTGGGTTTCTTACGATTGTGAAAATGATATTCATAATAAAAGTAACAACAAATAAAGAAGACAAAGCAATGGAGCTAATCTCAGATAAAATCCGTAAAAAAGACCTGAGAGTTTACTCTCTCGCAAGACCCCACGGACTTCGGGGATATATTTTCTTAGAATCCGAAGACAGAGAATCTGCAGAAGAAGCAGCATACAATTTGCCATATGTAAAAGGAATCATCGGGAAAACAGTTACATACGAGGAAATAAAAAACATGATTGAGCCAGTCTTAGAAGAAATCAACATAGAAAAAGGAGACATTGTTGAAATAATCGGAGAGCCCTTCAAAAAAGAAAAAGCAAAAGTAGTAAGAATAGACAAAACAAAAGGAGAAGTAGTTGTATCTTTATTAGCCGCAGTTGTCCCAATTCCAGTAACAGTAAAACTAGATAATATAAAAGTTATCAGAAGAGAAAAAGAAGGAGAAGAAGAAACAGAAGAAAAATCAGAAACAATAAATAAACCTTCATCACAATCAGATGTTAGCCAACTAGAAATTAAACAAGACTATGAAGAACCAACAGGAGGATTAATCCCAGATGATTATTAAATTAAACAACCGAGCTTTAGCTACTTGGCATCCTGAAATACAAAGTATTTCAGTTAGCAATCGAAGATTGCACACTGAGGAAGGTTGCTTGGAGGAAACCTTAGGTTTCCTGTGATTATGATTATCAAATTACTTATCGATGGCGGAGACATGAAACCAGGTCCAGCAATAGCTCAGCAATTAGGTCCAATGGGAATAAATATGGGCAAAGTAATCTCAGAGGTCAATGAAGCAACAAAAAAATTCAAGGGAATGAAAGTCCCAGCAGAATTAAATATCGACGAAAAAACAAAAGAATTCACAATCAAAGCATTATCGCCCCCAACTTCAGAATTACTAAAAAAAGAATTCAACTTAGAAAAAGGTTCTGCAGACCAGAAAGTAAGATTAGTAAATGCATCTATTGAAGACATTATTAAAATAACAAAAATAAAACATTCCAGTATGCTTGAAAAAGAATTCAAATCAGCAGTCAAATCAATTTTAGGAACTTGCGCAGCAATGGGAATAATGGTTGAAAACCGAGGAGCAAATGAACTTGTTAAAGATATAGAAGAACATAATAAATTTCATAATGAAATTGAAGAACAATCAACAGAAACAAGCCCTGAAAAAAGGGAAAAACTAAAACAGTTTTTTGATAAAGTTAAGGCTGCTCAGGATGCTAAGGCAGAACAAGCAAAGAAAGAAGCAGAGGAAGCAGAAACAGCAAAAACAGAAGAAACAGCTAAACAAGAAGAAACGAAAGAAACCACAGAATCTGAAAAGAAAACAGAAGAAAAGAAATAATAATTAATATCCTAGATAAAAGGAAAATTGCGAGCCGAGCAATTTTCCCAAATTTTATCTAGTCCGAATTCTGAATTAGACATGACAATCTTTATAAATACAAAAATTTTATTAAAATTAAGGGGATGTAGTCCAGCCTGGCTAAGACTCGAGCTTTGGGAGTTCGCAACCCCAGTTCAAATCTGGGCATCCCCATTTAATAATGGAAAAAATATTGAACCAATTTGTTAAAAAACTTGAAAAAGATAATATCCCTTGTTTTATATTTATGATTAAAGATAAGAAAGACAAACCAAAATTTATAGAGGTGATAGTGAAAAGACCATACAGATATACAAAACCAGAGCTAATCAAAAAAATTCCAAAAACTTATAAAGGAATAAAAATTAAAGCAATTTAATAACATGAGAACAAAAAAAGTTAAATCAGCAGGAAGATTCGGTGCAAGATATGGTCGTAGAGTTAAAACCAAAATCGCAGACATAGAATCAAGGCAAAGAAAAAAACAAGATTGTTTATTTTGCAACGGGGCTGCAAAAAGATTATCCACAGGAATATGGCAATGCAATAAATGCAAAAAGAAATTCGCATCTCACGCATACTACTTACCTAAAAAAGAATAAATTTAAAAAACCTTAAAATCAATAAATAAAATGGCAACATACAAATGTTTCAAATGCGGAAAAAAAGTAACAACTAATGTTCTGCAAAAAAGATTTATCTGCACTGGCTGTGGTGCTATAATCTTTTACAAACCAAGAAAATATGTTGCTAAAATAAAAGCAGTTTAATCATTCTCATGAAAAACATAGACAAAGAAACACAGGAAAAAATTCAAGAATTACAGGCAGGAGAACAAACAATCCAGCAAATGCTAATGCAAAAACAGGCCTTCCAAATGGAATTATCTGAAACAGAAAACGCACTGTCAGAAATCGCAAAATCAAAAGACGATGTTTTTAAAATAATCGGACAGATAATGATTAAATCAAAAAAAGAAACTATTGAACAAGAACTAAAAAAGAAAAAAGAATTACTTTCATTACGGCTTCAGTCAATGGAAAAACAAGAAGAAACCCTGACAGAACAATCAAACAAATTAAGAGAAGAAATCATGAAAAAGATTAAATAATGTCATTGAATTTCTCCAATTAAACCACAGAAATCTTTATAAACTTGAGTCAATAATTTTTATTTATGGTATTTGATAGATTAAAAAAGACATTTTCAGGTGCATTAGGTGAGGCAGAACCAGATTACATTGAAATTGATTTAGGAAGAGAAGTTAAAAAAGCCAAGGTCATGGTGAGGCCATTTGTTTTGCGAAGTTTCGAGGATGTAACCCCGATTTTAAATTCATTAAGAGAAGGATATACAATTGCAGTCATCGACATAAAACCAATAAAATCAAAAGACATTATTGAATTAAAAAGGGCAATTTCAAAAATCAAAAAAACCGCCGACGCATTAGAAGGGAGCATTGCAGGTTTTGGCGAAAGCATAATAATTGTAACTCCGCAATTTGCAGATATTTACAAATCTCCTGTTAGCAAACCATCAAATTCTGCAAATAAGATTATTGGGGGGTAAAAAAATCTTCCAAGAATTTTTTTAACTAATTTCTAATAATTTTTTATATCTTATGATAACTTCTTAATCTACTCATCTCAAAAACTCTCCAAATTTACAAATATAAATATTAGTCGTATTTGGGTTAGCCTATGGCTTCCCAAATTCCAAAAAATCCGCAAACCCTAAAAACCCTTTTCCCCACATATTTCTATGAAAGAATACTTGAAGAGTCTATTAAAAGAGAAGGTTACGGAAGGAAACCGCAAGATGTCCTTGCTATTCATCCCATCAAAACTAAAAAACCTAAAATCTAACCTTCCAAATTCAGAGATAGCCAAATTACCTGAAAAAATTTTCTTAGCTTATTCTATTCAATACAAGGAACTTGCCTATAATATAGCTGAACAATTAAAAAAACAAAAAATCCATGTCCAGAAGATACAGCAAGTTCTTGGTTGCACAAAACTAAACACAAAGCTTCCCGTATTATTAATCGGGCAAGGCAGATTTCACGCAATTAACCTTTATTTGCAATCTCCTATTATATATAAGCTTGAAAACAACAAAATAATTCAAATTCCCCAAAAAGAAATACAAACAATAAAAACAAAAAGAAAAACAGCCCTTATGAAATTCTTAAATGCAAAAACAATTGGAATCTTAGTTTCAACAAAACCAGGGCAACAATTTCAAGGGAAAGTTAAGCGAAGAAAACCGTTAGGTTGTCTTGGCCATGCCATCAAACTAAAAAACAAACTCAAAAAACAAAACAAACAAGTTTATGTTTTTCTTTCTAATAATATAGGCATAAATCAATTTGAAAATTTTAAAATAGATTCGTGGGTAAACACAGCTTGTTCTGGGTTGGCTTTAGACAATCCAAAAATAATAAACTTCTCAGAATTAATTAAATAATAAATAAAAACAATAAAAAAATAAAAACAAAACTATTCTTTAGAAATCTGGAACATTGCTTTTAATGCCACGATTATTACTGCAGGTATGAATAATACCAACAAGGCATTAAGAATTGCTCCGATTTGAGGTATGATTGATAATGTTGTCTGTCCAAAGAAAGACACAACAACTAATACTGCTCCTGCCAACAAAAATCCAGAACCCTCCTTAACATTAACATTCAATAAACCTACAATTATTCCTAATACAATCAGCACAAAGAGAATTATTTTATATGTTTCTGCTCCCAAATAACTGCTAAACAATCCGATTGCAATAGCCAAAAGCACACCGATTAAAAATCCCCAAGCACCAATTAAATTCTTTGATTTTTTCTTAACCATTTTACCTCCTTTCACCTAAAAACATTAACCAAAACATTTTTATAAATGTTTTGTTTTGAAATTATCGAGGGGAAAACACAAACCAACAACAAAAAATATAAATTTTATTATATATTTTAAGAAACAGCAAACTTTATAAAGGTGTCATAACTCGAAAATTGTAACAAAATGAAATCAAAAATATTCACATTATTTTTATTGACTACAATTCTATTATCAGTTGGGATGATTAGTGCTGTAAGTTTAGCTGAATGGAGTTTTGAAGCTGAAAATTTAAACCCGTCAGTAGATATTACTTCAAGTGCATCATTAGCAGTAAACACTGATGGAACCATATCTTATATTGCTGGAAATGACCCATCACCATTGAAAGCTTTAAATTCTAATAATTGGAATTTAGAGGATAATTTTGAGATAAGTATTGATACGACAAGTTATGAAGATTTAATTTTAATTTTTGATAGTAAAGCATCATCAACAGGTCCTACTGAGTTTAAAATACAATATAGTTCTGATGGAACAACTTTTGTTGATTTATCTGGAAGCACTACTTCAATATCTAACACATTTACTGAAAATCCAATGCACACATTTGACATTTCAAGTATAACTGCGATAGATAATAATGCGAATGTAAAAATTAAAATAGTTTCTGACGAAGCAGGGAGTGGTTCTGGCACATTTACAATAGATAATTTAAAAATTGAAGCGACAGAATCAACTACAACAACAGAAGATTCTTTCTGTTCAATTCCAAATATGGAAGGAGATTTAAGAATAAAAAAAGTTAAAATAGTTAATCATGGTCCAAGTAATGATGGAGAAGATGAAAAATGGTTCCCATTAGACAGAATAACTGTTCAAGTAGAACTTGAAAATGATGGAGAAGTAGAAATAGAAGACATGGTTTTCCAATTAGGATTATTTGAAAAAGATTCAACTACAGATATCGCAGAAGATATGTTCTGGATAAGTGATGATGACGAAGAAATAGAAATCGGAGATATAGAAGAACATGGAGAAGATGATGAATTAGAACACACTTTTGAATTTAGAGTAAACCCTGAAGACTTAGAAGAAGGAAATTATGTTCTTAAAATCAAAATATATTCAGATGATTTAGGTGAGGATAATGCTTGCATAGATTATGCAGATGATTTAACAGATTTCGGAACTTCTGAATTTTATGCAGAAATAGATATTGATAAAGAAGAAGAAGACGAGGGAAGAGCAGTTGTTGTTGATACTAAGAAATTACCTCCAATACTTGAAGCAGGATGCAATGACGAGGTTTTATTGGACTTAGATGTATGGAACATTGGCGATGCAGACCAGGACCAAGTTAAAGTAACACTATACAACTCAGAATTAGGAATAGACATGGAATACACAATCAGAGAAAGCATGGACATGGGCGATGATAAAGAAGAAGTAGATTTCAATTTTATAATCCCAAAAGATGCAGAAGAAAAAACTTACACTTTAGAATTAAGAACACTTTATGATTACGATGACGACGATGATTTATACGACGAACAATCAGATGTCTTTTTAGTATTCCTTAGAGTAGAAGGAAACTGCAGACCAGAAGTTTCAGATGCAGTGATAATTGCCGAATTAGACCCAGAAACACCTGAAGCAATCGCAGGAAAACAAGTTATAATCCGAACAACTATTACAAACCCTGGAGATGCAGAAGCAACTTACTCTATTTCAATAGAAGGCAACAGTGCTTGGTCAAGTTTAGGTGCAATCGACCCGCAAACAATCACATTAACAGCAGGAGCATCACAAGATGTAAGCATTTACCTTAACCTAAACACTGATGCAGAAGGAGAAAAAGAATTCACAATAAAAGCAACATCTATCGAAGGTTCTGTTAAAGAACAAAAAGTAGCACTAACAATTAAAAAAGGATTATCTCAGGACAAAGTTGTAGAACACATAAAAAACAACTGGTTCATTTACGCAATAGTTATAATCAATTTAATTTTAATCATAGCAATAATTTCTGTTGTTAAAAGAATAGCAGGAAAGCCAATTGCTATGTAATTTTATTTAATTATTTAATTAATTTTAATTTTCTCATTATCTTAAAACCAATCTTATGTTTTTCTTCAACTAAAACTATCAAGTAACCAATCATATATCCAATCACTGCCCCTATTAAAACATCAGACAAATAATGAACTCCAAAATAAATCCTTGAGCACGCAACCAAAAGGGCAAAAACAAGCCAGATATATTTGAATTTCTTGAATTCTTTATTAAGAATTGGCAAGGCAGAAAATACAAGAACTGCCTGAAAACTTGGAAATGAAAAATTCCAAGTATTAAAATTATCTTTCATAAAATGAAAAGCGATTTGCAAAACAGAAATTGATTCAGCTTGAAACGGCCTCGGTCTTGCAACAAAAACCTTAAGCAGATAACTAATTCCAACAGCCATAAAACTCGTCAACCACAACGGCAGCACCCACCTTCTTTTATTTTCATTCCATAAAAATAAACTCGTCAAAAAAAAGAAAATAATAAACACATTACTGGCAAAAGTCACACTCAAAAAAACATAATCCAAAAAATCATTCCTCAACAAACTTATAAATTTTATAATTCCTGAGTCATATAAAAAACTAATCCCTGCAAGAATAATTCCCATCAGCAAAATCACAATAATATCTCTCTTTTTCATAATTTACATTAGGATTAATTATTTAAATAAGTTTCTTTTCTTATTTTAATGAAAAAAAACACAAATTTAAAATTTATCAAGATATTAGCAGGCATAATTTTAATTTTTCTTGGAATAATCGGCCTATTTTTACCATTGATTCCCGGAACAGTATTAATTATTTTTGGAATTATTTTTTTGACAAACAAAGAATTCATAGATTATTTAAAAAAATCAGCAAGAAAAAACAAAAAAATAATCTTAATAACACTAAGATACATTATTTTATTAATTTTAGCCGTATCATTATTTTTATTTTATAAAGTCCTAACCCCATTAACAGTTTATTCAACAGCATATTTCTTAAAATTATTTTATTCAGTTTCAATCCTAAAAGATTTAATTATAGTAAATTCAAAAACTTTTATCCAGATAATTCCTGCATGCGTCGCTGGTTCTGCCTATCTGTTTTTATTAATATTAAATTTACTAACCCCAATGAAGCCAAAACAAAGAATCTATTCAATTCTATTTTCAATCTCCTTGCTTTTCATAATCAACCTCTTAAGAATTATAACCCTTTCTTTTTTCGTTATTCATGATTCACAATTCTTTGATTTCACCCATAAATTATTCTGGTATTTGTTAAGCACAGTTTTTATCGTCGGAATTTGGCTTTTAACAATAAAACTTTTTAAAATAAAAAACATCCCCGCACACACAGATATAAAATATTTAATAAAAAACATTAAAAAATAATTACTTTCTCTCAACAATACTGACAATTCCAATACCTAAAACAAGAAAACAAAATATGCCAATAATATTTAATGTTGTAAAAGGCCCATTTATGAAAATTCTTTTTATTGGGATGCCCAATGCTCCAATCACAAGTCCGAAAAGAAAGTAAAGAGTTTTGCACCGATATTTCTTAAAAAGAAACGAAACAATTCTTGAAATAGTAAATGCACCCAATATAACTCCCAAAGCAAAACCAAAAAAATAATTTAAATGCCCTGGAAGGTCTTTTAAAACTTCCAGCATAAATTCATACAACCCCATAATAAGTAATATAAATGCCCCGGAAATTCCAGGCAAAAGCATTGCATTAATAGCTAAAAAACCCCCTAAAACAACATAACTAAAATTAGGAATAATAGTCACTGGAATAATAAATGCAAGTAAAATACCAAACATAAAACCAAAAACACCAAAGACAATTGTTTTAAAATCATGATTTTGAATTTTATTAAAAATTATTTTTGAAGAAGCTAAAATCAAACCAATAAAAAAAGCCATCGTATATATAAAATGGCTGTCCAGCAAAAACTTAACAACCCGCGAACCAATTATAATTGCACTTAAAATTCCTGCAATCAATGTCAGCAAAAACATCAAGTCCAATTCTTTAAGATTTACCTTTAATTTATCGAGATTTTTTCTTCGTCTTAAAATTCCACCAAAAACAAGATTATAAAATAACTGGGGAGAAACAGCTTTCACAGCATTTATCAGTCGTTCATAAATTCCAGTTATAAAAGCAATTGTCCCTCCAGAAATCCCCGGAACCAAGTCGCAAATTCCCATTAAAATTCCCTTCAAAAATATCAAAATCCCGCCTTTCATAAATATTATAGAAATTTGTCATTTAAATAATTACTTATTTTTTAACAAAACCTTTCATATAGCCCTTAATAATTTCCAAAATAAATTTTTCACTAACTTCAATTACCTCACAATCTTTAAATTCCAAGGTATAACAATCAGGACTTGTTTGAATTATTCTTGTTTCATTTCCTTCAATTACATTAATTACCGTATTTTTAGGGCTATTAAAACAAGTAATATATGGAAACCCGGTTTCATTTGCAATCTCTTTATCACCCATCGCACTGCTAACATTCATCAAGGCAAATTGCCTTAAAAAACCAGACAATGTTAATGTCGCGACAATTCCTTCATGACAATTCCTTTCCATTTTGCCTGTAGAAATATAAACAACTTTATCCCTTGTAAAAATTGGCATCGTCGTTGTTTTTTTCATATTAATCTCTTCATCTAATTTCCGAGGGTCATTTCTAAAATTAATAAAAAAATTCCCAACATAATTACCAAACTCATCAGGTTGCCCTGCAGGAATTCTCGTAGAATAATAATCAATTTCTCCTAATTTAGTTTTCTGCCAATCAAGTTTTGCATAAACAAATTTCCCTAACTGAACCTTTATAATTGGAACCAAAATAACAACCATAAGAACACTAACCATCAAAATAACCGCCCACATTATCTGCTTATTTTGATTTTTAGTCAAACCAATTTTTTTAATTTTCTCTTCTTTATTCTCTTCATCCTTTTTTTCATTATCCATATTATGACTTGTAAATTTTAGTTTTTAAATATATCGGAACTATAAAATGATTTATCGACGACACTTTTTATATCCCCAATATCTTAAATAAAAATGCATCTGCATAAATAGTTTGGTTTTCAAAACTTGAACTTATAAAAACGCAGTTATCCTCAATATAAATCTCTTCTTGCTCTGACTCTTCAAAAACAACCACATTATCAACAGAGCAATTTTTAATTGGAAAATCTCCCGAACAATTTTCATCCAAACACGCTTCCTGAATTCGCAAAACATATTTCCCTAAATTTCTCGCAATCTCATAATTTACCTCAGAAGCCCCCCCAACAAAATATAACGGCTCATCCATATAATCATTAATAGACAAATAACTAAAAAAAGAAACATTCGCAGTTTCTTCAGGATTATATTTTGTAACAAATTCCTGATTGCTAATCATAAATCTCCATTCACCAGAACTATCTTGCTCAAAATTTATACCTTTATATTCAATTTTCTTAGAATCTCCCTCACTCCGATTTCCAACTGCAAATCCAATTGTGCTAAATAACATAACCACTATCAAAATCCCCCCGATAATTAACTGATTTTTCTTATCCTTTTTAGATTGTTTATCTCGAGTTATTATTTTTTTCATATTAAATAAAAAGAGTTTTAGTTTAAATATTTTGTTCTTACAAAATATTTAACAATTAAAGCTATCGCTTAACAATAAAAACAAAAAAGAAAAAAAAGAAAAAAATAAAAACCTTATACTGTAGCAGGTCCAATTATTGCAGCAGCACTAGCATCTAATGATAAACTATCATCAACAACTCTCTGAGCAGCACTAGTAGTTTCAGCAGCTTCGTATCCAGCTACCAACATAGCGATTTTCCCACTATCTGCAGCAGCATATGGAGAAGCAAATGTATCAATTATATAGCTTCCTGCTCCAACATTTGTTTTAGCAGTAAATGCAGCCCCACATAATGGAACCTCACTTCCTAATAATTTAGCAGCAACACTATTAATACAACTTCCACCAACAACAACTAAGTTCTTGTCTTTAACACTATCAATTGCTGAATCAGCAACAACAGGAGACAAACCACCAGAAGCAGTTGTTCCAGCTGTAACAGCACCCGAAGTAATATGTATTATCGGTGTTACAGCAGATTCTGGAATATTTAATACAATATTTGCCGGCGAACCAGATGGATTACTATAATCAATCTCTACACCATAGTTATCTATAAATGTAGAATGAGTACTATCCTCTGGATCTGCAATCCAATTTGAGTATTCTCCACCACTATATGTACTTGCAATTTCATCATCTGTACTATTCTTATACTGTGCATAAAATAGGACTCTTGGCATATTAGTAAGTGTATACTTGTCTCCATCTTTCTGAGTATCATCAAGAGTTGCATTTACTCTTATTGCAGATTCTGCAGCAGTAATTGTCGAATTCTGAGTAAAATTAGTTTGCAAGTCTGTAATGTTAATTAAAACATTATTCTTTGTTCTTATATAATTACTCTTACTACCTCCAGATGTCTCTCCATCAGTATCATTATACTGCGTAGTTGTTAATTTTAACTTACAATTAGCAACATGACAATTACTTGCATTAGCAAATGCAAAATCTTTTCCACCTAATGTAAGTGTAGCCGCACCTGCAGCACTTAATGTAACATCGTGGGTAGTTCCCCCTAGGACTTTAAACTTTGCCTTTTCATTACTTCCATCAAGGTCATCTGTTCCTAGAAATTGAACTACAAAACTTCTTGCATTATCTCCATTAGCAACAGTAGTTGGCTCAGCAGTATTTAAAATAAAATACTGATATCTCTTCAACCCTATTGGGTTATTAGGATCTAAAACCAATCTATAACCATTTTTATATCCAGGATAAGCACTTGTAGCATTTACAAATACTAATGGGAATTTAACAGTATTGCCATCATAATCAACAAACTCTAAGTCCATTCTACTATCTGTAGATTTCTTTACTGAAAGTTCATTATAAGTTGTATCTTCTAATCCAGAATATACAATATCCCAATTTTGAGTAATTAAAACTTCTGGTTCAGCTAAATCTGCAGCAGCACTTAATTTCCCACCTTCCTTAACATACAAATCTGCCTCAGCAGTCATATTAATCGAAATTCGAGAGATTGAAATATCTCCAGCAGAATGAGTTTCAGTAATGTTAACATTAGTGTAACTAATTGCATCACCATTTACAGTCATACTATTCCCATCTCTTAACTCAATTTTATCTGCACCAAGATAAGCAGTTGCCTGCATTAATCCGCCTGCAAAATTTTGATAAGTAATGTCTGAAACACCTAAATAACTTCCATCAGCTAATTTAGCAGTTCCACCATCAGCCAATTTGCTTGTAGTTTCACCATCAACAGTAAATCTCGCTTCATTTGTAGCAGTAACTAATACACTTACTGTTTTACCACCAACAGTTAATTCTTCACCATTTGAGATAGTAATTTTATTAGCACCACTCATTAATGTTAAATCAGTAACACTTGTTGAAGTATTTTTTGCACTAGTTATAGCATATGTTTTTCCTAATAAAGTAATTTCTTTATCTTCAATATCCTCTAAATCACTTGAACTAGTTACATCTGATTCAAGATATGTAGTAAACTCCATTCTATATTCAACAATTCCTTCAGAACCAACTATCTTATAAAATAATCCTACATTTTCATCATCATCTTGTTGATATGCAACAGTCCCTGATGCAGGATTAGAAGGTGTTGGAGTTTCAAAATAAAAGAACTGATTATATACTGCAGTCCCCTTTTCAGTTGAAATTGTTCCGCCTTCTAAAATAGGTAATTCATCTTTATCAATAGATGAAATAACTTCACTAAAACTTTCATTTAGTTCTAAATCATCAGAACTAGTTGCAACTTGCCAAGAACCAGCAGGAACTCCTGCAGGTGTACCTTCTATTTGACCAATAGCAGTCTGAATATTTACAGCAGCCGCCATATCTACCTGAACATTTCCACTTGCACCATAAACAATAGCAGAACCACTGTCAAATGGGGCTGGGAAAGTTGCAGCAGCAGCAAAACCAATTGTGCTCGCTAACATAACTCCGCTTGCGAATACCGAAGCCACTTTTTTAAAATTAAATTTCATTTCTTTTTATTAACCTCCTTTCAACAGTCATAAATATTATGCCTCTTTTCATAACAATATAGGGTACTGTTATTTTAGACACCTCATTCTGTAATCCCTATTAGATTTCTGTTTTTACTGGCCAGTTTTCTTTTGCTATTTAATTTAATAAACAACAATTATAATTATCAAATTTTATTTAAAAAGCTTTCGACAATTTTTCTAAAAATATTCATCAAACCCTTTTATTTTAACTATTCTTTTATAAAACTTTCGGTGTCACTAAATTATTAATACATATTTTAGATATTTATTTAAAATCTATAAAATCATTAATTTCTTTCATACCCTATTTTTCAAAACATATATTGTATAAAATAACCTACATTAATAATATATATGTTCGTCATATATGGAAAAATTTATATAGTATCCTTTGTTAGTATAATTACTCATTAAATATGGTAAAAAAAACAATTAAAACAAGGACAATTACACTGTCTGAAAAAGAAGGAACATTCTCAACAATTTTTCATAGATTCAAAGGAAACAAAAAACAAGTTTCAGAAATAGCTAATCTTAGAAGCTTGTTAAGTAATGAAAAAGCAAGACTTATACATATAATTAAAACAAAACAACCTGCTTCAATATATGAACTAACTAAACTTTTAGGAAGAGATTTTAAGGCAGTAAGGCAAGATATAAGATTATTAGAAAAATTCGGTTTCATAGAGCTTATTTCATCGCATAAACACGGCAGAGAACTTCTAAGGCCTGTCGTAGATGTGGATAAATTAGTAATTAATATTAATCTATGACATTTCCCCAATATCTTAATAAACAGCATATTAATCACTTTTTATATTTAAACAAAGAGAGTAATTACAAATCCCAAAACCCTATGAACCTCCCAATCAAAAAACAATTTACCGACGACAATTAATCTTCTTTCTCTAATTTCTCTAATTCTGCTTTATCTTTCTCAAACCTTTTTTTAGTTTCTTCTAATTTACCCTTCCTATTTTTAATATCATCTAACTCTTCTTTTGCTTCCCCTAATTTTTTCTCTGCATCTGCAAGCTCATCATCTTTATTCATACTTGGCATACGTGGTTTAACCTTAAAATCAATATATGTCCCACCCTTTCTTGATTTTAATTTTTTCTTAGCAACAAAAATAATCATCAGAGCAATTAAAAATCCACCAAGAACATAGTAGGTTATTTTTGAACTAACAACAGATTTAGTAGTATCCTTAATAGAAAACCCTGTCAACATCCCTGATTCTTTTGTTTCTTCAACAACTTCACTTTCTTCCACAATCTCCTCAGGCTCTTCTTCATCAGATACATTTACTGCAACCTCGACCCTATTAGTTTCTGTCTCATTAATTTCTTCTCCTGAATAAGCATCAACAGTAGGATTAAGTGTATTAAGGTTAATATCAACAAATTTATTTAAAATTAAATTCGGTATAAAAATTGATTCTTTTTCATTTAAAAAAGTAAGATAAGCCCCATTATCTTGTTGAGCCATAAATCCCATTTTAATTCTTATTGGCTCTAAATTATAATTAAAAATAACTTCTCCTTTTTCATCCGTAGTTTCTGTAAATGTCCCTTCAGGTAATGTTTTCCCAGTGTCTGGGTCAGCCACCTTCAAAATTATTAGGGTATCTGGATGCCCAGTTTGAACACTAATTGTGCTTTCATATGCAAAAACATTTACAACTAACGCCAAAATTGTAAAAACCATAATCATACTAACCGCTTTTTTCATAAGATTATGAAAACTTTTTTGTTTATAAACTTTTGTATAAAAATTAATAAACCTTAGAATTGTCATAATTGTATGAATCAATGTCCAAAAATTCTAGTCGCAAGTCCAACTTATCAGGGAATGCAATATTGCCAGAAACAATTTTTAAAAACCATAAATAATTTTAATTATAATAATTATGATGTTTTAATCGTCGACAATTCTGAAGAAGACAAGAATTTTAATATGCTAAAAGAAAACAAAAGCATCAATGTAATCTGGAATAAATCCTCTGAAAAAAATAAATTATTGCGTTTAGTAAACAGCAGAAATAAAATAATTAATTATGCATTGGAAAATAATTATGATTATATTTTAATGATGGATTCAGATGTAATTCCCCCAAAAAATATCCTTCAAGAATTAATAGATTGCAATAAAGATATTGTTTCAGGGTTATATTCTAATTATTTTATTATTGACGGAAAAACACAATATCTCCCTGTTGCTTGGACTGCATTAACAGAAAAGGAATTTGAAGAAATCAAACAAAAAATTCAATTACCTGATTTTGTTAAATCTCATTTGGATTTAAGGGCGCATTTAACAAATAAAGAAGCTAATTCCGATAAGTTAATACAAGTTGTGATTCCTTCTGCAGGATGCATGTTAATAAACAAAAAGGTATTTTCTAAAATAAAATATAATTTGATAAATACACAAGATATGAATAATATAATGACTACAGATGATATTGGTTTTGTTTTAGAAGCAAGAAAATTAGGGTTTAATGCATATTGCAATACAAAAGTTAAATGTGAACATTTAATTAAAGAAAAATTTAGAAAAGATGAGCAAGGAACTTATTACCATCCAATATATGAATAAAATTAATTAAAGAAATTTACCTTTTTTTCTTAACACCATAACCAACCCCAATTAAAACTACTGCTACAATAATTACAATCCACAACCAAGTTAAATTCTTTGATTCTAATTCTTCTTCTGCCTGACTATCTGCAGATTCTTGTTTTTGTTGTTCTTGTGCTATAGTTTCTGCAGTAACTTTCTCATGTATTGATTTAATAGTAACATCTGCTTTATTACTTTCAATTTTATTAAGTTTAACATACACATCATAATAATCATCTGCATCAACATCAAATCTTCTTTCATCTCCTACAGATAAGGTTGCTTCCTGAGGTGTTGAAAATATACTTAAAGTTGCTGTTGTAGAAGTTAATCCAGTAACCCCCACATTATGAGTTTTTCCATCAACTTTAATTCTTATTTTCTCATTCTTTTTAACTTGCTTAGTATAACCTTCTATGAATTGTTCATCAGTTACAACATAAGTTTTAGTATAAGTTGTTCCGCCACCATTGCTTATAGCAACACCTGAACCAGTAACAGTATAATCTAAACTAGTGCTCGCATTATTTCCTGCATAATCAACTGCACTGCAATATGCTTTTAAATTATCTGCAGAAGTTGTAGAAGGGTTTATAGCATAACTTACTGCTCCACTTACTCCAGAAGTAGCATCACTAGCACTACAGGTACAAGTTATAGTGTCCCCAACATTTACTAAGGCATGGTCACATGAAAAAGCAAGGGTTGGAGCAACTCTATCCAAGGTAATATTAAGTACTATGGAATCATTTTTATTTCCCTGAGTATCATTTACAGTAGCATTTATCATATAATCTCCATCAGCTAATCCTGTAAAATTAATAAACGCAGAAGATGTAGAAGATACATTTAAAAGAGTATAATTAAGGGATGAATTTAAATAAGTTACATTATATGCTGAAGTATAATTATATAATGAAATATTAATAGAACTAAGCCATTTTCCTGTATCAGTCCCTTCATCAGTTACAGTTATCTTAATCGGAATTGAATTTTGTGATAAATTTGCACCCTGAGTAGTTAGTCCAGGACTAACAAAAGCTACCGCAGTCGGTGCAGTAGTATCATTAATTATTACAGATACGTTTGAAGTAGTTATTGTTGTTCCATTAGTAAGAATAACATCTACTATAAAATTATAAGTTCCAGGAGTAGATGCAGTAGCATTAAAAGCAAAATAAGTTTGATTTAATGTAAGTTGAGATGAATTTATTAAAGAAACAATAGTATCATTTGTCCAACTAAGAATACTGCCAATACTTGAAAAATTAACAGAAACTGCCTCATTAGGTACATTACTTACATTAGTTATATTTGAATTATTTTCAAAAGTAAATCCGGTTGGTAAAGTAATATTAACCCGAGTTACATTTTTTAATTGAACATCAGTAATATCAATAGTTATATTATAAATCTGAGAGTCTGTTTCATTAAAACTAAATGAAGTTCCTCCCTGAGTTATCCAAGCAACTGATGCAAAAACAACCCCAACACCAATTAACAATAATAAAACCAACAAAACACTTTTTTCAATCATCACACAATCTTTTTTTACCATCTCAACTCTTTTTGTAATATATATTTATACTACCTATTATAGATTAGCCTTTATAAATCTTTTTCTTATTAATTATAAAACAAAATTTTATTTTTTCTACTTAAAAATTTATTTTATCGACGATGATTTTATAATCCCAAAAGTTTCATAATAAAAAAAACATTTTTTTCTATTTTAAAAATAAAATTTCTCCAATTTTTTCTCTCCTTCACTCCTTACAAACATCTAACTCAACCCAGATATTTCCTTCACCATAATTAAATGGAATCATATGGCTTGCTCCTTTGATAGAACTGCAATTTGCAAAAACACCGTCGCTGATTTCAACAAAATTTTCTCTAAAATCAGATTCAAAATAAATCGTAAGATTGTAGGCATCACCGAGATTTGAAATATTCATTAATTTTTCTAATTCAAAATCAAGTGAATTGCAAAAAGTTGTCTCGTCAAAGCAAGTTTCTAATTCACTATCTCTATGTTCATAACATGACTTAATTAAATTCTGCAGATTTTCATAATTCACAGGATAATTAATTTCGCAGTCTGTAGTAGAATACATACTTGCTTCTAAAAAATGCGAGATTTCAACACTTGTTGTTTTAAGTGTTTCCCCTCGTCCAATACTTAATGAAAGAAAAACAATTCCAATTACAGTTACAACTAAAATTATTAATACAAATCCCACAATTTCCTGCTGTGCTTTTGCTTTCATATTTTTAAATCCATTTCATAACGAACTATTTTAAATCCTAATTTTTTATATAATTTTAAAGCATTTTTATTTTTGATATTTGCCCCTAACCTACATTTTTTTATTCCTTTAACCTTTAAAATTTTTATAAATTCTTTAATTAGATTGGAAGCGAGTCTGTTTTTTCTGAATTTCTTTAATACAAAAACATCATCGATATATCCACTATTTTGCCATATATTTTTTATTATAGAACCTATTAAAAAACCGATTAAGTTTTTATCATTATTAAGGACAAGAACAATATTATTTTTAGAAGAAATCATCTTATAAAATTCTTTTTTTATTTGTTCTTCTTTAGCATTTATTTTTTCTTTAATTAAATTAGAATATTCTTTAATACTTTCTTTTTTTAATTTTAAAAAATCTTCAAAATCTTTTCTTTTTGCTTTCCTTATTTTAATCATCATTTTCTCTCACTCCCTGCCCAAATTTTAGCAATCTCACATTTATCATAAATCCGATTGTTCTCACTTTCCTTCCTACACAAAGCAACAAATGTTTTTTTAATTGTCTCATCTTTATTTTTATCAAATACAACAATTTTGTCGCAATCAGGATAATTTCCTTTTGTGCATTCAATCATCTCACTTTCTTTTTTATTCAAACCACTCTCAGTAACAATAACCAAACTTGAAAAACTCCAGAATTTTTTATAAACTCCTGATTGTTCACTTGCCAATGCAATTAATTTATCTGCATCAATGCAATTTGGTTTTCCACATGAAAATTCTGCACTGCCTGCCAAATTCATAATCGCAGAATATGTTTTTTCTTCTTCAATCTGCGTTGCTGATTTGTGTAAATTAGAATATATCATAGAAACCGCAAACAAACCCGCCAAAATAAAAAACAACACAACTGCAATTAACATAAACGACATTTCTTGAATTTTCAACTGCCCCTTCTTCCCAAATAATTTTTTTCTTTTTTTCATTTAATACAACCTGCACATAACATTTTTATTTTTTAAATCAGCTATTTTTGATGCTTGAGAAATCATTGACAAATCTTCAGAAGAGTCCAAATCACTAGCCAACCTTTTCAAATTAATTAAATCTCCCTCAATATTTGAACCACAACCCTGCATTCTAATAATATCTATTTTCCCAATATAAACATCTGCCAAGATACCAAATTTTTTCATTAATCTTTTAACATTGCATTCGTAAATGTCTGGCGACGACATAATTGCTGCATAAAATAAATTATCCACATAATATAATTCTTTTGAACCTTTTTTTACAAAACCCTCTCCATTTAATGAGCCTGAAACCCGAACATCACAATTAGTATCTGAAACAAAACAAACCTTTGTCCCATCGCAATTTTCTCCAACAGAAATAATTTCAATGTTTTCAATTCCCATTTCCCTAATTTCATTTTCAATTTCAGTTCCCGCCCCTGCAAAACAATAATTTTCACTAGAAGCAACAATTATATCAGCGACTTTAAATGGCATAGAAAATGGCATTGAAAATAAATGCAAGTCACCCTCAACAACTTCTTCTGCAAAAACATATTTATTATAAACAGCAATTTCTTCTCCTGGCTCACCCCATTTACCAAAAGATTTGTCTGCAAAAGCAATTGTTTGTTTCCCAAAATCCCCCCTTTCGCTGCAGGAAAAATAAATTCTTGTGTCTTTTTTAAATTCTATTTTTGAATATTTTCCCGACGCTATTCCGGATTCAGCAGGGTCCAGCAATGCAGAAAGTTTAGCAGCACTTTCTGTGCTGGTTATTTGATTTCCAACACCAATAAATTTTGTCGCCCCGTAAATCGCAAGAAACAAAATAAACACCCCCGCAATAATCGCAAACAGCCAGGTAAAAGACATACCAATTGCTTTAGTATTTTTAATTCTCATTTCAACCCAACAAGAGCATTTCTATACTCTTTATTAATATCAATAGAAATTTTCCCATTTTCAACAGGAACACAATACGGATTTTCATCCCCAGTAATTTTTTCAATATCAATATACTTCAAATTATAATAAGGCATATCACACGCATTTTTCATAGGATAAAAAAACATATTTGCATTTTCATATTCATAAAAAGAAATTTCATCTGCAACAGTTCCTGAATCCAAAGAAACAGACAAATCAGCAAAACAAACAAACTCCAGATTTGAAGGCAAACTCGCATCAAATTCAAAACTCGCCTTATCAGAATCTTTCGCCCTCTCAACTTCATTTTCCAAATCATTAATAAACAAACCAACTTGCGCGCATTTTTTCATATCTAAAAAATAATTAACCACCATAATCGCAGTGACAATAAAGAATATAATTAATATAATTGAAAATATCATTCCAAACGACATCCCGAAAACAGTCTGCGAGCGTTTTGACTTTGAACAAATTGTATTTTTAACAACAAAGTTAAAACGCGAGTTTGCCTTTTTACCTCTTTTCATAAATTAAATAAATATAAAGAATATATAAATGTTTTATTTTATTAACAAACTGTAACAAACTGTAACAAACTGTTAGGTAAGTCAATTTTTCAATACATAAAAGATTATAAAGGGGGAATTTATTAGTTTTTTATGGCAAATAAAGATTTAGAAGGAAAAACTGCAAAAGATATTATTTTAGATATGAAGGACATGTCTGCCCGCCCAGAATATTATAGTGGATGTGGGGCTACTTGTTCTGATTTGGATAGTGGAAAACTTGAAAGAATTTATAAGCAAGTTACAAAAGAACATGGGGAAGGCGCAGGTAATCAATTCATACAAATGGTCGCAGATATTCCTGTTTTATCAGCTACAGATTTTTTATTATCTTTTTACAAATTAGGAAATCAAGGTTGGGAATGGAATAAAGGTCTTTTGGGAAATGAAAAAGGAATTGATGTTGGACAAGATTATGGTGATGGTAGAAGAGAAGCAATAGGTATGGCAACAATTGCATCAGGATTAGATTGGAATAATATTGATGAAACCCCTGCAATTCGAGTGCCATTTTTAAAAAAGCATGGAATTGAACTTCCTGAAGATATAAACGATTTCTATAGGCGTAAATAATATAAATTTATCCTTAATTTTCTAAACAACATCAACCTGCTCAAGCAAGTCATAAGGCCTCACAGTTATTGAACACGCATTTGAATTTGGCTGATTGTCATATTCATCTTTGCACCTTATATAATAGGTCTGTTTTGTATCCCAATCAATAGTATGAATCTTTTCATCACCTATTATTGAAATCCCGTCCTCAATCTCAAAATTACAATCAAGATTAGAATAACTGCAAACAGCATCTTCATTAGTTAAAATTTTCAACTTATCTCTCTCCCCATATACCCTCACAACTATCGGGGTTTCTCTATCTGTTTCAATACTAAATGAAGTTGTTTCATAATCTGCATTTCCACCCAAATCAACACATTTGATGTAATAAGTATAATCTCCTGCAGGAAGGTCTTGTCTCTGGCTGTGTGCAGTTCCCAAATTTTCTGCAAACTCAAGATAGTCTACCTCACTGCCGGTTATAGAATAATAACAAAGAGACTCTCCGTTGTTATATCCATTATCTGTTTTAACTTTCAAATAAACAGGAACCACATTAGTCGCCCCGAAAATTGCCTCATTTGGCTCAACATCTAAAATATTCAATGTCTGAGTTCCAACAACAACATATTCCTTGCTTTCAGAATTAACATTTCGATTAACCTCGTCAGAATTCGGCTGGTCCTTGCACCTGATAAAATACTTATTTTCTTTTCTATCTTCAATCCCTATTAAAGTCGTCCTGCAAGTATAAACCAAATTCGCATTCATATTCCAAATTTGTTTATCACAAGTCATTTCATTTTCCATATTATTATAATCACTATCAGTTCGAGACCATTTGCATTCAGAAGGTTCATTTACATAAACCTCTAAATTTAATTCAGTTGTTTCATACTGGACAGGAGATTCACTTGGAATATTAAATCCTTCAATCTTTGGCGGAGTTGTGTCTGGTCCTGGTTCAACACAGAATCTTACTGAAAATGCATCCTGGTTAAAATTACCATTAGCATCTCTGCACCGAACATACAAAGTATAAGTCCCGTCATTTTCCAACTCAGGAGCAATATCATTTAAGGCATCAGGACCCGGCAAGGACATTTTCTCTGTATGATTATAACTATACAAATTACTGCCCCCGACAAAATAAGACATTTCCTCAAAACGATCTACTAAATTATAATCAACCTTGCACTGAGCAGGTTCATTAGTTGCAACCAAAAATTCAAGAGGTGTAAATGCCTTGAGGCATTCCTGATTATCTGGTTTTATTACAACCCCTGTTGCAGGCGGCCGCACAGACCTGTCAGGAATAGATTTATGTCCAGAACTAACTTCACTAATCATAATCTTCGGACTTGTAACATCATTTGGTGCAACCCAATCACACAACTCATCCTCTGTCCCTGCATTAAGAAGTTCACATGCCTGCCCCAAACTCTTACATCTATATTCAGTGCATCCAAGTTTATCATCATTACACTTCTCACAATCTCTGCCACCCAAAGGCGGTTCATAAGGATAACAATTAAACTCAACAATTTCATATTCTATTTTTTCATACATGATAACAAAAATTGCTGCTGCAATTCCGATGCCCATAACTCCGCCCCATTTAGCCCCCCAAGTTCCTTTTCCAGCTCCTAAAAATTCTGTAAATCCTCCAAGCAATCCTTCATTACCATAAGCCCCACTAAGAATTTGAGCAGTAAATGTTCCAGCAGCAAAAGCACCAGCCATAACAATATCAGCATTTCCACCAACAAACCCTCCAATCATAAATCCAAGTCCTGCTACCATTCCAACTTGCATAAAATTTTTTAGAGCATCCTTGCCAATGAAACTGAGGATGTCTTTGCCTGCCCCCCCGCTTGTTCCTCCGCCACCCCCCCTTGCAGTATCTTCGACAGTTTTTTTTGTAACTTCTTCTGTGACCTTTTTTGTAACCTCTTCAGTCAATGAATTAGTGGAAACTCTGCTAGGGTTAACAGAATTTGTAACTCTACCAAGTTCACTAGTTGGTTTATGACTACTTGAAAAAAAAGCACTGTCGGAATCACTCTCCCAACTGGATATCTTTCCACTTACAACTCCAACATTCCCCATCAAAAAAGCAAACGCAAACACAGAAATTATCATTAAAGACATCTCAGAATATGCCTGTATCTTCACTCCTTTTTTTATCTCTTTGTTTTTCATTTTTTATCTTTAAGGTTTTATTTCTAAAACTGCATTTTTTAATTCACTTAAATTATCTTCAATAAAACTCCAAATTAAATTATAATTTACAGCAGCATATTTATGACTTATGATATTTCTCAATTTTTCAAATTTTTTCCATTTAATTTCTTTATTTTTTCTTTTTAAATTTAATGGGATTTTCTTTATATTCTCTCCAATAACCTGAAGTCTCATTAATGTTGCATCCTGTAATTCTGAATCTTTTAAAAAATCCTCTTTGTTTAATTTAAATATAGAACTCTCTATTTTTTCAATAATTTCCAAAATAACATTTATATATAATTTATAATCTAACATATTCTGCTTCCTCCCTTACATAAGCCATTTCAGGTCTTAAACTTGATTCAATTATCATATCAATTTTTCTTTTAAACATATTTTCCAATAATATCATAACTTCCGCATAATTATCAAAAGAAAGATCATCAAAATTTATTAAAATATCTATATCGCTCTTTTTTGTTTGTTTTCCTTTTAAAATTGAGCCAAATATTCCTATTTTTTTAACCCCCCTGTTTTTTAATTTATTTTTATTTTTTTCTATTTGTTCCAAAATTTTTCCTTTATCCATTTTTAGTGTTTGTTTCTTCATATTATCCTTACCTCCTCATCAGGTATATTCTTTTTTAATAAATGATTAATCCCGCCATAAGTTAATAAATCAACATTTTTTTTCAATTTCTTCTTTAATTCTATTTCTATTTTAATTACATCTAATAAAGTTCCATCAACATCAATCAAAATATCAATATCACTATTTTTCTTTTCATCTCCTCGAGCATAACTTCCAAATATCCCTACCTTTTTTACATTATGTTTTTTTAAAATATTTATAATTATTTTTTTCATTTTGCTAATTTTATTTTCTGCTTTTAACATCTTCATTCTATAGTTATTACTATTTCAATAAATCCTCCCTCTTTTATCTATATGAACAATTTGAATTAATTCATTACTATGAACTTCATACAAAATCCAATAATCCCCGATTCTCACTCTAAAAACCTGCCCTTTTTCTCCCTGAATTCTTTTTGTATCTTGAGGAAAGCAATTTTCAGATAGCTCATTAATTTTTTTAATTACCCTCAAATAAATTTCTTTCTCACAATTTCTAAGAAATTTTTCAGCCCTTTTAGAAAACTTAATTTTCATCTAAATCTTTTTTTAAATCTTCAAGTGAAACGCATTTGCCTTCTTCAAGTTCTTTTCTTGATTCTTCTAAAATGATTTGTTCGTCTCCACTTAAAAAAGAATCTTCAAAAGATTCTTGAAGTGAACTAACCATGTGCGTCAAAATTTCAAGCTTTTTATTAACGCTTTTTAATTCTTCTTGTTCCATTTTGCATTCAAAATCTTAAAGATATTTAAACTTTCCTCCTTTCATTATTTTCATCATGCCCCTGCCCTCGCTTTTATTTCATCCATAAATCCTTGTATTAAACTTAAATCATACTTTTTGCCCTTAACTTTCCATTCAGCCCCGCCATCTGTATATCTTCCAACATAATTAACATAAGCACCGCAATCACCCAACGACGAGCAGACCCTGTTCATTTTCTGAGCATATCCAACTTCTAAACATTCGCAATTATCAACACACTTTCCCCCGCCAGTTAATTTTTCTTCATATTTAACAACACAAACAGAACTCCCATAATTGCAGACACTCTGAGCATCCCCTTGATTCCAGAACATTAATCCAGCAGGAATTTCAGGAAGACAAATTCCCCCCCCCAACTGAGCACCAGCAGGAGATTTTTCTGGTCCGTCTTCTTCACTTGCTCTTCCAGTTATTGGTGCAATCGCCTGTCCAGTAATTCCTCCTTCAAATCCGCCTGTTGAACCTCCGCTAAACCCTCCAGTTGAACCACTACCAAAAACACCAGAAGTCGAAGTATCACTTTGAGTAGTTGTTGCAACACCAACACCACTCCAAAAAACACCTTCCAACCAATAACAATCCCGCCTGTCTGTATTCAAACAATCCTCTTCCTCTTTCTGGTCCAAACAATCTCTCCATCTATTAATCCTGCAAGCCGCCTCTGTAAAATCACCACTTGAAGTTTCAATAAAATCCTGAATACAAACCTCATTTCTATAATCAGCACATGGTTCAATAGTTATCTCGCCATTCATACAAACATACCGAAAATGTTTACTTCCCACAGCATCAGAACCCTCGCCAATTTTTCCATCATAAACACACCACGACTCTCCATTTTTCCATTTATTTCCTTCATCATCTTTACATTCTAAATTTCTGCAATTATAATCTCCATAAGTTGCACTTCCTTTACCACAAATTGAACTACCAAAATAATCACAGTTCCCGCATTTAGGGTCTCCTGATTTACTTAAACTGCAACTATCTGCCTTACTAACAATCTTGTTCCAATAAACAGCATCATCAACTTTAGACGAATCATAAATATTTGCAGGATTACCGCAACTATCTACAAAATAAACCTCGTCTTTTCCATCAATGCACATTGTTCTGGTTGTCTTGCCGCAATTTGTAGCCAGTTCTTCTGCAGAACACAAATAATCTTTTTTAAATTCAGAATTTTCTATATTCAAACACTCGCCTCTTGTTGTAAATCTGCAAGTCCGTTCAAACTCGTCTGTCTCATAAACACACGCCCCCTTGTCCTGCGACTGAGCAATTCCAATACAACTAATTTCATCACCAACATTTGTTCTAAAGTCAGTATTTAACCCATAAATATTAGACAATCTTTTGCATCTTGTTAAAGTTACAAAACTTGCTTGGTCTCCTATGATGCAACAACCTAATTCGCATTGAGGAATATTACATTGAGCATCATCACTCCAAACCCCTCCTGCATTCTCGCAAACTTTTTGAGGCGTGCCTTCCATACATAAACCATCTTTACTATCAAAACAACAACCCTTCTTGCAAAAACTCGTTGCCTCGCACGAAGTCGGCGTCATCCTCAAATTTCCAGAAGTATCACAATTTTCTTCCAAAGTATCCTGACACCAAGCCCCCCCAATAGTTTTCTCACAGCAAACATTAAATGCAGGAAATATAGATGCATCTGCACTAACAAACCCAAGAGAAAAAATAAATCCCGCTACAATCAAACAAATTTCAAAACCAACCTGCAATTTTTTATTTTTCATTTTCCGCTAAATCCTGCAGGAAGCACCAAACTCCTTGATGCAAACTGAAATTTATTTAATGAAACTCTGTCTGTCAAAATATAAATCGTCGTGCCGTCCCCTTGTTTTTTCTTTTCAACTTTTATTGAAGGATAAAAAATCATATAGCTCATTGTTTCAGAATCGCCATAACGTGCCTCCCAGTTTGCAATCGAGCTCGCAATCATAACCAACTCATAAATCTTAGAACCCACATCAGTTTTAATAGATTTATATGATTCTGTCGTGTCTTTTGTTATTGTCAAATCACTTTTAGTCTCAACAAAAATATTCCCTGAAATTAAATCAACAGAATTTTCAACCTCGCCAAAACCGACCACATAACCCTCTCTTTCCAAATTTGCCTTGACAGAATTAAAACAACTCTCAACTTTGTCGTCGATATAATTTTCAATTTCCTCCTCAATAGATTTTCTCAGCAATGGTTTTTGCATCACACAAGTTTCATAATATTCATCTGTATAACACAAATAATCTATTTTATCTCCTTTATATTCAAAATAAAATTCAGGATTAATACTCCCCCCTTGCAACGCCAAAACATCAACAGCTTCTTCAACCGCTTCTTCAACACAATCTTGAATTTGGGTTACAGGACTTTTACCCCCAATAAACTGCATAAAATTTCCGCCTCTAAACAACAAAAATAAAATTAACACCATCGCTAATGCTAATATGATGAATATCGTAATCTGCCCTTTTTTATTTACACCTTTTTCCATTCTAGTTTCTTTGACTCCTAAATCCTTTCTTTTCTAAAGAAAGTATTTAGTATTTATAAAACTTCATAAATCCCTCAACGTTTGGACAACTCTCTTGCCACCAGGATTTCCAAGTCCATCCTCGCATTTTATATAATAAGTTTTATCAACATCCCAATAAATCGTGTGCTCTTTTCCTAAACCAATCATTTCTTCCCATTCTTCATTATCTTCTGAATACTCACATTTCCCATCCTCACTTGTCATGATTTTCAAACTTCCTGCATCATAATACATTCTTGTAATTATCGGTCCAGTGTTATCAACACTAATTGTAAAAGAAACGGAATCTTCTGCAATGTTGCCTGCAATGTCTGTGCATTTGACAGAAAGATTGTGTTCTCCCTCATATAATGAAAATCCAGTCTGCCTATGTCTATTTGTCCAAACATCTAAAAAAGCATTAGAAGTAAATTCAAAAGGAATTAAATTACCATAGGCCTCATAACTGCAAACAGATTCCCCATTATCAACTCCCCCAGAAGTTTCAACCTCTAAATCAATAACCATAAAATCATTGCCTGTGAAAAATTCATTACCATAGCTTTCAGAATCTTTAACTTTTAAGCTATCAATTTTTAAATCAAACTCAGCAACATTCAAAACATATTCAAAAGGACTTTCCATTGCATTTCTCAAACTCTCATTCTCAGGGAAATACCACGGATTATCTTTGCATTTAATGTAAAATTTATTCTCTCCTTTTTCAAGCCCTGTTAATGTAGTATTGCAAACCAAGGCACTTTCTATTGAAGTTTCACAATCCATTTGATGAACCACATCATCCCGCATATCATCATATTCTGTAAACTCATCAAGCCCCCATCTGCAATACGCAGGTTCATTCATCCAGATTTTCAACTCTTTCTCTTCAACACCTTTTTTAACATAACCTCCACTTAAAGGAAATGCCTGTTTCACATAAGGCGCATCTCTATCTCTGCCTTTTTTAACACACATTTGTATAATATATTGAGGAGAGCTTTCCAATCCATAAGCCCCCTTACATTTAACATACAATCTCAAATCACCATATTTTTCAATTATTGTTTCAGTTGGAATTGGGTATTGATTAACTAATGATGCAACACTTGGTGCCATAAAATTCAAAGTATGATTATACAAAAGTAAACTACTCCCAAAATAACTACTCCCCATTTCATCAAAGCCAACATCCTCAAAAGAATATCTGCAAATAGTTGGCTTATTTTCTGTTTTAATTCTCATACTAAATGCGGTATTTTCCGGGATGCATTCACCTGAATCTGAAATCCCTGCCCCATAAGTCTGTTCTCTAAATTCAAAATCATTTGAAATCTCTCCAAAAGAAATTATCGGAATCAGACCATCATCTTGCATAGGCACACACAATGGATTATCACTATTTTCATTAACAAATTCACACGCAAGACCCAAGCTCTTGCACCTATACTCAGAACACTGTTGCAATAAATCCCCCTCATTATCCATCTCTCCCTGATTGCACAAATCACAATTCTCTGCACCAAACTCTGGCTTCCAAGGAAGGCACTGAAAATGAACTGATTTTTTGCTTACATCTCCAATTCCAAAACCAAATTTTAAAAGAGCACCGATTGCTACTCCAATGGCTGCACCAATAAGTCCTCCTGCTAAAAATCCTAACTTCGTAAAGATTACTAAAACTACCGCACCTACAATTGCAAACCCCATTGATGCCCACATAACATCTGCTGAAAATCCTAATAGCATCCCGATTATTGTAGTTAATCCAACTGCAATTCCAACAGCTAATCCTGCATTAACAATCCCTGCGATAACAACTCCTAAATTTGAACCTGCCGCCGCAACTACTCCTGCAGTGGCTACTCCTTCTAATGCTACAATAAATCCTCCTAATGTTCCTGCAGATGCTGCCAAAGCCCCCCCAACAACAGCAAGACCATAAACCCCCATACCAATCTTCCCCATAGCACCAGCAACTTTCCCACCATCACCAAAATCATCTTCACTTATCCCCAAAGCACTACTCAAATATCCTTTTTTAACAAGATAATCCACAACATCCATAGACTCTATTTTTTCTCCTGCAATTGGCTCAGCATTTCTCACATATGCATTTTCCATTTGACTAAAAAAAGCAGGATTGCCCCAAATTCTAAGAAGTTCTCCAAGATTAAAATTATTCACAGCAAAACCCTCTGTTGAAAAATCCCCTTCATAATTAACATATGCCCCGCAATCGCCCAAGCTAACACACCATTCATTCATTAATTTCACTGCATTTGCATTTGAACAATGAGTGTTAATTTTTTTATCTTTGCCTATTCTTTTAACCTTGATAATCTGGCAACTTTGCGTCGCCATGCTACAAATATTTTCATTAGTCTGTCCAGAACCCTGTTCAGCAACATTGCCAAAATCAAAACCAGGAGGATATTTAGGTGTGCAGGTATTAAAATAAAACTTAGTATCAATATAAGTGGACTTGACATAACAAAAAGGATTTTCATCACATTCTTCAAGTGCTTCTGCGTGTTCCGAAGCTGTTTCGCCCTGAGTATTATATACTAAACAATTCTGCCACGGGTTTGCAATGCAGTTCGCAGAAGAAAAAATCTCCCCATTATCTAATTCTTGGTCCCCCTGAATGCAAACCTGATTTCTATAATCTAAACAAGGGTTTGATTTTACTTCTCCATCTTCACAATAAAATTTCCAATGTCTGCTTCCAACAGTATCTCTTGAAAATGGATTTGCAGAATCAAAATCTACTCCAACAGCCCCATCATAAACACACCAACTTTCTCCATTTCTTTTTGTCACTTCCTGCCCGTCAATTAAAACATCCGGGCAATTCAAATCTTTGCAAACTGCCTCACCACTTTCTTCACTACAAATACTCCCGGCATACCTTAAGCAATTCCCACAATCTTCTGAATTCGCATTTGCATCCTCAGAATCAACACCACAACTTTCCCCCTTAGACAAAACCATTCCATTATTCCAGCTTTCATCCAAATCACTTGAATAAATATTCTCTCTATTTCCACAACTATCAAACCAATAAACCTCGTCTTTTCCTAAAACACATCCAGTATAATTCTGTTTTGTGCAAATAGTGTCTAATACAGAATTAGAACATAATTTTTGAGAATTAAAATTACCTCCTCTTGAATAACATTCAGAACCAGTTATAAATCTGCAATTCCCGTCATTAAAAACACAAGCACCCTCTATCTCTGCCTCTACCAAAATCAAACACTCTTGTTCAGTTGTTATTTCAGGTTTAAACTCTTCTTCAACACCCAACATCTCTCCCCACCACTCACAATTTTTTTCAGTAGTAAATTTAACACCACTACCTAAAACACAACACGATTTTTGGCACCTTGACGAAGTGCAGGAAACATCTCCCTCATCAAACTCTCCTGCCCCACATCCTTTTCTTTGCGAAATAGAACAAGTCCCTTCCTCACTATCATAACAACAACCAGACTTACAATTAAAATTATTATCACACGCAACAGGAACAATATTTTCTCTATCGCAATTTTGTTCTATATCTGAAGCAGGATAATCCTGGCAAAGCACCCCATCACTCTCTTCGCAACAATGCACTGCAAAATCCTCTGGATTCAAATCTTGTGCAGAAACACTTCCCAACAAAGGCGTCTTCAACCTCTCAATAAACTTCTCAATCATTTTCTCAAAAAACGACTTCTGATTTTCTTCATACTCCAGAAAATTATTCACAATTTCATCTTGTTCTTCCCTTTGCTTCTCCAAACTCTTCTCAATTATCTGGTCCATAATTAAATCTTTTCTAAGGTTCTCAGAATTTTTCAAATCTCCCAAAACCTCCTCAATCGCATCAGACGAATCACTATAAATATAAGAAAATGCAAACATTGCCACCATCAAAATCAAAATCTCTGAGTAACAAATCCCTGCATTTTTTGTCAAATATTTTTTCTCCATTTTAAATCCCATGTTTCGGCGCAAAATTCCTAATCGCAAACTGAAACTTTAATTGAGTAATTTTATCTTTAATTATATAAATTCTAGTATCATCCTTGGTTTCATCAAATTCATCGTCGTCTCTTTGTTTCATTGTAATTTCATATCCCGGATAAAAAATATTATATCCTTGTGTCTGAAACCCTCCAAATCTAATCTCTTGATTAACAATCTCCCTCGCAATATCTGCCAGATTATAAATTGGATGATTCAAACTAAATTTAAATTTCTTAAACTCTTCCGACTCTTTCTTACTCATTTTAAAATCCTTTTCAATATTAATAAAAATTTTACTGCTAATCAAATTAACTTCCAATTCTTTACCTGTTTCCATCACAACCTCGTAATTCTTTTTTTCCAAACCAAGTTTCAAACCATCAAAACAACTATCTACTTTTCTATCTATATAATTTTCAATTTCTTCTTCAAGATGTTTAATTAATATTGGCTCTTGATTTACACATGGCTGAAGATAATTCCTATTGTAACATAAATAACTAATTTTTTCATCTTTGTAAGTTTTAAAATTTGTTGGTTCTAAATACCCGCCTTGCTTCATTAAAAGTTCAACAGCTTCTTCAACCCTCTCTTTAACGCAACTTTCAATATACTGTTGAGGATTTTCCTCGTCGGCAACAGAAACTTTAATTCCAGCCCCCCTAAAAACTACAAAAAGAATTGCAATAATCACAACTAACAATAAACCTAAGATTATAAAGATCGTTACTTGCGAGGTTTTTGACTTTGAACAAATGTTATTTTTAAAAACAAAGTCAAGGCGCGAGTTTGCTTTCTTGTTTTGCCCTCGACGATTCATTTTATTTCCCTCTCTTTTTTTAATAATTCAATTGCTTTTTCAATTATGTGAGATTTATTTCTGTAATCCCCATCCTTTAATAAAGAATTTAAAATCCTTTCTGTTTCTTTGCTTATTGTTGCAGATATTCTTAATTTCATTTTTCAAAAGTATTATTTCATATTACAAAATAATTTTCTATATGATTAAATATTCTTTTATATTATTTAGTATTACCCTTATTTAAAGCTTATCATTTAGATAATTAATAGAAAATTAAATGGTTTTCTAATCAACAAATTCCAATTTTTTTGAATTAAGCCCTCTTGTTAAAACTTTTCCAAATCGAGTTTGTAATTCATAACCTTGTAATACAAGATAATCATTGCTCTGATTTGAACCATAAAATCCTCGAAGAGTTTGTCCAACTAATGCAGGTATAGGCATATTTTTTTGGTCTTGCCACCAAATTTCTTTTTCTTGATTATCTAATTTAAGGCCCAAACAAGAACCATATCCAGTAGACCTTGTTTCAGAAAAAACTATCTCCCCCATAATTTCATTTAACTTAACAAAACCTTTTTTATCAATTACTTCTTCCAAATAATCTCCTCTAGAAAAATTTCTTTTATTTCCTTGAACATATTTTGCAGGTTCCATTCTAATCTTCACTATCAACCCTCGGTGCAAGAATAAATCCCAACTCAATTAAGGGAGTATTAAAGTCAAGCCGAAGAGGATAATCATCTGAAAAATTAACAATAACTTTGTCTGTAATCTTTGTTGCCTTCATCATTTTTTGCAGATATTCCAGCGAATATTTTGAGGTTGCTTCTTGTGCCTGAATATTTAATTCATCTGATGAAAACTGAGATTTAAATGAATTCAAAGAGCCCTTTGCCTGAATAATAAATTTGTCTGGCTCTGAAACAAATGCGCACGAATCAGCCACAACCGCGCAATCTTCAATCGCTGCAGAAAAATCCCCCGCAGACATTTCAATTTTCGCTACAAAATCCAAACTCGGAATCTCTTTCTCCTCGCCGTCAACATCAATCAGCGAAAGATTAAACTCTCTTTTAATTCTATCAATAATCTCAAGCTTCAAAGAATTTTCTTCTTTAGTAATAATCAAAACACTTCCAGCACCGCACCGCCTTAAAACCGCCTTCAAACTTTCCAGACTGACTCCCAAAACTTCATTGCCCTCAACTTCAAATTCAGAAAAAGCACTCGACGGCAATTTAAACGAAATCATCGCCACATTCGCAGGGTCAACAGCAACAATACTCATTCCCTCCCTATCTACTTTTATCCTTACTTCCAAAACTAACTCAGAAATTATCCCAATAACATCTGAAAACAACTTTGGATGTTCTAATTTCAATAACATTCTAATAATATACCAGAACGACTTTTAAAGATTATTATAATTGAGGATAAGATAGTATATAAAATTTAAATTACATTATATTTTATGCCTCCTTCAATAAATGAGAAAAGAATCAGAGAAATTATTATTGTGTATTATTCAAGACAAGATGTTAGAAAAACAATGTTTGAATTTTCAAAAAACAGAGAATGTGTTCCGAGTTACATGATGAAAAGTTTTGGCAAACGCCCAGATGCATTCCAATATGAATCAGATATTTTCGAACATGTTAAAAGAGGAGCAACCTCTTTCCATTGCTCAGAAGAAATCTGGAAAGACCCGCTGGAAATCTCAACAGAACTCTCTCAAAAAGAATTTGACGAACTAAGAATCGGCTGGGATTTGCTACTGGACATAGATTCACCTTATTTAGAATACAGCAAAATTTATGCAGACCTATTAATCAAGACATTGAAATTTCACGGAATAAAAAATTTAGGTATAAAATTCAGCGGAAGCAAAGGTTTCCATATAATCATTCCCTGGAAAGCATTTCCAAAAGAAATTTACGGACAGCAGACAAAAGACATGTTCCCAGAATGGCCAAGATTAATCTGCGAATATTTAACAGATATTATCCAGCCAAAACTCGCAGACAAAATTTTTGAAGAGCAAAGTTTAAAAGACTTGGCTAAAAAAACAGGGCAAAAGGAAGAAGAACTTTTAATAACAGAATGCCTTGGATGTAACCGCCCAGCTGTAAAAAAAGAATTAGTAGATTGGTTCTGTTCTTTTTGCAAAACAGAAATACAAAGAATAAGAAAAAAGAAAGGAATCCCAAAATGCCCAAATGAAAATTGCAGAAAAGATTTAATCGAAAAATCCTCAAAAGAAATTTATTCCTGCGAATTTTGTAATATAAACTCTGAAAAAAATTCAGAAATGTTTGCAAAAACAAGAGAAAAAACAGAAAAATTAATTGAAGCAGATTTAATTTTAGTTTCCCCCAGGCATTTATTTAGAATGCCTTATTCCCTCCACGAAAAAACTGCCTTGGCATCAATTGTTTTAAACCAAGACAAAATTTTAGAATTTCAGATTCAAGATGCAAAACCATTTAAAGCAGAAATCAAAAACTTTTATCCAGATGCAGTTGAAAACGAAGCAAAAGAATTATTGCTTCAAACTTTAGATTGGAAAGAACAAAAAAACAAGCAAGAAACTCATAAAAGACGAATTAAAAATGAAATCGCCCCGAAAATTCAAAGCAAAGACTTCAAACAAATCCAAATCCAAAACCCGTCAGAAGATTTATTCCCTCCCTGCATAAAAATTTTACTAAAAGGGGTTAAACAAGACGGAAGAAAAAGAGCACTTTTTTTACTAATCAATTTTTTTAAATCATTAGGAATCTCAATTAATGAAATAGAAAAAAAAATAACAGAATGGAATAAAAAAAATTACAACCCACTGAAACAAGGTTATATTCAGTCTCAATTAACCTGGTATCAGAAAAATCCAACACGACTTCCCCCAAACTGCGACAAGCCAAATTACAGAGAACTCAACATCTGCAAACCAGACCAACTTTGCAGGCAAATAAAAAACCCTCTAAATTACGCAGTAAAAACATATTTCAGAAAAAAATAAAGTTTTAAATACCTCTATTAATTATAATCTTTATGAAACAAAAAAGAGCAGTATTAGCAATAATTTTAATCCTGACATTCTCAATATTTTTAGTTAATGCAACAGAAGAAGAAGCATACGAATGTTTAAAAGATATTGTCGGAACTTCCTGCGAAAAAGCAACAACAACAGAAAAAGCAGGATTCAGCTTGCTCGCACTTTCTTATAATTCATCCTACCAAACAGTATGCAGAGATAAATTAATGGATTTAAAAAACTCTAATAAAGCTTGCTGGGGAGAAACCGCATCTGCAACTTGTGATTTAAAATCAACAGCACTCGCAGTTTTAGCATTAGATTATATCGACAAAGATACGAATAATTACACTGACTGGTTAGAGGCCCAAAAACAAACTTCAACAGCATTGGATTGGTATTTAGAAATAGACCAGATAGGCGTGAGCGAAGAAATGAGGTGCGAGATTTACATGGACGATGCAAGCACATTTGATGTCTTCACAATTAATGCAGACAAAACAATAACAGGCACAGACACAACCTGCCTTGAAAAAGCAGTTGGAGACTATTTCCTGAAAATAGACAAAAACTGCTACGAAAAAATTTACTCAATTTATTGCGATAAAAATTTCTTAACAACCTTAATATACACAAAACAAGGAGAAAACACTTTTTACCTTTCAAGTAAAACTAATAAGGCAGATGCAGGAGAAGGAACAGAAGAGCAGATAAATTCAGTCTGCCTTGGAGATTCTGAATGCGATTACGAGGGAAGTTTATGGGCTGCATTTGCATTAAGAATAACAGGCAACGACATAGAAGATTTACTGCCTTACTTAAACGCAGAAAAAACCAATAATCTTGCAATACTCCCTTCAGCATTATTATATAGAATAACTGCCCATTCAGAGTTTTTAGATGACTTGCTCAAAAAACCAACACCATTTAAAAAAATAGGTTCTTTAAGAGACCCAAAAGCTTACTGGCTGGCGTCATCAGCAAACAATGAATTTTACGACACTGCACTCGCACTTTTAGGATTGCAAAGAAGAAGTGTGGACGAGAAAGATTATGCAAAAACATATTTATTAGCTGAACAAGATGATTCCGGATGCTGGAATAGCGACAATCTAAGAGACACCGCATTTATCTTATACTCTGCATGGCCAAGATTGCCTTCTGAAGGAGATGACGACGAAGAACCACCAACTTGCTCAGACCATTCTGATTGCTCAGAAGTAGGAAGTTTTTGTGATGGAGATACTCCTTACAATTGCACATTAGGTTCTGATGGATGTTTAGATAGGATTAGTGCAAATGAATGCACAGGTGATTTTTATTGCGACAATGGAATTTGCATAGACGATATTACTGAATGCGAGAATGAGTGTGATACTATTGGTGTCCTGAAATGTTTTGGTAAAAATTTAAAAACTTGCGGAAATTATGACGACGACGATTGTTTAGAATGGGGGAATTCAACTACTTGCGAGGATATTTGCGAGGGCGGAGAATGTGTGGAGGGAGATGACGATGATGGCTCTGGAGGAGAAGGAGAAACAGACACTCGTTCAGATTGTGTAGATTCTGGCAATTATTGTGTCTTAATGGGGCAATGTGATTCTGGAAATACATTAAGCAAAACAGATTACAAATGTTATTGGGAAGATTTAGGTGATGTATGTTGTAAAACTAAATATCTCGAAGAGGATACTGATGACGACGATGACGACACAGATGATGACGATGAAGAAGAAACAGAATGCGAAGGAGATTATGAGTATAATTGCAGAGTTTCTTGTGATGATGATGAAGTAGAAAAATCATATGATTGCGATTATGGGGACAAATGCTGTGCACCTAAATCAATAACAGAGAAAAGCAACTGGCTGTTGATTATTTTATTAGTTGCCTTAATAATTCTTACAATCCTTGCAATCGTCTTTAGGAATCAGTTAAAGATTTGGTTATTTAGAATTAAGAGCAAATTTAAATTTGGGAAAGGCCCGAGCCAGACAAAAAGGCCTCCAATGCCTCCGCCAGGTTTTAGTCCAAGACCATTAAGACCAAGACAAATCATTCCAAGAGGGGCTCGTCCAGTAAGAAGAAGGCCTGCACCAAAAGTTTCAAAAGATACTGCATTTGACGAGACAATGAAAAAATTAAGAGATATGACTAAATAAATTAATTTTTATGTGGGTCAAACTTCATCTTAGGTCTTATTGAGAAGATGAGGTGGTCGATTAATTAAGGCATAAACAAAAACTTATGTTCTTTAAACCATAATAGATGATGATATTTCTTTATATTCTTTCCAAAAATATTTCTTATTTCGTTTAATACTTTTCTGAAATCTTCATAGCTCTGAACCTCTAATTCTACCTCAATATCATTATCACTAATTGTTTCATAAGCATAGATAATATTTGGGTGATTATGAAAATAATTTAACATTTTTGGTTTGATATTTAAATTACTTAATTGCATTTCTATTTTATACCAATAATATCCTATTTTCTCTAAATCAATCATAACTCTAAAGTCTTTAATAATTCCTTTTTCAACCATTTTTTTAATTCTATAATTAATATTTGTAACACTAATCTTAGTTTTATTTGAAATTTCTACAGAACTCCTTCTTGAATTTGGAGCAATTAATCTTAATATTTGGATATCTTTATTGTCAAAATCTGCTTTTTCTGGAAAGAACATTACTTTTATTTCAGGAATAGGCTTTTTTTTATCATTTAAAAGATAGGTTCTTTTGTAAATATAAAATTTATAGTAGATTGATATATCCAAATCATAAATATATTTTCCAAATCTTTTTGTCAAATCTTCTTTAATTTCATAAAATTCATACATATCTTTCACCCAACAAGCTATTCCCAAATCTCTAAATCCATCGATACTATCAACCCACCAAAATTTAGGATGTTTTTTGTAATATTCAATTATTTTGTTTTCTTGTTCAGGAGAATCTTTTTGAAATTTTATAAAAAATCTACAATTAAGATAACCTAATTTACTTATATCAATTAATGTCTGATAACCTTTAATTATCCCTTTCTTTTCTAATTGTTTAATTCTATATTGCACAACTTCTCTACTCAAACCTACCTTTCTAGCAATTTGATTAAAACTCTGCCTACTATTTAGATCTAATTGATACAATATTTTCCTATCTTTCTTATTTAATTTATATGCCATATTTTTACTAATTTATTATTATTTATAAATATTTTGGTTATAATGTAAAAAATATAATGAAAGATTTTATATATTTTCTATTAACTATTATTTTCAAGTAAATAATTAAAATGGTAAAAAAATTAATAATCTCTGTAATGGGGGAGGATATCACTAAAAAACCCGTTTACTGTGGGAATGGAAATTTTATTAGATGGAAAAAAAAGGTGGGCAAAAAAATAATATCTGGAAAAAAATATCTGATTCATGAAATTTCAAATGAAGGTCCTTATGGGATGCCTTGGTTTCAGGTTAGGAGCTTAGTGACAACCCCGGAGGAGTTTAAGGATTATGCTTTAAATGGAGGGTGTAGTGATAAAATCCAAACAATAGGATTTGAATTAAATAAAAAAACAAAAAAGATTCTTGAAGACATTAGTTTGGGGGCATAATAATTATTTCTAATCTTTTTTTATTCTATAAACAAAACCCCCCTCTAATCAAAACCATCAACCAATCAACAGAAACCCCAACACAATCCTTCTAAAATCCACAAACAGAAAATTTTAAATACTATAGCGTCTTATAATTTATTATAATAAAATGCCTACAACAATACAAATATCTAATAATGTAAAACAAACTCTCGAGAAAATGAAGATATTCGAAAGAGAAACTTATAATGAGATAATTGAAAATATGATAGAAGATAATCTGGAATTAAATGAAAAAACTAAAAGAGAAATAAAAGAGGCAAAAAATCAAAAAACTTTTTCTCATGAAGAAGTTGGAAAAATACTTGGTTTATAATGATATTAGAATGGAAAGAGGCAGCAATTAAAGAATTAGCAAAACTTGAAAAAAACATAGCTTCTAGGATTTATAAAAAAATTTCTAATTTAGCTCAAAATTTCAATCAGATAAACATTAAAAGATTACAAAATTCAGATTTATTTAGATTAAGGATTGGAGATTTTAGAGTTTTATTTGAGATTAAAAATGATTTAATTACTATTTTAAAAATTTCACATAGAAAAAATATTTATAAGAGATAACAAAAATGAATTCATACATACAAAACAAACTATACAATTCTCCTCCTGCAGAATGGATTAAAGATATGGTTAATTTTCATAATGAAAATATGCATTACAGGGCAGGAGATTTATTAAAGCTCCTCGGAGAACCAACAAGAGGAGTTACTCTCCCAACAACACCAATAAATAAAGAAAATCTAAAAGATTTCTTACCTACAAACATTTATTAATATTATTTTTCTAATTCTACTATGAAAAAAACTACATTATTTATTTTAATCTTTTTATTAATCCCATTTATCTCAGCAGTAGATATTTCATTGTCAAATCAAAACTACCAGCCACAAGAAACATTGCAGGCAGAAATCACAGGAAACTTTCCAGAAGGATTAGAACTAGAGAATATTTATTTATACAAACAAGGAACACCAAGGCCAATGCCAGTTATCTACGACCTAAAACAATATCAGGGGATTTATTATCTTTATATGGTTCTCCCAAATCAGGAAGCAAACTTTTCTGTTCAGATTGAAAACACAAAATATATCGAGGCAGGAGTTTCAAAAACAGACACAATAAGAAAAGAATTTATTGTCCAAAAAACAAACGCGCCTGCAATTTCAATAAACAAGGGATTTGTTTCAGCAACCAAAGATTTTTTTATTAAAATAACTGGTTTATATGCTGGGCAAGAAGTCAATGTAGAATTACAGGCATCTGAAGAAAGTTTTGGATTTTTTTTGCCAGATGGCATAGAAGAAGAACTCGAATTTTCAATCAAAGATTTAGAATCTCAAAAAACTATCCTAAAAATTAATGATTACAATATTCCTATTTTTATAACTCAGATTTTAAATGAAACAGAAGAAGATGAAGAAGAAGTAATCGATGAAGATGAAGAGGACGAGCAACAGGAAACAGAAGATGAAGTTGATGAAGAAAAAACAGATGGTGAGGATTTAGGTGTTGAAGAAACAGGAGAAGAAAAAGAAACAAAATTAGAATTTCAGAGAACAGATATTTCTTTAATTAAATCTTTAACAGCGAGGATAATGGTTGAAGAAGATACTTTGCTTCAGATAATTTTAAAAAATATCGGAGAAAAAGATGTGGAAGATATTAAAATTTCTGCGGATTTTAAAACTAAAATTGAGCCAAAAAAATTAGATTTAAAAAAAGGAGAGCAGGTTGTAATTAATATGACTGTTAATCTTGATGAATTTGATGTAGATGCAAAAAACAGAATGTCTGGGAAAATTAAAGCAGAAATTGAAAATCAGGAATTTGTTTTTCCAATTTTTTTAGAAATAACTTACAATGAATCCGAAGTTGTTTTAACAGGAACAAGCACAACAGATTCCTCACACTGTTCTGACATTGGCGAAATATGCTCAGAAGACAAAGTCTGCGACGGATACAAAAAGTCAAGTTTAGAAGGTCCTTGCTGTATTGGAAAATGTATAGAAAAAAAGAAACCTGCCTCAAAATGGATGATTGGACTTTTTATTATCTCAATTATTTTAGTTTTAGTTGCACTTGTTTATTTTAGAATAAAAAGAAAACCAAAAATAAGTCCAAAACAACTTTTAGAAAAAAAGACAAATCAATTTCGCACAAGAATGAAAGGTGACGAAGTTCGTGGCGGATTAGGTAATGTTTAATTTTTTAATATATCTAATAACTCATCTAATCTACTAATTTTATATTTTGCAATTTTATTTAATTCCTCATTTTCAGAATCAAATGCAATTATTGTTCCTAATTCTGCAGAGGGAATAGCAGTAACAGATTCCCCAACAATATAAGTATCTTCTTTAGATAAATTATTTTTTTCCATAAATTTTTTTATTTTCTCAACCCTATCATATCTATCTACTTTTTCTTTTAATTTTCCTGTAGCAATTCTATTTTCAAATTCTAAAATATTCCCGCAAATATCATCTAAATTTAATTCATCCTTTAAAACATTATTAATATTGATTAATTCACTTGTATAGTTTACAACTAAATATCGTTTTTCTTTAATCTCATTAATTATTTCTTTAGCCCCTGCCTTTAATTTTTCTTTAACTATTTTTTTAGATTTTTCATTAATTTCTTGCTCTGAAACTCCTTTATATAATTCTGCAAGATTTTTTAATCCCAATGGTTTTTCTTGTTTAATTTTATCATATTCTTCTTTTTGTTTTAACATTTCTTCTTCTTTTCCTAATTCAATTAAAAGAAGTCTAATTCCTGCTAAATCAGAATTTAATAAAATTCCAGAGCCATTAAATATAAGTGCTTTCATATAATCCTGAGTTAAGTATCTTTTTTAACTTTTTCTGTTTTCTTCCCACCCTTAATCTCACTCTCAAAACCATTAATCTTCTCTTCAGCTTCTTGCAATTTTTTCATCAAAGTATTTCTTTCTATAACAAGCCCTTTTGCAATCTCATCATATTTATGAAGTTTAACCGTTAGTTCACTAAGCATAGAACTTATATCAAAATTTTTAAATCTTAATTCACGAGGTTCAAGTATTTCAACATGAGCAGGAAGCATATGAAACACAATCAACAAAAGATTATTTAATTCATCAGCGTTAACTTCAACTTCTGCAAAACTCGTGAACAAATTTTCAACACCTTCTTTTTCAACTGGCTTAGCATCATGAATAGTTTTGTTATCTATGCTAATCCCTGGAATTTTTTCAAGTTTATCAATCAAGTCAGACAAAGTCTCTTTAATATGTTCAGGCGGTCTGCCAAGTATTTCAAAAACAAACAACGCCTTAATTTTATTTTCTGTCATTATAATTTCTCCCTTATCAACAGCACACTAAGCAAAACACATAGTAATGCAAAACCAAACATAGAATATTTTTTAATTTTCTCTACATCAGATTCATAAATAACTGGATTTTTCCTTTTTATATCTTCTGTTTTTGCAGATGCACCAAGCTTAATCACATTCCCTGTTATCGAAGGTTTAGTTTCAATAAACTCCCCCTCATTAGTTATTTCAGGTTCTATTTCTTCATCTATCTCCCCCTCTAAAATTTCCATCCCCTTCTCAATTTCAAATCCGTTTCTTAATTTAAAAAATATTTTAACATCTCCATAAAAATCTTTATAATCCTCTCTAATTCTCAATTTAATTTCCTCAGTTTTATTTCCTGCACCAGAAAAAAATTCATTAACATAATATCTGCCTGATTTCCATTCCTCATTTTCCTCATCATATCTGTCAGAAATAACACTATCATTTTCATCAAACTCAATCCAAATTTTAACATCATGCTTCTCATCCTCAAGATTAAATCCCAGAACATTAATCTCAAATTCTTTTCCATTTACAATATCCTCTTCATCCCAATTCATTTCAAGATAAACTCCAACATCCGCAGGCTCGGTTTCATTATTTTCAGTTTCAAGAATACTAATATTTATTTGATATTCCTTAAATATCCAATTCTCTGTATCATTTTTTATCTCAACAATAATCTCATCAACACCAACATAATCTCCAATTAAATTAAACTTAAAACTCTGATTATTTGTTTCAGAAACATTCACTGAATTTTCAATCCAATCTGCAACAATCCATTCTCCACCCCAATACATTTCAACCTTGCCATTATTAAAATTAATTTTAAAATCATAAATTTCTTCAGAAAAATTATTCAAAACAAGGGTGATATTAAATTCCTCCCCAATATTAACTTCCTCGGGATAAATTAAATCAATTGTTTCAGCACCAACAACACTAATCATTAAAATAAATAAAATTATCAAGCTCTTTTTCATTCAAATCAAAATCCTAAAGAGTTTTTAAAGATTTATTCTCGCTAACATATTTAATCTTTTTCCCATACTTTTCTGAGAAGTCATCGTATCCAATTTCAATTCTCCTGCCTTTTTTTATTGCCTTTGCAATCCAAATTTCTGAGAAGATTTTATTTTTCAAGTACCAGGCACATTTTTCTTTTTCTATTTTAGAGAGAATACCATTAATTTTCACTTCAACCCCTATAACACTATATGCTCCTTCATAGATGTGTTTAATTGAAACAAAATCTGGGAAACCAGTGCCTATAACCATGGCTTTTCGAAAAGGATTGTATTTTCTTTTGGCAGAAACTATTTCCCCCTTTTCTAAGTCTATATTATTAGACCATTTATCAACGACTCTTCCCTTATCTTCCAAATCTTTTCGAACTTTTAATTCAAATCTGCTTCCTGCAGCCCGAGATTTTTTGCCTTTTTGAATATTTAATTTCTTCTTAGATTTTCCAATCCCGTTTTCCCAAGAAGTTTCATATTTTTCACTTCCTGCTTTTTCAATTAAATCCATAATTTTTCTCTCATTCTCTTTCTTTATTCTTTTCATAGAAATATAAAATCAAATAACTATTTAAAATTATTTACAATAATTTCTTAAATTCTTATGTTGATTCTATCACAGGAATTTTCTTCATCTTTTCAGGATATTTATCTTCAAATTTTCCCCTTAGAGCATGATGCCTATGATCTGCATACATTTCATCCTCTCCACCATACTTTCCATCAAATTCATCATATTGATCTTGGTATATTGCTCCTCCAATAAATAATCCAATTGGTGCTCCAATCATTGCTGTTAATGGAATTACATCTGGATTGATTTTATATCCTAAAAAACCGCCCAAAAAAACTCCCGCACATAAACCAATGCCCATATGTAAACCTAAATTTAAAAACCCCCTATTTTCTACTTTATTCTTTGTTCTAACATTTTCTTTATAAATTTCTTCTTTAGAAAATCCATTAGTTTCAAGTATTTGACATAAAAACTCTAATTTTTTTTTCATAGAATTTATACCTTTCCCTCTTAACCAAATTTTTTTTAGTTTACCTAGGCTTTCTGCAGTTTTTTTAGCTTCATCATATAATTTATTAGGAACTTCTGATTCGTTCCTTGTAGTTCCAAAAACTTCACTAAAAGAGTTTTCTGCATTTTTTCTAATAAGAGAATAACCATCCTTTTCTCTTTTTGCTTTAAGAGTATAATGTTCTTGCCCAAAAATTCCACTTCCAACAATTCTATAATGTGCCAAATTTCCTTGTGAACCTTCTATTAATTCAAGGTTAATCTTTTTCATAATATTTGCATAGTTTCTTTCTTTTTAAATATTGGGTGACTATAAAATATATTACAAATCCCTCGCCAGCAAAGTCTTTGTTTTATTTGCCACACTATATATTACAAAAAAGGGTTTTTATATTTTTATGGATAAATTTATAAGATTTATAAAATTAAATTATTTATGGAGGAAATTCATTATTTATTGGGGAATTCATGCAATCTTAATTGCGACTTTTGTTTTTGGGATATTAAAATGCCTGATGTTTCATTAGATTTTAAAAAGAAAATTATTAATGAAATCGTAAACTCAGGGATTAAAAAAGTCACAATTAGCGGGGGCGAACCCCTTTGCACAAACAACTTTTTAGAGATATTAGAATATATACATAAACAAAAATTAGAAATTATTCTTCATACAAATGGGATAAAAATTGACAAAACTTTGGCGCAAAAAATTGCCCCACTTATTTCGAGAATTAGTCTAACTATGGATGCAATTGAGGGTAACACTCAATTTAAAATGAGAAAAAATAATAAAATCACCAACCATACAATAAATTTAATCAAAATTTTCCATAATTTGAATGTTTTAATTAATGTAAAAACACTTATTACAAAAATTAACAAGAATGAAATTATTAGAATTGGAAAAATTTTAGATGACCTACCAATAGCATATTGGTCTCTCTTAGAATTTATCCCCCTGAACAAAGGGAAAATCAACCAAAATAATTTCTTAATTGAACAAAATGAATTCGATGAAATTTGTTCCAACATTAAAAACAAATTTCCTTTAATCAAAATACAAATAAGAAAATTTACAGACACTAAAAATAAATATTGTTTTATTGCTCCAAATGGAGATGTTTATACTTATGTTAAGAATAAGGGAGATATTCTAATAAATAATATTAATACAAAAAAACTTGATTTGATTATGTCTGAAATTGAAAATAAGAATCAATAACTCTTACAAATCCCTCGCCAACAAAGTCCGCCTCTGATTTGCTTTTGCCCTTTTAACACCATCCCCGATAATCTCCTCAACCTTAAACTCTAAAGCTTCTTCAACTTCTTCAGCAACATTATTAATAATTCCATCACTGTCTAATTTTTTAACTATCTCTCTTATTTTAGATTTAATTATTATGCCTGCCATCTTTTTTTTTCTCAACCTCTTCTAGCCTAACCAACGGAAACATAACACACTCTCTAATTGGTTTACCCATTAAATAGGAAAATAATCTTTCAGAAAAACCAAACCCGCACGTCGGAGGCATGCCCTGTTTCAATGCTTCAACAAATCCTTTATCATGTTCCTGTGCATCTGCATCTCCCTTTTCTTTTAACTTTGACTGCTCAATAAATCTTTGTTCTTGGTCAAGAGGGTCATTTAATTCACTATAACCATTTCCTAATTCAGTCCCCCCGATAATCACCTGAAACTGCTCAACCTTTTTCAAATCCTTTTTATTTCTTTTTGCCAATGGAGAAATTTCAACCGGCTGATTAATCAAAAATCCCGGCCCAGTTATTTTCCTCCGGCAATATTTCCACAAACTATCAATCAACTTCCATTTATCCACTCCATCATATTTAACTTTCAAAGAATCAAGCTTCTTTTTTATTGCTTTCACATCTGCAGAATAAATATCCACATTAGTATATTTCTTAATTGTTTTTTCATAATCATATTTGCCCCATTTCTTCCCAAAATCAACATTATAACCATGTATTTTAAATTTTAATGTCCCAAAAACTTTTTCCGCAATTTTTTTATACATCTCTTCAACAAGTTTCATCCCGTCGTTATAATCTGCATAAGCCCAATAAAATTCCATCTGAGTGTAATCCTGCAAATGCTCCATATCTATTCCTTCATTTCTAAACTGCCGTCCAATTTCAAAAGTTTTTTCATACCCTGCAATCATTAATTTTTTCTGCCATAATTCTCCCATTGAAATCCTCAAAAAAACATCAATATCTAAGGCATTATGATGTGTTGCAAAAGGTGTTGCAGATGCCCCGCCAGCAGAAGTTTCCAAAATCGGAGTTTCCACCTCTAAAAATTCATTATCTAATAAAAATTCTCTCACAACATTCCAAAACTTCGCTTTTTTCAAAAAAATTTCCCTAACCTCTGGATTAATCAAAATATCCAAATATCTTTTTCTATATCTCTCTTCTTCATCTTTTAACCCATGATATTTTTCAGGCAATGGCAATAATGATTTAGATAAAATTTCTAAATTTTTAACTAAAACAGAAACCTCCCCTGTTCTTGTTTTCATAACAATTCCTTTAGCACCAACAAAATCTCCAGAATCAATATATTTTTTGAATAATTCGAAATCTTTTTTTTCAGTTTCATCTTTTTGCAAAATTATCTGAATTTTGCCCTGCCCATCTTGAACTGTAGCGAAAATTAATTTTCCAATATCTCTTTTAGTAATTAATCTCCCAGCAACACTAACTTTTGTTTTATTCCTTTCATTGCTTTTCAATTTAGAAAATTTTCCCTTAATTTCTGCGGAAAAATTTTCCCTATCAAACTTTGAAGGATAAGGATTAATCCCTTTTTCTCTAAGTTCTTCAAGTTTCCTCTTTCTCTCACCAACAATCTGTTCTTCTCTTCCCATATTATATTAGTTTTGGTCAAGCTTTTGTTAAAAACTTATTTTTTTGACTGAACTTTTTTTAAAAAAGTTCTTTTTTACGTCAACGCTTTTGTCTCAAAAGGGTTGTTTTGTTCCTCTCTTTCCATAAATTATTTAAACGAAATTAGTTTATATATCTTTTCGAACATTAAAGTTTATAAATCTGTGATTATTATTAAAAAAATGACGAATGATATATTTGAACAAATGGAAATGATAATGGCTTCGCATAGTTTAGATATTTCTATGGACTATTTAAATAGAACTTTAAAAGAAAAAGGTTCAAGAGATAAAAGGGAAAGAGCAATGAAGATAAATAATTTAACTATGTTAGTTAGTAGATTTGTGCGAGAAAATTGTGCGTCTGTTACTGAAGTAAAAAAATTACTCCCTTTACTTAAAAGAGCTTACAAGGTAGTTGAATTAATAAATCTCCCTGCTAAAAACTTTCTAGGAGATTACCCTGTAACCCTTCAAGAAAATATTCAGTACAGAATAGATAATCTTGAAGACTATCTAAGCGGACTGCCACAAAGGTTAGATCCTAGAATGGCTGAGATGATGGCTAAGAATGCCCCGAAAATTTGGCACCAATAAAACTTTAAAAATACTTCTTAATGGGAGATTACCCTCTCAATATTTTGAAACCATCAAATCCCTGATGTTTAATTTCTTCAACTTCAACTTCCTTAATTTCTGAATGTGCAGGCCCTTGTTTGCAAACGTCTATCATTTCATTAGTATTTTCATCTTTGCCCTCGATAACAACTTCAACATTTCCATTTTCTAAATTTCTCACAAAACCCCTCAAGCCAAGCCCCTCTGCCTTTTCCTGAATAAATTTTCTAAAAAATACTCCTTGCACAGTTCCATTAATATTTATTTTAAGTGTTTTCATAATTATAATAAAATCTTTGAATATTTAAATCTACTCAAATTCTCTCCTATCCATCTCATTTTGAATAATCGTCATTGTCTGCGATGCAAAATACATTTGCTTTCCAACACTTATTTTTTCAACGCCCAATTTCTTTAATTTTTTCAATTCTGATTTTGGAATCCCATCTTGGTCTCCAATAATAAAAACACTATTCTCAATTTCATCATCCTCCAAATTACGAATATCCTTTCCCTTTCTATCTAAAATATAAATTTTCTTCCCATCATTAATCATTTCTTCAACCAAATTTACAAAATTCTTTTTCTCAACAGAATAACCAGGCGCAACTTCTTTTCTCTCTCCTTTCTTAACTTTATACAACATTTTTTTAATCAACCCTGCAATATCTTTCTTACTAATGTCAATTTGTCCTTTAATGTCTGCGAATTGTTTATTTTCACCAGGAAACATTTCAATATGCACTGGAGAATTTGGAGGCCCATTAAAAATCATATGTAACTTAACATCATCCCTCATATGATGACTTACAAAAAAACCCATGATAATTATCTGACACGCAATATCCAACCTCCCTGCTTTCATTAAATTATTAACATCAAAATTACCAGACGTTCTCGCATTCTCAGAATAATAAATAAATTCTCTCATATTAAAACTATTAAGAAAAAAACCTTTAAATTATTAACTATTCATAAACACTGCTCTCAAGACATTCTTCCCCAACACCATAAAAAAATTCTTTCCCAACAATATGAATACCTTTTCTATGTAAAAATTCTGATTCAGACATAAAAACCTCGCCCTCTAATTCATTTTCAGAAGCAATTAATTCTTCAGCAATTTCAATTTCTTCTTGTAAATCCAATCGCCTTTGATATTCTAAAACTTTTTCTGGAACAACATATCCGTCTTCATCAACACCCCGACTATCTAAATAATCCTTTATCTCTTCTGAATATCTTATTTCATTAAGATTTCTTAAATCACGGCAAAGAGTTCCATCAGCATTTAATGTCGGTGTTGCTCCAAAATAATTTAAATGTGGTGGATTTTGACCTAAATTTAATCTGCCATGATTCCTCTTAGAAGGTTTACCAAGTAACTTTATTTTTGGTCTTTGATGTACCGACCTTGGCGTATAATTTCTTCTTCTCATTTCATTATTAAAAATTCATTCCTTTATAAATATTATTGAGATTTCAAACAAGTTATAGAAATATTAACTAAACAAGTTCTCAAAAAATCCAACCCTCTGCCCTAATTTTTGCTTTCTTATTATTCTCAATTTAGTCATCCGTTCTGTTGCATAACTAAAAGTAATCGACGGCATATTAATATTTTTCAAAATAAATTTCCCAACCTGTTTTGGTTTTTCTTTTCCCGCCTCCCTCAATACCCACCCTGTCGCTTTTTGTATATATGGCTGTTTGTCCGCGATATATTTTTCCGCTAACTTCATAGACAATTTAATATTTCCTTTTTTAACCAATGGAAGGGTCGAAACAATCGCAATTCTTCTCATCCAAAAATCTTTGTTTTCAGATAATTTTAATATTTCTTTTTCAAACACCGGATATTTCAAAAGAATTTTCCCAACAACCCTCGTAGAAATCGCATCTATCTGGTCCCAGCTTTTCATATCTTTTAATTTTGGTTTGATAAACTTCCAAGTTTTCAAATCAAACTCGTCTCCGTATAATTGAAGTGCATAAATTGCAAGAGACATTTCTTCATGATATCCAGAACCCCAAAGCTTATCAAATGTTTTATAAAAATCCTTTAAGATATATTCTTCATGCAATTTTTTTGCTAATGTCCTCAATTCTGGCGCCCTTATACCATAAAATTCATAAGGCGACCGAATATATTTTTTAACATCTTCTGCAAATTGCTTATCACTTAATTTTTTTAACTGCTTCTTTATTTTATGTTCCATTTTAATTATCGAGACAATGTCTTTCTCTGAAACTGCACATTCTTCTCACCAGAAACATGTTTTTGCTCTTTAGCTTTTTGCTTTGAGATTTTCAATCCTTCTTCCATCGAAGCCATCTCTTTTTCTTTTGCATCCTCTGTCTCTTCTTTAGATTTTTCTTCCTCTGGCTTTTTCTCTTCAACTTTTTCTTCAACTGTCTTTTTTATTTGTGCCTTTTTCTTCTCTTCTCTTAATCTCTCAAATTTAATATGTTCAGGAATATTAACAAGTTCAACTCTCACAATTCCACTATCTAATTTCTTTGCAATAACTTTAATTTTCGCAGGAGGTTTTCTCATTCCTCTGAATCTTATTTCATTATTAAGAATTATGTCTACCTTAATTTTTCTCAAATCCCTGTCATAAACTTTCATATGTTTTGCAATAAATTGCTTCAAAGTTTTAACTGCCTTGTTCGCCCGCTTATATTCAGGAACTTTCAACCAGCCCTGTCTAAGCGGAACAATATACTCTCGCTCCAAAACGATTTTCGATTCTGTTTTTTTTGCTTTTGCCATATTATGCTACTTTTACTAATTCAAAATTCTTTATTGCATTTTCTAATCTTGATTTAATTTTATTTATTTTATGTTCTTTACCAAATATTCTCACACAAGTTTGAGAATCCTCTTTATCAACAAAAACCCCAACATCTCCGAAATTATAACCATCTGTATTCCCATTAAAAAAAGAAGATTTTTCACCATATTTTCTCATCATAGCTGTTCTAAAGCTTAAATTTTCTTTGTTAGTTCCAATTACTTCATAAATTTTTATTTTTCTCATTTTATCCTAAATGTTGTTTCCTCTGTCTTCTTGGTTTAATTTTTAATTTTGTTCTTCTCCAGTGTCTTTTAACATGAGTTACTGCCGACGGATGCGCTTTTTTACCTGCTCCAAATTTTTTCAAAACAACCCAAAACGGAGCCCACCGAGTTCTCCTATTTGCCTTGCTTAATTTAATTTTCTTTTGATATTTTGGCTTCGCCATTTTATTTAATCCCCTCCAAAAATTCTTTTCCTTTTTCGGTTATTTTTCTCCCAGCCCTTTTCCCAGAAACATTATGCTTTTCTAAAAAACCAGCACTTTCAGCTTGCTGTAAAATTGTTCTGATAATTTTCCCAGAAGATTTTTTAAATCTCTCAGGTTTAACTCCCCTGTTTTTTTTGCTCCCATATCTTGTTCTTAATCTATTTACTCCAACAACTTTATGAATATAAATTTGCCTTAAAATACTCGCCGCTCGCTTATGCCAGAAATCCAGCTCCTGAGGCGGTCTGTCTTTTGCAACACCTGTTTTAACATAAAAACTCCATTCAGGTTGCTCAAATTCAGGCATACTTTTCAGTAGCTCTGCTAATTTTAAATTATATTCGTCTGCAGGCAATTCATAAACCGGATTTATTTTGTTTTCCATTTTAATAGTCATTCCTTTCGGAATTAGAACAGCTTATGCTGTTAAACTAAATTTATGTAAGAAAAAGGGTTTATAAATATAACTCTTTTATTTTACTAGAATCCTAACAATATTTTTGTTTACAATAATCTTTAAATAGTTTTTCTGAGATATATTAAAATGCCACAAGGAAGTTTAATACAAAAAGCAAACCGGGAATTTTATAGAAGACCAATCCAACCCCTAAAATGCAATACTAATTCAAATTATTGTAAAAGTTATGAAACATCATGCTGTAATTTTTCATGCCCTTATGCTCAAAAACAAAAACAAGATGAAATCTTAACAAGAGAAAATAGAAACCCTTTATTAGAAAATATATTTTAACCCCGAGCTTTCCGCCACTTTTTTAAAAAAATTGAAAAACCCAAAACCCGATAGGTAAACCTTTCTCCCAACTTCTCAATTAATTCTTCTGCATATTTCTTAACATCGGCCTTACTTTCACGAGCACTCGCCAAAACCGAAATCTTAATATTAACATTCGACTGCTTCCCAACCCGTTTCTCAATATCTCTAACAAAATCCTCAGTCAGACCTTTTTTCCCTAATTGCATATCAATTTGTTTCATTTATTATCTCATTTAACATCTAATTTATCACTCGGAATCGCCTGCATAATTTCTTCTCTGGAAACAGGAAAATCAAATTTATCCCTGATATTTTTCGCAATTTTCTCAGAAGCTTGTTCTTTATTCAATTTCCCCTGTTTAATCTCTCCCAATATCTTATTTTTTCCATCTGCAGGAACCGCCCGCAATTTTCCTTTTTGTATAATCAAAATCAATTTTGGTTTAACTTTCATCTGTTCTTTCTTGCCTTTAACACCAAAAGTCCCCAATTTCATACCCTTTTTCTTATAAATCTGCTCTCCTTTAAAAACATCCACATCAATTTTTTGGCTTTTAGAAACTTTTTTCCATTGCTGAGAAAAACACCCGCAAAAAATTCCTGTTTCATCTAAATCTTTTTTACTCGGATTATCAGATTGAATAATCATAAAAGGGCTCCCTGGCTTAACAGTATGCATAACAGTATAATTTGGCTTTAAAAAATTCTTAATTGCTAATTCATTTTGTTCATCAGATTTCCCGCCAACTACAAGGGTTCCATCTGAAGTAAAAAACCACCGATAATTTCTATAATTCTTTTGTGGGTTTAGTAATTTAAACATTAAAATATGAGAAAAAGCGAGTTTTAAAATGTTTCTAAATCAACTTTTTCAATTCTCTAACCCTTTGAACATACTCTTTATCTGAATAAATTTTTCTCTTTTTCCAATTAATATCCCGACTCCCAATTTGCATATCAGGAATAAGATGATAATGAATATGGTCAATTGATTTCCCGACCTCTTTTTTATTCCCTTCCCTGTAAAGAACACTCACATTCGCATATTTTTTATGAAGTTTTTTCAAACCATAACAAATTAGTTTCTCAAAAGCATCTTTTTGCTCCTGTGTCAATGAATTAAACTTAACAACATGTTTTTTAGAAACAACTAAAAGATGGTCTTTTGTATAGGGGGCTTTTGCAAGAGTTAAAATCGCATATTTGTTTTGTTTGAGAATCTCATTTTTTTCAAGAGTGCAAAACGGACAGGTTTTCATAGTCTTAAGATATTTTTGGTATAACATTATCCCCAAAACTCCAAGGCATCTTTTAATTCAATGTGGTCTTGAGAATATTTCTTCAAAGAAATATTTTGCATAGTTGCTTCTAAAGCTTGTCTCGCTGCAATTGCTCCTCTCAAAGTTCCTTTTGGATGCCCGTGCACGCCACCCCCCATTTGAACCACAATATCTTTCCCAAGATGTTTAATCAAAAAAGGAACATGTCCTGGATGCAACCCTCCAGAACTAACAGACAAAACAGATTTAATTTTTCCCCAATCCTGAGCCAATCTTTTCCGCGTTGCTTTAACACTCTTTCTTTCCATTTCTTCATTTAATGAACTAACTAATTCTAAATCTCCCTCTAATTTTCCAATAGCAGTTCCAATATGCAGTTGGTCTACTCCAATTAAACGAGCAAAATCAGCTAAAACCATCATGCTTATTCCATGTTTTTCATTTCTTGTAAAAGCAGCATGCATTGCTCTGTGCGCATGAATTGCCATTTTAAAATTCGCCTCCCTCAAAGTCTGCAATGCAGAAAAACCAGCAGTAACAATATCGATCATAACATACTTACCCCCCTGTGCCTCAACCAACTGCGCCCGTTTTATCATTTCCTTTGTCTCATCAGTTATATTAATCAGATATGCTTTCTCTTCACCTGTCTGGCTTTTAGCTTTATCAGCAACCTCTAAACATTTAGACAATCTTTTTTCAAATTTATTAAATTTCTGACTACTAAGATTTTCATCATCCTTAACCAAATCACAACCACCTATCCAAGAATCATAAGCAATCGCAGTATGGTCTTTTGTTTTCAATCCAAGTTTTGGTTTTACAATTGTTCCAATCAAAGGACGAGTTTTTATTTTCATTAATTTTCTAATTCCCGCAATTCCATATTTTGGTCCAAGAAAAGAATTCAAAATATCTTTCGGAATTTTAATATCTTCTAATCTAAGATTTTTCACAGCTTTCATTCCGAAAATATTTCCTACAATAGAACTCAAAATGTTCGGAGCATTTCCCATTTCAAATAATTCCTGCGGATAAGCAATTTTAACCATATTGCCTTTTATAGAAAAAACTTTAGCAGCTAATTTATTAACATATTTTTTTTCATGAACATCTGTCCATGTCCCGACACTGCTTTCCAAAGCAACCGTCGCTGCCGCCTTTCTCATACTAATTTTATTCGGCTCAACTCTAAACAAACAAACCAAATCCTTCCCAGAAGGTTTATACTTTAAATCAACAAATTGTTCTGGTTTCATTTTCCCTCTTTTTTCATTTTTCTAATAATTTTAAAATTTTTTCAAGACAATTCTTACCCAAATCATGATGAACATGAAATGTTTCTGACCAGTGAGTTCCCCCTTCATTATGGTCATATCCATAACCCTGTATGCTTATAGTCGCCATATATATCTCTTGATGCCCTTTTTCTATTTCTTCACCACATACATTACATTTATAATTAGTTTCCTGCGTCATTTTTTCATCTCTTAATATTAATTAATAGCCAAGAACTTTTATAAATATATCCCAATCTAATTTTGGGGCATATCCTGCAGACATATATCCCTTCTAAAATAACTTACTCACCTATCAAACTTAGGAGCTTCGCCAACCTAAGTTTGTTCTTCTCTCAAAACCATAAATACTAATAAGAAATTAAAAAGAGTAAGATATAAATAAAAAGAAATTTTTGGTTAGTGAAACTCCAAAAATTCCATAGAATATCGCAAAACTAATTTTCGGTTGCTCACGACATATGTCTGGTGGTCGCACACTAATCTAATTCAGAATTTTTTTGTTGTTAAATCAATTAAATTCATTTTACTTCCCGCAACTCGTCTTCTCCCCCCTAGCATGATGATATTCCTGACACTCAGAACATTTTCCATGTCTTGGGCAATCCCAAGTGCAAGGGCAATCTTCATTAATTTCTTGTTCCATAATTTTAATTAGTTTTTGACTTTTTATATTTTCCTAAATAATATTTTAATTAAGGTCATCTGTCTCTTGTAAAAGGAGCAAAAAATCAAAGATTTTGAGAGTTAAAATTAATTATTTCGTGAGAACTTAATTTAATAATGAGAAATGCGATTTGAGATTAAGTTTTAGAGTTTGCTAATGCTTCTAGTTCTGACGTTGTTCTTATAAGTTCGCTAGGTTTGGGAGTTAAAAGGCTTGGAAACAGGGATGCATAATTAGATTTAAATTCATCAAATTCTTTGGGAGTTAATAAAGAATATTTTAGTGATTTTAAATTTTTTGTAAAATCTTTAGTGGTTACCAAAAATTTCACTTCTCCATTTAACTTTCCATAAAGCTCTAGTGCTAAAGTGCTCTGATTAAATTCATGGTTCTTATTTATTTTTCCTTCATTACTAACCACTTGATAAATAGCTAATGTAGAATCTTTATAGACTAATCCAACGGGTAATTGTGTACCCATTGGCATGTTTACATGTGCCCTTGCTTCTTCATATGAACATTCAAGTCTATTATTACATTTAGGACATTCATACATTTCTATTTTAATTGGCTCATCATTTACCATATTAATTTCTCTCAGAATTATCTGAGGTATTCACCTCTTATTTTGCTAAAGAAAACCCCTTTTTAAGCCTTTTGGGAGTGTTTCTTCCTGATGGGATGTTCGAGAACTTTTAAAGTTTTTGACATTAAATAAAAAATCAAACCCAAAACAATAACTATCCCAAATACAAAAAAAGTATTATAAAAATTCGCATTATAATTAATTATTTCTTCAATCCGAGTATTACTCTTAAATAATCTCGATATAAAACTATCTAAAATACTTCCTAATCCAAACCCGATTAACCCAACAAATAAATTATTTTGTTCATAAAATAAATACAATAATAAAAAAAATGTCAAAATAATAATCCCAAAATGATAATGGTGAATTGTTAATCCTGTTACAGCTCGGATAATTGAAACAGAACCGCCACTATAAAAAAACAAAACTCGCAATCTCCAATAAATAAAAGATAAAATTAATCCAAGAAAAAATACAATCAATCTTTTTTTAGGTTCATCCATTTAACAAGTTCAATTAATTAGATTATAAAGTTTTTTTCAATAGATTATAGATATTAAATTATATCTTACTTATCTTTACCTCTTCAGAACCATCATCAATTTTAAAACCAAGTTTTCGGATTTTCTGCCGAAGAAAATCCGCCTTCGCCCAATCTTTTTTATTTCTCGCATCTTCCCTTTCATCAATCAATTTTTTAACTTCAACAGGGATAACAATTTTTTCTTTTTTCAATAAATCCAAACAAAAAACTTCATCCATTTTTTTTATTGCCCCAATCTTTCCAGAAGCAGTTTTATCCCGAACCAATCTCCACAAAACAGCGAGGGCATTTGGCATATCTAAATCATTATTAATCGCTTTTTCAAAATCAACCAAATATTTTTTATTAATTTTTTTATCATCTTTAATTTCTGAAATTATATTCTTTAATCTTCGCAAAGAATTTTTAGCATTATCCAAATTTTTCAATGAAAAATTTAACTGACTTTTATAATGTGCAGTCAATATAAAATACCTATAATCTAAAGCAGAGTAGCCCTTTTTTTCTAAATCTTCAATTGTTGCAATTTTCCCAGAACTCTTTGACATTTTTTTACCCTCAAAAATTAAAAAAGCTCCATGAACCCAGTAATTTACCCACGGTTTTTTCCCAAAAGCAGATTCTGATTGTGCAATCTCATTTGTATGATGAACAGGAATATGGTCCTCCCCCCCAGTATGAATATCAAATTTTTCTCCTAAATATTTTGAAGACATTGCAGAACATTCAAGATGCCACCCTGGAAAACCAACCCCCCAGGGACTCTTCCATTCCTGTTGCCTCTCCCCCAACTTTTCAGAAAACTTCCACAAAGCAAAATCAGTTTTATTTTTCTTATCCCAAATTTTCACCCTCGCACCTGCCTTTAAATTTTCAATTTTAAGTTTCGCCAACTTTCCATAATCCTTAACCCTGCGAGTATCAAAATAAATCCCATCAGAAGTTTTGTAACTAAAACCTTTCTTTTCTAATTTTTTAATCAATTCAATCTGCTCTTTAATATGCTCTGTCGCCTTGCACCAAATTTCTGGCTCACTAATATTTAATTTTTTAAAATCCTGTTTAAAAATCTTCAAATAAAAATCAGAGATTTCTTTAGCAGTTTTATGCTCTTTTTTCGCAGCCATTTCAATTTTATCCTCGCCAACATCTGAATCAGAACTAAGATGTCCAACATCTGTCACATTCATAACCTGTTTCACATTATATTTATTATAAATCAAAACCTTTTTCAAAATATCTGCAAAAATATAACTCCTCAAATTCCCAATATGCTGATACCAATAAACAGTAGGACCGCAAGTATAAATCCCAACTTGCCCCTTTTTTATCGACTTAAAAATCTCTTTTTTCCTTGTCAAAGTATTATATAATTTTAATACCATAAATAATAATGAGAAATATAGTTTTTAATTTTATCTTTTTAAAATAATCCATAATATAATCTTATTCCATTTACTCATCTCCAAAACCCCCCAAATTTATTAGATATTAATATTCGTTGTACTTAGGTTAGCGAAGCTCCTAAGTTTTAAAGAGCATAATTAACCAACTAAAAAAATCCTTTTTTAAGAACCTGAATTGTGAAAGATTCTTTTCCTAAACTATCTGAACCATCTTTAACTTCAATAATTACTTTTTGAGTGCATTTTGGAGTTGTATCTGGAACACTTATTCCAATTCTAACCCCTGCAACATTATCATTAGCATCTGTGAATTCTAATTCCTCTCCAATTTTTTGCTCAAAAAATTCTTTAACTTCCCCTTTACTTAAAATACTAATGCAATTTTCTCTTGCACTTTCATCCAATGTTAAAATATATTTTAAATCTGCTGTCGCAGCAGACCCTTCTTCAGTCCTTGCAGCAATATGAACTCCAAAATTCTCAGTCCCTGCTTTTACTTTCGCACTTTTATCAGAACCCAACCTAACCAAAATATCTTTTGACTCATCTGTAAATAAATTCTTTATCTCATTCATTACTTGATTATTAAGTTCATCTGCACTATCTGTCGCCCCTGTAAAAACCGTCCGAACCAAAACAATCCCCAGAATCAACATCGTCATCGCTATGACCAATATAACAATCGTCCCAATAGACAACTCCATCGCACCTTTTTTGCTCACCATCTTTATTATATAATATTAATAATGTTTATAAATGTTTTTAAAATTTACGAAGTAAGAAATGAGTTCGATAACAAATGGGGAAGGAGAGAATCGAACTCTCGACACCTACGTCTTCAGCGTAGTGCTCTCCCACTGAGCTACTCCCCCGTAAAATTAAAACATAATTTAGTTATATAAACTTAATCATTACACAAATTTTGATACCAAAATTATTTTTTTTCATACCTTTCAATGACTACTGCAACAACCATAAATAAAATTCCAAACACAGCCAAATATTTAGATGTTGAATTAATCCCAACAACCGCCCCAGTAATTGTCTGAAACATATTCAATGAAAAAACAGCGAAGGTTATCCCAACAATTCCGGATATTAAACTAAACATTCTCTTCAATTCCATATAATTAAATAGAAAAACACTTTTTATAACTTTTGTTTTAAAAAATAAAACGAGTGGGAAATAGGCCATCTTTTGTCAATCTCCTCGAAACAAGGACAGATTGTGTCAACATTCGACTAAGCACCCTTTGGGCTTGCATCAACCAAGATATTCGTTTCATCAAATCTCAGTTCTCAAAGTTTCCCTCAAGGTTCATTACTCAAACTGAGCTGTGTCGTTTCTGTAATAGAGCTTTGCCTCGCGACAATCATTTTTCAATGATGGTTTATTATGATGGACAGACCTTCCTGAGAATTCGACGTTCATTTCAACATCTGCTGATTCAACAGCTGAATCCCTAATTGACTATCCCACTCAAAAATACATAATTTAACACCTTTTAAAGTTTACGCTTTCAATTTTCAAGATTATTATGAAACCCATTAATTTCACGAATAAATAATTTCATATATTTTTCCTTAGATTCTTTTGCCAGAATTTTAATTTTTGTTTTTCTGAAAATCTCTTCCCAACCTAAATTTTCATTTAATCCCTCATAATTTTCCGCCAATTTTCCATAATAATTCCATCCAGAAAGATAATCTCTAATCTCATTTGCCTTACAAGAGTCAGCATAAAAATCTTTTTCAGCTAAAATTTTTTCTCTTTTTAACTCTTCCAAACTCTCTTTTTTAAAATCCATAATAAAAAATAATTTCAAGCTTTATAATAATTATCAATATTTAGAATATATTTTAGAATTAATTAAATAATTTTTCTAAACCATATAAGGATGTAAATAATGAGGTCAAACCAATTACTCCATTATATACCATCAAAACCGCTAAATTTCTATCAACTTTTGGATTATCTAAATCTTCTATATTTCTTTTTCTATATTTATTTGCCCCAAAAAATGGGATAAAATCAATTGTTTTATAGTTTTGTTTTTCTGTCATTGAATTGCTAATTGCCGATCATTTATAAATCTATCTGTTGTAACAACTTTATAATAACAACTAATTTGTCAATACTTCAAAATAATACAGGTAGAAAACTTAGATACTTAAATAAGGCTTTTAGTAGTTGCGGACTGAATTTCTCGTTGCCTTGAAACTTACATCCCAACTCTATCAACGCCATCTTCTATGGCGGCCTTAGTTGTCTCGTTTTGCGAATAGCTTCGTGCTTAGATGCTTTCAGCACTTATCTATATGGTGCGTAGCTGCACAACCTGCTCATAACAATTGTTACACCAGAGGCACCCAATCCCGGTTCCTCTCGTACTACGGGATC
>DAOVXQ010000013.1 GCA_030636025.1 archaeon
AGAAGAGAATCTTCAAGAAAGTCAAAGAGCAACATTAACACAAATGTGTTTTGATAGGAATGAGGTTATTCGATTAGGGAGTAAATTAACAGAGATTTCTAAAATTTTAGATTAAACAATCAGATCGCGCTCTTTCTTATTTAATTCTAAGCCCATCCAACTTGCTCAGAAAAATGGCAAAAAGGTCATCAACGCATTCTTTCCAAAAAGTTCATCTTACCAATTAAGAAATTGTTGTGACGGCTCAATTAATTTAAGAAAAGCATTGTCATAAAAAAAGAAGTCCCAATATGGCGAACCATACGGGACAGTTATTAGTATTATTAGGTTTCTTGTGTTTAAAAATCTTCTGGATTGCTATTTTCTTCTTTTAGAAAAAAGGGATTTAACAGCGATTAAAGAGTTCACTGCAGTTCATCCAAATCGCCTTCGGCGACTTTGTTTAATCGTAAACATCTCTCGCAATTTTATCAACAAACCACTCTTCTTTCAAACAATTAATATCTGAGATTTTAAATTCACTTACCCAAAATAACTTCCGACATTATTTTGGTTGGCATTAGGGCCGTTGCCTAATTTATCAATAATTTTTGAAAGTTGTTTTCGTATTATATTAAATTTGTTAGAGATTTTTTTAATAAATTCTGCTTCTTCAATTTCTGAATAACTTAAATCTAATTTAATGATTTCGATTTCAAATCCGCCGAGTTCTTCATAGATGTTTGTTAAAACATTTTTATCGTCGCTGTCTAATTTTTTAATCATTTTAAAAAAGAACATTGGGGCATTGCTTGGATTTAAAATAGTTTCTACAAATTTCAAATATCCTGCGATTTTATCAGAAATTACTCTTCGTATTTTTCTAATTAGAAATTCTGTCTCGCAAGATTCAATTTCTTCTACTTCAAATAATTCGTTTAATTCAGAAAATTCAGGCAATCCATATTTTTCTTTAAGTTTATTATAATCTTTTCTTAATTCATTTAAACCACATTCATGAGATTCATTAGGTTCCATATCTCTGCATAAAATTATGGGTTTATAAACTTGGCGGAAGCTGATTAAATTAAATTTTTCAAATAAAAATTTAAAACAAAACATTTATAATCTTGTTTTTCTTTAAGACAATAAGAAGGAGGTTGAAATGGTGAATAAAAAATCAAAAGGAGGTGTGAAGATGGCTAGTGGAGGACTTGGAAAATTAGTCAGCTTAGGTGCTTGGCTAACAGGCATTTTAGTTTCTCTTGCAGTTGGTTTTGGAATGATTTCAGGAACTTTGACAATCCCATATGTTGAAGTAATAGTTCCAATTGCGGGATGGATAGTAGTAATATTAACTCTTGTTAGTGTTATATTGGCAATTGCTAATAAGTTTTAATTTAATTTATTTTTATTTTTATATTTTTTAATTTATGAAAGATTTTTATAGTTAATTATTATTTTATATTTATGAATTGGCATGGATTATCTGAAAAAGAGGTTTTAGAGAAATTAGGTTCTTCTAAAGATGGTTTGAATAGCGAAGAGGTTGGTAAAAGGATTTCTGAATTTGGGAGGAATGAATTGAAAAAGACAAGGCATTTTAATGCTTTGAAGATTTTTTTGAACCAGTTTAAATCTTTTTTGATTCTTATTTTGATTTTTGCTGCAGGGCTTTCTATTTTTATGAAATCTATTGTGGATTCTATTGTTATTTTTGTAATTCTTTTGATAAATGCAGGGCTTGGTTTTTCTCAGGAATATAAGGCAGAAAAAGCAATTGCTGCACTTAGGAAAATGATGGTTCCAGAGGCAAAAGTAATTCGCGGCGGGAAAATTATGAAAGTTAATTCTAAGGAAATTGTTCCTGGAGATATTTTGGTTTTGATGGAGGGTGATAAAATTATGGCAGATGCGAGAGTTTTAAGTTCTGACGGGTTGAAAGTTAATGAGGCAGCCCTAACTGGTGAGAGTGTTCCTGAGGAGAAAGTTTCTGGGAAATTAAAAGAGAATGTTCTTTTGGCAGACAGAATTAATATGGTTTATCAGGGGACTGTTGTGGTTTCTGGCGGGTGCAAGGCAATGGTTGTTGATACTGGAATGAAGACTGAGTTGGGGAAAATTTCTGAATTGGTTCAGGAAGTTAAGGCAGAGCAAAATCCTTTTAAGGAGAAGCTTGATAGTTTTGCAAAAAAGATTGGGATTTTGATTTTGATTTTGAGTTGTTTGATTGTTGGTTTATTGATTTTTGAAGGTGTTGAAATTTTCGAGTCTTTTTTAGTTGCTATAAGTCTTGCTGTTGCAGCGATTCCTGAAGGGCTTCCGGCGGTTATTTCATTAGGTTTGGCTTTTGCTACTCGAAGGATGTTGAAAAATAAAGTTCTAATCAGGAAGTTACCTGCGTCTGAAACTTTGGGAAGAACAACAGTTATTTGCACAGATAAAACAGGAACTTTAACCGAGGAAAAAATGAAGGTTTCGAGTATTTATTCTAATGGGAAATTAAATTCTAAGGAGGGCAGTGAGCTTCTTTTTAAGATTGGGATTTTATGCAACAAAGCAAGAATAGAAAAAAATCAGGAAGGAGAGTATTTTATTGGGGACCCAACTGAGCAGGCGTTGATTGTTTCTGCTAAAGAGCATTTTTTAGATAAAAAAGAAATGACTGAAAAAGAGCCGAAGATTAAGGAGTTTGCATTTAGTTCTGATAGGAAAATGATGTCTATTGTCAGGAAGACAGATAAGGGGATGATTAGTTATGTTAAAGGGGCACCTGAGGGGGTTTTGAGAGATAGTGATTATGAGTTGATTAATGGGAGGAAAGTTAGGTTGAATGAATCGCGGAAGGGCGAGCTTTTTAAGATTTATGAAGGAATGGCTGAACAAGGGCTTAGGGTTTTGGGATTTGCATTTAAAGAATTATCTGGAAATGTGATTCAGGAAAATGCAGAGACAGGGCTTGTTTTTGCAGGGTTTCAGGGAATGATTGACCCTCCTCGGAAAGAGGTTAAAGAAGCGATTAGATTATGCAATGAGGCCGGGATTAAAGTAATTATGCTTACTGGTGATGGAAAGCTAACTGCTGATGCAATTGCCAAGGAGATTGGTTTGAACGGGAAATCTATTAGTGCAAATGAATTGAAAAAAATGAGTGATAGGGAATTGTTTAATGAAATGGGGAGGATTTCGGTTTTTTCAAGGATTTCTCCTGAAGATAAATTAAGGATTATTAATATTTTGAAACAGAAAAATGAAGTGGTTGCGATGACTGGCGACGGTGTTAATGATGCTTTGGCCTTGAAGAGGGCAGATATTGGGGTTGCAATGGGGATTCGGGGAACAGATGTTGCGCGGGATTCTTCTGATATTATTTTGCTTGATGATAATTTTGCTTCAATTGTAGGTGGGGTGAAAGAGGGCAGGAGAATTTTTGATAATACTAAAAAGTTTATTAAATTTTTATTGTCTGTGAATTTTTCGCAGGTTATTCTTGTTTTGTTGATTATGCTTATTTTCAGAAATCCTGAATTTTTGCCTTTGCTACCTTTGCAGATTTTATGGATTAATCTTGTGACAGATAGTTTGCCTGCTTTGGCTTTAAGTTCAGAATCTGCTGAAGAAGATATTATGAAAAGAAAACCAAACAGAGGAGGAATTTTGAAAGGCATAAAGGGGTTTTTGTTGCTGGGAGGTGTTCTTGCGTTTTTGATTAGTTTTATTGCTTTTAGCTGGTATGGGATAAGCTTGGATAATATGGCTAAGGCAAGGACAATGGCTGTAACTTCTTCGATTATATTTGAAATGTTTTTTGTTTTTAACTGCAAAAGCAAGGGTTCTGTTTTTAAATCTTCTATTAACAAGTATTTGATTTATGCGGTTTTGATTTCTGTGGGGCTTCATTTGACTGCATTATATACTCCATTTGGAAGTTTGTTTAGTTTTGTTGCTTTAGGGATTTATGATTGGCTGATAATTGTTAGTTTGAGTTTGGTTGGTTTTGTTCTTGTTGAAATCAGTAAATTTTCTTTTGAAAAATATCAAAAGAACACAAAACTTTTTAAGCCAGTAAATTTTATTAATAAAGAGGAAAAATGATAGGTTGGTTAATTATTTTAATTTTGGGAGTAATCGCTGCGATATTTCTTAAAGCATCTCATATTAAACACAGAGTGACCCTTCTTGTATTGATACTTTTTGCTTTGTTTTTGGTTGGAACAATTGGGCTTATTGCTAAGTCTAATGAGTTAGATATTGATGACACAGAGGGTTTTTTTAATGCTGCGAAAGTTTATACTGGTTGGTTAATTAATGGGTTTGATAATATGAAAACAATTGTGGGAAATGCGATTAAAATGGATTGGGCTTCAACTAAGGGCGGGTTTGAGATTTTTAATAAAACTATTGGAAATAAGTAAATGAAAATTTTGATATTTATTATTTTGTTTTTATTTGTGGGGGCTTTTTTTATAATTTCTAATGAGAATATTAAAATGAATAGTTCTGAAAATTTGGATTTATTTTTTAGAGAGTATTGTTCCTGGTTTGATAAGTTGATTGGGAATGGCAAGAATCTTTCAGGATTTTTGATTAAAATGGAATGGTTGCCTGAGGTTGGTTAGAGTTTAAACAGTAAACAACCTATCATCTTTGACATTGAAAATTTTTAATCTTGCTCCTGCGTCAATCCAGCCGTGTGCATAGTTTAATGCCCCATAAGCATTGACATAATCTTTTTTTTGTTCAAAATATTTTGAATCATTTAGATAACATTCAACCATTAAGATAATTTCTTTTGCTTGTTTTTGTTTTGTTTTCGCAATTGAGGTTTTTGCAATCTTTAATGCCTTGCTTGTTAAATCATAATATTTTTTTATTTTTTGTTTTGTTATTGTGTTTTTCATTATTAAAGGGGGGGGTTTTCTATTTAAATATATTTTCAAAGTGATATTTATGGATTATAAGGTTTGGAAGATAATTTTTGAGATTGCTATGTTTAATCACCTAAATTGTTTAAAAAGGGATTTTGTTTGTATGACAAAAGGGGATAGAGAGGAGCAATCCTCTCTTTCTTATCTTTTAACTATTGAGTAAGATATTATTCTATTGATGATGAACCTTGAGCCGATGAATTTTGAAACTATTGCAGAAATTACCAAATCACCGACAGCCGCCTTTAAAATTCCACCTATGACTGGAATTTTTGCCTGCTGTGAAAATCTGTTAATTATTTCAGTTATTTCCTGCTGGTTGATTAAAATATTTGTCGTGTTTATTTTATTATTTTTTTTAACAAGAATATTTTTTTCAGGGCCAGAGCATTCAATTGATTGTATTCTTTTATCTTTTAAAAGCTGTTCAATTTTGCCTAAATTAAATCCTTCAGGTCTTGTATGGGGTTCTGGTTTGATTGTTTGCAGCACTTTGATTTGTGGTTTTTTAATTGGTGGTTGTTGGATAATTGGCTTTTTAGTAGTAGGTTTTAATTTTCTAATTTTGCGTTTTCTTACTATTCTCATCCTATGAAGAATAGGTTTCCTAATCTGTTCTAAATCTAAAGAAAATTTTTTTCTTGGTTTGATTTTTTTATTTTTGATTTTAGTAATTAATGGTTTAACCTTTGTAATTGATGGCTGGAAAAAATTGGCTCCAATTTTTTCAAAACTTCCTTCAAAATTTAATGGGTCTTCAAATTTTTGTTTTAATTTTTCAAATTCAATTCTTTTTTTTCTTTCTTCTTCGATTACGGAATTAATAATTAATTCTTTTGTAAATTTTTTAAGAAAAATAATTCTATATTGCGAATTTATTTGTTTTAATTGCATTATCTCAGATTCTTGGAAGGGGGCGTGATTTTGAAAATCCAAATCTGTCAGGTTCTTTTTGTCGAGGGTTTGCTCTTTGTTTTATTCTGTTTTCCATTAAAAGAATTCCTCTTGCGATTGTTTTATTTTGATTGAGAAGAGAATCTAATTTAGTTAATAATTGTTTATCGTTTTTATTGATTTCTGGTTTTTCTTCTTGTTCTGAATATTTTTCAGTGAAACTTTTTGCAGAGATTTCAAATAGTTGCAGTAATTTTGACATATTTGTAGAGAGGTCTTCGAATTTGACAGAAAGATTTGTCAGGACTTTTTGCAGGTTAATAAAATTATCAATTAGGGCTTTTTCAAGTTCTGCTTTTGTTAATGATTTTTTTGATATACCTTCTTTTTTTATCATGTTTGATTTAGGAAAACATAATTTATAAATATTGTTATGGGGATAAAACTTCTTTTAATGTGTTTGGATATTTTTTATGATATTTTTCTTTCTTAGAATATTCTTCCCATTCTGGGTCAAATTGTTTAATAAAAGATTCTGTCGGTTTTATTATTTTTCTTGCGTATTCAAATTCATCCAAAGAGCCACTACCTAATCCAAAAATCCATAATTCATCACTTATTTTTATCATCCCATAACAAACGTTCATTATATCTTTTCTTTCAAAGTTATCATAATTATGTCTTGACATTGGTAGGGGTATTAAATGGGTGTAATGGGAAATGCCCTTTATTCTGAATAAAATCGCATATTTTATTTTTTAAGTGTTCTAAGCGAAAAGGAGTGGCAGCATAAATTATTTTTACCATATTAATTTTTGTGAAGATTGTTTAAAAAGATTTATGAAATGGGAATAGGGGGAATTTAACCCCCACGACGAGCTCTGGAGGCTCGCATACTAACATTATATGATATTCCCTTGAAATTATTAAAATAATTGATTTTAAAAAGATATGTTTTTAAAAATTTTTCAGGGTTTTGACTTCTTGTTCTGAGATTGAACAGCCCCTGTATTTTAGTCCGTAAAGCATTGCTTCGTATACCTGTGAATCTTTTAATTCAATGAGTTTTCTTTTGTGGGCAATATAAGCTAATTCTGTTGAACGAATTATTTTAAATCCTGTAAATTGTTTGTAGTTTTCTTTTTTAGCAGTGATTTTAGTTCTTAATTTTTTCTGAAGAAGTTTTTTGAGGTTTTCAGGATTTTCACACAGCATTCTTGTTGTTCGTTCGTCGATTACAATCGCATTAGGTTTTTCCAAAATTTCAGAAAGAGCAAGAACAGCAGATTCTCCTTTATCTATGAGGTGAATATTATTGTTTTTCCCTCTGAAGGTGCTGTTTGCAGTATTCATTATTCTTTCTCTTTCTTTTCTTAATTCATTTACTTGTTGAGAGGTTATGTCTGCATATTTTATTATTTTCTCGTCGAATAAGGCCTTTAATTGGAGTGCACCTAATTGGAATCTTTTGATTTTTATTGGGCGGTCAATTATTTCTTTGTAAACTTCTTTAGTTATTAAAAAATCTCCTTTAAATTCTTTTTTTAATTTTTTTAATATATGAAGAATTCCATTCATTGAAAAATTGATTAATGGACCTGAGTCAAAGATTAAGGATTTCATCTAAAAATCTCCTCTGCTAATTTAACTCTTTGTCTGATTGGCATTGTTATTCCTAAATTGACATTTCCAATTCCGGTTTTTCCAGTATATTCGGAAAGTTCCCAAACAGAAACTCCGAGGATTTTTGCGGTTTTTTGCATGGAAATTCCGTGCTCGTAAATTCTTGAAGCTTTGTTGATTTTGGCATTTCTAAAAATATCCTGAATGTAAATTTTTAATTTTCCTGAAAGTCCCTGGATTAATTTTCTTATTAAGTTTACTTGGTTTCTGAATCCATTTATGTCATCTTTTTCTAAATTTTTTATTAGATTTTCTATTCCTTGAATGTATTCTCTATAAAATCTCTCCCAGTTTTTTTGTTCTTTATAATTTTTTCTTTCAAGTAATTTGCTCAAACTGTAAATTATTACTGCGACAGAAATAAGGTCTGGGTCCTGATGAATTGATGCCTGATGTGTGATTTCATTACTGAGATTTTTAATTTCAATATATTTTTGTTCTCTAAGTGCGAGTTTAACATTCTTGAGAACTTTTAAAACATGACCTCTTTCTTCCATAAAAGAAAAAAGAAAGATAGTTATTTAAATCTTAGGTTGTTTGTTTTTTTATGAAAGTAATATTGGATACGAATTTTTTGATTTATTGTGCAAAAGAGAAGTTAGATTATGTTGAAGCAATTAGAGATTTAGTTAATGAGGATTATGAACTGGTTGTGCCTGAACAGGTTGTGTCGGAGTTGAAAAGTTTGAAGGGAGATAGATTTAAGAAAGTTTCTGGAAAGGACAAGGCGGCTTGTGATTTGGCTTTGCAGTTGATTGATGTGAATAAGGTTGGAGTTGTTGATGTAAAAGGGGAGACAGTTGATGAGGGGATAATTAATTTAGCCAAACAAAATAAAAAAAATATTGTTGCTACATTAGACAGAGAAATGAGGGGGATTTTGGGGAGGGTTATTTTGATTAGTCGTGGGAAGAAGTTGATTTTGACGAAGTGAAAACCTTTATAAACACATTTTTTCCTATATAATTAACATGTTCTATACAATTGATGTCGAAGATTATGTAAGGGTTGAACCGAAGTTGTTTGGGTTTAAAACTAGCGATGCTGTTGCGAAACAGCTTCAGGAGACGTATTCGAATTATCATGACAAGGAAATTGGCGAGGTTATTGGGGTGATTTCTGTTTCAGAAGTTGGAGAGGGAATTATTATCCCTGGGGATGGGGCGGCGTATTATAATTCTAAATTTAAATTAGTTGTCTGGAAGCCAGAGTTACAAGAACTTGTTTTTTGCATTGTGGACGAGATAACTAATTTCGGTGCGTTTATTAATTTGGGAGTCATAAAAGGAATGATTCATATTAGCCAGACAATGGATGATTATGTTTCTTTTTCAACTACTGGAACTCTTTTAGGTAAGGATTCAAAGAAAGTTTTGAAAAAAGGAGACCCTTGTATTGCGAGAATTGTTGCAGTTTCATATAAAGGAGATATGCCTAAAATTGGGCTGACAATGAGACAGCCGGGTTTGGGGAAGATTGAATGGATTGAAGAAGAAAAGAAAAAAGCAAAAAAAGCAATGAAAATGGTTGCTAAGAGGGAGAAATAATGGCAAAAGAAAAAGCATGTAAAAATTGCAAGAGAATTTATGAGGGAGATATTTGCCCTGTTTGTGAAGGGAAAAATACATCTGATACATTTAAGGGAAAAGTTGAAATTGTTAGTCCTGAAATTTCTGAGTTGGCAAAACATTTGAAAATAAATAAGAAAGGAATTTATGCGATTAAATTATAAATTTTCTTTTTAGAAAAAAGAGAATTTATAAGTAAAAAAAACTAAGATAGAAAAATTGAAACAAAAATGGAAATTTTAAAAGATATAAAAAATGAATTATTTAAAAGAAGTGAGATTTCTGCAATAGTTGAGGGTGAAAAGAATCCGGGTTTTGATGAAGTTAAAAAAATGATTTCTGAAAAAACTGGAAAGCCAGAAGAAAATATTGAGGTTTATAATGTTAAGAGCAGTTTTGGAAGTAATAAGTTTAAAATTGGGGCTTATGTTTATGATTCTAAGGATGATTTTGAGAAAGCTGTTCAGAAAACTCAAAAGCAAAGAAAGCAAGAAAAGGAAGCAGAGAAAACTGCTAAAGAAGAAGCTAAGAAAAAAGTTGAGGAAGTTGTCGAGGAGAAACCTGCTGAAGAAAAACCTGTTGAAGATAAAGTTGAAGAAAAACCTGCGGAAGTTCCTGCTGGGGAGAGGGTTGAGGAAAAGAAACCTGAGGTGAAACCTAGTGAAGCCCCTGCTGAAGATAAACCTGAAGAAGAAGCCAAGGCGGTTAAAGAAGAAAAGCAAGCTAAGGAAGAGGCGAAGGAATAGTTATTCTTTGAAAATTATTTTTTGAAATGTTAGTGTTGTCCAGAGGATTGCGTTTATGTTGCATATTGTTGCTGAGAAAATTAAGTTTAAGGATAAGAATGCAAGGGCAGATGCAAATAATCCTAATGAGGTTAAAATGTCTGTTTGCAATACTATTGCTCCTTTTTTTGTTTTAAATCCTTGGCGAACTTGGGGAATCAAAGCATAGGTGAATGTTAAATTTGCCAAGGTTAATACAATGTCTGACCAAATCATTGGTTTGAGATGTTTGTTCCCTATTTAATCTTAATAGTAAATCTTTATATATTATTAATTCATCTATTATTTATGGTTAAAAAAAAGAGCATTAAAAAAATTGTTAGCAAGTCTAAACCAGCGAAGCTGATAACTAGTGATATTAACGAGGATATCAAGGAAGTTAAGAAAGAAATTAAACAGGCAGAAAAGTGGATGGTTGAGAGAAGAAAATTCTTTATAAAATTGGGAATTGTTGCAGGGCTGATTGCTCTTCTTCTTATTTTGTCTAATTTATTTTTGAGGGTTAAAGGGTTTGGGTGAATTTTTTTTTGATTTGAAATTACATGATTGCCTTAAAATGAAATTTCAGTAAGTTTTAAAAACCTTTAATTTTAGTTCTATATATGGCAGAAGAGAAAAAGAAAAATGGTGCTGGCGGGACTAAGAGAAATAAAAAGAACAAGCCGACATCAAAGAAATACACTAAGTATAAGATTGAAGGAGATAAAATTATTCGTGAAAAAACTTGCCCCAGATGCGGGCCTGGAGTTTTTTTGATGAATGCTAAGGATAGATTGTATTGTGGTCGGTGTCATTATACTGAGTTTATTAGTAAGAAAGAAGAGAAGGTCGAATAGTTTTAAATATAAATAATTCTTGTTTTTATAATCGTGCCTAGTTTTAGATAGGATTTTATAATTCCAAGAATTAATTAAAAAATATAAACCCTAAAGGAGCCAGTTTCAAGCCAAAAAGGCATGTCTTTGCTCTTCTAGGGAAAAAGAGGTGATAATAAATATAACTATGCAAAGTATTTAAATGTTTCGGTTGTTGTAACTTTGCAATGACAGGGATACTTTTGCTCTTTCGTGTATAAAATAAATAGGAAAAGCATTTATAAATTTAGTTGTTCTGGGAAGTATATGGAAAGAGATGATGGAATCGGGCAGAGTCAGGTTTATGATTTGGTTACAGGGAAACAGGCAGATTGGCAGACGATAATTTATGATTTGATTCATACTGAGCAGTTGGACCCGTGGAATATTGATATTGTTTTACTTACGAATAAATATTTTGAAAAAATCGCTGAGATGGATGAAGCGGATTTTTATGTTTCGAGCAAGGTTTTGCTTGCGGCGGCTTTGCTTTTGAGAATTAAGTCTGATTTATTGCTTAATTTTCATATTAAAAGTATTGATGAAATTTTGTTTGGGAAAAAAGATGATACAAAACAGATTATCGAAAGAATTGAAATTGACGAGGGGGAATTGCCGATTTTGATTCCTAAAACGCCTTTGCCGAGGCACAAAAAAGTTAGTTTGGATGAGTTGATGACTGCTTTGAATCAGGCGATGGATACAGAGAATCGGAGGATTAAAAAAGAGGTTGCGATTAAACGGGCGCATAAATTGTCTCATGTTGATATTCCGAAATTTAAAAAGATTGATTTGAAAGACAGGATAAAACAATTTTATGCAAGGATTTTGACTGCGGTTAAGAAAAAGCAAGGGCTTGAAAAGCATTCAAATAAAGTTAAGTATGCGGATTTAATTGGCGAAGAAAGAGAGGAGAAGTTGGCTTGTTTTCTTCCCTTGTTGCATTTGAGTAATAGCCGAAAATTGTGGTTAGAGCAAGAGGAGCATTTGGATGATATTTGGGTTTTTTTATATGGTTATTTTGAAAAAAATAAAGACAAGTTTGTTGAGGAAATTGAGGTGGAAGGTTATGGCTCTGAAAAAATTGCAGAAGAAATTGCTTTGTTGTTTGCGAGTGTGGAGAAAGAAGTGGAGATTGAGAAAGTTAGTGGGTTTGGTGATGAATGATTGAATTCTAGAGAATATTTATATTTGTAAATTTTAAGGAGTTTTGGAGATGAGTTTTTTTGTTAGGTCTAATTTAGAATGGCTAAAGGATAGAAACTAAAAGATTTATTTTTCTTTAATTCTTTTTTCCAGAAATGATGCTCTTGAAAAACTAGTTTCTTCTCTAAGCAAATCATTTAGAGTATCTGAAATCACATATCCTGCGCCAAATAATGCTGCTACAACAAAATCTCTTTCATCTTTGCATACTGAATAAATGCCTCCCAACAGAGTTGCATATTTTGCAGCAGTTGTTCCTACCCTTCCTAAATAATTTGCTGAACTCATTGAGTTTGTGTATTTTGGTTTAAATTCTTTTACCATGGAAAAAAGAATAAACTAATATTTATAAATCTTTCGTTCTTTTTACCACTTTAAAATTAATAACGCCCGAATTTCTGAACTCAAAATCCTTTGGATTTTGCCTCGCTGTGCTCTCGCTAACGCTCGGGAGACATAACAGGAATTTAATGAAAAAATGATTGGCTCACATTTTTTCTAAATCGTTCGTTATGCTCACGACTTCGTTAAATTTCGATTATATGGTATTCTAAATATTTAAATAATCAGTTTCTTTTTGAGATTTATGATAAATAAAAAATATATTTATGCTTATGCTTTAAAGAATGCTGTTGAGCATTCTGGAAAAGCAGTTGTAGGAAGTGTTATTGCGGGTTTGTTTAATTGTGGTTTGGAAAAGGATAAGATTAAGGGAGAGATGTCTGGAATTCAGAAAATATTAGATGAGATTAATTCTTTTGAGGTTGATGAACAGAAAAATAAGTTTAAGGATTATGAAAAGTTAATTGGACATAGATTTGAAAGAGAGGGTTTGCCTGAGTTGCCTAATGTTGGGAAGAAAGGGGTTGTGACAAGATTTAGTCCTTCGCCTTCTGGGGCCTTGACCTTGGGGCATATTTTGACTATTGGTTTGAATTTTCTTTATGTTAAAAAATATGGTGGAAAATTTTATGTTAGAATTGAGGATACTAACCCTGAAAAGATTTACAAACCTGCTTATAAGATGATTGAGAAAGAGGCCAAATGGTTGTGTGGAAATAATGTTAAGTTTGTTATTCAGTCTGAAAGAAATAAAATTTATTATAAGTATGCTGAAAAGTTGATTAAGGGGGGCAATGCTTATGTTTGTGAGTGTGATTCTGAAGACTTTAGAGAATTGTTATTGGAAAATAAGAAATGTTCTTGTAGAAATTTGAGTAGTAAAGAACAATTAGAGAGGTGGAAGAGGATGTTAGATAAGAAAGGTTACAAACAAGGCGAAGCTGTTTTAAGGTTTAAGTCGGATATAAATCATAAAAATCCTGCTATGAGGGATTTTCCGCTGGCAAGAATTAATACAACTAGTCACCCTTTGCAGAAAAGTAAGTATCGAGTTTGGCCTCTGATGAATCTTGCTGTTGCTG
>DAOVXQ010000008.1 GCA_030636025.1 archaeon
CAATTAGAATCTCCAGCCGCAGTAACATTATCCGTTAAATTATAAACAGTATTAGCAGAAAGAGACTGGCAAGAATTAATATTTGTCTCCCCACTAACAACCCCAACCATCCCAATCAAAATCAAAACAAACACCAACAAAAAACTCTTCTTAAAAAAACTCAAACCTTCCCCATTATCCTTCGAGGCTCTTCGCCCCCCCCCAATTACTCGCCGAGGAAAAACCATCACATCTTTTATTTTTCATCTTTAATATACTTAGAATCTTAATCATTTAAAACTACCTCTATTTTTTCTACAATTTCTTTTGATTTTTTAATTAGTTCATCAAGCAAGATTTTATTCACTTCAGTCTTTGTCCCATATTGAAATTCTTCTCTTAAGGACTTTGCATCTTTTTGCGTCATCTGCTCTGTTGTTCTAATAAAGGCAGTATCTTCTTTATCTAAATCAATCTCTTTCTTTTCAATCAAATATTCAATTGCATTAATTGTACACTCATGATTTTTTGACTCAAATCCTTTTTTGAATAAAACAGCCAATAGAGAATGATACATTGCATAATACAACTGTGAAACCGCCCAGTCGCTAAATCCACCTCGAATATTAAAATCAGCCGCCTTTAAATTATGTTTTGCCTTTTTTATATGTTCCTTAGAAAGCTCACTATTTGGAGTAATCCTCCTCATCCTCTTTTCACTTCCAAGACACCAGTTTAATTTATCTTCATGAATTGACATTTTTTACCACCTCCAAAAATACAGACTCCCCCTTCAAAACAATCCCTGTTTTAATTATCTCTAAAATAGAATCTCTTTTATTATTAATTTCTTTAACTAAATCCGATTTTTTAAGAATTAATGGAACCAAAGGTTTTGTTTTTGTTTTTGACATCTCTAAACAAAACTTGCTTACTTCTTTAACCTTATTTGTAACAAACAAAACATCCACATCATTAAATTGTTTATTTTTCAAGACAGAACCAAATAAAATAATCAGGTTTGCATTTTTGAAATTTTGAATTTCGTCAGCATAAATTTTAGCATATCCTTTCAAATTTCGTTTTTCTTCTAAAAGAATTAATTCACACAATTTAATTGTTTCCTCATTTTTCAAATTAAGATTATAATATTTAGCATTTCCCAATTTTCTTAATAAAACTATTTTGTTTAACTCTAATTCTTTAAAAATCTTAAACACACTCCCGACACTTATATCCAACTTTTTAGCAATTTGATTTATATTTTTCAATTCAAAATTCTTCATCAAATAACCTAGAATTTTTGTTTTATTTTTTATTACCATTTTCATTTAAGGTGAATAATTATTCAATAATAATGAATGTTTATAAATTCTTCTTTTCCCAATTACTCGCCGAGGAAAAACCATCACATCTTTTATTTTTCATCTTTAATATATTAACCCCTAATCTTTTTAAGAAGAATTTAGTATTTATAAAACTAATCACTTAATTCTAAAAAATTTTATAATATTAATTAATACATCAAAAATGCTCCTGACAGGACTCGAACCTGCGACCTACTGCTTAGAAGGCAGTCGCTCTATCCAACTGAGCTACAGGAGCTTAATCACACTAAAAAAATATCATATATAAGAGTTTCTATCTACTTCTTTCTCAAAAAACCAAATCTCGCTTTCTTCCTCAGCAACCATTTATTTTTATGTTTCTCTTTTTTATGGATACTTGCAACAGGCTTTCTATGCCTTCTTATTATAAAAAAAAGTGCAACACCAATAATCACTAAAAAAGCAATATAACCAATCACCTTCCCCCTAAAAGTATCAAGAATAGCAAACCCAGTAGTCCCGGATTTTCCAAGAACAATAGACTGTTTTGCGACATTCTCCAAATCAGAGGAAAGTGCAAAATAAACATAATAAATCCCAACCATCTTCTTATCTAACTCCATCACAACATTTCTCTTAATCATTCCATCTTTATTTATTGAAAAAACATCTTGAATTCTTTTAATCTCATCACCATTATCATCAACAACCCAAATTTCAACAGAAACATCTTCGCCAATAACATTTGAATTATCAAAATCATAACTAATATTCAAAACAGAATCTTCATATTTAATATCTAAAATTTTAATCAAATCTAGACCAGGAACACTAACTCCAATTTTCTGTAAACTATTTCCTTCATCACAACTAATTTCTAATTCCCCATTATGATAACCAGAATTAATTTCCTCAGGAACATTTAAATAAAAAATATAATCAATATTCTCCCCAGGGGCAATTCCCTCAATCTGAGTTGAATAAATCCAGGAACTAATATCCCCTTTAATTAACAACCTGCAATTATTCAAAAAAATTCTCCCAGAATTTTTAACATTCAAAGACAAGGTTTTATTTTCCCCGACATTAGCAATAATACCCCCAATTTCTGAAACACTTATTTTTCCTAATTGAGTAATATTAACAAATGAAGAACTGCCCCCAGACGAACCGCCCCCAGAAGAACCCCCTGTATCTGCAGGAGGGCTTACAACAGTTGAAGTATCAACACTAAAACCTGAATTTACAGATGCAGAATTCCCAGCAGAATCATTTACATAAAAATTAAAAACAAAATCAGCATCAGCACTAACCTCAAAAGTCACAGAATTATCCGAACAATTCACAGAAGTATTTGTTATTTCTGCACTTGCGCCCTGATAAACATTATAAATACAACTAACAGGGCTCGCATCACTAACACTCCAACTTGCAGTTATTGTTCTGCTTACCTTAGCCCCAGAAGGTTCACTAACACTCAAATCAGGATTAACACTATCAACATAAAAACTCTTATTTCCATTAAAAGCAGAATTCCCCTGAGAATCATTACATCTAATGTTCCATAAATATGCTCCATCACTTAAATTCAAAATAAAACTATTCGCAGAACCACTAACCGAGTTTGTATCTGTCTGATTTAATTCAAAATTGCCTGTAAAATTCCCCCACAACTCACAACTATCCAAATCCATATCTGTTGGAGTATAATTAAAATAAACATTTTCCTGATAATTTAAATATTCATCAATAGGAAAATGCAAAACAATTGTCGGTGCCCCAACCTCGACATTAAAATTAGTAGAATCTGAAACTTCTTCTCCCTCGCTGTCATTTGCATAAATATTCAAATCATAACTTCCATCACCAGAAACATCAAAAGTAGTATTTGCACAATTCGCCAAACTAACATTCCCCCCATTATCAACATTATACCAACACGAATCTAAATTACCGTCGCTGTCAGAAGCTATAAAATCCAAATCCAAACCCTCATTATAACCATAACTTGCGCCATTTTGAGGAGAAACAATAGTAATAGAAGGTGCAACATTAGCAGTAGAATATGTAATATTCAAATAAGGTCTTAAACCAGAATTATCTGCTTCTTTTGAATTAAAAGAATTTGCATCAGAATCAGCAGTTTGTAACACAATTGAAACATTTTCCTTTCCTAAATTATAATCCTTACCAACCAGATTCGTGATATTCCAGCATTTCCATGTATTTTGCGAGTCTCCATCTACCTGCACAGAAGATTCTGCTGTCAAATTACAGGCAGAAGAATTATCAAAACCAGCACCGCACGGCTGATTATTCCAAATTATAGAGGATTCATCAATATTAGAATAAACATGACTTACATTTATTGACTGAACTTTTTTTGTAATAACATACAAACATAATTTCGCATCATCTATATTTTGATTTTCAGGAATTTCAGAAATATTAAATTTTAAATAACTTCTATAAATATTTCCTGTTTTTAAAAGATTTAAATCCCCGCGATTTGTAGCAGTATCAACATAAGCATCTCCCAAATTTTCAGAATCAGCTATTTGTAACATTAATGTCCATTGCCCTTCTCCAGGACCTTCAAAAACAGAATAACCAGTCATCCCCCCTTGAAGAACAAACAAAATTCCTATTAAAACTACGCAAATTCCGACGACTAATACATATCTCACAGCATCTCTTTTTTCCATTATTTTCTTTTATTCATAAATTTCAATCCTAAAACAACCACCACAACCAAACCAACCACAATTAAAAATATGAAAACCATGGGATATTTTTTCAAAAAACTATCTCCCAAAACACTCTCCAAACCAACAACATTCCCGGTCAAAGAAACTTTATTTTTTTCTAAAACCTTATCTGAGTAACTAATTTTAATATCATATTCTCCAGAAGGTGCAGTTAACCTTATTTTTTTAACCTGACCAACCTCCAAACTAACCAAGGCAGTTTCATAATTTTGTCCAATTTTAATAGAAATCTCCTCCCTGTGAGGAATATTCCCAACATTAGTGACAACCAAATTATCTCCTTCCAAACTAACCTCAATCTTTCCTAATTCTAAAACATTAAATAATTGTTTTTGTTCTTTACCATGATATTTAGCTACAATAGCCCAATGCCCTCGAATAGCATCTTCTGGTAATTTAAAAACAAATTCCTCCCCTGAATTAACTGCCCCTTTATCTATCACCTCTGCATAAAAATTTTGAATAATAAACAACACCTCTCCATCAATTTTATTATGATTATCGTCATAAAGAGTTATTTTAAATTCAACATTTTCTCCAGGGACATAATTATCTCCCACCTCAATTCCAATATTCTGAGCACAAACAAAACCCAAACTTAATAAAATTACAACCAAACCCAAAAAACACCTTATTTTTACCATTTTTATACTAACTCTTTCCTATTTTTAAACTTTTTTACTCGCAAAAATATATTTAAACCCCTATAACTTAACACTAATATGAAAATCCCAATAACTTTTTTAGGAACCAGCAACTCAATTCCAACAGCAACAAGAAACCACACTTCAATTTTAATGCATTATAAAGAAGAAAATATTTTAATAGACTGCGGAGAAGGAACTCAAAGACAATTTAGAAAATTAAATATAAACCCCTGCAAAATAACAAGAATCCTTATAAGTCACTGGCACGGAGACCATGTCCTCGGGCTTCCAGGTTTATTTCAAACACTCGCATTAAATGATTATAACAAAACCCTTTACATTTACGGCCCAAAAGGAACAAAAAAATACATCAAAGAAATAAATAATCTTTTCATTCATAGAGGGAAATTAAAAATAAAAATCCAAGAAGTTAATGGAAAATTTTTAGAAACACCAGATTTTACATTAACTGCACTGGCATTGCAACACGGCCCCCCCTGCAACGGATATTTATTTCAGGAAAAAGATAAACTAAGAATTCATAAAATTAAATTAAAAAAATTAAAAATAAGTTCAAAAGACAGACCAAAACTAAAAGATTTAACTCAGGGGAAAGACATAAAAATAAATAATAAAATAATAAAATCCAAAGATTTAACTTACGGACAAAAAGGAAGAAAAATAAGTTTTATCCTCGACACAAAAATTTGTCCAAATATCAACAAACTCACCAAAGATTCAGATTTGATAATAATGGAATCTACTTACACATCTAAAGAAAACCCATTGGCCTCAAAATACAAACACCTAACTGCAGAACAAACCGCTCAAATTGCCAAAAAAAGCAAGGCAAAAAAATTAATCCTGACCCACATTTCCCAAAGATATGAATTCAAGGACAAAATTTTATTAAAAGAAGCAAAAAAGATTTTCAAAAATACAATTGTAGCCAAAGACAAAATGGTTGTTGAAGTTTAATTCTTTTTCTAACTACCCAAATAATTAATAACAGCCCGCCAACAATAAGCAACCAAATTAAAACTTTTTTAATTATTTTAATACCCTTGCAATTTTTCTGGGATTCACAATCAGGGTCGCATTCACTTGTCTCGCAAAAATCATCTTTGTTAATTTCGCAATCCCGAGGACAACTCACATGATTTTCCCAATCATCACAGACATAATTCCCGCAATCCTCAGAAAAAATACTCAAATCTGCAGAAGCAATTGGTTTTTCATTTTCATAAATAATCAATTCATCTGACTTCAAAGAATAAGGCAAAATAACTGAAAATCTGATTTCATCCAATTCTATCACTCTCGCAGAAGAATTCGGCAAAGGAAAAATTTTATTCGGAACATAAAAATTACTCTCAAAAATATTTTTCCCACCCGCCCCATTTATCTTAATACTATAATCAGATTTTCTAACATCAACATTTGATTTAATTGGCTTTAAAATTATATTTTCTATTTCAATATCTCCTTCAGAATATTTTAAATTCACAAAATAACTTTTTTTACTCGGCAAAGCTCTTTCCATTTCCTCTTCGCTGACAATATAATCATCAATCAAATTTTCAATCTGATTCTTGCAAACTAAATTAAATTCAGGAAATAAATCAAGCATCATAGAATCTTTTTTAACAGACCGATATAAATTAGAATATGTGCAGCCCTGATAACATCCCTCACTAACATCTTTCCATTTCTCGCATCCTTCTTCAGCACAATTTGCTAAATCTATTTCACCAATATCATAATCATCTGAATAAACATACTCATCTGCCAAATTTCCAAAACTATGCCCTAACTCATGAACAAGTATAATTTTCGCATCATCATTTTTACTGCAAACTTTTGCATAAGAAGATGCAGAACCGCAATAATCATCGTCATTAACTAAAATAAAAATACTATCATGATGACACTGAGACGCCTCTTCTAAAACTTTCACAGAATTACAGCAAACAATCGTCGAGACACCATTACACCCAATCTCACATTCTAAATCACGAGTCGTGTTAATAATCGAAAAAGTAAATTCATCTTTATTTGACTTAAATGGTTCTATATCCAGCAAACTATTCCTCCCATTAATAATCTCCCGTGCATCTTTTTTAAAATCATCATAACTTTCATAACCAGATGGCAAAATAACAAAATTTATTTTATCGTCGTTATAACTTCCCTGCACAAGTTCACAATTAGGTTTGTAAACCTCAAAAAAAGATAAAACATTCTCTTTTTCTGCATCAATAATTTCATATCTACCTAAAGGTTTTTTATCAGAATCAAAAAATCCCCCATAAATCCCGTCATTAATTCCATCATCAAAATGCTGCCCGTCGTCATAAAGATTAACAAAATCAGAATAGCCCTCACCATTTATTTTCAAAACCAAATCTTGCTGTTCTTTTTTTTCATAACTCTGCGCCTTTATTAAAAACTGAGTCCCCTCCTGCGAACTTTCAGGATAAACTTTAACAACAATATTTTTCTCAGGAACAGGCAGGGGAGGCAAAACATCTTTCATCATACTTATTTTCACAAGCAAACCAACCCCCAATATCAACAACGTTATAGAAATAAAAATTACAACTAAAGTTCTTATTGATAAACTGATTCCCATTTTAATAACAGGAAAAAAGCTATTAAATAATTTATGTTCAGTTCTCACTAGTTAAAATTCATAGAACCATTAACCGTGCGAATCTAAACAGGTAAACGCTCATTACTTTTTATGCAACCATACTAGCTGGAGAAATAAAAATTATAGTGTCGCCTCTTAAAAAAGTCAACCCCATGCTTCTTTTACTTTCTCCGTCGACAATCTCTCTCGCATTATCCAACACAACATTGATGTGTATGTCAAATGCCAAAAGAGTTCCAACCATCTGTCGATTGTTCTTCAGCTGAACCAGCACTTCTTTGCCCTTTGCACTGTTCAACACATCTAGCGGTCTTTCAACTCCATTAACCATAAATTGTTTTTGAAAATCATATTTATAAACATTTCGATAGAAAAAATTAATTAATTCAAATCTTATGCGAGGCAACATTATTTTAAGATAAAACAAAATCAAAAAAGAATAGAAAGGTTTTTAAATGCCCAAAATAAAAACCTCTTATGGGAATAATAAATGAAAAGTATGGAGGAATTGGAATTCCAACAGAAGTATATCCAACAAAACAAGTAATCCACGACCCACGACAAGTAAAATGCCCAGAGGAATTAGAAGTTGGAAAAACATATCAAGAAATACACGGGGAACCAAATCACCGCGTGGACTTAGTAGAAATAGTATCTATTGGAGATGAAAAGATAACCATAAACTCTTCAAAATTCCAAAAATCTCGAAAAATATATTTAGCTGATTTTGGAATTATTCCTTATAGTAAGGAATGTTGGAATCCTTATAATTATTTAATGCCCACAAATTAATCAGCAAAAAATAAATTGCACTTGCAATGCCCTTCTAACTCGATTTCTCCTCTATGAAACACACACGGACAAATAATGTCCTTATCTTTTTCTTTATCACCACTAACAATCCTGCACGGACAATAAATTTCCCCCTTACTCTTTTTATTCTTCAACAACCCCCTTAAAACCAAATTCAACATTTCTTCATCCTGATTTAATCTAAACCCATTTTCATCTGCATATTTTTTCAATTTCTTTTTCAACTTTGCAATTTCTTGTCCTTCATCCATCTTCAATATTTTTACTAATCATAAGTATATAAATTTTATCAAATTCAAACTAAAATGTCATGCGAGAAATCAGGAAGTTTTATAAACCAATTTCTCAATATTTTTTTATGAAAGGAAGAAAAATTACTGGCGGAAGATATAAAGAATTAAGAAAGAAAAAGAAATACGAAAGACCAGGAATCGCCCGAAAAGTCAAGCTTAGTGAAACAAAACAAAAAACAAAAAGGGGCTTGGGCGGGAATATAAAAACAGTCTTGCTTTCTGCAAACAAGGCAAATGTAACAGACCCTTTAACTAAAAAAACAAAAAAAGTCGAAATCAAAAATGTTTTAGAAACACCTTCGAATCGTTTCTTAGCAAGGCAAAATATCCTGGTTAAATCAGCTGTTATTGAAACAGAGCTTGGAAAAGCCAGAATAACCAACAGACCATCTCAAGAAGGAATGGTTCAGGCCGAGCTTTTAAATATTGAAGATAAAACAAATAAAAAATAACAATATCTGAAGGGTTGTTAATTAAAGATTTGCGAGTTTACAAGGTTGCAATGAAATAATCTCAAAAACAAATTAAATACAATTTGAGAGAATAAAAGAATATTTATGAACTGTAACATCGCTATTAAGAGAAGTTAAAAATTTTATTTAGGGTGGGACGGAATAAAAGCCAAACGCTAATCAAATCAGGAGATTTTTATATATTATAGTATAATAATTAATTTAAAGCCATTTTTTGTGGGTTATATATGGTAAAGGAGCAAGAAAAGTATTTTGTAGAAATAGAATGTGATAAACCTCAGGGAATTACTCGTTATAAGCTAAATTTATATCCTGTTGAAGGACGTGGTGAAAACCCTAAATATGTTGAAATATCCGTAACTATAAAAGAAATTGAAAGTCATTTTCTTCTTAGAGAAAGGATTTCAGGTATTGTTGGAATAGAACATGATAAAGAAACTGCAGAAAAAAGAGCCTATGATTTAGTAAAAGAAAGAGCGGATTTTTACGTAGAAAAAAATGGAAGAACTTTGGTAGATTCAACAAAATATTCTAAAAAAAAGCTTGAAGCAAAAGTCATTTAAAAATCTCTATTAGATGAAAAGAAAAATAAAACTTTTAATTTGGGCGAAGCATCTTAACTAAAGATATAAAATAATTTTAATAATTCCTAAAAATCAAAATTCACACAAACCTTTTTAAACTTTCTTCCACAAGCTTTATAAGATTATCTAAAATGGTTGCTGTTAAAAGATGTCCAGAATGTGGAGGAATTAACCTTAACTGGGACGAACAACGAGGGGAAATTTTCTGTAATGATTGTGGAACAGTTGTTGAAGAACAGCAAGTTGACACTGGTCAGGAACTTCAAGGAAGCTTTGATTCTGGAGAGAAAAAAGGGCGTGGCGGAGCCCCAATGTCAATGCAAAAATTCGACAAAGGGCTCACAACAAATGTCGGAGAAATCTCAGACATCTACAGATTAGATTCAAGTGCAACAAGAAAATTCCTAAGATTAAAAAAATGGCAGGAGAGGGTCTCAACATCTATTGAAAGAAATCTAAGACTTGCAATGGCAGAATTAAGAAGAGTCGCATCTTTCTTGAATTTACCTGAAGTTGTAAAAGACGAATCATCAAGAATATACAATTTTGTCCTTCAAAGAGGATTAGTGCGAGGCAGAAGCATGGAATCAGTCATCGCCGCCTGTATCTACGCTGCCTGCCGTTCTTATGACATCCCAAGAACATTAGACGAGATCTCAGCGGCCTCAGATGTTGAAAGAAAAGAAATCGGAAGAACATACAGATTCATAATAAGAAAATTAGGAATTAAAGTCACGCCCTCATCACCAAAAGATTACATAAATAGATTTGCATCTGTTTTAAAATTATCCCCAAAAACACAAAACGAAGCACTTAAAATTCTTAAAAAAGCAGAAAATTCCGAACTAACTTCTGGAAGAGGCCCGGCAGGAATTGCCGCAGCAGGACTTTACGTCGCTGCCTTGCTAAATAATGAGAAAAAAACCCAAAGAGAAGTCGCAGATGTTGCAGGAATTACAGAAGTTACAATCAGAAACAGATACAAAGAACTCCTTGAAAAATTAGGGTTAGAAGAAAAATTAAGAATAAAAGAAGCAGAACAAAAAGCAAAGAAAAAGAAAGAATAAATATTTCTAATCACAACCCTTAAATAACCATATAATTTAACACATTTAAGCGGGGATGCCGGAGCGGTCAAACGGGCTAGGTTTAGGTCCTAGTGGCTTAGTGCCTACAGGAGTTCGAATCTTCTTCCCCGCATATTCAATATCTAAAACATCCAAAATGTTGTATTAATTATACAATTACAACAAACAAAAAGATTTATAAAGGGCAAAATTATAAAAGTATAATGGCAAGACAAAACCTACAAAATATTTTAGGAAGTATTGCAATAGGGATTGGAAGTTTTTCTGCAGGATGCAACCAAACTAATTTTCAAGTTTCTGACCATATTCGAGGACATGAAAAAAATACAATTTCTCAAAAAGACGCACCCTATAACTTAGAATTAATATCTCTTTATGGTTCAACTTATTCTGTTCAATCAAATCCAAAAAGTGCAACAGGATTTTCCTTACTTCCATATGATGAATTAATTGCAACAATAAATGAGCAAGGAAAAACAATAGGACTTAGCACTGAAAATGTTTATTTCGCAAGACAATTTTTAGTAGAACAAGAAAAAGCAGGAGAGAAAGTAAAAATACCTGCAACAAAAATTTCACTTTCAATGACAGGACCTCGAGCAATAAAAGCAGAAAGAGAAGAAATAACTCATTCAAATGGATTAGACACAAGATTTGCAGAAACTCCAGATTATGATATTAAAACACTAAAAGTAAATAATGAAGAATTTTATTTTCCTAATCTTAAACAAGAAAATGTAAAAGAAAATAGATTAAACTTTCTTACAATTCCAAGAAATGGGCACTTAAGAAAAATACATCCTGATGGAAAAATTGAGCTAATTAATCCGAGAAATATTTATGAATGGATAAATAAATCAGTAATAGAAACTGAACAAAAACTTGCAGAAGAAGCTAAAATAAAATTTGAGCAAGAAAAAGAAGCAGAAGCAAGAAAAAGAATAAAAGAAATGTTAAAAGAAAGAAAGGCTATAAAAAAAGCAGATGAAAAAAAATTCACAGGTTCTGTTTTAGAAATTAAATAATTTCTAAAATTATTCTATTGCTCTTAATTCCAAATCAATTAAATCCATCCCATCTAATTTTTCATATTCCATAAATTCATCTTTCTGTTCTTTATTTTCAGCAACTCCAATCTCTGTTTCAAAATTATCTTTAAAAACCAATTTCATATCTAACCCATACTCACCCACATTAAAATTATTTCCTAACCCTTCTAAATCAAATTTAATGTCATCAGGATTTTTATGAACATAAAACTTTGTTTCAAACTCTCCGCCAAACCCATCATTATAACAAATAAATAACCTGCTATTAAATGGCCAAGAACCCTTATTGCAAATAAATGCATAGGGCTCAGCAGATATTTCGTCAACCTCATAACCTTCTAACCCTTGAACCATAACTTGAACCATTTTACTTTCTTTATGAACTCCTTCATCAAAACAACTAATATTAACCCTATAATCTCCTGCCTCAAGTTTTTTCCCAATTAAAAAATTCTTATAAGTTGATGCCTCACTTAATAATGGGCAATCACCTATGTCCGAATAATCATCAACTTTAATCTTATCACAACCATCAAAATACACTCTTAAAATTATATCATCCTGAATTGTAAAATATTCTGGTTTCTCGTCATTAACCAAAAACTGAACATCACCTATTGAATATGTTTTTTCCTCAGTAACTTCTGTTTCAGTTTCAGCAGTTTCTGTTTCAGCAGTTTCTGTTTCAGCAGTTTCAGTTTCAAAAACTGTTTCTTCTGTTTCAGAGGCAGTTTCTTCAACCTCGTCAACATTTTCATCTTCTCCCTCTTTCTCAACAGTCAAATCAACCTCACCATCAACCTCCTGAATCCCCCTAATCCCCCGATAAAGCTCAACAGCTTTATCTTTGTAAATATCTCCTATCAAAAACAAAGCTTTTGCCTTATGCCAATTAGTCTGACCAAAATTAGACAACCCTTTTAATTTTTCAAGAGTAGTTTCAACATCTTCTTCACCTTTCAAAGCATCTTCAATAATCTTCTTTCCTTCTTCAACATTCACAACATCAACCCCTCCAATAATATCACTCAAATGCTTTGTATCAATATCTTCCAAACTCTGCTCCAAAAGTTCCTTGTTCTGGCTCAAAACATCTTTAACAGAATCTGTATCAATCCAGCACCTTATTGATTTATCATCACAATAACCAACATCTTTCCATCTGTCATTAGATGTTTTCCCTGCTTCCATTTCTGCCTCTGTCTGAGCCCCAGGATTGCTCGTCGCACAAACCCTTATTACTCCTTTTTTATAAACTTCAGGATTCAAATAATCCTCAGCACCTGCCTGTAAATTCGGCTGAGCAAAACTCAACAGCGACGAAGTCCCTGCAATACATTCTTCTGCACTCTCTATTTTCTGTGTAGACTGCTCTGCAACATAACTCTGGCTCAAATAATCCAAGGCAAACGAAGTCGTAACCTGCCCAAACCCACACTCATCCTGTCCATTTATATTAACACACAATTTCTGATAACCTGAAACAGCAGTAAAATCCCGCGCCTCATCAACCTGACTTCCAGTCCCAATATACCCCCTGTCAACAACATAAGTCGGCGCAATACTAATTAATCCAGAACCAGTCGGCTCACTCAAATACACAACATAATTTGCACCAATATCTTTTCCAGAATAAATATGATAATAAACCTTATAATGCGACATCGCTGGAATCGTCGCTGTTGTCATAGAATTCTCACTAAAGTGCGCGTAATATTGTGCAGGACTTTCTGGTTCTGTCAATTCATCAAAAAAGTCAGCAGAACCAGGATATGACGCAGACACAAACATCTTGCAAACATCTGTTCCAGCTTCAGCAGTTGACCGCATATTAAATGCCTTAAATGCATTCACAGCATATTCATTCTTAAAATAATCAGCAGACTGTTTCATATTATCCCATGCAGATTTAACAGTCAAATACTCTCCACCACCCCTCGCCCCCTGCCCCACAGCCATTTCAAACAAACTCGGAATCGCAATATCCATTAAAGGAACTGCCTGTCTCCAGAAAAACTCACACATATAAACACTCTTAACCTCGTCGCAAATCCCAATATTTCTTCCTGTCTCCAAGCTATCTTTCAAACAAGCATGAGTAGAATTCAAAATACTCATATAGGCATCAAGACCTGCATTAACACCAGTCAAACAAATCGGAACAATAATCCCTTCATCAGCATTAGGCAGACATAACAGCAAACTCCCAATTATTCCAGACTGAACAACATTCGCCACCCTATACTTACCACCATAATCACATCTTGAAGCAGGGCAAATCACAGGGTCGCAAACATTAAACATCAAATTACAATCACTCGGACTCATAAAATCAGAGCATCTTCCTGTCTCTCCATTTTCAGCAATACCTGTCTCATAAGTCCGGTCCCCAATACGAACATCTCCTTTCCCTCCTGATTTAGAATAATGCCGAGAAGCAGTTCTCAAAGCAGTATCTGCATCTCTAACTAATTTTGCAGACACTCCCTTAGACAAACCAGGAAAGTCCAACTCCGCAGGACTATTTTTATTATAATACCTGCACTCATCACCTTGCTTATATTCAATCAATCCATTCTCACCAACATTGCAAATCCAAAAATTAACTGCCTTTCCAGAATCCTCAAATGGCTGTCCAAATCCAGAAACAATATAATCTGTTGCAGCATACCACCCATCTTTATGATTAAATGGAACCAAAGCAGGCAACCCCTTATTCGGCGGACTTTCATAATACTTAACTCTTGCCTCAGAATCCTTAATCTCATTCTTGTAAAGCCCTGCAACAGCCTCTTTAAACGAATTAATATTAAGCTCTTCTGCAAGATATTTTTCTATCTGCTCATTTACCCCCACACAATTACTCCCACCAATAACATCTCCTTTTTTAAAATGATAACTCTCTCCTTTTTGTTCTAATCCCAAAATTATTTCCTTGCCACCAATACACGGATATTCTCCACTAAAATAATTAGGAACAGAATAACTAACAACCTTAGATACTCCCTCGCCAACTGCTTTTTTAAGGTCATCATCTCCCTTATTAACATCAGTCATAGTCGTCGTAACTTCTTTAGTTCCTTTTGGAACAGCATACAAAACAGCCAAACTCTCGCCATAAGCCCCCTTAGTCGCCTCATTTAATTTATCATTATTTACATTAAACTTTGCCCTTAAAGATTCATCATACAAAATATCCTTGAAAGTTTTATCACTCAAACTATTCAAAACAGAATTCTCCCCAGCCCCCTCCAAGGCATTATTCATTGAAACCAATTTCTTCATCTCATCCAAACCATATTGCTCAATAGGAATATCACCAACCGCAACTTTTTTCCCATCACCTAAATTAAATTTCCTATCCCCTGAACTCTCATAAAAATCCCTAAAAACATTCTCCCGATAATTCTTAGTTATCTCATCAATATTGCAATTCTCTCCTAAAAATCCTTCCTCGCAAACATCGCCTGTCTGAAGTTTTTCCATTTCTTTATTTGTCTCTTTCAATGCATCAGCATATTTCTGAACATCTGCCTCAACCCTGTCGTTGTTCTGTATCAAACAATCCTGAACACTTGCATAAGCATTATGTCCTCCAATCCCTGCACCGTCGGCAAATGCCTTCCTGCACTTCTCATTCCATCCCCCACCAGAAGTCATAACCTCGTTCCTTGCCATTGCCTCTCCCCCAGTCCCTGCAAAAAAATTCTTAACAGTCAACATCGCAGAAGTCGCAAAACAAGCACCCTTCAATCCCTTAACAACCTTACCCAACTTATCATTAATCTCTCCCCATTTCTCTAACTGTTCCTCTAAATTATCAATCATCTCATGAGTTTTCTTAGGACTCAACTTAATCGCCCTCTTCTCAATCCCAACACCAAAACTCAAATTCGCCTCACTTCTTGTCCCATAAACTTTCGGGATAATTCTGACTGTCGCTTGTTTTTTGAAATTAATCTCATCAACCCGAACACTCAACTCACCATTCAAAGAAGTCAACTCTCTTAATTTCAAAACCATTGACTGAGACTTATAAGTTTTATCAGAAACCAATCCTTTTGCAATGGCCGCGGCATTTTCAGCCAAAGTCCCGCCCTCATATTTTAAGGTAATCTCGTCCTCCCTTATATCCGAAATCTCAACATCCATACTAAATGCAACCTCAGAAGAAACCAGATATTCCTCATCTTTTTCCAATTTAACTTCCTCTTCTTCACTATTCTTCCGGTTAATAAAAGTCAACTTAACACCAAAATCCTCATAACTTGGTTTTTTCAAATCAAATAACGAAATCAAATGCTGTTCATTATTAATATTAACAATTGCCTGAGCATCTTTTGAAAACAAATTCTCTTCTATAATCCTCAACTGATTTTCTGCTCCAACAACCAACCCAGAATCAGGATAATTCTCAATTAACTTTTCTAAAAATTCCTTTTGCTCAATTTTCAATCCCAAACCCCCAGACAAATCCGCAGAATTTTTCAATGCCTTAGCACCAAGAACATCACCATAATCTTCCTTAACATTTAATTCTTTCTCATTAGGATAAAATTCCAAAACATCATTATAATTAACAATTGCATCGTCATAATTTTGTTTTAATTCTTCATGTTTTTCCAAAAAAGTCCTCCCACTAATATCTTCTTTCAAAATTATCTTCGGCTCTACCCAATCATGACCCGGAGCAACAAGAATTCTTATATCTTTTTCACCAACACCATATTTTTCAACCAATTCCTCAATCATTTTTTCAAAAAATCTCCTTTCTTTAGAACTTAAACCCTTCATCTCGCTATCTGCTACAACCCATTGACCAACATTCCAAACTATTTTAGGAATTTCAGCAATATCAGAAATTTGCTTCCCATAAGAAACCCAATCTTGCTGTCGTTTATGAATAAATCCTCCAACATTATCAAGCCCGGATTCTCCAATATTCTGGGAAATCAAAACAATATAATTATTTTTTGCACCAGGATATTTACCAACATAAGCTAATTTAACTTCTCTATTTATTTTAATTTTTTTGTAATCCTCTTCGACACACTGTCTTTTAGATATAGAACCTGCCCCCCCAACCCCCCCCATAGCAAGAGATTCAGAGCAATCTACGCCCTCTTTCAAATCCCCTCTAATCTCTGTCACAAAATTCCTTACTTCTTCTCCAACATTATACTCTTTAGGTTCTTCCCCATCAACTTCCAAAACAGCACTTGCACTATTCAACATTAAATCAAATCTTCCTGCACCAGAACAAGAAACACTAACCCGCCCCCCACCAACCTCAGACGGCTCAACACTATTAACACTGCATTTCCCATTCAAAAACTTGCTCCCTTTTGAAACCCAGAATTCCTCGTCGTCAACCCTTATCAATGCCTGTTCAGTCGGATACCCAATATCTTCCAACTTAATCTGCATTCCTGCAGCACAATAATAACCACTTAAATGAATATCTCTCGAAGTCTCTCCCTCTTTCAAATCAACACTTGCAACTCTTCTGTCAGCATCCTGATAAATTGAAACTCTCGCAGAATCTTCCAAAATTGAATCAACTTTCAAAAAACCCTTGCCCTTCCAAAAGGCATACTCCTTGTAATTCCTATTCCAATCACTATCACTCATCTCTGTTGAAAAAAAATTCTGAACCCCCACACCCAGCGAATTCTCAGTGTCATAATCAATCACAGCAGTCAAAGTTCCTGAAATCAAATCTGGCATCTCTGCTTCAGGAATCTGTCCTTTCACTGTAACAACCAGATAACCAATATTATCAATAATCGGCGCCCCCTCCAAACTCCTGCCACTCCTTGTCCAAGCCCTCGCAGGATAATAACTAACTCCTGAAATCCCCTCAGGAAGATTACCCTTAAATCTAACAGATTTTATCTTAGAAACATCAATTAAAGGATTAACCTGAATACTTGAAACCTTGCAAAAAACAGGAACATTCTGTTCCTCCAACAAATCACTTCTAATCACCGTCGGTGTGCAACCTCCAGGAGGAATCATTAAAAGAAAATCATGTCTCTCTCTGCAATCTTGCTCCCCAAAATCCGCCCAATATTCCTTAGGATTAAACCACCCACCAGAATTAAAACTCGGCTGACTAAACTGCGGATTAACAGAACTTCCAAAAGTCCTTATATCCCCTGTAAAACTCGGAGCATACCCTCCATCAAAAACACTCGCCCCATTAACCGCCCCAACTAAAACCAAAATACTCAACCAAACAAACAAGCCCTTAAATTCCATCATCAAATAAAACCTCCAAACCATTTATTTCAATATTATTATAATTAGTTTGCAAATCCTCAACCTTTGTCGGAATTCCAAAACCCCTTGTATTAATAATAACTTTCTCAGATTCTAATTCAGATTCAGTGACATAATAATTCTGAGTTCCCCCTCCTGAAACCGCAAAACTCACAATCTGGTCAGGGATTTCAAAATCAAAACACTTTTCTTTAGTTGCACCAAACATTCCAAAAACACCAGACCTCGGAACATCAACACATTTCTGAGTAGAACTTCCTTCTAATCTGATACTCGAATTACTATAAACATAAACCTTAACTTCATACTGCCCCGCCGACAACTCAATCTTTTTCTGCTCAGGATAAGCAACAGTTATTGTGTCCTCGCCAACAAAATTAACAACAGCATATTCATTAGTCAACACTCGCCCGTCTTTCTGAACCTCTAAATCCAAATTATATTTTTTATCTAAAACAATAAATGCCTCATTCTCATTAATATTTTCAATCTGATATTTTCCAGTCCTATAACCTTCCGCACTTGCTAAGATAAATCCATTGACACACTGAGGGAAGTCTGCTGTTAATTCCCCGCCCTCTGCCTCGCCAATATTACAAACACTGTCAAAACACTTGAACTTAATAAAAGAATCCACTGGCTCAGAATTAGTATTAACAACAGAAACACTCATTTCATTTAATTTATTCTCGCACAATTCAGGAACAACATCTGGCAACCCCTCGACATCTAATGCTTTTCTTGGCATATTTTTATCAATAGAAACAACAACAGGAAACTGAAACATTTCACTTCCAGAATATAACTGAATCATAACAGGATATGCAAAATCATAAACAAAATGATATGGTGTGTAACAAAAGCCCAGCATTCCCAAACCTTCCTGCAACCCAACTGGCTCTGCAATCAAAAGCCCGTCGTCAGAAGGCCAAACTTCCAGCTTCATAGGCCAATTCCCAGAATACATGAAATTAACATCAACATCCACATTCTTGCCAATATCAACCTCAAAATATTTATTCTCCTCATTTTTCAAAGAATAATAATCTCCCTTAACTTTAATCATCGGAACATTTGCCTCCAAAGCATTAATTAATTCAAACCGAATATCGTCGACATTCCAGATTTTCGGACTGCACCCAATCTCTGTCCCGTCAACAGGCGCATACAATCTCAAAACATCAACACCATAATTCTCAAGAAACATATTTCCTTTCTGGTTCAAATAAATCTCCTGAGCCAAATCATAAAACTTCCCAACCAAAGAATTAACCTTGACAGAATGGCTCCCACCTTTCCAGCTAACATCTCCCAAACTAATTACCAAATTCTGTTCAACATCAACTAAAATCTCACTGTCCTTAATAACACTTTCAATTTCTGCACCTTCAAAACTAACCTCAAAACCTTGCTCTTCAAATTCAGAAAAATCACATAAAAACATACCTTCAGAAACATAATCATTTAACTGGCTCTGCATTTTCGCCTTGCTTGGAATCTGCTCTTTCACAATTCCATTGCCAGAAATATAATACCAATAAGGAATCCCGATTCCAAAAAAACTAAGCTGAGATGAAAACGGCATATACTCGCTTCCTGCTTCAAACTCTGGGACATTAATATAACCTCCCTGCCCCCCCAAAATCAAAGCCCCCTCGCTGACTTGCTCTTCAACACAGCTCAAATAATAACTGTAAACCGGCTCAAGCTCCTGAGGAACAGATGCCTGAAAAATCCCCCTTTCTTTAGCAACAAAAAAAACAACAACAATCCCAACAATCAAAATCGCAAGGATGATGAACACTGCTACCTGCCCTTTTCTATTATTAACATTAAAATTATTTGCCATCTTTTTTCTCCATCTCAATTTTATCTTTTATCAAAGAAATAATCTCTGTATTAATATCTTTATCTATCAACTTTTTAAATTCACCCCATATTTTCTCATCCTCAATTAAAAGCAAGTATTTTTTCATTACACAATTATATTATGCAGAATATATAAATGTTTCTTAATAATTAACTAACTTACTTAGTAAGTTAGTAAAAGAAATTTAATGTAAAAATGGTCCTGCCAAGAATCGAACTCGGGTTACTTCCAAGTCAAGGAGGTGTCTTAGCCACTGGACTACAGGACCTAATTTAAGAACAAACCTAACATTTAAAAACTAATCTTTTCTCTCAAATTATATAAATTAGCTGAGTTCACTTCTTAGCACCCTAAAATGCGAAGCATTTTAGTTAACAAGTCTTAAAGACTTGCTAAATTAGGAAGATGACTCGTTAAGAAACCTAGGTTTCTTACGACACCTTACGATTACGATTATGAAAGTTCCAAAAACAACAAAAAGATTTTGCCCAAAATGCAAAAAAAGAACAGAGCAAAAAATTGATTTAGTTGGAACAGGTTCTAAAAGAGGAACTTTAAAGCGGGGCTCATTAGTTAGAGCAAAATTAAGGGGCGCAATGCCTGGAAAAGGAAACAAAGGAAAATTTGGAAGTAAAAAAGCAATTAAATCATGGAAAAGAAAAACAAAAGTAACAACAAGAAAAGTCTTAATTTACACTTGCAAAGAATGTAAAAAATCACGGCACGCTAAAAATTCAAGAAGAGTGTCCAGAATAGCAATTGAATAAAATGGCGAAACAACAAAAACAAACAAAAGTAATTTCAAAAAGGAAAAAATTTGTCGACGTAGATGTTCCATTGACAAAAACAAAAGTCGCATTAGTGGCAAACTCAATTAACGACGTGCAAGGAAAAACAATCAAATTAGATTTAACAAGACAACTAAGAGGAAAATCCATTGAAGCAGTTTTAAAAGTTAAAGTAGAAAACGACCAGGCAACAGCACACATAATAAAAATAAAATTAATGCCGTATTTCATAAGAAGAATGATTAGAAAAAGAATTAGTTATGTAGAGGATTCTTTTGATGCACCAAGTCAGGAAAGTTTAATAAAAATCAAGCCATTTATAATAACCCGGAAAAAAGTTTCAAGAGTTGTAAGAAAAACAATAAGAAACCAGACAAAAAACTGGATGGAAGATTACTTGGCAGAAAGAAAAGATGAAGAAATTTTCAACGACATTCTTGCAAACAAATTGCAAAAACAACTTTCAATGAGATTAAAGAAAACCTATCCGCTTTCGCTTTGTGAAATAAGAATATTAGAAATCAAAAGAGCTTTAGAAGCAAATGAAATTCCTAAGAAAAAAGAAAAACCAAAAATAGAAACAAAAAAAGTAGACCAATTAACAGAAATTGAAGACGAAATTAAAACACAGGAAGTAAAAGAAGCAGAAAAAGAAATTAAAGAAACTCAGGCCAAGGCAGTAAAAAAGGAAATCAAAAAAACTCCTAAAAAGGATGCAGAAAAAGAAAAGCCGAATCGTATGGAAACCAAGGTTTCCCTAACAAGTCACCCTTCCTTAAAAAGACTAAAAAAAATAAAAGTGGGAAAAAAGAAATGAATACCCAACAAACACTTGTTCTAATAAAACCCGACGGAGTCCAAAAAGGATTAATCGGAGAAATCATCAAAAGACTTGAAAATGCAGATATTAAAATTTCTGCAATAAAAATGATTCACCCAGATGAAGAATTAGCAAAAAAACACTATCCTCTCGACGAAGAATGGGCAAAAACAGCTTTTGAGAAAACAAAAAAATCTGCTGAAGAAGAAAACAGAGAAATCCCTTTTTCAAATCATTTAGAATTTGGCGAAACATTGCAAAACTGGCTTGTAGATTTTATCACAGAATCTCCAATAGTTGCAATGGCACTAAAAGGTCCAAATGCAATAGAATTAGTAAGAAATTTAGTCGGGGCAACAGAACCATCTAAGGCAGAAAAAGGAACAATAAGATATGACTTTGCATCAGAAGAAAACTACGAAAAAGCAAACTCTATTGGACGAGCCCTGAGAAATTTAATTCATGCTTCAGACTCTTTGGAAAATGCAAAAAGGGAAATTGAATTATGGTTTTCAGAAGATGAAATGTGTGATTATTAAAACGAAAAACTAAAATTGTTTATCTAATTCTCAAGAAAGAGCACGCGAGTTTTCTATGAAGATAGATAGTCGGCTTCGCAAAAAAATTTATTTATTGGGCACTTTTTCCAATGTCTTTTTTCATTTCTTTTAACAAATCTAATAATAAATCTCCTAACTCATTGCGACAAAATATCTCTTTCTTAAGTTCGTTTTTTTCATGTGAATAAACTTTCCATGCAACACCTTTATTAGAATCAAAGAAAGAATCAGCTATTCCATCATACAATGTTTTATCATTTCCAGATTTTTGAAATTTGGCTAATGGTACTCTAACTCTTGTAAAGATTGCTAAAGCTTCTTTGAGTTTCGTTTTTGTATTCTCATTTAAGAAATTTCTTTTTTTATTAATATCATTTAGAAATCTAATTAATTCGTAAGCCCCCAAAACCCAAAGTTTAGAAAGAAGAAGATATCTTCGTTTTCTCCTTAAATCTTCTTCTAATTTTGAATTAATTTTTATTTTTGGAAATTCTCCAAGCAATTCAATATCTAATTCTCCTAATGCTTGAACTTCCCTGTGTAAAAGTGCCTCAACTTTCATAAATACAAAAGCGCTATCCATCCAGCTAGCTTGTCTGTCTTTTTTCATATGGTCTTTATGGGGGGATAGGTTTTTAAGTTTAGTTTATCTTAATTATTCATGGCTAAAAAGGAAAAGAAGAAACCTGTTGATACAACTGAAAAGATTATGAACATTTGGGCAAAAATTTCTTCAATCATTATTGTCCCCATCTTATTAATGTTAGTTATATTAATGCCCGGAGTTTTTATAGAAAATTTTTCAAATGGAATGGGAGCATTGTTTCTAAGTGTTCTTATTATTCTTTTTTATTTACCTTTGATTTACTATGCTTGGTTTAAGAAACCAAATAAGAATTGGATAAAGGTGTTTGCAAAAATTACAACCTTTTTAGTAGCTGTCGGGACTATCTGGAATTTGGTTGTTGATAAAGATTCAAAACTCCCTTTAGAAGCATTAATTTTCTATGCTCCTGTATTTTATTATGCTTGGAAAAAATAACAAAAGTGCCCAACTTCTTTTTTAGAAAAAAAGAAGGCAAAAAAAGCCAGACAACCCACAATTTATCAATTATCAAACCCACAAGTCAAAAAACTCTAAAAATTTCTTCTTTAACTTTTTCAAAAGAATTCTTATTTAACATCCCTATTTTCATTTTTATTAATCCCTTCTCAACACAAAAAATTTTATCTACCCTAATTCTGCTCTGCTTTAACAATTTTCCCGACGACAAATTTTCTTGTTCAATCACAACAGAATAAGGTTCATCTTTAATAATCGTAGTCAAAGGAACCATAATGCAATCATCTGATTTTTTATTAAATTGATTATTTGAAACAACTAATGCAGGTCTGACTTTAGTTTCTTTTAAATTTGAAAAAGGATAAGACAGCAAAACAATCTCTTTTTGTTCCGGACTTTTTCCAGAACGAAATGGAAATCTCTGATTTGCTTTTTGATTAACTCGCATTTTTATTCTCCAAATATTGGCTCCAAATTTCATCCCCAGAGTTATCCCAAACTTCTTTCAAAGATTTCTCTGAAAAATGCAAAACATCTTTAAAATCATCCTTCATTTTTTCTGAAACATTTTTTTGTTTCTCTAATAAAATTTTCCCTTCAATTTCAAATAATATAAGATTGTCTCCCCTTTGAATTCCTAATTTTTGTCTAACAGAATTTGGAATTGCAATTTGTCCTTTATCTGAAACTCGTAATGTTTTAATTTCGCTTTCCATAGTAAAGTAAGAAAATTCTTACTTATATAGTTTTTGGTTTATTTTCTCAAAACGAAAACCCACCAATCAAAATACTTTTAAACCTTCTCTCATTAAAATTATCATGCCTCCATAGCTCAGTTGGTAGAGCAACGGTTTTGTAAACCGTAGGTCGTCGGTTCGACTCCGGCTGGGGGCTTTGTTTTTAACTTCTTTGCAACCCTGACATTAAACCCTTAATGAACTAAAAAAGAGTTGTTTTTGCCCATAAAAGTAAGTTCAGAGTAGGAAATTTTAAGAAAGTTGTAATAAAAAGTAGGGCGTTGTCACGGAAAGTGTGATTATCTTCTTTCATTCATAGCAATTTCAACCCAATTACTAATATTTGTTGTAATATCTCCATAAGCATTTTGAAGAGAAGGATTATAGCATTTTATAACTGAAGACAATCTTGTTCCATTAGGAAGGGTTAATTTATCAAAGGGATTAATTCCTATAGTGTCTCTTCCATTTCTTGGACAATTTAAATTATGAATATAAATCCCAAATAATCCCTTCCCGTTTTGCCAAGCTTTTTTAATTTCTTCTATTACCCAAGGACGATTATGGGTTTCTCTACCTATTAAAACAATAGCACAATCACACCTGCCCATTGCTTGGTTAATCCACCTTTCAATTGCTGGAGCCCCTCCTCGTTTTATTGTTTCCCAATCATTTGCAGAAATAGGTTGATTCCCCTCAAATGCTCCGATGTTTCTAATTTGTTGAGTTCTAAAAACATCATTATCAAAGTGAAAACTAAAAAATACTTTTCTTGTCATTTATATTACTCCATTTATAATTAATAATTGGATAAGGATATTTAAAAGTATTATGGTAACATAGATTGGAGCGATTGTTGTAGAAAATAAAATTAGAAACCAATTCATCACCTTTTTTTTATTTACATATTTTTTCACGTTCATCGTAAATGGTTCATTAATTTTCCCAGCCCTAACTAAATCATACAATTCTCTAAATAATTTTTCTTGTTTTAAGTAATAGGCATCTAAACCCCAAAAACAGAAAAGAGGAAGAAGAGAAAGAGCTAATAACCAAATATTTGATTCTCTAACTGCTAATATAAACAAAAGAGATATGAATGTAATTGTCCATCCCTTGATAAGAAATGAATTATTAGCCATTCGATTTATAGTATTTTGTATATAATCAAGATGTTTTGTCATGAATTAAAATTAGACTAATTGATTTTTAAAAATATGTATGTCATAGAATTATGAAAAGAAGTAAATTCCCAATAACCCTAAGACAAAAATTAAACTACCCAATCCAACTGCTTTCTTTGATTTATAACCAATTCCTGCAATTATTACTCCAACAACAACCGCACCGATAGATATTTCTTTTAACATTTTATTTTCCTCTTAATTGTAAAAATACTCCGATTATGGCAGAAGCAATAGTTAAAAATATTAGTATAGCATTTCTTTCTGCAATTTCTTTTATTGTTAAATTAATTCCCGTTTTACTTATTTCCACACCAACCATAGACAGGGGAACCAGACCGAATATACTTGCTAATAAGGCAAGTAATAAAATCCCTGCTATAATATAAAAAATACCGCTTACTTTTAATTTATTCTTCTTTTTTGGCATATTTTATATAGGTTAATGGAATATTTAAATCTTGTGAATTTATTTTTTTAATGAAGTTTTTTCTAATAAAGTGAAGGTTCATCAGGGTCTCTTTCATTTGTATTTATTACAATGTGTGATTCTTTTTCTATAACTAATGGAACATTCATTTGCCCAGAGTCCCACTGTGTTTTGCAATGATTACATTCATAGAATTCTTGTTTAGTTTGCCATTTTTCTGTTCTTATTTTTTTCTTACCAAATGGTTCTTTTCTTTTAATTCTACCATTAGAAAATTTCCAAACTTTCATTGGTTGATATGGAATCTCCTTTTTAAATTCTCTAATAATTTTTGAATCAACAATCTTCTTGGCTCCTATAAATTTTTTACACGCAGGACATTGATTATTATAAATGTAAACTGTGGCTATTCCAAACCCCATAGATAATAGTGTAAAAAGAATTGTAAGTTGTTGATTATTCCAGAAACTTAAATTTAATATTAAATTTAATATCGCTATCGAAGTTAGGAATATTGCTAATTTAAGAATATCAAAGTTATGTTCTTTATTAATAGGTTCTTTTTTCCCCATTAGAGTTGGAAAAAATTTAGAAATTAGAAATGAACCTCCAATAATTAATACTTCTACAATAATATTTTCATAAATTCCATCAAGAGTTATCATAGAAAATAGGTGTTTGTTAGAATATAAATAGTTTTTTATTAAATAATCTTATCCATTTTTAATTCTTTATTTTTAATTCTAATAATATATCTTTCATTTAAGTCATAAGTTACATCTAAAAGAGAATCATAGTGAATTGAAATTAATAATTTGAATGCAACATCCTTCTTTTGTTTAGATTTTACAATTGAGTCACCCCAATCTGATTTCTCTTTAATGAGAGGAATCCTGGAAGCTATATATTTTGACAAATCTATTTTTGTAAATCCGTTAAAAATTTCGTAATTTTCTCTGTAACTCCCAAAATAATCCCATATAAAAGTCCATTCTCGAGCAAAAATATATTTATGTAAAAATCTTGTGAAATTTGAATCGTCTTTTAACTTTTTGATAGGTATAGCTTTTACTCTTATTTTTACATTCATAGCTTGATTCTTTTCTATCTTATTGGATAAATGTAAATTTAACTGGTCATCAAAATTTGTAACTAACAAAGGTCTAACTTGTGTCTCTGAAGAAGATTTCATATTCCAAAATAAGAAAAATGTAAGAGAAGCATAAATAATTGTGGCGAGAGCAATAATGCTATTAGAGTCATTAATCCCATTGGTTTTTATCCAAGAATAAGAAATAAATGCAAACCAAATAAAGATGCCTATTAAAAATAATTCAAATATTGATTTGCCAAGGGTTCCCATAAGAATATTAATGAAAGAGCTGTTTTAATATTTTGCTTATTTTTTAATCAAGATAAATCCATTAAATATATAAATAATTAATCCTTAATAAAAATATGGATAAAAAAGAAATATTTTTGGAAGCAATCCAAAAAAAGAAGATTGTGATAGTTAAAGTGAATAGTAAAGAAAAGGGAATGATTACTCGAAAGTGTATTCCTTTTGATTTCGGTCAAAGTAGAAAATTTAAAGACGGATTTGATAGATATCATTTTTATGACCTTGATAGCCCCGAGGGAGAACACAATTTATCAATTACCCCCAACCAATTAATATCTATAGAAATTACTTTAGAAAGTTTTGAGCCAGGAGATTATGTCAAATGGACACCTGATTGGTTTATTAAACGAGATTGGGGAAAGTATTCTTAATTTTTAACAATTTAACACCCCTAAAAAACATTCCAAATCTCCCAAACCCTACTTTCTTTTTAACCCCTTTGACACCATCCAATAATAGTTAGAAAGCTTTAAATATTCCTTTTTTTATATAATATTGTCTAACTTCGGTTAGATAGCAGATTTGAATTTCGGTTTTAATCTGCTTTGGAGATTAGAGCTTCGGTTTTAATCTCCTCTTTTTATTAAATAATTAATCCTCATCAATCGGCTCTGCTTTTTTATCAATAATTAAAATATTTGCAATCTCATGAGGAATATTTGCAATATCTCCTTTTTTAAAGGGTCCAAGTTTCTTTCCTTCCAAGTCCAAAAACTCGTCAGTATCATTAATAAAAACAATCATTTTATTCAAAATTTTCTCTTCTTCCCCTGCCCCCTTCAAACCCTCCACAATTTTCTTATCCTCTTTTTCCAATGCTTTCATTATCTCATCAAAACAATCCTTTTCAATAGCCAACATATTTTCAAAATCCCTCTTGCTAATCCCTGTCTCAGCCGCAACAAACGACAACTCAAGAATCTTTTTTTTCCGCCTCAACATCAGCTCCTTAAAAATCGCAATCGAATTCTCATACTGCTTCTTTGTCTTCAAAATCGTATCAGAAAATTCATCACTTTCCTTATTCGCAATTTCCTTTTTATCTTTCAAATACGCTGCAACCTCGTTAATAAACCTCTTCGGAATCGGCTGCAACTGCTCACTATATCTCTCTTTCCTCAACGCCTCGTATAATTCATTATAAGTTATCATTTTTCTTTAAACAATCAGGTATTTTAAATTTTTGATATTCAAGAAATAAACTTTTTCCATAAACCAATCTTGAAAAACATTCTGCTTCTAATTTACAATCTTCTAATGCATTGTGTGCATTTCTATCATCCCTCATTCCAACAAACTGCAAAATATTTGTCAACCCTAAATCACTATGATCAAAATCAAACAAAAACTTTTTATTAATTTGAAAATATCTCGTCTGGGCAATACTATGCAAATCAAAAGCCCTGTGATGAAAACCAATTTTCAACCCATATTTTCTTGCTTTTGTCGAGATAAACCCAATATCAAATTGCGGATTTTCACAAACAAAGTTTTTTATTTTAATTTCCTCAACCCATTTAAAAAAATTCTCTAATAATTGTTTTTGAGATTGTTTATTTAAGTCCCTTAATTCTTCTTCATTTTTTCCAGTCAACCCTAATGCTTCTTTTTGAATTTCATCTTCTTCATCTATTCTTGCTTCTTCAAGAAATTGATTTTCAGGATTATTTAAATCAAGAGCTCCAATCTGCCAAATCCCACATTTATTAAAATCCAATCCACTTGTCTCAATATCTACAACTATCATTTTATTAAACTAAAACTAAAAATCATTTATAATCTTTATTATAATCCCAAACTATCTATGAACTCTTGCTTATCAAATAACTTCAAATCTTTATACTCTTGCCCAACACCCAGATAAAAAATCGGTTTATGGGTTGCATGACTAACCGAAATAATTGTCCCGCCTTTTTCATCAATATCTGCCTTGCTCAAAATCGAGCCATCAATCTCAATCATTTCATTAAAGGCCCTTGCCTGTTCAACTGCATCATTCCCTGCAATACTCTCTGCCACAAAAATCTTCAAATCAGGGTCACTAACCCGCACAATCTTCTCCATCTCAGACAGCAAATTCGTCTTTGTATGCATTCTCCCCGCAGTATCTATCAACACAACATCAATCCTATGCTTCTCTGCATATTTAATTGCATCAAAACCAACAGCACTCGGGTCTGAACCATAATCATGTTTAATTAAAGGAACATTTAATTTACTTGCATGAATAGAAATCTGTTCAATTGAGGCTGCCCGAAAAGTATCCCCTGCAGCCAGCACAACACTAAATCCTTTTCTCTTCAACAAATCTGCCATCTTTGCAATTGAAGTCGTCTTCCCTGTCCCATTAATCCCAAAAAACAAAATAACAAACGGCTTTCCAGAACCCTTTTTCAACCCAACAGCATCCAAAGGGTCATCAGGCTCAATCAAAACCTCATTCAAACTATTTTTCAGCTCACCTCTAATCTCTTTTTCCAAATCTTCTTTCTTAATTTCCTTTCCAACAAGCTTCCCAGACAATTTCTTTTTCAAATCATCAACAACTTCCAAAGCAACATTATTCTCCAGCAAAAGCATCTCCAAATCATCAAAAATTTCGTCAAACCCTTCCTCAGAAATTTGATATTTAAAACTGGATTTAACCTTGCTAAAAAAACCAGATTTTTTCTCTTCAACTTTCCCAACAATCTCTTCCTCAATTTTTGTCTTATCTTCCTCTTCAATTTTGCCTTCTGCAGAACCAACCTCTGAAGGCACTTTGCCCTCCGCAGAGGGTACACCCGAAGGTGCTACTTCCTCCACCAAACCACCCGATTTCTTTGATTTCATTTCAGGTGTTTCCTTAATTATTTTCTCTTCTCCTTTTTTCTTAGTTTTTGCCTTGGGCATTTCAACCTCCACTTTAGCATCCACTACACTTTCCTCTACTGTTTCCTTAGATTTCTTAATCCAGCCACTCAACTTATCCTTTAATTTACTAAACATCTTTAAACAAAATCCCGAACATTTATAAATTTACTCTCCTTTCATAAAATATGAAAAAAATATTAGTAATACTTGACGGGGCATCTGGTCTTGGAAATGCCATCTTTGGAGGAAAAACTTCTTTAGAATTCGCAGAAACACCAAATTTAGATTCTCTGACAAAAAAAGGTAAAATGGGTTATATGTATCCAATAAATGAAAAAACAGTTCCTGGCTCTGATGATGCCATAATTTCAATTTTTGGCAATGACCCAAAACCCTGTCGCAGAGGAACTTACGAAGCAATCGGGGCAGGCATTGAATTAAAAAGAGGAGATTTAGCAGTAAGAATTAATTTTGGAACAATTGAAAACATCAAGACAAAAAAAGTTATTGACAGAAGAGCAGGA
>DAOVXQ010000012.1 GCA_030636025.1 archaeon
AAATATATTTGTTTGAAGGAAAAGAGAATGGGTAATAATGATGTTGTTTTTAATGAAGAAGAAATTAAAATAAAGAGTGAGAATAAAAAAAGATGGTGGTGAAATTTAATTAAAATGAGAGAAAAAGATGTTCTTTTACCTAGTTTTGAACAATCAAAAAAAGAGACTGAAAAAAGATTAAGAATTATAAATTTATTAAGACCTAAATTAGAATCTTGGACCGAGGCTTTGATTCTTGTTGGTTCAATGGCTTATGGAAGAAATTTTTCTGTTAGAAAAGAATCTGACATAGATTTGATTATATTAATTAATAAAGATTCCATAAATAACATTTTAAATCAGGTTTTTTTTGAAAGAAGTTTAGAATTTGAGGAGGCAATTTCTCTTTTTAAAAAAAATATAATTCAACATTTCACACTTATTAAAAAGATTGAAAGTGTTGAGGTCCAATTTCATTTTTGGGATAAAGCAGCTCATTTTAAGGCAGAAAAATTAGAGGAGCCTTGGCCTTTATGGTATTGTCCTTTAAAAAGAGATAAACATTATTTAAGGGGAAATGATTTGGAGGGTAATGAACATAAGGTAGAGATTAAGAATGTTAAAAAACTTAAATATGGGGATGTATTTACAATTCCTTCTTATTTTATTGATGATGGAAGATTTATTTCTGGAGTAATTGTTAATAATTTTCTTTCAGACCCGCAGATTATTTATACTAAGGATAATAATTTGCAGAATAATATTAATATTATGTGGAAGAAAGTTGCTGAGAGATTTATTAATGAAAATATCTTTTTTAAGGATTCAGAAAGGTTCTTGGAATTTATTTATGGTTCTTGGAATTTTTCTCGAGACTCAAAAATAAAAATAAAAAAGAGATTGATTGACGAAATTAAAAAAATAAAGGGGGAAAGAAATTAATGGTAAAATTTAATTTTGAATTTAATGGAAAAAAATTTAATTTAGATGTAGAAGAGTGTAAAACTATTTTTGAGAAAACAAGAGGATTAATGTTTAGAAAAAAAAGTTTACCCTTGCTTTTTTATTTTAATAAAGCTACGAGAGAACCAATTCATTCATTTTTTTGCAAACCATTTTTTGCTATTTGGTTTAAAGGAGATAAAATTGTCGACGGTAAATTTGTAAAACCTTGGAAGATTTTTGTTAAACCTGCTGAGAAATTTGATAAATTATTGGAAATTCCCTCGAGTTACAAAGAGTTTAGTAATTTTGTCGACGGGAGAAACCTTTAAATACTCAGAATGATTTTATTTAATATAATATTTTAAAGGGAGGTAAAAATGGGAAAAATAATTAAAAAAAATGTGATTACAAGAAAGCCAGGACATCTTTATTATGTAGACGGTAAAGGAAATGTGTGTGAGGCTAAAATGGCTAGAGGCGGTAAAAAGAAAAAGAAAAAAGTAGTTAAAAAGAAAGTAGTTAAGAAAAAGCCGGTTAAGAAAAAAGTAGTTAAGAAAAAGAAAAGATAATTATATTCAAATTCTGGGGATAGAGGTGTTTTTATTTTTTTATTTTTTATTTATTTGTGTTAAATGTTTTTTAAAGGATTAATTTTTTATAATAATCTTTAAATAATAATCTTTAGTGTTTATTTTATGAAAGAATATAAATCTAAATTAAATACGACTTTGGCTATTTTAAGTATGCTTGCCAGAGAATTTAAGTTTAGTAGGGATTCTTGGGAATGTAAACAAAGGGCTGTTAAATCAATTTATATTTTTAAGGCAGGAGGGCTTAATTTAGGTTATGGTTTTGGATGGTATAAGGCAGGACCTCATTCTGATGATATTGGGCGAGATTTATACACAATTATTTCTCAGCATTCAAAATATGATGAAACTAAAGATAAAAGTAAATGGAATTTTTGCGAGGATAATTGGAAAAGATTGAGAGAAACAAATGAACAATTTATTGAGGGGAGAAATTTGAGAAATTTAGAATTAATGACTTCTTTGCATTTTATAAGGGCTCTTTGGGAGGTTTATTGGCCTTCTTCTTTAGATGCCCTTAAATGTTTTAGGAAAAATCATTCTAATAGAACTCTTTTTGATGATTCTGAAATAAGTGATTTAGAATTAGAAAATTCTTTGAATGATGCTCAAAAATTAATTAAGTATAGAGCAAGTTATGATTGTTGAATGATTTTTTATAATAATGTTTTTAAACTTGTTTTATTTTAATCTTATATGGTTTTAAATGCTAAACGAATGAGTGATTTAGAAAATCAGACTTTTAAAGATAAAGTTTGGGGGTTTGTTCGAGGTTTGCATTTTAATGGAGTTAATCCTGCAAGAGTTAGACATGATTTCCAATATTTGAGAGAAGCTGGTTGGAATAATTTATTAATTGGCTTGACAGAAAAACCAGTTTTTGCATATGCTGGAGATTTTTATGGTTCTAATAATAAAAACTATTTTGATTTTTTATTAGGAAAACTTAATAGTTTAGATTGTTCTTTATATGAATAATTTTTATGTTAAATTTTTAAACTTGATTTTGGTTTATTTATTATGGCAATAATATTGGGGATTGAATCAACTGCACACACTTTTGGGATTGGGATTGTTAAGAATGGAAAGATTTTAAGTAATGTTAGGGAAATGTATACGACTGAAACTGGGGGGATAATTCCTATGGAATCTGCTAAACATCATAAAGAAATTGAAGAAGATGTTTGGAGAATGGCTTTGGATGAGGCGAATGTTGATGAAAAAGAGATTAATGGGATTGCGTTTTCTAATGCTCCTGGTTTAGCTCCTTGTTTGATTGAGGGTATGAAATTTGCCAAGAAAAAATCTAAAGAATTAGGTGTTTGCTTAATTCCTGTTAATCATTGTGTTGCACATCTTGAGATTGGAAAAATTACTGGTGCTCGCCATGGGCGTACCCCGAAAAATTCTTCGGAAGAATTTTTACAAGGGGCAAAAGATCCTGTTTTACTTTATGCTTCTGGTGCAAATACACAAATAATTGCTTATAGTGCTGGAAAATATAGGGTTTTTGGAGAAACTTTAGATATTGGTGTTGGAAATTTTATTGATAATTTTGCAAGATTTATTGGACAGGGTTTTCCTGGAGGGCCTAAGATTCAGGAATTGGCAAAGGCAGGAAAATATATTGAATTACCTTATTCTATTAAAGGAATGGATGTTTCTTTTTCAGGTATTTTAACTAATTTAAAACAAAAGTTTGAGAAGGGTGAGAAGATTGAAGATTTGAGTTTTTCATTACAAGAAACTGTTTTTGCAATGTTGGTTGAGGCGAGTGAAAGGGCTTTGGCTCATACTGGGAAGAAGGAATTGTTGTTGGGGGGCGGGGTTGGGTGTAATACTCGGTTACAGGAAATGTGTAAAATAATGTGTAAGGAAAGAGGATGTAAGTTTTTTGTTCCTTCAAGAGATTTGTTAGTTGATAATGGGGCAATGATTGCTTATCTTGGAGAGATTATGTTCAAGAAAGGGATTAAGGTTGAAGGTAAAGATATTGATAATGTTGATATTAATCCTCGAGAAAGGACTGATGATGTTAAAGTTACTTGGAGATGAAAGAATTAATAAGGATAAGATTATAAATATTTGTTTCATATTTTAAGATATGAAATTAAGTTTAATTATTCCGACATATAATGAAAAAGAGAATATCCAAGAACTTATTAGGAAAATTCAAAAAGAATTTGATGAAAATAAGATTGATGGCGAAATAATTATAGTTGATGATAATTCTCAGGATGGAACAGGAAATATCTTGGAAGAGTTAAAGAAAAAACAAAATAATATTAAGGTTATTCATAGGAATGGAAAATTAGGGCTTTCTTCAGCAGTTTTGGAAGGCTGGAAAATTGCAGATGGGGAAGTTTTAGGGGTTATGGATGCGGATTTAAGTCATCCTCCTGAAAAAATAAAAGAACTTTTTTTGACAATTGAAAAAGGCGAGGCAGATTTTACAATAGGGAGTAGATATGTTTTGGGTGGAAAAATAAAAGGTTGGAATTTTAAGAGAAAATTAATGTCTAAAACCGCTACACTTTTAGCGAGGGTTTACACAAAAGTTAAAGACCCTATGACTGGTTTTTTTATGATAAAAAAAGATTGCATAAAAAATAAGGAGATAAATCCAAAAGGTTTTAAGATTTTATTAGAATTAATTATAAAAGCAGATTATAAAAAAATAAAAGAAATTCCAATAACTTTTGTTAATCGGGTTGAAGGAAAAAGCAAGGCAGGAACAAAAGAGATTTTTGATTATCTTCAAAATTTAGTCGGATATTTGCCCCATAAAAAAAATGTTATTGGCGAATTTTTTAAGTTTGTAATTGTTGGGGGAATTGGAACTATTATTAATATATTAATTTTATATTTATTAACAGAAAAGGCAGGAATTTATTATCTGATTTCTGCGATTATTTCTTTTATTGTCGCTATGACTAGTAATTTTGTATTAAATAAGGTATGGACATTTAAAGAAAATATAAAATTTAATGCTAGAAAAAAATACTTGCAATTTTGTTTAGTTAGTGTTTTGGCTCTTTTAGTAAATTTATTTTTCTTATATTTCTTCACAGAAATTTTTGGAATTTATTATATTGTCTCTCAAATTTTAGCGATAGGAATCGCTTTATTTATAAATTTTTTAGGTAATAAAATTTGGACTTTTTCAAAATGAAAAAACGATTTATAGCATTTGGAGTTTTAGGGTTAGTTATTGAGGAAACAAAAAAATATTATTCTGCTTCAAGACCCTTGGAAGACGGATTTAATTCTATTGAAAACCCGAATTTTTATGATTTAAAATCTAAATGGATAATGAAAAAACATTCTTCTAAAGAGATTTGTTCTTGGATAAAAAAGGCGAATAAAGAAAATGTGTGGCTTATTTTAGATTTTCATAATCTTGGGGAAGAAAAAACTCATTGGGATTTTTCAGAGCAAAAGTTTAAAGAGGTTTTAGATTATATAAATAATGAGAATATGGAAGTGAAAACAATAAAAGAGGTTTTGGAAGATGAAAAGAGAAACTAAACTTTTAATTTTATTATTTATAATTGCTTTTATTATTCGGGGAATTTTTGTTTTTGCCACGCCCTTAAAAATTTGGGATGAAACAGTTTATGCAAATTTGGGATATGATTTAAGCAATAATTTTTTAGATTATTCTGTAAGAAATAATGGGTGGAGTGATTTTATTCCTTCTGGTGGAGATAATTTTTATGCTTGGCCTAAAATGGGATTTAGAGCGCCGTTGTTACCTTATCTTTTGTCGCTTTTTTATTTATTTAATTTAGGTTTCTTAACGAATTTTTTCATGGTATTTGTTGGTTCTTTATCTGTTTGTTTAGTTTATTTATTAGGAAAAAATATGTTTAATAAAATGGTTGCTATTTATTCTGCAATTTTATTTTTATTAATGCCATTACATATAATTTATAGTGCAAAAATTTTGACAGGGGTTTTATTTACTTTTTTTGTGTTGCTCACTTTTTTTAGTTTTTGGAAAGGTTACGAAGAAGGAAACAAAAAACATAAAATTTTGTTTGGATTTTTTTTGGCTTTGGCTCTTTTATCAAGATATACCGCTTTATGGATAATGCCGGTTTTTCTATTGTATTTTTTAGCAAGAGACAAATCCTTTAAATTTTTTAAAGACAAATATTTATGGTATGCAATTTTAGCTTTTTTCTTAACTTTAATTCCTTGGTTTATTTATGGGGCATTTGAATATAATAATCCAATAGGACCCTTTATTCACGGAGCAAAGGCTTCTGTTTATTGGGGAGGATTACAATCTTGGCATTTCTTTTTTGATTATTGGTGGCAGATGTTTTCAATAGTAGGAATTATTTTTGTTGTTGGATTAATCTATATTTTATATAAAAGAGATTTTCTAAAAAAAGAGATTTATTTACTTTTAATCTGGTTTGCTTTTTTCTTGGGAATGGCGGTTTATATGCCCCATAAAGAAACAAGATTTATTTTAGTAATTGTTCCAACAATAGCTTTAATTTCAGGATATTTTATAGATAAAATAAAGAAATACAAAAAACTAATTTTGATGGGCATTATTGTTATAAGTTTATTCTCTTTATCTTTTCAGTTTTATACAACTTATAATAATTCATATACTGATACAAATAAATGTTTTTTAGAAGGAAGTAAGTTTTTAGAAAATCAGGAAAATGCCTTAATTGTAACAGATGAATCTTCAAGTATTTATTATTACACAAAACAAAGCACATCTTTTTATCCTAATCCTTGGAGTTATGAATCACTGAAAAGTTTAATAGAAAATTATCACTCAGAAAAAAATAGCTTTGTATTTTTTATAGATTTTGATATGCCTTTAAATGATGGAGAACATATTAAAATTAAAAAAGATTTGGATGAAAATTTAGAAAAGGTTTTTGAATGCTCTATTGGAGAAGGTTTAAATGTTATTTATAAGTATTCTTAATTAGTCTTATTTGTTTTAACTTTATTCTGAGTAATTCTTAAGATGGCCTTGGAAAATCTTAGCAACAAACTTTATAAACCTCTTTTTATCTAAAATATTAACCAATGACCTAAGATTAGGGAGGGCAAAAGTTTGCTTAACTAATTCTGGGTTAATTAAATATGGAGATTGTTCAAAATGGTTTCAGTGTATGAAATAATAGAAAAAGCAAGAAAAACCGGGAAAATTGAAAAAGGCACTAACGAAGTTACTAAGGCGATTGAGAGAGGGACTGCGAAATTAGTTGCTTATGGTGTTGATGTAGAGCCAAAGGAAATTGTTCAGCATTTGCCGATACTTTGCAAGGAAAAAGGTATTCTTTGTGTTGAGGCAGATAAGAAAGAAAAGTTGGGTATTTCTGTAGGAATTGGTGTTCCAACTGCGTCTGTTTGTATTATTGATGCAGGAGATGCTGCTGCAGATTTAGAAGGTTTTGCAAAATCAATTAAGAAAAAAGAATAAGACTTTTTTCAAATAATTTTAATTAATAAAATGGCAGGAGATAAAACCCAAAAGAAAAAGCAAGGCACAGGAAGTGCATCAGCAGGAGCAAGTGCTTTATTGACTGAAACAGCTGTGCCAGCGATTGTCGAGGGAATTATTGGGCGAACTGGTGCGAGAGGTGAGGTTACTCAAGTTAGGTGCAGGATTTTGCAAGGATTTGATAAAGGAAAAGTTATGAGGAGAAATGTAAAAGGTCCTGTAAGAAAAAAAGATGTTTTGATGTTAAGGGAAACTCAAATTGAGGCGCGGAGAATTAAATCAAAAGTTTCAAAAGGAGCGTTTAGTTAAAATGCAGTTTAATACAGAAATTAAAAAATTAGAAAGAAATGTAAATAGTAAATTGAAAATAGCGGATAGTTATGAGGCAAGAATTGATAAGGCAAGAATTGATGAAGTTAGAGATATTTTTTCTGGAAGAGATGATGTTAATTTAAATATAACTTATCGGGAACATGAGATAGCCTATTATGCTGTAGTTTCAAAAGTTAAGGAGATTTAAAATGCCGACATGTTCATTTTGCAAAAAAAATTATCAAGTGCCAAGGGGATTGACTATTTTTCAATTTGACGGAAAGGCAGTTTATTTTTGTTCTAGTAAATGCAGAAGAAATGCTGCATTAAAAAGAGACCCAAAAAAAACTAATTGGGTTAAGAGAAAGAAAAAAGAAAAAGTTGTTAAATCTGGTTGATTTTTCTTTCTGTTAAATAATCTTTAATTGTTCTACAAATTTTATTGTCGACGTAACATTTATAAAGAAACTAGTATATATTTATTTAATAAAAGAGTTTGTGTGGAACAACCCTTTTTATTAAAAGTTAAGTCAAAATTAATTTAAAAAGATGGTTTATAAAAAGTATTTGAAAAAAGGAGGGAAAGTTTTTGGGCCATATTATTATGAGAGTTATCGAGAGGGGAGCAAAATAAAAAAAAGATATATTGGCGGGGAAAAAGAATATAAAAATTGGTTAATGACTAAAAAATCAAAAAATTTAAAATTGAAAAAAAGAGTTAGTCGACATAAAAAAATTAAAGACGCTGGTAAGATTTTATTTTTTGTGTCCTTAATTTGCTTTGTTTTTTTTGCAGGGTTGAGTTTTGGAGATTTAATTAGAATCTCTCCAATGAGTTTAACAGGTTTTGCTATTTCTGAAAATATGTCTGAAGAAATTTCTGCTTCTTTGTATGGAAATTATGAAGAAGAAATTGTAGAACAAAGTTTTGATGAGGATGGAATTGGATTAGAAATTAAAGAGCCAGCGAAATTTTCTGGGCAGGTTGTTACAAAAAATAAAAATAAGAGAATGGATTTTGAGTTGGCTGGCGGGAATTTGAGATTGTATTTTGATTTGTTGAATTATAGTGAGTTTGTTGAAGAAGTTGAAGAGATTATTAAACAGGAAGTTATAGAAGAGGCACCTTCGGGCGTACCCTCTGCAGAGGGCAAAGAAGTTGAGGAAGAGGAAACAGATGAAGAGATTGAGGAAACTTCGGATGTGACTTCTGTAGAAGATGAAGAAATTAATGTTACATTGCAAGATGAAAATGTGACTGGGGTTGAAATTCCTGAAAAGAATGCAACTGAAACAGAAGTTGAAGAAGTTGAAACTAATGTGACAGAGGAAGTTGAGGAATTAGAAGAAGAGGGTGAGGAAGAACTTGAAGAAGTTGAAGATAGCGAAGAGGAATTAGAGGGTGGAGGGATTACAGGTAATATTATTCGGAATTTTATAGGGATTACTGCAAAGATTATTGGAATAGATTTGAATGAAACAGGGACTGTGAATGAAACTGCCGGGAGTGATGGGGAAATTAGTTTGGAAGAAGTTCAGGAAACTGTGGCAGAACTTAATGAAGAAGAGATTGAGCTAATTGAAGATGAATCTGTTGTTGAAGTTGAAGATTTTGAGATTGTTGTCGAGGAGGAATCTGAGGTAGGGCAGAATTATAAATGGGGTTATAAAATAAAATTGCATGATTTGAATTTTATGGCTAAGATAGATGTAACTTCTGAACAAAGGATTTCTGTTTGGGATGAAAATACTTTAAGAATTGGAAATCAACTTTTGAGTTTTAATGATTTGGTTAAAGAAGGATATGTTGTTCGGATTGAAACTCCTGCTTTAGAGATTGAGTTAGAGGATTTGGTTTTAAGTTATGAGGATGAAACAAATATTTTAATTCCTAAAGAACAAGAAGAAGAGATTTTAATTGAAGATATAAATATTACTCTACCTGAAGAAAATATAACTGAAATTGAAGAAATTGAAACTAATGAAACAGAGGAAGTTGAAGCTGAAGAAATTGAAGCTGAAGAAGACGAAGACAGCGAAGATGAAGAAAGTGGTGTAGGGATTACAGGTAATATTATTAGAGGTTTTGCAGGGATTAGCGGTTTTGTTGTGGCTGATTTTGAAGAGAGTGAAAAAATTGAGGAGTTAGAATACGAACATACAATTACTATTTATATTGAGAGGGATTTTGCAAACACTTCTTATCAGGTGGGGGATGTTGTTTATTTGGACCCGACATTAGTTACATTATTTGGGGATACAGAAGTTTCTTCTGATTATTATACTACAGCAGATTCTGTTTTTATTAATATAACTGCAAGTGCTAGTGCTCCTGCAAATGTTTCAACATTTATTGACTTTGATGGTTCATTGATTTCGTGGTGGAGGATGGATGATATTGATGGTTCAGGAAATCCGACAGATTATTTTGGTGTGAATAATGGGACTGCAGAGGGAGATGCCAATTGGACTGCTTCTGGTTATATGGGGGAGGGGTTTGAGTTTGATGGTAATGATAATGTTAATTTGGGAGATGTAGATTTAAGTTCAATTCAAAATGAAGGAACAATTTCTACATGGGCATATAATAAGCAGTTAAAAACTTATGGGGGGATTATAACTAAATCTGCAGGAACAGGAACTACTACGGTTTATCTTGACCTTGTGCATTATACTAGTAATATGTGGAGATTATTTTTAGGTAATGGAACAAATTATGTTGCAGTAAGTGTTACAGATACAAGCACTAATGTGTGGAAACTTATAACTGCAACATGGAACTCATCTAGTGTGTGTATTTATGTAAACGGAACTTTCAATAATTGTGTAGCTAATACTTATGGATTTATTGATTATGGTGCGAATTTAAGGATAGGCGCTATGTTTGGGAGTGCAACTGCTTATGGTTTTAACGGCACCATCGACGATGTTATGATATTTAACAGAAGTTTGTCAGCTGAAGAAATTGTTGGCTTGTATGCAAATTCTTCAACTAAGTATTTAGAAAAGAATTTCACTGGTTTAACTGGGAGCCATACTTTCAAGACATATGCTCAGGATACTGCAGGTGATGTTGCAGAAGATGCCTTGGTAACTGTTGTTTTAAATGAAACAGATTATCCAAATGTGGAGTTTAGTGGTGGGACTCCTACAAGTGGTTCATCACAGGCAGAAGATAATATTTTTGTGAATGTTTCTGCTTCTGATGCGACTTCAAATATTTCAACATTTATTGATTTTGATAATAGTTTAGTTGGGTGGTGGAGAATGGATGATGTTAATGCAAGTGGAGACCCGACAGATTATCTTGGAGTGAATAATGGGACTGCTGAGGGCGATGCTGTGCAGACAGATGCTGGGAAGTTGGGTAAGGGTTTTGAGTTTGATGGTAGTGGGGATTATGTAACAGTAGGAACTGGAACAGATTTTTCAGATATGTGTAATAATGGATGCACTTTTAGTGCCTGGATTAATAAGGTTGATGGGACTTTCTATGGAGATATTCTTGCAAGATATACTTCCACCTATGATGACCGATTTTTTATTTTTTATATAGATTCACTTGAATACACTAATTTTGCAATTTCTGAAAATGGAAATTCTACTCTCTGTATTGTTTCTGATACAACTACTGCCACAAAAATCCAACTTAATACATGGGAGCATGTTGTTGCTGTTTATAATACAACTGATGTTCTTCTTTATAGAGATGGTGCTTATACAAATGATAAAACTACTTGTCCATTCACTTCAATTAATGAAACTGCTTGGAGTGATTCAGAACGAACTACTATTGGAGTTTATGATGAAATAAGTGATTCTTGGGGTTTCAACGGCTCAATCGACGACGTTATGATATTTAACAGAAGTTTAAGTGCAGATGAAATCTTAGGGTTATATGCAAACACTTCTAGTAAATATTTAGATGTTAATTTCACTTCTCTTGCAGAAGGAGAGCATACTTTTACTGCTTATACTCAGGATTTGGCGGGGAATGTAAATCTGACTGAGGAGAGGAGTGTGACTATAATTTTAGATTCAACTGCTCCAAATGTGACAATTAATTATCCAGTGAATAATTCAAATTATAATTCTTCAAGTATTAATTTTAATGTGACTGCTGTTGATGAAACTGCGATGAGTGGTTGCTGGTTTAGTTTGGATTCTGGTGTGACAAATATAACTTTGACTAATTCAACTTCTGTAAATGATTATAATTTCACTAATTCAAGTATGACTGAGGGGAGCCATACTGCTGATTTCTGGTGTAATGATACAAACAATAATGTGAATAATAGCGAAGGTGTTACATTTAGTGTTGATGCTGTTTATCCTTTAATCTCTTTTGGGAATGGAACATTAGATGATGATTCACGGGGTTGGAACACTAATGTTTATGTGAATGTTTCTGTAACTGAGACAAGTTTTAAGAATATTAGTTTTAATTTGTATTATTCAAATGGGACTTTAATTAATTCAACAGATTATGTTAGCGAGGTTTGGACTATTAATTGGACAGGGCTTTCTGGGGAGGATTATAAGTATAATGTAAGTGTTTATGATGGTGCTGGGAATTTGAATTCAACTGCTACTCGGGATATAACTTTGATTGGTAGTCAGTCGAATATTACCTTGAATTCTGGCTGGAATTTGGTTTCTTTAGGGTTTGATAATACAGATAATGGGACAGACAGGAATGTTTCTGTTGTTGCTGGGTGGAATTTGATTGGGTATTCTTCGAATGTTTCGTTAAGTTTGGGGGATGTTAAGTTTCATAATGGTTCTAATGAATATAGTTGGGCAAATGCTATTAGTAATAATAAGGTTCAGGCATATCTGAGTTATTATGATTCGTCGTCGGCAACAGCGTCGCTGAGGAAGTATAAATATACTGCAACATCTGATTTTGGAATGGATGATAGCTCATTGAGGGAAAATAAAGGGTATTGGGTTTATATGAATGAGAGTGGGAATTTGACTTTGCCTTCTATTGGTGGTTCGTTGGCAGATGAGACATATGATTGGAGTAAGTTGAGGTTTTGGAATGGGACAAGTGAGTTGAATGTTACGGATGCGGGAGATGAGGGGTGGGTGACTACTACTTTGCAGTATTGGGGACCAGATGCATTTAATGATTATAGTTTTAGATTTATTGATGCTACGGGAAGTGGAAGTGGTGGAAAAACATATTTATCTCCTTTTGAAGGAATATTTATGTGGTCTAATCACGACAACATAACTTTAATTCGGCAGAATTAAAGTATCTAATTTGTAATACAAACATTTATAAATGGTTACTACTAAATAGTTTAACAAATGAAAGGAAAAAAACTAAATTTGATGGGAAGAGTATTAATGGGCGTAGGTGCGATTGTTGGAAGTGCTGATGCTGGAGAAATGGAAGTTTATAATTATAGTGATGATTTGATTAATGCCTCTGTTGTTATTAAGAATATTGCTGAAGCAAATGAAGGATTTGATGAAAGTTATGATTTTCATTATAATGGCGGAAATCCTAATAAATTACATGCATATGTTCTCAATAATAATTCTGACCCAAATACTTTAAGTTTGGATAGCAGGGGTTTTTGGAGTATTTCTGGATTTGATGTGGCTTTGAAGGCAAATGAATTTATTGCTTCTGCTAATAATAAATTAGTAATTCATATGTTAGATAATTCTGGATATGAAAATAGAAATATAATTGCTTATAATACTAAATCTCCTGAAATAATTTATCCTGTAGATAAAACAAATGGCGCTATGACCTGGATAGATTTACCAGATTTAGTAAATCAACCTGCTGGCGTTTATGATATTTGGAGAGTAACTCCTGAAAGAAAACTCGCTGGAGACATTTCAGGACCTTCAAGTTCTGATGGAAAAGTTGATATTTGTGATTTAGCTACTTTAACAGAAGAGTGGCTTTGTAGGAGTAATCCTGGAGAAAACTACTTTGTTTCTGATACGAATCTTGATAGAGTAACTAACTTAAAGGATTTTGTTTCTATTGCTGATACTTGGTTGATGGATGATTCTGCACCTGCTTCAGCATCTGAATCTACTATGGATGCTTTGACTGGTTCATACAAGGAAGCATTAGTAAACGAGCATGATAAAAAACCAAAAAAATCTAAATAAATTTAATTCTAAATCTTAAAATCTTTATAAATTTGGTTTCTTTAGGATTTAATAAAACCGCTGATTTAAATAATGATGGAGTGGTTAATTTACATGATTTAGCCTTTATGTCTGATAATTGGTTAAATAATCAAACCAATGAAGATTCTGTTCTGGATATAAGTGGTTCTGAGGGAAAACCTAATGAGAGTGTTGATTTACATGATTTTGCAAAGTTTTCAAGACAGTATAAATCTGGGGATTAAATGATTTTGATTGATAAAGATTGTTTTTTTGAATTTATTTATTCTAATTTTTTATTCTTAAAAAATTCTTCAGATTTATTTCTATATTTTTTAATATCTTCATTAGTTAATTTTTGTATGAAATCAAAAATATTATTGTTAAAATCTTCTGCTTGTTCTATGGCTGATTCAATTTCTTTTTTGGTTACATTAAAATCTACATAATCTTGTTTATCAACTCTTTCTTTGC
>DAOVXQ010000014.1 GCA_030636025.1 archaeon
AGCCGAGGAAAACAATTCACAACTCAGTACTGCCTGAAAGACGGAAACCCATCTTAAAAGTAATTTTCAGCGGTCGTATGCTGGTTACTTTTGTTATGGGTTTTGGAAATTCTCTGTCTGTGCAATTTCTAATTAATCTGATTTTATTATAGAAATTGCCTATATAAGTGGTTCTGAGGGAAAACCTGATGGAGTGGTTAATTTGCATGATTTTGCAGAGCTTTCAAGACAGTATTTGGCTGTGGATTAATTGATTTTGGTTGATAAAGATTGTTTTTTTGAATTTATTTATTCTAATTTTTTATTCTTAAAAAATTCTTCAAATTTATTTCTATATTTTTTAATATCTTCATTAGTTAATTTTTTTATGAAATCAAGGAGGTTTTGATTAAAATCTTCTGCTTGTTCTATGGCTGATTCAATTTCTTCTTTGGTTACATTAAAATCTACATAATATTGTTTATCAATTCTTTCTTTCTTTGCTTCTTGAATTTTTAAATTATTAATCTCAAAAATTTCTTTTAATAAGATTATAGATGCAGAATGATTCTCTGATTTTATTCCAATCTTAAATAATAGTGCTGTTAAGATATGGTACATACTATAATAAGAGAGGGCTGTTGCCTCTTCAAGTCTTTGATTTTCTAAAAGGATTTTAGCTGAAATAAGGCTACTGTCTAATTTTTCAATATATGATTTTTTAATTTCTTCACTTGGTTCTGTAAGTTCAAGTTTGTTTTCTTTTTTTAGTTTACTCAAAAAATTTGTTTTTTTCATAAAATTCTTCTATCCCTTTTATTATAATATGATTTTTTATTATTTCTTTTATTAATAATGAAGATAAATCAAAACCCCCTATTTTAATACTTAATTTTGTATTTATTATCTGAATCTCTTTTTTGATATTTTGATTTTTTGTTTCTATATAAATATCAATATCACTATTGGGTTTTGCAATTCTTTTTGCATAAGAACCAAATAATACTGCTAATTTGATTTTTTTGTTTTTCTGAATTTTTTCTATTATGCTTCTTAAATGAGGATATTTTTTTAAAATTCTGATTAATTTATAATTTTCAGTAACATAAACAAAATTTTTTGATTCTATATTTTTCTTTAAAAAATAAACCTTATTTTTTCCTTGTGTTTTATAGTCGACAATATTGCCGGCTCTTAATTCTTTTATTTTTCTTGTTATAGTCATGTGGTTTATACTTAGTTTTTTAGCAATTTCTCTAATATGATTTGGATTTTTTAATAGCCCATCTATAATTTCAAGTTTGTAATCTTTTTGTTCCATATGTAACATATCTGTTACATAGTATTTAAATGTTCTTATATTTTTTTTGATTATGTAGACATTAACAGGGATGGAAATGTTGATGTTGTTGATTTAGCTAAAATGAGTGAGCAGTGGCTTGAAGTGAAGTTTAAGTAATTTGATGATAGATTTATTTCTTTTATATTTTGCCCCTTACATATGTCGTAAGCAACTGAAAATTAGTTCTGCGATATTCTATGAAATTAAGGATCGTATGGAAACCAATGGTTTCCCTAACAAGTCACCCTTCCTTAATTTAACCAAAAATTTCTTTTTATTTATAATTTATAATTTCATTAGATTAAAGGAAGATTAGTTTGTGTTACTATGAACATCATCTTTAAAGGGATTAATATTGCAAGATATAAATATTGATAATTAAATTAACGAAGCCCCTAAGTTTGATGCATAGGTAAATTATTTTGTGTGAGATCTATGTCTGTATGACACAATTTTATTTCTTTCACAATCTTTATAAACATCTTTTAATTTAATTATGCATGAAAAAGAGTATTTTGCTGACGGTATTATTTATTTCCATATTAATTTTAGTTGGTTCTATTAGTTTGGTTTCGGCGGCACTTAACTTGAAAATAACAGGGGTAATTAATGACTATAATGCAGACTTGTGGATAAAAGATAATGCAAATGCCGGAAGCGGATTTGACCCGTATGACTTTCTTATTACAAGTTCGCCGAATGATTATTCTACTTTTTCTTCAACTGTTTCTGGGAATTCTTTGGCAATTGATTCCTGGAGCTTTGGTTCAACTTCGAGAACATTTAATTTAGTTTATCATGTTTCATCAGCCCAAACAGGGACGTTTGGTCTTTCCTGGAGTTCAGGTGCAATTAGTTCTGGGACTTATGATGTTGATTTGGAATATTATGGAACAGATAGTAGTTATGCCACGCAGGTTGGAAGTGATGTGGATATGAGTTCTAGTTCAAGTTATACTAGCCCGAGTTTAGATGGCGAGTCTGATATTTATGTTAGGGTTATTGTTGCACCTCCTGCTACAACAACGTCGGATGAAACAACTTCTAGTTCGTCTTCTGGGGGCGGGGGTGGGGGTACAGTTGTTCAACAACCAGATGTTATAATTAGTTTAGATTTAAGTTCCCCTGAATTATTATTTGATGCAAGTATTGTTCTTACTGATAAATTCAGGGCCATAAATGAAGGAGATATAATAGAGTCTCAGATAACTTTGCTTCCGATGATTGTAGAAAATCCACAAGTTGATGTTACTTTAAGTTATTCAATCAAAAATTTTGAGGGAAGAGAATTTCCTGTCGGTGAAAGTGAAACAATTTTAGTTACTGGACAAAAATCTTTTAAGAAACAATTTGCTACAAGTAACCTTCCTCCAGGGAATTATATTTTGAGTTTGGAATTAAAATATCCTACAGGAATTACCGACGGAATTACTTCATATGCTATTGCGACATCTACATCCCAATTTGAAGTAAAATCAAAAGAATTTGGAGTGCCAATTTCACAAAAATATAAATCAATGACAATTATATTAGGTGTGGGGATATTCTTTTTAATTTTATTGATTATTGTAGTTTTAATAAGTTATAAAAAAATTAAAAAGAAAAAGTAAAAACAGTATGTTTTTAAACTTTGTATGATTTTAAAAAATATCAAATGAAAACAAAAAAGTTGGTGATAGTTGGAATTATAATTATATTTTTTATTGTAACTGGGTTTTTTTTAATTGATTATTTTTCTAATAAAGATTCCTTGGAACAAGATGATTTTGAGTTAGATACTTTATTTTTGAAGGTAGTTGTATCACAAAATGGAACAACCACTAATCCGATTAAAATTAAAAATTATGGGGTTGATGGATTTTCCATCAAGGTAAATGAAATTCCTGAATTGGTTGATTTTAATGAAATGCCTGAGTTGGATAAAAATGGAGAATCTACTGTGGAAATTATTTTTAATGCTAAGAATACTACTCCAGGAGTTTATTTAGGCGAGTTGGAAATTTCTTCTGGTGAGACAATAAAAATTGTCCCAATTATTTTGGAGGTTCAATCTAAGAGTGTTTTGTTTGATAGTAATATTAATTTATTTCCTCAAGGAACTGACCTTGTTCCTGGGCAAAGATTGAATGCAGAAATAAAGATTTTTGATTTAACAAGTATTGGAAAAAGCAGTGTTCAGGTTAGTTATTTTATTAAGGATTTTAAAGGGAGAACTATTATTTCTGAATCAGATGATAGGGTTATTGATAGTGGGGATGGAGATTTCTCTAAATCATTGGATTTGCCAAGCGATATTAAATTGGAGGATTATGTTTTGGCTGTAATTGTTAGTTATGGAGATTCTGTCGGTACCTCGACGGTGTTTTTTAAAGTTGCAAGTGAAAAGGAAGAGATTACAGAAAATTTATTTGATACAAATTTAGTTTATATTTTTATTATTTTTGGATTGTTTTTTATATTAGCTTTGGGTTTATTTATTTATTTATTATTTTCAAGAGATACATTATTAAAAGAATTGCAAGGCCAGTATAAAGGAGAGATAAGAAGGCAAAGAGAGTTAATTAATTCAAAAGGAAAAACTGTTTGTTCTAAATTAAAAGATGCTTCTGAAAAAAGAGAGTATAAGAAGGAGTTGGAGAAAATTAAAAAACAAAGATTAAATGCTTTGGAGATGGTTCATAAAGGAAGGTTAAAGCAGGTTAAAGAAATTAAAAAGAAAAAAGGAGGGAAAAAGAAATTAGTAATTCAATTAAAGAAATGGAAAAATAGAGGGTATGATACAGATATTTTAGAAAAAAAATATAAAATGCCAAGTGTGGAAAATATTAAAAATAAAATTCGGAATTGGAAACAGCAAGGGTATGATACAAAAGTTTTAAATAAACATTTGAAAAAAGATAAATGAAAAGAAATTTTATGAGAATTAGATTACAGAAACTTTAAAAATAAGCATTGCTTAATAATATGAAAGATGGCTAAGAAAAAAAAGGTGAAAGAGAGAAAGAAGATTGTAAAACCAATTAAGAAAACAGAGAGGAAAATTTTGAAAAAGCAATCTAAAAAACAAAAAGCCCTTAGAAAAGATTTTGATGTTTTTGCAAAAGGGGTCCAAAGACTTGGAGAGTTGAAATTAGAATTAAATAATTTAGATGCATCTGGTTATGAAATTGAAGTTGCTTCAATCAGGAGCAAACTAAAAAATGTTTCTTATATTCCTGAAATTGAAAAAGAGATGAGGGATTTAAAATCAAAAATTAATGGAACTTATAAAAAAAGAGGAGATGTTTCTTCTGGTAAGGTTAATAAAAAAATAAAAGATTTGGAAGACAAACTCAAAACAAAAAGAAAACAGTTGTCAGTTGTGCAGATTAAAGATATTAAAAATATTCCTAAACTTCAAAACCAAATTGTTTCTTTAAAATCTGTTTTGAATGAAATAAAAGAAGACGAACAAAAAAAGAAAGAGATATTAAAGGGAATTGACCCAGGAGTTAATTTATTGATTAATACAAAGTTTAGTCTTAGTTTGAATGAGATTAAAGCAGAATTATCTAAAAGAATTAAATCTAAGGAAACTGAAATTCAACAGCAATTACAAGCCGATTTGGAAACAAGAAAAAAGAATTTTGAATTGCAATATCAGGTTTTAGAGGATAAGTTTGAGGGAAAATATGAGCAAAAAATAAAAGATGAACTTAAAAAAGAAATTAAAAAAAGATTTAATGAATCTTTGAGGGAGAGAATTGTTCAGTTAAAGAGGCAATTGGAAAAACAGGCATTGGAAAAATTGAGAATAAAAGGAGAGGAATTAAAATTAAAAGAGAATTTAAAATTAAAACAATTAGAAAAAGAAAAGAAACAAATAAGGGATAAACTTATTTCTGAAAATTCTCGAACTTTAGAAAATGAAAGAAAAAAACTGCAGGATTTGGAAAAGAAAAAGAAAGAGGAAATAATTATGTTAAATAAAAATGAAATGAAAAAATTACAGGATTTGGAAGATAAAAAGAAAGAAGCAATAAAGAAGATAGGTTCATTATCTCTTGAGCAGTTATCCAAGGAAAAGAAAAAATTAACTCAATTGCTTGGGATTAAAGAAACTCAGAAAATAAATAGGGCGTTAGATAATCAAAAAAAATTATTAAAGAAAAAACAATTTGAATTAATTTTTGAGTTTAAGAGAAAAGAGCAGAAATTAAATAAATCTTTGGGAAAACAGAAACAGAAACTTAAATCCAAGGAAAAAAAGGAACTTTTTTGGTTGTCTAAGAAACATCAGGAATTGAAAGGAAGTATTCAGCAGGAAAAACAAAAAGAATTTGAAGCAAAAAGAAAAGAGCTTCAGGTTAGATTATCTCGGAAACAGGTAGGAGATTTGAGGATAAAATTAATAAAAGAATTTGAGGCAAAAAGAATTAATTTGCAAAATGATTGTCAGAATAATTTAATTGAATCAAAAAGGAAATTAAGGAAACATTTGCAGGAACAATTTCTTGTTGCCAGAGCTAAATCAAATAATCAGTTGCACGAGCATTTAACTCTTGAGGTTGGAAAATTGCATGAAGATTATGCTGTAAAGAAAAAAGAATTAGACAAAAAAGTTGTTGGCATGCAAAAACAGCTTGAAAGAGAAAAAGGGGTATTTTCCAGATTAAAAAATAATTTAAATGTTGAAATGAGAAAATTAAAATCTGATAGAGAAAAATATAAGCAAGAGGTTAAGGAAAAATTGGAGCAAGAAAAAGAAGAGGCGATTAGGGACAAGGTAAGGGTGCAGTCTGCTTTGATTAAATCTAAGTTGAAAAAAGAGTTTGACGAAAAATTTAGGTTGGAAATTAGATTAAAAGAGGCTGAACTTGAAAAAAAGAAAGCAGATTTGGCATTAAATTTGCAGAAAAAAGCAAAAATGCTTTTTTCGTGATTGATTATCTGAATAATAACCTTTATTAATAAGTTTTATCTTTAATATTTATGAGAAAAGGGTTGAAAAAACTAGGGTTGAATACAAAAGAAATTTTGGAAAAGGTTGTTAAAAAAAGATTGAAGAAGCGAATCGTTTTGATTGTTTTTTCTGTTTTGTTTGTGTCCCTGTTAGCTGTTAGTTTTGGGATTTATCTTGGGTATTTTTTCTCCCCAGAGAAACAGCTAAGCATTGGAGCAGAGATAGAAAGTGTTTTTTTAAGTGAGGATGGG
>DAOVXQ010000004.1 GCA_030636025.1 archaeon
AAAAAAAAAATGTAAAAAAAATACGAGTCTTTCTAATTGTTATTAATTCAAACGAAATTAAAAAAAAAAAAAAAAAGTGGTGATGTTATATACGCGGTGTATAATCGGGGGGGGAGCGCGAAGAGCCTCGAGGGATAATAAAGAAGGTTTGAGTTTTTTTAGGAAGAGTTTTTTGTTGGTGTTTGTTTTGGTTTTGTTTGGGATGGTTTTTGAGAGTGGGGTTGTTAGTGGAGTTCCTCTTATTGAATTTGTCGATCCTACGCCGAGTGATGGTGGAAGAGTAGATGACTTAAGAATTACATCTTTTACAGAAATAAATGTTAGTATAACAGAAAGCGATTTAGACGAAATGAAATATAATTGGAATGGAGTTAATTATAGTTTTTATGATAATGATTTGGTTTTGATGTATAACTTTGATAATATTTCTGCTTTAGGAGAGAACGATACTTATTCTGTAGATGTTAGTAGATATGGGAATAATGGAACTTGGGGAAACTCAACTACTGGAAATATTAGTTATGTGACTGGTAAATATAATAATGGGATTGAATTTGATGGTATTGATGATTATGTTGATACGGGCGTTGACCTTTCATGGAGTAATGTCAGTAATTTCAGTATGGCTGTTTGGATAAAACCAAATACAGTCACTGGTGGACATTCCATTCTTGGCAAACCCCCCACCTTGTATGAATATACACTTTATCAAACAGATCAACAGGTAGAATTTATTTATTGGACATCTACAGGGACGAATGCTATAAAATTAGATTCTAGTACCAATGTTCTTTCAGTAGGTCAATGGACTCATGCTGTTGTGACCTATAATGGCAGTTTAGCAACCTTATACCTAAATGGTGTAGAAGACATAAATGCAATTTCTACTGGTGAATTTCATGATAGAGCAAATAATATGCAAATTGGAACAGCATATAATGGTGGAGCTAATTACTTTAATGGCACAATCGACGAAGTAAGAATATGGAATAGAAGTTTATCAGCAAATGAAATCAACAATCTTTATTATTCTAATTTGAAAAAATATGATACAGATAAATGGAGTTTTTATACAAATCAAACAAATTTAAGTTTTGGTAGTAATACTTATTTTGCAACCGCATCTAATTCTTTAGATAATGAAAATACTATAGAAACAAGAACAGTTAATGTTATCTTTAAAACAACCCAGTATTATGATGATAGAAAAGCAACAGCAGTATGGACGGGTGATGATTGGACTTCTGCGAATAATGACATATTTGTAAATGCAAGCAACTATGCTCAAAATAAGAAAGTAGTTTTTTCTCCAGGAATTATAACAGGTTCAATGGGCTCTTCTGCATGGATATCTATACAAGCTGAAATAGATGAAGGATTTGTTTCATCTGTTTCTCACTCTGTTAATCACGAAGGAGTTCCATATACTAATACCACTTTGGAAGTCTGCGATTCTAGATCGCACATCATAGAAAACCTAACCTTGCCATGGCAAAACTGGTTTAATAGCTCAGAATATTTAGTGGGGTGGATAGAGCCCTATAGTAACTCGGATAGTGCAGTAAGAGGAAATCTTTCTGAATGTAATTATTTATGTGATAGGAGGGTTCATGCAGGTGTTTCGTCTTGGGCTTCTTGGAATAATTCTGAAGGTTTATATAATCGGGCACTTGTAACAATATCTGGAGACGGAAAAACTCTAGAAGAACTTAATAATAATTTTAGTGAGGTATACTCTAATGGAGGAATTTATCATCTTTATATGCACCCTTTGAATCATAATTGGAGTGATAGTGATATAATGCCACAACATTTACTCCATATAGGAAATAAAACAGATGTCTGGTATGTTGGGTGGGGGCAATTATACATGTATCATTATCTTGAAGACCGATTGAAACCAACAATGAATTTAACAACATATAATAATCAACAAATAATTTCTAAGATAAATGTTTCTGGGACAGAGAGAAATAAATATGGTTTGTCTTATCCTGTGACTTATGCGTTTGCCCTGCCTTCTGTTTGGTCGAATGTTTTTGTTTTTTATAAAAACCAGTCTAGTGATAATTATACTTTGATGACAGAGAAAACAAGGAATGAGTATTGGATTGGTATTGATGCCTATAGAACAAATCTAAGTGAGAATGCGGTTTATGTTTCTAAATCATTCCCCCAAGAATATAATGAATTTTATTTAAAGATTGCTCCAGTTCTTTCAACAAATTTCGGGGGAGAAACTACAGATTTAACAACAGCAACCCTTTCAAACATAACAAACCTAATTTTAGAAAGTGCTTCTTATGGAAAAATAAGTTTTTCTGAATCTGTTAATTTGTCGGCAGGAGGAAATTTAAATACACACGTAAACATTTCTGATAATTATATTTCAATAAACTCCACTGCCTTGTCTGAATTAAATAAATCTGCAACTTTAATTTTATATAATTTGACATATACAAATCCGAGAGTATTGAAAGATGGTGTTGTGTGCCCTTCTAGTATTTGCACAGAGGTAAGTTATGTTGGGAATAATTTTACATTTACTGTTACAAGTTTTTCAACTTATTCAGCCGAAGAAACGCCAACAACAACTACAACAGAAACATCTACCTCGGGAGGCACACCAACTTACTACCCAACTGAAACAAATTTGCAAGAAGGATATTCAAAACAGTTAGCTAAAAATTGGAAATTGAAATTTGAAATTGGTGATGAAAGCCATCAGTTGAAAATTGACGAAATAAATAAAACAAGCGAAACAGCGACGGTGACTGTTTCTTCTGAGTCGCAGACAAAGACGCTTTCTGTTGGCGAGGAGTGGAAAGTTAATTTGGATGGCGATGGAGATTATGATTTGTTTGTTCGATTGGATAATGTGACTTTTAGTCGGGCAGAGGTTTTTATTATGGAGATTGATGAGGCGATTGAAGTTGATGAAGATGAAACTTTTTTAGATGATGATTTTGAAGAAGTTGATGAAGAGGATTATTGGCTGTTTTGTGCTGTTGTTATTTTAGTTTTGATTGTTGGATTTTTGATTTGGGTTTTTGTGGATTGGAAGAAGAAAAGATAGATCCTTTTTCGAAACATTTATAAATCTCTTTTAATAAGAAATTTTACTTCTTTAGATTTTTAGACAAAATAGAGATTGATGTCTAAAATTTAGAAAATGAATTAAATAAAATGGTAAAAGATTATATACGAAATGATGAAAAATATAGTTATTTTAATTTAGTTAGAATTGATTTGTATGAATCAATTGAGAAAGATGAAAGATTGAGTTCTTTGGTGAAACAGGTTTTTAATTATTCTCAAAAACAAAAATCAGGGGTTGATATTTCTGAAAAAGATGTTAAAAGATATTTAGCGTGGACGATTTTTGAAAATTATGGGTGTAGTAGGGAGAATTTTTTTAAGGAAACCCCGAGCGGAAATCTTTGCGAATTAATTTATTCTGATTTTTGTTTGTTTCATGGGGGTTGATAGTAGATTTTAAAAACTTAGTATTTGTCTTAATTTTATGCACGGATGGCACAATGGTACTGCGCTCGCCTGCAGAGCGAGTTTTCCTGGGTTCGATTCCCAGTCCGTGCTTTTTCAATAAAATTTAAAAACTTCTTGTAGTACCTAATATTATGTTTATTGTAAAAAAAATGATTAATGGTAATGAATATTATTACTTGAATAAGTCAGTTAGAGAAGGAGATAAAGTTAAAAGCAAGAGTATTGCTTATCTTGGGAAGGATAGGAATGAAGCTGAGATGAAAAAAATTGAGATTGAGGAGAAGATTAAAATGGAAGAAGAAAATAAAAAAATTGAACAAGATGTTAGGGAGATTAGTGAGAATCAAGAAAAGAAAAAAGAAAAAAAGCCGATTAGTATTGAGGAATTGACGAATTTTTGCAAGGAAAAGGGGTTTGTGTTTCGGAGTTCTGATATTTATGGGGGGTTTGCAGGGTTTTGGGATTTTGGCCCATTGGGTGTTGAGTTGTTTAATAATATTAAACAAAACTGGTGGAATTGGTTTGTAAATGGCAGAGAGGATATGGTTGGAATGGATGCAAGTATTATAAGTCATCCGAGAACATGGAAAGCAAGCGGGCATATTGAGAATTTCAATGATATTTTTGTTAAGTGCAAATTGTGTGGAAAAACAAATAAGTTGGATGAAAATGAATTAGGAAAAATAAAATGTGGGTGTGGGGGAGATTATGAAAATTTAGGAAAGTTTAATTTAATGTTTGAAACAAAAGTTGGTGTTGTCAAACCAGATATTGCTTATTTGAGGGGAGAGACTGCTCAGGGGATGTTTATGGATTTTAAATTAATTCAGCAATCTTTGAGAATGCAATTGCCTTTTGGAATCGCACAAATTGGAAAATGTTTTAGAAATGAAATTGCTCCGAGAAATTTTTTGTTTCGGAGTAGAGAATTTCATATAGGTGAATTTGAATTTTTTATTAATCCTGAAGAAACAAAATGTGATTTATTAACTGAGATTCATAAGGAAGTTAAAGTGAGATTATTAGATGCAGAAACTCAGGAGAAAGATAATGAAGATTTAAGAGAAACAAGTATTGGGAAAATGTTGAAAGAAAAAAGATTTGGAGAATGGCATGCTTATTGGCTGGCTGAGCAGGTTTTGTGGTTTAACAGCGTCGGGCTAAATGAAATTAAAATTAGAGAACATACTAAAGAAGAATTGAGCCATTATAGTTCTGCGACTTTTGATATTGATTATGAATATATTTTTGGAAGTCAAGAGATTGCAGGTAATGCAAATCGGGGGCAGTATGATTTGACTCAACATGAAAAAGAAAGCAGGCAGAAAATGGAAATTTACGACGATAAAATTGGAAAAAAAGTTATACCGCGAGTTATTGAGCCAACTTTTGGGATGGAGAGGGTTTTTTTAGCAATTTTAACTAAGGCATATTGTTATGATGAGGAAAGGGATTATATTGTTTTAAAAATTCCCCCCAAATTAGCTCCAATTAAGGCAGCGGTTTTTCCAATTGTTAAGCAACCTGAATTTATTGAAATGGCTGAAAATATTATTAAAGATTTAAGAAAAGAATGGAATGTTGTTTATGATAAATCTGGTTCAATTGGTCGTCGATATGCTCGGAATGATGAAGTCGGAACACCTTATTGCATTACTATTGATGGAGACAGCTTAAAGAATGAAGATGTTACAATTAGGGATAGAGATAGCAAGAAACAGGTAAGGGTGAAGGTAAAAGATTTGAAAGATGTTTTAAGAAAGCTGATTCAGGGAGAATTAGAGTTTTTAAAATCTGGGAAGTTGGTTAAATAATTTTTAGAGGTTTTGAATGATTGTTTTAGGTTGAGAAAGAATTAAATATTAGGTTTACTTTTAATTTTTATGGTTTCTAAAAAAAAGCATAAGATTTTTTTAGCAGTGTTTTTGTTAATTGTCGTCGGGATAGCCTTGATTATTTCTTTTAATTATGATTATTTTAATGAAGCTATTCAGGTTAATGTTGGGAATTATGGATTGATTGGTGTTTTGGTTTTTAGTGCAGTGTTGGATGTTTTATTTCAACCTATTGGTCCTGAAATTCCGGGTATCATGGGTCTTCTCTTTGGGTTGAATTTATTTTTAGTTTTTATTTTTACAATTCTTGGAAGTATGTTGGGGAGCATTACTAATTATTTTATTGGAAGAAAATATTTGTCATTTAATATAAAATCTTTTTATTCTGTTAAAAAATATTTAAAGTATCAGGTGTTTTTTCATAGGTATGGAAAATTAGCGGTTTTTATATCTGCGATTGGTCCTGTTCCCTGGGCTCCTTTTTGCTGGATGGCTGGTGCATTTCATATGAGGTTTAGGCAGTATGTTTTATATGGTTTGGTTCCAAGAATTTTTCGGATTGGCATGGTTCTTTTTGGGGCAGAATATTTGTTTGGATTTTTTTGAAAAGAAAAAAAGGTTTTAGATGGAGTAGCGATGTTGATTATGGTGTTGGTAGTGTTACTTGTAATTGGGTTGTTTGTGAATTATCCCACAACATTTATAGTGCTCCTGAAGAAATTGGTTGGGAAAAATTATTTGATAGTAATTATTGTAATTTTTAAACTTGTTTTAAAGGAGTTCAAAATTAGTAAGATATTTAAATGCATTATATTTTAATTAAAAATAATAGAAGTGTAATTTAAACATGCCAGAAGAAAAAAATCATTACGAGAAAAATCATTTATCTCAAGTCATTTTTAGGGTTGATTTTCCGACAATTTCTGAATTTAATACCACTAAATTAAAAGAATTCCAAAAATTAATAAATACAGAGTTCCCAATTCTTCAAGAACAAAAAACACCGAGGATTAATTTTGGTTTAGGAGAAAATCAAAATTTTGAAGCAAAAGGTATTGGTAATCTTGTTTGGATTTTCGTAAGCAGAGATAATACTGTGAAGGCATCTATAGAAAATAATAATCTTACTTTAGAATTAACTAAATATATTTCATTTGAAGAATTATTTCCAAAAATAGAATTAATTGTAAATAGTTTATTTAAGATATTTCCTGAAACTATTTCTACAAGGCTTGGTTTAAGATATATTAATGAAATCAATCTTGATGAAGATAATCCTTATGATTGGTCAAATTATATTAATGAAAATTTGATAAGGGGAATCAGTTTCTTTGATACTACTACTTCCCCCTTATCTAAATATATTAGTTTACTTCAAGTAAAAGAGGAAAATTTTGATTTAACTTTTAAATTTGGAATTCCAAATAGTTTTTTCCCTGGAAAAATTATTAAAAAAGAATTTGTTTTAGATTATGATTGTTATACTACAGATACCTTGGAAAAAGAAAATATCTTGGTCAAGGTTAAGGAATTTAATGAAAAAATAACATCTTTATTTGAATTAAGTATAGAACAAGGTTTAAGGGATGAAATGGGGTTAAAATCAAATGTGTAATCTTGAATTTAGTAAGGGAAAAGAACAATTAGAAACTAAACCTGTTAATAATTTAATTGTTTCTGATGAAACTTCTACTAATGGTGAAATTGAAGATAAGAAAGAAGACAGAGATGAAAAAATGAAGATTGAAGATACGGAAAGATATGAACATGCAAGTTTAAAACATAAGACTATAAATTATAAAATTTATGATTAGGTTTTAAGATGTATTCTAAGAATAATACAAAGGAGAATATATGTCAAGGCGATATTTTTAAAAAATTTAGATATATTACTTGGATAGAACCTAAGGGAAAGATTATTTCTACAGATGTAATTGATATACCTTTTTTCGTTGTTTTAACACAGGCATGTGATTTAGAACAGGATTTCGAAGAGAGGAGCAAGGGAAATCATAAAAGGAGTGATAAAATAATAAATTCTCTTTTAGTTTGCCCAGCATATCTTGCAGAAGAATTAAGGGAAGGAATTCATTTAAAACCTTTAAAAATTGATAGGATAAATGGTGCTGTTTGGAAAAATATAGAATCTAATAATCATAAAAGATTTCATTTTTTAAAAGGAAATGATAAATTAGCTATCCCAGATTTAGTATTAGATTTTAAACAATATTATACCTTGCCTTTAGAAAAAATATATGGATTATATGGTGCACATTATTTTTGTTCTATTGATAATATGTTCAAAGAAAATTTATCTCAGAGATTTGCCAATTATTTAAGTAGGATAGGATTACCTAATTTAAAAAAAGAATAAGATTTATATTTCAATAAAAATTAATTAACCTCATATATCCGGATTTATTTCATACTTCTTACTTTCACTTCTTTTTTATAACAATATTTAAATATCTTAGAATTTTTTTATAGAAATGGAAGATTGTATTTTTTGCAAGATTGTAAGAGGAGAAATTCCTGCTGAAAAAGTTTATGAAGATGATAATTTTATTGGGATTTTAGATGCAAACCCGAAGGTAGAAGGGCATACTTTAATTATTCCTAAAAAACATTTTAAGACATTGTTGGATATGCCAAATAGTTTGGGCAATGAAATGACTGAGGGGGTTAAGAAAATTAGTTTGAAGTTGATTGAAGATGGCAAGGCAGAAGGGTTTAATTTGGTTGCGAATAATTTTGAAGTTGCAGGGCAGATTGTTCCTCATGTTCATTTTCATATTATTCCGAGAAAAAAAGGGGATGGATTGAAAATTCTTGCATAATTAATTCCCTAATTTTTTATACCCTAATCGTAAGAAACCCAGGTTTCTTAACAAGTTATCTTCCTGAGTATGCAATCTTCGATTGCTAACTGAAAATTCAAAAGAATTTTCAGGATGTTGAGTTAAGATCTGGTTGTTTAATTTAATAATCCTCTCGTAAGAAAACCTAAGTTTTCTTACCAAGTCATCTTTCCTTTGATTTTGAAACTTCAATTCTGAAGTTTTTTATACCCTAACCAAATTAGAATTCCTAAAACCGCCCCTAAAATAAGTGTTCTTAACCAATTAGTTAAATCAGACCAGTAAATCGCGGTTCCATAAAAAGTAAGAAAAGTTCCGCCAATCATTAATCCAGAAGAAACACTGGGCAATATGAGAATTATTCCGACAGAGATTGAGAGTAGACCTGTAATTATTGCAATAATAAATACCCTTAGCTTATATTTGTCCCTCGCTGTTTCGTATTTTTCTTGACATTCTATGTAATCAACTATTCCCTCACATTCTCCTGTTTCTTGGTTATAACTTTCATATCCTTTATTGATGCAACATTCGTTTCTGTAATCAGGGCTAACTGTTGCACAAGTTCCGCCGATTATTTCTTTGTTTTCTGGAATAAGTATCCTTGAAGATTCTTTTTCACAATAGTCCTCATATTTTGGAGAGGGATGAATTGTTTGAATAAAATAAATAACAAAAGAGGATAAAACTATTGCGATGGTTATGCTTAGGATAATTGCCTTTACTTTGTTTGGCGGGATTTTGATTTTATTTTTTTTCATGGGGTATTTGATTATGGGTTTTAAAATGGCTACACCAAGAGTTGAACTTGGGACCTCCTGCTCATGAGACAGGCGTTCTACCACTGAACTATGTAGCCGTAAAATAGTTAGATAAAATAGATTTAAAAAGTTAATTGCATTTATATTTTTGAAAATGGGTGTGGAAAATATTACGAATTTAAGTGATTTTCAAATTGGGCTGAAAGATTTATTACCTGCAGAGGTTCTTGGACAGGTTGATAAACTTATTTTTATTTCAAAAATAGCAGTGTATATTTTTATTGGTTATGTTCTTTTTTTAATAATTAAACAGTTTTATGGTTGGAGGAGAAATAAGAGAATTAATATTATGTATCATAGGGTTAATGAAATTAATAAAAAGTTAGATTTGATATTAGAAAAAAAGAAAGTAAAATCTGAGCCAGTTAAAAAGAAAAAAAGATTTTGGAAGAGATTATTTGATAAAAAAGAAAAACGAAAAAATCAAGAAAAAAAAAGAAAAAAGTAAATTTTATTTTTTTATTTCTACGGTTTTTACTAATTGAGAAGTTTCTGAATCTTGCGGTCTTGAGATATTAGAGGCATATGCTCTAATAGGAATTTCTTCAATTCTTCCTTCAGACGGATAGAAAATTCTTCCACTATATTCTTCTCTTGTGTCTTCTTCCATTTTTTTGCCCTCCTGTTTAATTATTTTGGGCTAAACACTAATAATCGGACCGATAATATTTGCATGTTAGAAATGTTGTATTAGGGTCCTCAAAAATTAATGAGAAGCCCCTTTCACAGCAATAGCTAAGGATTTTGCATAGACCTTAGTTTTTATTGCTTTTAACATATTATAGAATGAATTTATCCCTTTATTAATTTTATTGCTATTGTAGATACATGAATTCTTCTGCCTTCTTTGTTTTCAAAACTTTCGCTTGAAATTTGAATGTCGTCTACTTTTATGTTTTGTTCTTTTAAGAAAGTTCTTTTTGCGACCTCTACAACATCAACTGCCTTTGAAATGAATTTTCCCCTCGCTGATACAATAACTTCTTTTTGCTGTTTTGTCTGAAATTGTATTACAACCCCTGTAACATAATTCATAAATGGTTTTATGCCAATAAAAATTGTATTATCTTTCTCCAAAGTTTCTGATTGGTTTTCAGAAGTGTCTTTTGTTTCTATCTTTTGTTCTTGCGTAGTTTCTGTTTCTTCTGTCATTTTCTTATTTTTTATTTACTTGTTAATTCTTGTCTTTTTTTAGTCTTACTAAATATCCTGCAATTTTGTTTTTTATTTTTTTACTTGGCATTGTGTCTGCCAATCTTTTCTTGTTTTCTTCAAAGTTTGAACTAAATTTGTTTTCTTGATTTAGCAATGCTTTTGCAGTTCTTTTTACGAGTTTAGATTTTATTCTTCCCATTTTATTGAGTTTGCTTATTTTTTTCTTGTTTTTAGGTTATTTAAATTTTGTGATGTTGGGAATTGAATTTGGGAGGGTTGTTTAACTAATCTATTCTGTATTTATTTTTTTAGCCTTTAAAACTGAAGAGTATTCTTGCGCATAGGTTTCTGCTTTTTTGCCTATTTTTTCAGTGTATAGTATCAAGGCAGGCAGAGGGATTGACTGGGCAGCTGAAAGTAATTTTTGAACATCTGCCTCAGTGATTGTTTTTTTATCTTTTGCCTGAGTTAAAAAATCCATTGGACCGAGCTCTGTTTTTATTTGGATAATGCAATTATACTCTTTTGATTTGTATTCCTTTTCTTTGAGAACCTTGTAATTTTTGTTAAGTAGTTCAATGACTCTTTCAACAAATTCTGATTTTGATTTTTGTTTTTTTGTAGTTTGTTGCACCAAGGGATTTTGGAAAGTCATTTCTGGTTTTTGAAAATTTGTTTTTGGTTTTTGTTTTATGGTTGATTTTATTTTAATTATTTTTTCTTGTTTTGGTTTTTTAAATCTTTCTTTAATTTCTTGCTCTTGAACGGAAATATATTTCCAGAAAATTTCATCATTTTGTTTGAACCCGATTGCAAAATCTCTGATTGAACGGAGGGCAACCCTTATTGCAGGTTCTTGTTCTGAATCTTTTAGGATTTTTTTTTCTTTTAATAAAAGAAAGGCCTCTGCTTCTTTTGCATGTAGGAATTTATAGAAATTTTCAAGTAATAATTCCTGACCTGGGATAAGATATAATTTAGAGCCGCCAACTTTTAGATGACTCATTTTTAGTTTTTTTTCTTCTGTTAGCTCAGATAAAAACGCAGAAATAAATAACGAATTCATTTCTGTTTCTTTTGCGATTTGCATTGGCAAACTTGGACCTTTTTCTTCTATAATTTTTATTATTTTATTATGGATTTCGGTGTTGTCTCTCATAGAATTTTTATAATTATTAGGTTAATAAAATTAATTGTGATGCAAGGAATTTTTTTAAATTAGCCAAGCGATTGTTGTTATTATTAAAATTCCTATGAAGTTTAGAGTAAAAGCAAGGAACATGAATTTTGTGGTGTCAAAATGGGTTGTGCCTAAAAGGGAAATTCCTGCTTCGTCGGGTAGGGGGGAGGCGATTATAAATCCTGCGATTCCAGGGATTAACCATTTTAGTTTGCTTTTTTCTAATTTTTCTATTTTGCTTTTTTTAATTAATGTTTTGATTTCTTTTGGAAGTCCTTTTTTGAAGAAATTGAAGATTATTAAATCTCCAATCATTGTTCCTGTTGCTCCTATAAATGAGATGACTAGTGGGTTGAATGTGTTGGTGAATAAAAGTAGGGTGGCTGTTGCAGGGACTGCAGTGAATGCATATCCAAAAAAGGCGCCAGCGATTAAAACTCCGACTAAACCAAAGTTTCCGAGGGATTCAACGAATTTAGTTAAGTGTCCTGAAGAAAAAAGATAGATTGTTAGGACGATGCTTAGTATTATCAAACCCCATTTTTGATTGTTTTTCATTTTTTTGTTAGGACGGAAAGATATTTAAAGATGTTGGATTATAGTTTTTGATGAAACAAACACAATTACTTTGTTTATTATTGATGTTAGTTTTAGTCTTAGCTCTGTAAGAGTTGAGAGTTTTTTTAATTAAATTTTAGGATTATATGATGGCTCTTGAGTTTTTATTTACTGATATTGTTGAAGATGGAAAAGAAATAGCAGTGCATCCTGAAGCAACTCATTTGAGGTGTGCTGGAGGGATTGTAAGGCAATATAAGTGTAATCCTATGCCTTTGGATTCTATGAGGGAAATTCCTAATGGGACCAATTATATTAAGTTTAATGATTATGCTCCTGCAATGCATCATATAGAATATGGGCGATTAGTTTGTGTGAGCCATAAAGGAAATATTTTAAAAACAATAAATTATTGATAGATACATGATAAAAGTTAATTTTAATGCAATAGAGAAAAAATGGCAGAGGAAATGGGCGGAGGGAAAAGTTTTTGAAGTTAAGGAAGATAAGAAAAAGAAGAAGAAGTTTTATGTTCTTGAAATGTTTCCTTATCCTTCTGGAGCTGGGTTGCATATGGGGCATGCTTTGAATTATTCTATTGGAGATATATTTGCCAGATTTAAGATAATGCAGGGATTTAATGTTCTGCATCCTATGGGTTTTGATTCATTGGGTTTGCCTGCTGAAAATGCTGCTGTGAAGGCAGGAGAGCATCCAAAAAAATATACTGAAAAAGCAATTAAGAATTATGTTAAACAAATGAAAAATTTGGGATTAAGTTATGATTGGAGCAGAATGGTTTCAAGTCATCAACCAGAATATTATAAATGGGACCAGTGGATTTTTTTGAAAATGTTTGAAAAAGGCTTGGCTTATAAAAAAGAAAGTCCTGTTAATTGGTGTTCTAAGTGTAATAGTGTTCTTGCTAATGAACAAGTTCATGATGGAAAGTGCTGGAGGCATGAAGATACTAATGTTGAAGTTAAACATCTTGTTCAGTGGTATTTGAAGATAACAGATTATGCAGAAGAGTTAGCAGATTTTAAGGGGTTAAGTGAATGGCCTGATTTGATTAAGAAACTTCAGAAAAATTGGATTGGTAAGAGTTATGGGGCTGAGATTTTGTTTGAGATAAATAATGAAAAATGGCCAATTTTTACAACAAGACCAGATACTTTATTTGGTGTTACATTTATGGTGGTAAGTGCTCAACATTCAAAACTTTTTGATTTAGTTATAGATGATAAGAAAAAAGATGTTGAAAAATTTGTTAAGAAATTAAGTTCTGTTAGTAAAGAAGATATTGATAAGCTGGATAAAGAAGGAGTTTTTACTGGAAGTTATGCTATTCATCCTTTAACTAAAGAAAAAATTCCTATTTATGCTGGTAATTTTGTTTTAGCTGATTATGGTAGTGGAATGGTTATGGCGGTTCCTGCTCATGACCAGAGAGATTTTGATTTTGCTAAAAAATATGGGATTGATATTAAGGAGGTAATAAGTGGGGGAGAGATTAAGAAGAATGCTTATACTGATAAGGGTAAATTAATTAATTCTGGAGAGTTTGATGGAATTGAAAGTGATGAAGCCAAGAAGAAGATAACTAAATTACTGAGAAAAAAGAAATTAGGTGGAGAAGTTATTAATTATAGATTAAGGGATTGGCTGGTTTCAAGACAGAGGTATTGGGGGGCTCCAATTCCAATTATTAATTGTGAGAAATGCGGTGAAGTTTCTGTTCCTGAAAAAGATTTACCTGTTGAATTGCCTGATAAGGTCAAATTTGGAAAAGGAAATCCTTTGGATAGTGCTGAAAAATGGAAAAAAGTTAAATGCCCTAAATGTGGTGGAGATGCAAAAAGAGAGACAGATACTTTAGATACTTTTGTAAATTCATCTTGGTATTTTTTAAGATATTGTGATTCTCAAAATAATAAGAAAATTTTTGATTTAAAGAAAGTAGATTATTGGGCTCCTGTTGATTTTTATATTGGTGGAAAAGAGCATGCTTGTATGCATTTGATTTATTCAAGATTTTATACTAAATTTTTAAGAGATTTAGGTTTATTAAAAATAAGTGAGCCTGCTAAAAAATTGTTTAATCAGGGAATGTTACATGGGGAAGGAGGAGAAAAAATGTCTAAATCTAAGGGGAATATTGTTCTTCCTGAAACAATATCTAAAAAATATGGGATTGATACTGCAAGATTATTTTTAGTTTCTGTAGCAAGTCCTGATAAGGATATTGATTGGAGTGAGAAGGGCATTAATGGTAGTTTAAAGTTTGTTAAAAAAGTTTTTGAATATTTTAATGATGTCAAAATTGGAAAATCAAGTGCAAGTAGTGAGAGTAAATTAAATAAAACAATTAAAGGTGTTACAGAAGATATTGAAAATTTGAAATATAATTTGGCGATTATTAAGTTAAGGCAGTTATTTGAAAATTTTAAAGAAGAAGAGAATAATGAAACTCTTGAAAGTTTTTTGAAAATGTTAAGTATTTTTTGTCCACATATTGCTGAAGAATTGTGGGAGAAATTAGGAAATAATGGATTTATTAGTTTGAGTGAATGGCCTAAATGTAATGAGAAAAAAATTAATAAAAAATTGGAGATGGCAGAACAAACTGTTGATAAAACTGTTAGTGATGTTATGAATATTTTGAAAATTGTTAGTGATAAGGGTGGGAAATTTGAGAAAGTTTATATTTATGTTATGCCTTTTGAAAAAGAGTATTTTGATGAAATTCTGATTGGTGAAAGGGTTGGAAAGGAAGTTAAGATTTTTTCTGTTCAGGATAAAGATAAGTATGACCCTGAGGGGATTGCCAAAAAGTCTAAGCCAGGAAAGCCAGGAATTTTTGTTGAATAGTTCAATAGTGAAAATAAGGTAAGAGTTTATTAACTATTTTATTTTAAAAAATTAATGGCAATTAGATTTTTGAGAAATTATTTAAATGAACAATTAGAAGCGATTTTAAAACATAAATGGATTTTGTCTGAAAAAGCAAATGGAGATGTTGGGTTGGGTGCTACATTAATGGACTTAGAAAAACAAAGTTTTTTTAAAAAATTTAGAGAAGAGTATTTTAAAAAAAATAATATCACTGCATTAGATAGTCAGGTTAGAGAAATCATTGGGGGAGATTCTTGTTTGGTTTTTAATTTTGAATTAATTGCACATAATTATAAAACAAATAGTGATAGTGTTTTGGAAAAAGAATCTTTAAGATATTGTTTAGAAAATAAAGAAAACTGTAAACATAGAAGTGAAATTTCTAAGGGGATTTATGCTTGTAATAGGGATTTTTAATTACTCCAAAACAGCTTTAATCCGTCTCACTCCTGCACTAGAAGATTCTTCTTTTTTTATTTTGAATATATTTTCTATATGGATAATTCTTTTAAAATCAAATTCTTTTAGAACTAAATGAAATCAACTTATAAACATAAACAAGGGATATATGGAACTGATTCTGAAAATTATATTTCAAGTTTATTTATGATGGCGAAAAATCCCAATGGCAGTCGAAGACCTGATTTAATTTCTTTAAATGGGAGATTTAATCCTAATTTTTCAGTAGAAGTTAAATCTGGAAAATCTGCTAAAGGAATTATGGTTGATTATCAATTACCTTATTCTATTACTAGTGAACAAGATTATATTAAATTATTTGGAGAATTTCCTTTAGAAGGCTCTGGCGAATATTTGGGTGAAAACTGGGGGACAATTAATCCTTTTTTTAATAAAAAAGCAGTAGCTTATTATTATAATGTTGTAGATAGGGTTGATGGATTGAAGGCAGGTGATATGGACAGACCTTTTTCTTCGGTTAGATTAAAATGGGGAGATCAGTTTATGGTTCCTGATGATTTTGCCTTTTACAATTTTGCGTGTGCTTGTTCAAGAAGAACTGGAAATGATATACAAAAAATTATAGTTAGCTTAAAAGAACAAATGAAAGAAGATTGTTTAAATGAATGTCCTTTAGATTATACTGTCAGAAAAGGAGAAACTAATTCTTGGCAGAATATTATTGGAAGAGATATTTTATCTATTTTTAATAATGATATGGGTTTAGCTACAAGATATGGAAAAGAAAGAATTGAAAGACTGGCAGAGGTTTATAATTTAGATGGATTAAAACGAATTCAAATTCATGGGCCTCATAAAACTAAAATTTATATTTTAGCTAAACCCGAGCATCAGAGATTAATGAATGGGCAGTTGAGGAAAGTTGTTAAGGAAAGGAAAGAAATTTTAGAAGAAATTGTACAGGAAAGAAAAGAAGCAGAAGAATTATTGAATAAAATAACTGTTAAGAATTATCCGGGATTATTTGAAGGGTTGAGGGATTTAGAAATTTTACAATCTAATTTAACAAGGGAAGAAATTTTAAAACTTGAAAGATTATGTAATTGGATGGCAGAAGGTGAGGAAAAAATTGAGCTTGTTGAGGATAATATTCCTTTTTGATTATTCCAGAATAGCTTTAATCCGTCTCACTCCTGCACTAGAAGATTCTTCTTTTTTTATTTTAAAAGTTCCGAGTTCACTTGTGTTTTTTACATGAGGGCCTGCACAAATTTCTTTAGAAAAATTTCCAATGCTGTAAACAGAAACATTTGCACCATATTTATCTTCAAAAACCCCCTGAGCATCTTCTTTTTTAGCTTCTTCAAAAGTTTTGTGTTCACAAATTATTGGTAGTTTTTCCTGAATTTTTTTATTAACTAAATCTTCAACTGCTTGTTTTTCTTCTGAAGTTAATTTTCTATCAAAATTAAAATCAAATCTTAATCTTTCTGCAGTTATATTTGAACCTTTTTGAAATATGTCTGGTTTTTTAAGAACTTCTCTTAATGCCTGATTTAATAAATGTGTTGCAGTATGAAGTTTTTTTGTTGATTCTGAATTATCTACTAATCCTGATTTAAATTTTCCTTCTGTTGCTGTTTTTGAAAGTTGTTGATGAATTTTTTGTTTTTTATAAAATTCTTTTTCATTTACTTTAATTGATTTTTCATTTGCTAATTCAGTTGTAATCTCTAATGGAAATCCATAAGATTGATATAATAAAAATGCATCTTTTCCTGAAAGTGATTTTTTATTTTTTGTTAATTTATTAAATATTTTTATTCCTTGTTCAATTGTCTGATTAAATTTTTCTTCTTCTTTTTCTAATTCATTTAGAATTTTATCCTTATTTTTTTGCAGGTGTTTATAATCATCATATATTTTGAAAATAGGTTTTGCAATTTTTTTTGTGAAATTAGTTAAACCAAGATTTTTTCCATGCCTAATTGCTCTTCTGATTAATCTTCTTACAATATATCCTTGTTCTAAATTTCCAGGAGGAATCCCGTCTGCAATTATAAATACTGCAGATTTAATATGGTCGGCGATTATTCGCATCGTTTTTTCGTTTCCTTTGTATGATTTTTTTGATTTTTTTTCTATTTGTTTTATTATTGGCTGCCAAATTTCAGTTAAATAATTGTCTTCTAAATTATTTAATACTGCGATGGTTCTTTCAACCCCCATTCCAGTATCAATGTTTTTTTGTTTTGCTGGATTATAATTTCCTATTTCATCTTTATTATACTGCATTAAAACATCATTCCATATTTCTACCCAGTTTTTATCTTCTGGATTAAATTCTTTGGGGGCGGGTTTGTTATTTGATTTCCAATAAAACATTTCTGTATCTGGACCACAAGGGCCGGTTTTTCCTGCAGGACCCCACCAATTATCTTCTTTTCCTAAGAATGCAATTCTTTGTTTTGGGATTCCTAAAGATTCCCAGATTTTTGCAGATTCTTCATCTTTTTGAGCATCTTTATCTCCTTTGAAAACTGTTACTGCTAATTTTTCAATAGGAATTTCCAGAACCTTTGTTAAGAATTCAAATGAAAATTTAATTGCATCTTTTTTAAAATAATCTCCTAAAGACCAGTTGCCTAACATTTCAAAAAAAGTGTGGTGGGTAGTATTTCCTACTTCATTAATATCTCCTGTTCTAATGCATTTTTGAACATTTACTAATCTTTTTCCTTGAGGATGTTGCTGTCCAAGAAGATAAGGAACTAAGGGGTGCATTCCTGCTGTTGTAAACAAAACTGTTGGGTCGTTTTCAGGAATTAAACTAGTATTAGGTATTTCTTTATGGTCTTTAGACTTGAAAAATTCAATATATTTTTTTATTAATTGTTTTCTGTTCATTATTTAAAGAGGTTTAATGGATTTTTAAATTATAGTATACAAATTTTTATAAGCTTAAAAGAGAATTTTAGATTATGGCTAAAAAAATAGAAGATAATGTTTTTGATGATATTGGTATAGAATGTGTGGGGATTTATGGTCTTCCATTTGAAAATGCAAATGTAAACTTAATTATTTATGAATCTGGAAAAGGAGATTTTAATTGTAAGTATTTATTGCCGAGAAATTTTTGTGATAATTTGAAAGATGAATATAAGGATTATGAAAGAAAAAAATGTCCTTATGCGGGAATATTAAAAGGAAATCATAGTTAATTATTTTAACTTTGCTAATTTATTTTTTATCTCATCTAATTGTTCTCTGATGCCCTCTTCTTTTTCAGTTCTGTGATTTTTTCTTTTGTAATTTTTTAGTTTTGTTTCTTGTTCTGGGAATTTTGACTGAATTAAATTTAATTTAGATTTCAGCGAGGTTATAGAAGTTTTTAATTTGTTTTTTGTTGCAGTTTCTCTTTTTCTTAAAATTTTATAATTTTTTATTCTTTTTATTGTATGGAGCAGATTTAGTTCGCATGATAAGAGTTGTTTTTTCGCAGAGAGTGCGCCTTCATAATTTAATTTGATGTGTCTTGTTTCTGCCATTAGAATTAATCCAATTTATTAAAAATGTTTTTATCAACTGCCTCTATTCTTGATTTAATAATTTGAATTTCTTTTTCCCATTCTTCTAATTCTTGTTCTTCTTTGATTTTTATTTCTCTTGTTTTTCTTAGTAGTTCCTCTATTTCATTAATTTTTTCTCTGATTTCATCAAATGTTTCTACAGCATTTTCAAATTTATCTAAACGAATGAAAATTGGTTCTGCTTTTTTAATTGACTGTTTGGGAAAGTAGATATTTTGGGGCATTTCAACTGTTCTTGGCTCTTGGATTTGCGATGCTGTTGGTTCTTTTAATGTTGGTTGTTTTAGTGGTGCAAATTGAGATTTTTGAAATCCAGGTTCAGGAAGAGGAGCGATTTCTGGTTTGATTGTTTTTTGTTCTGGTAATTCTGGAAGTTTTTGGGTTTCTATTTCTGGCAGTCCCTCAGGTACATTTGGCAATTCATTTTGAGAAGGAAAATTCATATCATTAGATTCTGGTAATTCTGGTAATCCTGACAATTCGGTATCCTCACCCTCTTTTTTATTTTTACTAAACCAACTCATATTTAAATATCATGAAAGTTTTTTAAATAGCTTTGCATAAATTTTAAAGTAGTAACACCCTTAATCGAGGAGAAATTTAATTTGATGCCAAAGTTTATAAAGTTTAAGGATTTTTAGTTTGATAATTCAAAAATGCAGATTAAATTTCTAAAATTAATCATTGAACATCTGGCAGGTAAACAGGCAGTTCCAATTGTAGATTTGTTGGCAACAAAAAAGGATGTGAACGAATTTTTGATTGCAAAGAAGTTGGATTTGACAATTAACCAGACGAGGAATATCTTGTATCGGCTTTCTGATTTTGGTTTGGTTTCTTTTATTCGGAAAAAAGATAAACGAAAGGGATGGTATATTTACTTTTGGACATTGAATGTCCACGAATCATTAAATTTGCTTTGGAAAAAATTGAATCAAGAGTTGAGTCAATTGAATTCTCAATTAAAATGCAGAAAAGAAAAAAGATATTATAATTGCAATACTTGCTGTGTTGAAGTTACAGAGGAAGTTGCATTGTTGAATAATTTTACTTGTCCTGAATGTGAAGAGGTTTATGAATTATCTGAGAATGAAAAAATTATTAAAAAAATTGAAAGAGGGATTTCTAAGTTGGAAAGAGAGATTAAATTTGTTTCTGAAGAGAGAGATAAAGAAGGAGAAAAAATTCAGAAAAAAAAGGCAAAGAAAATTAAAAAAGCAGAGAAGGAGAGAGTTGAAGCAAGAATTAAAAAAAGAGCACTTATGAAAAAACTTAGGGATGCTGTAAAAAAGAAAGAGGGAAAGAAAGTTAAAAAGAAAGTTGTTAAAAAGAAATCTGCGAAAAAGAAAGCAAAGCAGATTAAGAAAAAAGTTGTAAAGAAAAAAATAAAGAAAAAAGTTGTGAAAAAAGTTTCTAAATTGATTGGTAAATTGAAAAAAAAGGCAAAGAAAAAATGAATCGGAATTTGAGAGTTTATACTTCTGGGAAATTGGATGGGGGCAAAGGGATTGACAATTTTTTTAGAAAACATAGTGTGACCACGTGGTTTATTATTGTTAATGTTGTGGCTTTTATAATGGCGACTTTTTTGATGGGTGTTATTGGAGAGGAGTTTATTTCCTGGATTGCGATTCAACCTAATGCGTTTTTTTCAGGGATGGTCTGGACTTTATTGACGAGCATGTTTATGCATGGGAATTTTTCTCATTTGCTTGTTAATATGGTTTCATTATTTTTTATTGGAAATTTTGTTGAAAAGTTGATTGGCAGAAAAAGATTTTTCTGGCTGTATATGGCTTCGGGAATTTTTGCTGGGTTGTTTTTTGTTTTTTTGGCATATTTTTTTGGCATAACTGAATGGGGGGTGAAGATTTTTGGAAGTCCAGAGGTTTTTGCTGTTGGTGCAAGTGGAGCTATTTTTGCTTTAGGAGGTTTGCTTGCGGTTTTGACACCGAGGTTAAAAGTTTATGTTTTCTTTATTTTGCCAATGCAAATGTGGCTTGCAATAGTTGTTTTGTTAGGTGTTTTATGGGTTGCCTCAATAAGTGCGGGATTGCCTTTTGGAAACACTGCTCATTTAGGAGGGTTGCTTGTTGGTTTGGGTTATGGTTTTTATTTAAAGAAAAAATATAAAAGAAAGACACAGATGATTGCAAAATATTTTAGTGGTTAATGTTTTGTTTAACGCAATTTCTAATCTTTTCCTAAGTTTTTTAGAATTATTTATCGGTAGTAAATTTTACTTGGAAACTTTAGATAATATTTCTGACTAAATGAAATTGTTGAGAATTAAAAAATATATTTGTGGCCTTTTTTCGCTCTTTCATAACTTTGCATTATTGCTTCTGGTGAAACTCTTAAATCAATCACAGGGTCAGAGGTATTGTTTTGTAGCCTTGGTTTTCTTGCTTGGAAGATTGCATCTGCTACTTTATCTGCTACACCGTATGCTGGACTTGGTGTTGAATTTGAGTTATGTTCATGATAGTTTTTCCATTGCTTTAATCTAAATGTTACTATGTTGACTACACTTGCGCCAGATATTTCAAATTTAAGTTTGTTTTTGTTTGTCATATGGGGTGAATGCACACGGCATTTATAAATCTTTCGTTTTCTTACTACTTCAAAGTTACTCTTAAAATTTTCAACAACTACAACAAAGCATTTTCTGAGATTTGAAAACCCTTCTGGATTTTTTGATGTGTGGTGACACATTGTTTTTTAATAATTTCCCTTAATTTTATAAACTAATTTTGGTTTAAGATTTTATGAAAAAGAGTAAAAAGGATGATTGTTTTATTTTTAGAAATTTTAATTTAAGTTTAAAATATTTGAATGAGATTAAAAATTATGTCTGGTTTTCATTGGCTGTATTTTTGGTTTTTGGATTGATTGGTTTTTTGTTTCCTGTTTTTTTTGAAGAGCAAATTTTGAATTTAATTAAAGAACTTATTGAGAAAACTGAAGGGTTGGGTTTAATTGGATTAATTAGATTTATTTTTTTGAATAATTTAAAAAGCAGTTTTTTTGCAATGGGCTTAGGGATTTTTTTTGGAGTTCTTCCTCTTTTGATTCTAATTGTAAATGGTTATGTTCTTGGTTTTGTTGCGAGTAAAACTGTTGCTATTGAAGGAATTTCTATTTTGTGGAGATTATTGCCTCATGGAATATTTGAAATTCCAGCTATAATGATTAGTGCAGGACTGGGATTGAAATTAGGGACATTCTTATTTGTTAAACATAAAAAAGGAGATTTTAAGCAATGGCTGTTGAATTCTTTAAGAGTTTTTTTGTTTATTGTTGTTCCATTATTAATTGTTGCAGGAATAATTGAAGGTTTGTTGATAATTGCTTTGAATTGATTGTTTTTTAGAATAGGTTTGTTTTTAAATTAAGTTGATTAAACGAATAATGACAGAAGAATTTTGGACTGATGAAAATGGGGAGAGGGTAGAATTTATTCCTTTTTTTAGTGAGTTGTATAGGGATGACATATCCCGGGGATTAGATTCTAAGTATATTCTTAAAACATGTTCAGATTATTGCACATTTCATACAGGTAAGCCTCAAGAAGAACATTTTTTAGGAGAACTATTTCGTATTTGTAAGACAGTAGGTTATTTTGTTGGATTTAAAAAAGAGGATTTAGATGCCTATGATAATTTTCATAATGCTGGGCTTCCAGATAGTTTTCTTAGGTTAAAAAAGGTTAAAGGAATTGAAGTTTTGTTTTTGACAGAAGAGACTATTAGAAGAATCAGAACCATTTAATTAGTCGTTTTTATTTCTCGAATTCTTTTAAATTAGTTTGTTGAAAAAAATTGATTCATAAAATTAGGAAAAGACTTCTATATAAATTAATTGTGGGGTTTGATTATTCTTTTAAATCACTAATGCCGAGCATAAGAAATAACAATCCAATAAGGATTACAAACCAAACTAGTCCGCCCTTGAAAAAAGTTAGTGCTGCGTCTCCTATGCCCCAGACATTTGTCAACCAAGCATAGATTGGTGCAATTACTAATATTAATCCAAGCAAAATTTCTAACCATTTATTCATTGTATTAAAATAAATTAATATTTATTTATAAAGATTTATGTTGTTTTTTATAACCTATTGTATGGGTTGAAATGGTTTATTGAAATGTTTTTAATATTTATTTTTTATATAAATTTATAAATAGGTATAAATTTTAATTAATTCATGGAACAAAAAGATTTAACTAAATTAAATATTCTTAAGCGACTTAGTCCTGGGACTGGGTTGAGAGAGGGTCTTGATGATATTCTTCGTGGGAAGCATGGGGCTTTGATTGTTATTGGAAATCCTGCTGTTGCGAATCTTTTTGAAGGGGGTTTTAGGGTGAATTGTAAATTTAATTCAAAGAGATTAGCAGAGTTAGCTAAGATGGATGGGGCGATTATATTGTCTGAGGATTTTAAGAAAATTCTTTATGCAAATACTTTTTTAGTTCCAGACAGGACACTTAGCACTATTGAAACTGGGACAAGGCATCAGGCAGCTGAAAGAACTGCTAAACAGATAAATGGGTTGGTTATTGCTGTTTCTGAAAGAAGAGAGAAAATTACGGTCTATTATAAAAATAGCAAGTTTAGTGTGCAGCCCTCTACAGAGTTGTTAAGGAGGGCTACTGAGACATTGCAGATTTTAGAAAAACAAAGAGAGGTTTTTGATGAGTTGATTAGTAATTTGAATGTTTTAGAAGTTACAAATTTGGTTTCTGTTAGTGATGTTTGCTCAATGCTTCAAAGAATGGAGATTATTAAAAAGATGGCAGATATTATCAATGAATATATTGTTGCATTGGGGCGGGAGGGAATTATTGTAAGAATGAGGATGAAAGAGCTGGTTAAAGGAATTAATAAGGAAAAAGAATTTATTATTCAGGATTATGATATAAAAAATAATAAATTGAAGCAATTTTTTGAACTTAATTTTGAGAATTTGTTGGGGGCAGATAATGTTGCAAGTATTCTTTTTGGAGATTCTTCTGAAACAAGTATTTCTCCGAAGGGTTATAGAATTTTAAATAAAACCAGTTTAAATGAACCTGAAATTGATAATTTGATGAATAATTTTAAAAATTTTGAGGAAATATTAGATAAAGATGATGGGAAAATTAAACAAGTTCTTGGTGAGAAAACAGATGTTTTTCAAAAAGAGATTGCGAAGTTGAGGGAGCAAATAATGATTGGGAAGAAGATTTAGGTAGTGTAAATATTTTTTTTATTTTTCCAAGATTGTAAATGTTTTCGTAGGTTTTTTAAACTTGAGATTCGTGTTTACACTACAAAAAATGGTGTATAAGAGGTATATAAAACGAAAGGGAAAACTTTGTGGTCCATATTATTATGAAAGTTATAGAGGCGAAGATGGAAAAGTTCATTCAAGATATTTGGCTAATTATAAACCTAAGAAAAATCATAAGAAATTATTTTTGATTTTAGGAATTGTTTTTGGAATTTTTATTTTATTATTGGCAGGAAACATAAATTATAGTCTAACTGGAAAGGTTGTTTCAAATGTGACTGAAGTTGATTTGGAAATTGCTGGAAAAATGGCTGAAAAGAAGTTGGTTAGTAGCAAGGATATACGGGAACATATTGGTTTGAATGTTAAACAAGGGATTTTTGAGGAGAATAAGGTGATGGAGTTTGATTTGCCTGAGGGAAAAGTTGAATTAGAATTTGATTTATTGGACTATGGTTCTTGGGAGGAAAGCGATGTTGAGAGCGAGGTTGAGGCAGAGAATTTTGATATTTTGGTTGAGGAAAGTTCTGAGAAATATAAATGGGGGTATGATATTAAATTGAATGATTTGAATTTTATGGCTCGGATTGATGTTAAAAGTTCGGATAATATTAAGATAATTGATAATCAAACATTAAAAATAGGAAATAGTTATATTAGTTTTTCTGATTTAGCTGATGAAGGTTATAGTTTGAGTGTGGATAGTCCTGTTGTTTTGAGTGAGGTTAATGTTTCTTTAGATGAATTGAATGTGAGCGAGGTTAATGTGAGTGAGATGAATGTTACTGAAATTGTTGTTAATGAGAGTGAAATAGATACTGGTGAAAACATAACCAGTATTGTGAATGAAAGTTTGCCGGAGGTTATTGGAAATATAAGTGAAGAGATAAACATAACTCTGCCTGAAGAAAATATTATTCAAGAAATAAATGAAACAATAGAAACTAATTTGTCTGAAGAGTTAGAAAGTGAAATTGATGAAATAGATATCGAGGAAGTTGAAGTAGAAGATGTGGAAATTGAAGTAGAAGATGTGGAAATTGAAGTAGAAGATGTGGAAGATGTAGAACAACCAATTGAAGAAAAAGAAAATGATGAAGGAGATGTAGTTGGAATAACTGGAAATATAATTCGAGGGTTAACGGGTTTTGTTGTTAATGGGTTTGGGGGCATAACGGGGTTTGCTGTTCAAGAGCAGAGAACTGTTTCAATTTATATTCAGAGGGATTTTTCCCTAAGGGATGACTCTGGTGAGCCTAATGGGACAAATGTAAGTGTGGGAGATATGATTAATCTTGACCCGTTTATAATTATTTTAATTTCAAAAGCAGAGCACTTGGATGAAAACAGGGGGTTTGTTTCGGATATTTATGATGAGGTTAAGGAAAAAGATGGAAATTGGAGTGAGATAATTGGGGGTGGCGAGTATGTTCGGGTTACATTTGAGGAGAATTTGACAATGGACAAGGATATAACTTTGTTTGCAAGAGGGGTTGGAGGTAATGCACAAATTGAAGTTTATAGAAAAGAGGGTAATGAGGTTATTGCTTTGTTTGAAAATATCAGTGAAGAAAATTGGTATAAGATTTATTTAACTAATTTAGGTGTGGAGGTTAATGAAGATGTTTTTGATTTGAAAGTTCTTGGAAGTGTGGAGTTTGATTATATTGTTGACCCTGTTGGAGATAATGGGACAGCTACTGATGGGAATACGGTGTTTAGGTGTGGGACAATTACTGAAAGTGGGGTTTTTGTGATGAATCAGTCTATTACAAATAATAGTTTGACAGGAGATTGCATTAATATAACTGTTGCAAATGTGGAGCTTAATTGTAATGGAAGTTATATTTCAAGTAATGGTTCTTATACAGGCATTTATTCTGACCAGTTGAATACAACGATTAGAAATTGCAATATTAGTGTGGGGGCAGGTTCTGGAGGTTATGGGATTGAATTAAATAATGCAAATAATTCTTATGTTTATAATAATACTTTGAATGAGCAGAATAGGGGATTATATTTATTTTCAACTAATAATTCCATAATAGAAAACAATACTGTAAATCTAAATAGTTATGGGATATATATTTTAGAAAGTTTAAATAATAATTTAACAAATAACACTGTAAATTCAAATTCAAATGAAGGAATTTATATTATAGATAGTCTCTCTCACACTTTAACAAATAATATAGCAAATAACAATATTAAAGATGGAATAGAACTTGCTGAATGGGTAGTGGGGGAAGATCTTATTAATGAAGGACATATTTTAACAAACAATATTGCAAATAATAATAGTGATAGCGGGATAGTTATTTCAAGAGTAGATTATAGTATTTTGACAAATAACACTGCAAATTTAAATGGAGATAATGGGATTACTAATATAAATGGATATAATAATAATTTAACAAATAATACTTTAAATTCAAATGCTTGGGGGATATCTTTGAGTGGACCTTCAAATATATTGTTAAACAATAATATTTGGAATTGTACTGATTCATCTTATGGCTGTTTAAATCTTTGGTCGTCAGAAAATAATGTGATTTCTGGAGGGATTATTAATTTGTCTGCAGGTTATTTAATTCATATGGAATCAGATTTAACCCCTGGAGATAATAATCGGTTTATTGATATCCAGTTAATTGGAGCAACATTAAATGATACTTATTTATTTGGCAATACTATAAACCACACTTTCTTAAATTGCTCTTATAATTCTTCAAAAGAATATGTGGAAACAGGGAGCGAGCTAATCAGAAAATGGTACTACCAAGCATATGTTAATGACACTTCTGGGAATGCTGTTTCTGGTGCAGATGTTTTGGGTTATAATGTGTCAGGGAGTTTAGATTTTAATGCAACTACTAATTCGAGTGGGTGGATAAATAAAACAGAAGTGACAGAGTATGTTAATTCAGGCGGGACAAAGAGTTATTATTCTTTGTATAGTGTTAATGCGAGAAATTCGAGTTATGCTGACGGGATTGTTTCGACGAATATATCTGGGAATTTGTTAAATGATACAATAACTATGTCTGAAGTTGCTGGTTGTGGTTGGCTGACTAGTTCTGGGACATATTCGCAGTCGCAAAATATAATTGATAATGGATTGCTTCATGATTGTATTAATATAACTGCACAGAATGTAACATTTGATGGTAAGGGATTTTATATTTCAAGTAATGTTTCTGTTTCTGGGATTTACTCTAATCAATTAAATACAACTATTAGGAATTGTAATGTGAGTATTATTCCAAGCGGTTATGGTATTAAGTTTGTTAGTGCAAATAATTCTTATGTTTATAATAATACTTTGAATGAGCAAAGTAGAGGATTATTTTTTTCTTTAACTTCTAATACAAAAATAATAAATAACACATTAAATTCAAATAATGATGGAATTTATCTTGCTTCAAACTCAAACCATAATCAGATTACAAATAATACTGTAAATTCAAATACTTACGGAATTTTCCTTCACACAAGTTCAAACAACACTATATCAAATATAACTGCAAATTCGAATGATATTGGAATTGATTTTGCGGTTAGTTCAAATAATAGTTTAACAGATAATACTGTAAATTCAAATAGGGTTGGAATTTATCTTGTTTCAAGCTCAAATAATAATTTAACAAACAACAATATTTGGAACTGCACAACTACTAATTTGGGTGGTTTATATCTTAATGATGCAGATAACAACACAATTTCAGGAGGAATTATTAATTTAAGTTCAAACGATTTGATTCGTTTTATAACAAACTCAGACAACAATAAATTCAGCGATATTCAGTTAATTGGAGCAACAACAAATGATACTTATGTGACTGGGACATCTGTAAATAATACTTTTTTGAATGTAAGTTATGATAATACAAAAGAATATGTGGAAACAGGGAGCGAGCTAATCAGAAAATGGTATTACCAAGCATATGTTAATGACACTTCTGGAAATGATTTTGCAGATGCAAATGTTACTGGTTTTAATTCAACAGGTGATTATGTTTTTAATTTGACTGCTAATGCGAGTGGGTGGACTTCTATTGGTGAGATAATTGATTATGTGAATTTTGGCGGGACAAAGAATTATTATTCTAATTATACGATTTATGCGCGGAATGCGAGTTTGTCGACTGATTCTCATACTTATAATGTTAGTTTGGAGCTGAATAATTTGGCTGATAGTTTTGAGATTGATAATATTGACCCTGTTGTTTCTTTGCGAGATATTCCGAGTTCTACTTCCTCGACGACGATTAATTATAATTATAATGTGACTGACAATTCGAGTGTTTCGAGCTGTTCTTTGATTTTGGGTGGGGCTGTTGTTGCTTCTGATACAGATGTTAATAATTCAGGAGCTAATGAAACAATTACTTATACAACTTCTGCTGGGACTCATATTTATTATGTTAGTTGCAATGATTCTGCATTGAATGTTGGGAATTCGAGTTCTGGAACAATTGTTGTTATTTCTACGACGACGACTGTTGTTACTAGTGGGGGTGGGGGCGGAGGAACTTCAATTAGGACAATTTCTTTGAAGATAGAGTTTCCTTCTGATTTTTCAGAAGAGCCTGGCAAGATAGAAGTTCCAATTACAATTAATAATAATGGGCAGACTAATCTGCGAGGAGTTAGTTTGACGAGTCATATTTTAAAAGATTTCGAATTGAGCGATGTAAGAACAGAATTTAACCAGAGTTCTTTTGATTCTATTTCTGCAGGGGAGAAAGAAAATGTTGTTCTTACTGCTTATGCAGACTTGGATGCGATGTCTTTATATGAGCTTGTTGTGAATGTGAGTTCGACGACTCCAGCTTACAACACAGATAATAGTTTGATTCTTAATCTTGCTGGAGCAAATGTGACGACGGTTCAGAAAATGATTGTGTTTACTGAGGATATGATTGTTGGGAATGCTGAATGTTTAGAATTAAAAGAAATGGTTGAAGATGCTCAGAAATCTTTTGAACAAGGTGATTTTGAAGGGGCGATTTTGAAATCACGGACTGCTGTCGAGGCGTGTAAAGAATATATTTCAGGAGTTCAACAACCAATTTATGCAGAAAAACCCAAATTAGATTTTTCTATTTATTTAATTATCGGAGTTATTGTTGCAGTTCTTTTTGGAATAATTTTTAATTTAGTGAAGGTTATAATATTTAGGAAGAAAGGCGGGAAAAGAAAGGTTTAAAAAAAAGAGTGTTTTAAATTTATAGAAAGAGAAAATGAAAAAAAGAGGAATAAAAAAGGTGAGAAAGAGTAAATCGAAAAAGGTGCAATTAGAAAAAAAAGAAATTGTTATAAAAAAGGAAGAAGTGAAAATTTTTTCTGATAAAATATTGAATTTGAAAAGAGAGATTGGAAAAGTGGTTATTGATCAGGATGAAGTTGTGGACGGGCTTGTAAGAGCTTTAATTTGCAATGGGCATGTTATTGTCGAGGGAGTTCCAGGAATAGCTAAGACCTTATTAATTAAGGCATTAGGGGCGGTTAGTTGTTGTGATGTTAAAAGGGTGCAATTTACAGTGGATTTATTGCCTACAGATATTGTTGGGCTTACAATCTATAAGAAAAACAAGGGGTTTGAAGTAATTAGGGGGCCGGTTTTTACGAATTTTTTAATTGCAGATGAAATAAATAGGAGTCCCCCAAAAACACAATCAGCATTATTGGAGGCCATGCAGGAAAATCAGGTTACCATTGGTAGAAATACTTGTGTTCTTCCAAAACCATTTTTTGTTATGGCTACTCAAAATCCAATAGAATTAGAAGGAGTTTATAGTTTGCCAGAAGCACAATTGGACAGGTTTTTATTTAAGTTATTGATAAATTATCCAAAGAAAGATAAAGAAAAAATAATAATGAAGCAAAATATTGACCTTAAACCTTTTGAGAATTTTGCTTTGAAAAAAGTTATTTCTGTGAATGATGTAATAAAAATGCAGGCATTGGTTAAGAAAATTCATTTGAGTGAAACAATTGAGGATTATATAGTTAATATTGTTGATGCTACGAGAGATAAGAATGGGAAGTATGCCAAATATATTCAGTGGGGCGGTTCTCCGAGGGCGACGATTGGATTGTATATTTCCAGCAAGGCAGAGGCATTGATGAATGGTCGGACTTTTGTTAAGCCAGAGGATGTCAAGAAGGTCGTATTAGATGTTTTAAGGCATCGGATGATTTTGACTTATGAGGCAGAGACAAAAGAAATTTCTGTAGATTGGTTAATAGAAAATATATTAAATGAAATTCCAATGCCTTAAAAATGGGAAAGTTAAATGTTGATTTTTCTAAGGCCATAGATAAATTTGAATTTTTAATGAAAAAAAGATTTTCAGTAAAAAAAGTTTTTTATCGGCGACTTTTTCGGGGAAAGGGAAAAGAATTTGATTCTTATAGGGCATATACTCCAAATGATGATGCAAGTATGATAGATTGGAAAGCAACTATGAAATCGGGTAACCAGCCCCTTGTTAAACAGTATGTTGAAGAAAAAGATCTCGAAGTTTTTTTTATAGTTGATGTTGGGGATAATATGCTGTTTGGTTCAGGAAAATATTTAAAGGGAGAGATAGCCGCAGAAGTTTCTGCTTCTATAGCTCATTGGATGATTAAATCTCGGAATAAAATTGGATTTGTTCTTCAGGGAAATAATGCGACGAGGATTAGGAAGGTTTATGGGGGGGTGGAGCAATTTTATTTTTTTGCAAAAGATTTGAGAAATGCGAAATTATATGGTGGCAATTCTGACTTGAAGAAAGTTTTGAGAATATTGAGCCCTCATTTAAAAAAAGTTTCTGCGGTTTTTATAATTTCAGATTTTATAAATATTGATGAAGAGTATGTTAAAATTTTTAAAGAATTTGCATTAAAATATGAGACAATCGGGATAATGGTTCGGGATAGGGTTGATGTGCAACTTCCGAATTTAAACAGGGAAGTTATTGTTGAAGACATTTATACAGGGGAGCAGAGATTGATAAATCCTGGTTTGATAAGGCACCAGTATGAAAAAAATGCTATTGAACAAAAAAAGAAGATTGAGAAAATTTTTAAGGTTGCAGGAGCAGATTTGTTGACATTATATACTGATAAAGATTTTATAAATCCTTTAGTTGATTTTTTAACCTCGAGGATTAAAAATGCGAGGCATATTAGAAGATGATAATTTTCACACACCCACAATATTTGGTATTGCTTTTTAGTATTCCAATTCTTATATTTGTTCATATTCTTTCTCTTAGGAGTGTAAAGAAAAAATCAATTAAATTTGTTAATTTTGATGCAATAAAAAGAATTAGAGGGGTTGAAGTATTTTCAAAAAATTTGACTATTTTGTATATAAGTATGATAATGGTTGTTTTAATTATTTTTTCTATTTCTGGAATGAGTATAACCCGACAGGCAACCGCAAGTGATTTGTCTTTTATTTTAGTTATTGATGCTTCAATGAGTATGGGTTCTGTGGATATTTTTCCTAGCAGGATTGATGCAGCGAAAGAGGCAGCTATAAATTTTTTAGAGATGATTCCAGAAAAAACAAAATTAGGAATTGTTTCCTTTTCTGGGAGTGCATTTATAGAACAAGAATTAACAGAAGATAAACAGATGATTAAAAATTCTATAGGGAATGTTAATATAAAATCTGTTGGGGGGACAGATATTTTTGAAGCCATAACAACTTCTGTGAATATGTTAAGGGGAGAAGAGGGCAAGACAATTATCCTTATTAGCGACGGGCAAGCGAATATAAATGCCATTCAAAATATTGTAGATTACAGTAATAAAAATAATGTTATGATTCATTCGCTTGGGGTTGGGACAAAAGAGGGGGTTGAAGGTAAATCTGGCGCTGTTTTCAAAATTTCAGAAGATAGTTTAAGAACTATTGCTGAAAAAACTGAAGGAAGATATTATAATATTGATGAGGTAGAAGATTTTTATTCTTCTTTAAATGAAATTATAGATGTAACAGAAAAAAGAGCGGTTTATTCTCTTTCTTTATATTTGATGATTTCTGTTTTAGTTCTTTTTATTATTGATTTTATTCTCATTAATACGAGATATAGAATTCTTCCTTAATAAAAAATTATTTGTGTTTTCTTTTTGGTTTGGATTTTTTGTGTTTGTTCTGTTTTTTCTTTATAATCTTTTTTACTACCTTCGGTTTCTTATTTTTTATTATATTATTGAAATTATTAATTAGATTTGAAACATCCTCTTTTTTTATTTCATTTTCTGAATATAATGCATAAGAAATTTCGTCGCAAAAATTTGTAAAATCTTTTTTTCTTTTCCCCCTTAGTTTTTGGGTAATTTCTTTATAAGTTAATTGTGATTTTTCTTTCAAATATTCTTTAAAAAATTTTTTTACTTTTTTATCAAAAGCCAATAAATCTTGTTTAGGGTTTCTTGTTCTTGTTATTCTTATTGTTTTTTTTGTTTTTTTTGTTTTTTTTTGTCCATGCTTTTTTCTAATTTTTTGAATTATTATAATTATAATTAATATAAATATTATTACAATTAAAGATATTATAAAAAAACTTAATTTCATTTTTAGACTGCTGTCTTTTATATAATTAAATATGTCTGTTAAAAATTCCCTTCTCATTTTAATTAAATAAATGAAATAAGTATAAAAATGTTTTTATTAGCAAGATTTAAATAATTAAGAACTCTTTTAAGGAATTGTTTGTTGTGAAGATAAATTTAATAAAATGGCAATTATATTTAAAAAAAAGAAATTAAAGTTGGTCCCCCTTCTTTTAATAATTTTACTTTTCTTTGTTTTTATTATTGTATTTTCTTCTTCTTATCTTTTTTTAAAATTTAAACCAGGGGATTTAGTTTATGAAAAAGATACGGGATTTATCGGGGAGATTAAGGGCATTTCTTTGCCTGACGATTATTTAGTTCAATGGCCAGATGGAAGTTTGAGCAAAGAACCATTGTTTGATTTAAAAAAATTAAGTGAATTGAGCGACATTGAAATTAGGGATATTCTTGAAAAAGAAAGTAATCAGGGATATGATTTTTATATTGAAGGGGAAGAGGTTTTGGATTATATGTCTGAAACTGTTAATACAACTAAATCAAAAATCATTTCAGAATTTGAAGAAATAGGGGGTTTTAATTTAATAATTGGGGAAGAGGGGTGCGAGCCGAATTTTATTTGTGGTAATTGGGGCGAGTGCCAAACCACTTATAATTTGCAAAGTTTTGTGATAAAGGAATTTGCTTTTGGTGTTCAATACAGACATTGCATTGATTATTCCAAATGCATGGCGGATTTTGTGGACTCGAAAAAATGCGATGTGAAAATTCCTATAATTTCTAAAAAAATTGAATTAGACGGCAGAGAATTTGTAGAAATTTATGACGAGAATAATGTTTTGATTTCAAGGTTGGAATTGGTTGAAGGGATTTATCAGAAATTAAATATCCAAATGTTATTTGATGAAAAAAATTATCCCCCTCATTGTTTTGATGGTGTGAAAAATTATGACGAGGATGAGATAGATTGTGTTTATTCTGGAGATTCTTGCCCTGTTTGTAGAGCAGAACTTTCTGCAGAAAAAGGAAATCATTTACTTATGATAGCAATTTTGATTGGTTTGTCTGGCGCATGTTTGTTTTTGATAATATTATATTTGAGTTTACATAATGGGTGTCAAAGAATTAGGAAGAAGAATTAAGATTCTATGGGGATTAAGTTTATAAGATTAGGGAATTTGAGTTTGTTATGTTAACTAAAAAACAGATTGGAGAAATAAGGGAACATTTAGAAAAGGCACAGAATCCTTTGTTTTTTTTTGATAATGATAATGATGGGTTGACGAGTTTTTTATTGTTGAGGCGGTTTATTGGTCGGGGGCGGGGAGTTGCGATTAAAAGTTTTCCTGATTTGAATATTTCGTATTATAGAAAGATTAGCGAGTTAAAACCAGATTATGTTTTTATATTGGATAAGCCAGTTGTTTCTGATGAATTTTTAGAAAAAGTTAGAGAAGCAAATATCCCCATTGTTTGGATTGACCATCATATTATGAAAAAACCTAATATTGGCGAGGGCATTTATTATTATAATTCTTATAAGAGTAAATTTGGAGAGCCGGTTTCTTATTTGTCTTATAAGATTGCAAATAAGAAAGAGGATATTTGGCTGGCGATGATTGGATGTATAAGTGATTGTTATATGCCTAAATTTTATAAAGAATTTGAAAAGAAATTTCCAGAATTGAGTAAGAAAAATCCGAAGTCTGCTTTTGATTTGCTTTATGATTCTGAGATTGGAAGGATTGCAAGAATATTGGATTTTTCTTTAAAAGATACGACGACAAATGTAGTTAATATGTTGAGATTTATGATGAAAGTTAAAGCACCGGTGGATATTTTGGAAGAGAATTCAAAAACAAAACAAATTTTGAAAAGATATGGGGAGATAAATAAAAAATATTATGTGTTAATTGAAAAAGCGAGATTTTGCGCAACTGAAAAATTACTTTATTTTCAATATGGGGGAGAGTTTAGTTTAAGCGCGAATTTGTCTAATCAGTTGAGTTATGAATTTCCTGATAAAGTTGTGGTTGTTGTTTATCTTAATAATGAGATTGCAAATATTTCTATTCGGGGAAAAGGAGATGTTAGGAAGTTGACATTAAAAGCAATTGATGGGATTGAGGGGGCTTCTGGTGGCGGACATAAAAATGCTACTGGTGCGAAGATAAATGTAAGTTATCTGCAGGAGTTTAAGGAAAAAATTGAGGGGTTGGTTGGTTGAAATTAACATAAACAGAGGTTTCGCTGTAGGTGAAATTTTGGTCGGAAATGAAAAAGAGTGCTTTTATTAATTTGATAATGGTAACAGAACGAAAGGTTTATAAGGCCGGAAAATATAATCGTGTATGGTGAGAAATTCAAATCATAAATATAATCTTAAAGAAACCGTTTGTTTAGGTGACGAAGAATTAGGAATTATAGAAAGAATTATAATAAAAGAGGAAACTAAAATAGATAGTGAAGGGACAAGTAATTCAAGAGATGTGACTTATGGAGTTCGTTCTGATTATCTTTCTATTTTTAACTATGGTGAATCTAATCTAGCCCCCTCAAAAAGACAGTTACATAATGATGCTTTTAGGGTTAAAGAAGGGCAAATTATTTTAAGAGACAATAATGAATATATTGTAGAATCTGCAAGAGGAGGATTACAGTCCTTCCCTGGAGGAGCAATGGGAAGGGTTCATACAGGTCAGGTATGGTATGTTAAAGCAAGAAAGTTGGATAATGGAAAATATGATCCAAATGGGGAAATTATAGAATTTGATCAAGAAGAAGATAAAAAACCAATTGACATTATAAGAACGATGAATGTAAAAACAATATATGAATAAAACATTTTTAATAAGAAATTTAAATTTTAGTTGAAAAATTTGATTTAATAACTTTTCCCGACTTTGACTAAATAATTTGCAGGGCTATTGCAAATTATGCAGGATTTTTTTGGGTTTGATTTTGTAATAAATAATGTTTTGACTCCCTGTGTTTTAAATTTTAATTCTTCTTCGCATTTAATTTTATTGCATAATGGAATTTCTACAATGTTTTTTTCTTTGATTAATTTATTTAATTCTGTTAATGAATCTGCTTTTTTGTTTTTGTCAAAATAATTTTTTTTGGATTTTTCATATAATGAATTTTGAATTTCCTCGAGGATTTTTGGAATTTCGGTTTTTAATTTTGATATTTTAATTGATTGTTTTTTTAAATTGTCTCTTCTTACAACAATGACTTCTTTTTTTTCTAAGTCTCTGCTTCCTAATTCTATTCTTATTGGAATTCCTTTTAGTTCATATTCATTGAATTTAAATCCTGGGCGATAATCTTCCCGGTCATCAAGAATTGGGTGATGGTTGGAGAGTGTTTTTTGAATTTCTTTTGCTTGTTCTAAAATTTTATTTTTATCTTTTTCAAAAAATATTGGAATTATCACTAATTGATTTGGGGCGATTTTTGGGGGCAGGATTAATCCCTTTTCATCTGAATGAACTGCAAACATTACCCCTAACATTCTTGTTGAAATTGCATAAGTGTTTTGGTAGGCATATTGTTCTTTAGAGTTTTTATCTAAGAATTTTATGTCATATGCTTTTGCAAAGTTTTGCCCGTCGTAGTGGAAACAAGGTCCTTCGATTGCTTTTCCGTTGGGCATTATGTAATGCAGTTTTTCAGAAAAAATTGCTCCTGCGAATTTTTCTTTTTCTGTTTTTCTTCCATATTCTCCGTATAATGCCAAATAGTTTTCGCAGATTTCTTTGTAGACGCTGATTACTTCTTTTCCTTCTTTTAAGGCCTGTTTTTCATTTTCTAAAACCGTATGAAGTTCGTTCCATAAAAATTCTCTTGTTCTTAAAAATGGGACAGGATGTTTGAATTCCCATCTGACTACATTGTTCCATTGGTTTAATTTTAATGGCAAGTCTCTGTAACTTCTAATCCATTTTGCATAAGAGGGATACATTATTGTTTCAGATGTTGGGCGGACTGCGAATCTTTCGTTTAATTTAGTATTTCCTGTGTGAGTTACCCATGCTACTTCTGGTGAAAAACCTTCCACGTGTTCTTTTTCTTTATTTAAAAATTTTTCAGGAATTAATAATGGGAAGTAAACATTTTTTATATTTAATTCTTTAAATCTTTTATCTGTTTCTTGTTTGATTTTTTCCCAAATTGCATAAGCTGTTGGTTTGAAAACTATGCACCCTGAAACTTCGGTATAATCTGCTAAATCTGCCTTTAACATTATTTGAGTAAACCATTCTGAGAACTCATCTTTTTCAGCAGTTATTCCTTTATTATCCTGTTTTTCATTTTTTGGTTGTTTTATCTTTGGTTCTTCTTGGATATTCAAAAGTTTTTTATCTGCCTCAATTTCTTTTTCTTTAAGTTCTTGTTTTTTTAAATTAGCCCCTAAGTAAATTCTTTGTTTGTCTACTTTTTTGCCATTTCTTATAGATTTGCCTCTGTAATAGTATTTTTTATCTCCTTTTTCTTTAATTTCTGTGTATGTCATATGTTTATGTGTCTACATAGTTTATAAGTCTTTTTGTGTGTAGACGTATATGTGTCTACAAAGATTAGTTATTATTGTAGAATGTAGACGTATAAATGCGGTTAGATAGTTTTATTAATCCTTTAAAATAAATTATGTTATTGGGCACGTAGTTCAATGGATAGAATGTCAGGTTTCGGCCCTGTTGATCGAGGTTCGAATCCTCGCGCGCCCATTTTAATCTACATAATCATCATGGAATCTCGATCTTGGTAATCCTTCTGCTTTTAGAAAGAAATTTTTTATCTCCAAAGATTTTTTAGAGCTTTCTTGCCAATCAAATAAGTCTTGTAAAAGTTGCTTTTCTCTTGGAGTTGGTCCTAAATCTTCTGGATTAAGATAACAAATTATTTCTGGATTTGGTTTTGGATTTGTTTCTGAATTTGGTTTTGGTTTATAATCTTTCATTTAAATTAATAGATAACAACCTATTTAAAACTTGTTTATCTTGTTTTAAAAAAGATGGTGGACAAAAAATTTTGGGCAACTGTGTTTACATTGAGTGGGACAATAATCGGGGCAGGTATTTTGGGATTGCCTTATGTTTTTTCTAAATCTGGATTTTTTATCGGGCTTTTTTGGTTGTTGGTTATTGGCGCAATAGTTATGTTTACGAGTTTATGTTTGGGAGAGGTTTCTTTAAGGACAAAAGGGAAACATCATTTAGCAGGATATGCTAGAAAATATTTAGGAATTTGGCAAAAAAGAATAATGTTTTTTGCAGTAGCTTTTGGGATTTACTCTGCTTTGCTTGCTTATTTAATTGGAGAGGGCCAGAGTTTTTCAAAATTATTTACAGGAACATTAGATTATTCATTATATTTTGCTATTGGATTCTGGATTATTATGTCCTTTCTTTTAAGAGAGGGGCTGAGGGGTTTGAAAAAAATTGAGACATGGGGGGTTCTTGCAATAATTTTTATTATTTTATTTATTTCAGGATGGTATTCTCCGTCGATAAATGTGGAAAATCTTTTTTATAATGATTTTTCATATTTTTTCCTTCCTTTTGGTATTATTTTATTTGCATTATTGGGATTTACTTCTATTCCTGAATTGAAAATGGAAATTAAAGGAAAAGAAAAAAAACTAAAAAAAGCAATAGTTGTGGGAATTTTAATTCCGATTATTCTTTATATTATTTTTAGTTTTGTTTTTGTAGGGGTTTTAGGCAAAGAAATACAAGGAGTAGCAACTTTGAGTTTTGGAAATTTGGTTGTCTTGCTTGGTATTTTTACAATGCTTACGAGTTATTTTGTTTTAAGTTTTTCATTGAGAGATATGTTTATGTTTGATTTAGGATTTTCAAAGAAAAACACTTTCTTTTTTGTTTCAATTGCTCCTTTATTTTTATATTTAATTGCGTCTATATTTAATTTATTGGATTTTGTAACGGTTTTAGGAATTGGAGGGGTTTTTTCAGGAGGATTAATGGGAATTCTTATTTTATTAATGAATAAGAAAGCTAAAAAATATGGAGATAGAAAACCTGAATATTCTATGCCGATAAATTGGTTTGTTGTTATCTTGCTGTCTGTAGTTTTTATTGCTGGGATTATTTTTGAGTTAGTGTTTTGAAATTATTTGATTGATAAATTATTTTTTGATTAGTTTTATAAACACTAAATACTTTCTTTAAAAAAGAAAGGATTTAGGAGTCAAAGAAACTAAGAAAGATGAAAAATAAAAGATGTGATGGTTTTTCCTCGGCGAGTAATCAGGGGGGGGGCGAAGAGCCTCGAGGGAGAATAAAGAAGGTTGGATTTTTGATTTGGGTGTTTGTTGGTTGGAAGAAAAAGAAGAAAAATTAAGGAATTTTAAAATTTAAACTCTAAAATTTGATATATAAAATCTTCAATTTCTCTTAACTTATTTTTATTTAGAAAAACTTGCAAACCATAGGGAGTGGGTTTTGTTAAAATTAATTTTTGTTTAATTAAATCTTTAGCACATTTTTTAATATTTTTTCCTAAATGAGAAGGAAATCCTCGTCTTAAGGTATCAAAATGTGTATGAACTCCTCCGATTACTTTTTTTCTTCTTAAATTATATAAAATAGTTGCTTTGATTTTATCTTCCTCTTTAAATTCCATAATTTGATTATTAAACGAGAATATTTAAATGTTTCTAATATTGAAATATAAAAACATGAATAGAAATATTTATAAAGTGTATTATGTCTGATGTAATATGAAAAACGAAACAATTTTTGTTGAAGTATTTGGAAATAACCCCATAATAAAAGTTTTAGATTTTCTTATAACCTTTCAATTATTTGATTATCCATTAACAGAAATAGCTAAAAATTCTGGGGTTAGTTATTCAACTTTGCAAACATTCTGGGATAAATTAGAAAGAAATAATATTGTTGTTAAAACAAGAAGGGTTGGAAAATCAGATTTGTATAAGTTAAATAAAAACAACCCTGCAGTTCAACAACTAATAAAACTTGATTGGAATTTAATTAAAGGTGTTGAAAAAGATATTATTTGTTAAATATGTTTTGCAGAATAACAATAACGTTTTAATTTTTTATCCTAATTCTTTTTCTAAAACTTTTCTTGCAATCTGAAAATCTGCTCTTCTGTTTGTTTTTTGCATTACTTGCCCCATTAAAAAATTAACTGCTTTTGATTCTCCTGCTTTATAATCTTCAACTGATTTTTGATTTTGCTTTAAAATTTCTTTAATTATTTTAGATAATTCTTTTTCATTTGATATTTTTTCAGAAGATTTAGCTTCTTTTAATGGTGAATAAGAGTTTGGTATGAATTTTCTTAATATTTCTTTTGCTTTTAACTGAGTTATTTTATTTTGCTCTAAAAGTTGAAGTAATTCAATTAGATGTTTGGGATTTATTTTTATTTCATCTGCAGATTTTTTATTATAATTTAAAACTCCTAACCATTCAACAGTTACCCATGGAAGTGCTATTTTTGGAGATATTTTTTCTACTACTTTTTCAAATAATTCAACAATTTCTAGATTTTGAGTTAAAACTTCTGCATTTATTTTGTTTATCTTATGTTTTTTAATTATTTTTTCTAATTTTTGCATTGGTGATTCTGGAAGGTTTTTTTTAATTTCCTGAACTCTTTTTTTAGTTATTTTAATTGCAGGCAAATCTGGTTCTGGGATAAATCTGTAATCTGCCGCATCTTCCTTACTTCTCATTAATTCTGTTTTTTGTGTTATTGAGTTCCATCTTCTTGTTTCTTGTTTTTGTGGTTTTTCTTTTTCATGTCTTGCTAATTCAGAATTAATTGCTTTAACTATCTCTGTTATTGAATTTACATTTTTTATTTCAGCTCTTTTTGAAACTCCTTTTATGTTTACATTAACATCTGCTTTAATTCCGGCATCTTTGTTTAATGATTTTATATAAGATAGTGTGAGAACTAATTGTTTTAACCAGATTTCAACTTGTTTTGCTGATGTAAAATCCGGCTCTGTAACAATTTCAATTAATGGTGCTCCTGCTCGGTTGTAATCCACTGTTCCTTTATCTGGATTCCATGCAGCAGGGTCTTCTTCTAAATGTGCTTCTGTAATTCTAATTCCTAGAAATTCTCCAGCTACTACGGGATTTGTTGAATGAGCTCCTGAAATTGTTTTTTGATAACCTGTTGGCATGTCTGGCCAGTTATAATGTTTTCTTTGAAAAATCCATGGTTTTTTATCATCAATTGTATTAACATTGCAATTTAACATTAAACCTATCTGGATTGTTTTGTTGATGGCTTGCTGATTTGGGGGCATTGGTTTTGCACCAGGTTGTCCTGTGCAGATTGGGCAGATATTTGTGTTGGGCTTTATCTGTTTCATATCATGGAAATTTTTACATCTGCAAAATAATTTTTCTTTTGTTTCTAAATATCCATGGATTTCAAGACCTATCAGGGGTTTTAATATTGTCATAAGATAAATAGAATTTACGTATTTAATAAAGTTTCTTAAATTAATTTTAAGTCTCGAATATGGTGGATTCCATTTTGTTCTGCTTTTTTTCTTTTTTCTAAAATCATTTCTTTAGCATAATTATAAGAAGACATATCTTTCCTACAATTTTCAGGAGAAAAATATTTGGCAGTTATGACGGATATATTTTCTAAGAATGAATTGAAAATTCTGTGGTGTCCGTCTGCGATATAGGTAAGGCCATTAATCTGAAAAATTTCCGGAACTGAATGTTTTTTTAAATTGTGATGGTGTTTTAATGTCTCCCTATGCAGTTCTGTTTCTATTGGGATTAGATTATTTAGGGGTATTTGTTTTATTCTTGGCATTTATTTTTAGGGATTTTGATGTTTAATAAATGTTGCGTTTTTATTTAGCAATACTCCACATTAATTCAAATTGTTTTTTATATGCTTCTGCAACATTTTTATTTCTTATAATGATTAAATAATCTGGATTACCAAAAATAATTATCTGAACATTATCTCCATAAATTTGTATTGGATTTTCATTAAAGAATTTCTCAGGAATTTTTTTATATTTTGATGTTCCTTTTTTAAAAATTCCTTTTGTTTTTTCTTTTATTATTACTTTTTCTTTTATATTATAATGTAATAAATCTCTTTCATATTGAGTTACTATTAAGTCATATTTATCTAATGGAAGGTATTCATCTATTGCAGTGCATAATACTGTTTTATCTTTTGAATCTTTTAATGTATTTATGATATCTCTTAAAGAAATTCTTACCACATTTTTTCCTTTGTATGTTTCAACTGATAATGGATTTTGAGAGGATTTGTTTATTTCTACTAACTTCGGAAGAATTTGTTTGTAATTTTCTGTTTTTTCATTTAATATTTCTAATATTAATTCTGGATTTGTCGCCTTGAATAGCTTTGTTTTTCCTTCTTGAACAGAGTTTACAAATCCTTTTTCTTCAAGTCTTTTAAGAGAATCATAAGTCACTTGCCTATATAATCCTGTTTTTTCAGCTAATTCATAAGCAGATATTTGACCATGAGTAAGCAAGGCTAAATATATTTTAGATTCATAATCTGTTAAACCAATTTGTTCTAATATTTGTTTGTTAATCATAATTTTTAATATTAAATTAAGTATATAAACTTTATTATTTGGAAGTATGATATCATACGAATAAAATATAAAAATTTTAATGACTACAATAAGTAATTGTATGAAAAAATGGCAGAAGATATTAACCAAGCATGGAAATTAAGAAAAGAAGATTTTGTACCTTTTGTAGGATTATTCAATTATCAAGATCGTTGGAGGAAAAATAAATCAAGAGATAAAAAAAATTCCTCAAAATATGATATAAGAATGGATTTACTTGCAATATATCAAGTTCCTTATTATGCGCTAGCATTAGGTGGCTTCTCTGGTGGACTCTTATTATTAATTGAAAAATTAGAATCTCTTTCTTGAAATTAAATGATTTAATGAAAAATAGGTTGTTAATCATACGTATGATATCATACGAATAGGGTATAAATACTCTTCTATTCTAATAATATTAACTTAACAGTAATAACAAACTGTAAGGAGGTAAAAAATAAAATGGAAAGAAAAGAAAATAGAACAAAACAATATAAAACAACTTTAGGAGATTGGATTCCAGGATATGGAATTTATAAGCAAACTAAACTTACAAGAAAAGGAGTTCCATGTATCCTTTCAGATAAAAGTTCTGAATATAATCTTATGTATACTCTTGTTCAATGTGCTCCTTTTTCTTATATGATTGCTAGAGGAATAGAAGCTTTAATACAATAAAAAGGGTAAAGGTAAATTGCTCTTTTTTTTTCAATTTTTTCTTAATTTTTCCCTTAAATAATTTTCAACTTCTTTTGGAGAGTGATTTATATGGCAGTTAGAACAATCCCAAATTTTTCCTTTTGGAAGAGATGGATGGTAAAACCATTTTCCTTTTGGGCCTTGGATTTTACATTCTCCTTCTAAAATTTCTGAATTATAATTTGGACAAGCACATAAAAAACAATTCAAATCTTTTATTTCAGGATGGCATGATTTACCTATTTGATAATAAGGACATTTGTCAGGATATTTTTTACTTCTATTTTTAAAACTTGTTCCTTGAATTATGAGGGGTATGTTTTCTAAAGTTATTTCAATTCCTGCATTTTCTATGTCTTTTAAAATTTCTTCTTGATAATATAATTCCCATTTTTGAAGTAAATTTAAAGTCATTTAATAACAAGTTTTTTATAGGGTTTTAAGTATTATTGTTTATGAAACGTTCTTATAAAGCACCAGAACCAGGAGATAAAATTAAAGTTATTTTAGATAATAATAAGCAAGAAGAAGGTGTTTTGTTGGAAAGTCATGATAGAGGGGTTTTATTATTGAAATTAGATAATGGTTATAATATTGGTTTGAAAAAAGATGATATTGTGGAGATTAAGGTTATTGAGAGAGTTGTGGGTGTGAAAAATAATAATGAATTATCTGAAGATTCTAAAGAATTAAAAATGTCTGGTAAAAAACCAATAATTGATTTTATTATTGCTGGAGGGACAATTAGTTCAAGATTAGATCCTAAAACTGGCGGGGTTAAGGATTTGACTGATGCGAGCGAATTTTTTAAAACATATCCTGAAATTTATGAAAAAGCAGATATTAGGATTAAAAATCCGTTTATGAAATGGAGTGAAAATATGGATTTTAAGGATTGGGCGAGAATTGCAAAAGAGGTTGGGAAAAGTTTAAATGATGATAATGTTAGTGGAGTGATTATTAGTCATGGGACTGATTTTTTACATTATACTTCTGCTGCATTAAGTTTTATGTTGGGTAAGTTGAATAAACCTGTTGTTCTGACTTATTCTCAGAGAAGTAGTGATAGGGGAAGTAGTGATGCAAGATTGAATTTATTATGCAGTGCTGAAATGGCTTTAAGTGATGTTGCAGAGGTTATGCTGGTTGGGCATGCAACAGAGAATGATGATTATTGTTATGCATTGCAGGGTAATAAGGTCAGGAAAATGCATAGTTCAAAAAGAAATGCTTTTAGACCTATAAATTGTAAACCCTTTGCTAAGGTTTGGGCTGATGGTGGAAAAAGAATTGAGTTTTTGAGAAATGATTATAATAAGAGAAATAAAAATAAGATTGAAGTTGATAATGTTTTTGATGAGCGAGTTGCGTTGGTTAAATTTTATCCAGGTCAAAATCCAGATATTTTAGATTATTATAGAAAAAAAGGTTATAGGGGGCTGATTATTGAAATGAGTGGTTTAGGGCATGTTATTACCCAAGGTAAAAATAACTGGATTCCAAAATTAAAAGAAATAATTGGAAAAGGAATGTTTGTATATGCTGTTCCTCAGACACTTTATGGGAGAGTAGATTCTTATGTTTATGAATCAGGTAGGAGATTAAAAGGGGCAGGGGTTGTTTATTTGAATGATATTTTACCTGAGACAGGCTTTGTTAAATTGGGGTGGATATTAGGGCATAAGGTCTGGAGAGGAAGTGTTGCAACTGCAAAGAAAATGAAAGAGAATATTTCTGGAGAGTTTAATGATAGATTGGGGAATGAGTTTTTGAATTAAATTATTTTATTTTAATTAAAGTTTCTATAGTTAGTCCTTGAGGGACCATTAATCCTTCTAAATCATGATAATGTAATGTTTTTAAATTGTTTTTATCAAGACTTTCGAAATTATAACACTCTGAATCTTGTTTTAATCTTGTAGGGATTCCTAAGTAATAACTGCCTTTTTCTATGGTATGGTGAGTATCTTTTAAAAGAACAATTTGTCCTTGGTATTTTTCAATTGCTTCTTTTGATTTTTCAATTGAAAGAGGATTTCCTAAATCTATTTCTTCAAATACTATTGGTAATCCTATTTCAATATTTTTCTTTTTTCGAAACATCTTATATAAATAAATTAAAATTACTTTTTAAAGAAATGTGGTTTAAAATGATTATTTAATTTTTCTTTCAATTCTGTCAAGTTGTTTTTTCATTTCTTGAATTTCTTTTTCTGCTTTTCTATTAACTTGATAATCATATTCTGCTCTCATTCTGTCTCTTTGGGTTGTTCTGTTTTGTGACATTAAAATAACTGGTGCCTGAATTGCGGCTAAGCAAGATAAAGCAAGATTTAAAAGAATAAATGGGAATGGGTCGAATGCTTTTTGGTGGTATTTTAATAAGAAATAGCTGTTTACAACAATCCACAAGACGAGGAAGAATAAGAAACCAATAATGAAAAACCATGAACCTGCCCATTTTGTTAGGTTATCTGAAGCCCTTTGACCCAAGGTTAGTTTTCTTTTATCCTGAACAAATGGATAAGTAATTTTTCCAACAAATTTTTCTATTTGTTTGCCTGCTTTTCCGAGTTCTGTTGTTACATCTCCTTTTCTTAATTTTTCAACTTCTTTTTCAACTCTTTCTATCTCTTTTTTCATAATGATTATTGGGGACCGGCATTTATATAAGTTTTGGGTTGTTTGGTAATTGATTGGTTTAGTGAAGGGGTTTGTTTAAGCTTTTAATCGCGTTTAATCGCGGGTTGTAACTTAAGAGTGGTTAAAATAGAAACATTTATAAAGGAGGAATATTAGGGTTTTTCATGGTATTACAGGATATTTCAGATAATGGAAAACCTTCTTTTGAGTTGGAAAACCCTCAATGGGGTATTTCTAATGATGATTCTCTTAGTGTTGGAAAGGAAAAGGTTAGTGCACTTAAACAAGCTGTTAAAGAGATGGAAGAAATGATTGAGGGTAGGAAAAATCTTAGTAATGGAATTATAAGAGATGGTGAGAAAATGAAGACTGAATTGGAGAATTTTATTGTTAATCGAGACCCTACTGACGAGGATGCGATTAGGGAAAGAAATGGTCTGAGGCAAAAACAAGTTGAGATTTCTGAATTGCAATTAAAAGAAAAAGTAAGTTGCTGGCAGGATATTGCTCGGCTTATGCAGGAATTAAGAGAGACTAAAAAAGAATTAACTGAAAAAGAAGAAAGAGCAAATACTCTTGGTAAGATTTTGGAGGATAAATAAAATGAAAAAATTTAATTATAAAAAAGCACATGAGAGAGAATTTAGGGAAGCAAAACTTAATCCTAAAGATTTTACGATTACTAATGAATTTTTTGGATTAAAAGTAAATGAAGATTTAAAATGGGTAAATGGAATAAATTCTAACACACCTAAATCGAAAAAAGTTTCTGGATTAGAAAAAATTTTTAGGGATGCAAATGATAAAATGGTAAAACTTGTTTGCACTATTTATTCTAATGGAATTGATTCTTGTTCAGTTAAGGAATTAAAAGGAGTAGAATATGATCTTTCAAAAATTTATGAAAAATTAATAAATCATCATGATAAATATAAATCCTTAGTTAAAGACACTAATCCTGATTTTGAACAATCTGCAATGTTGATTTATAATATATTTGATAGAATAAATAAAAATATAAAAGGAGATAATTAAAATGACGCAAATGTATAAACTGACTGTTGAGGAATTGTGTAGTAAACTTAGACCTGTCTTTGGGAAGAAAATGGATGATATGTATTTGAGATATGCGATGGCTGAGAGTCGGGATGAGAAAGAGGAAATTGCAGGGATTTTGAATGCATTGTATCATAAAAATTTGAATAAGTTGTTGAGCAATCAGGTTTTGTTAGAGCCGCCTTTGAAGGAAAATGTCGACGGTGATTATCCTTTGGGTGTTGTGAGTTATGCGAAAAAGCAACTGCATACTTTTTCTTTAAGAGAGCAAGATTGGATGAGACATGTTTGTGTTTCAGGAATGAGTGGAAGTGGGAAAACTAATTTTGCATTTCATATAATTAATAATTTTATTAAAAAAGATAAACCTTTTTTAATTTTTGACTGGAAAAAAAGTTTTAGGCCTTTGATGTTGGCGGATTCTGAGATGATGTGTTTTACAATTGGGAATGCAGATGTGAGCAATTTGTTTAAAGTGAATATTAACAAACCGCCAAAAGGGATTGACCCAAAAGAATGGATAAATGTTTTGTGTGATTTAATTACTGAAAGTTTTTCTGCTTCGTATGGTGTTCACAAAGTTTTGTTAGAGACATTGGATGAGGCATTTAAGGAACACGGAATTTACAATGGGAGTAATGATTATCCTAGCTGGAATTATATTAAATGGAAATTAGAATGCAAATTAGATAAGACAAAAGGGAGAGAGGCGGCTTGGCTTGAGAGTGCTTTGAGGGTTGCCCATGTTTTGACTTTTGGGAATTTTGGAAAAGTGTTGAATTACAAAGGTAAGGAAAGTATTTCTTTTGATGAATTGTTAGATAAGAAAGTTATTCTTGAATTAAATAGTTTGGGAAATGTTGAGAAGAAGTTTTTTTGCGAGTTTCTTTTGACTTATGTTTACAAACTTAAGAAAGCGAATTATTCGAGTGTGGACGAGGGGTTTAAGCACGCGATTTTGGTTGATGAGGCGCACAATATTTTTTTGAAAGATAAAACGAATTTTGTTAAGGAGTCTGTTACAGATATGATTTATCGAGAGATGAGAGAGTATGGGACTTCTTTGATTTGTCTTGACCAGCATATTTCGAAATTGAGTGATTGTGTTAAGGGGAATAGTGCGTGTCATGTTGTTTTTCAACAGCAACTTCCTCAGGATATTTGGGATATTAGTGGGTTGACGCAGTTGTCTGATAAAAAGGAGTTTTTTTCAATGTTGCCTGTCGGGAGTGCGATTGTTAAATTAGCTGAAAGGCATACTTCGCCTTTTTTGATTGAAGTCCCAAAAGCTGAATTAAGGAGTAATAGTTTTACAGATGGGGATGTGAAACAAAGAATGAGTTTTATTTTTGATGGTCGGAAAGTTGAGGCAGGCGTTGATAGGAATTTTAGCGACGCTGTTATTAATGGTGGAGTTCAGGAAAAAGAAATTTCTGGACAAGAAATTTCTGAACAGGAGAATTGGCCTGAAAAAAAGGAAGAGGTCAGAATTCCGAATCATGCATTATATAATGGGCAAATTAAAAAGCCAAAGATTGAAGAACCTGTTGAGGAAGTTTTTGAGCAACCGAAGAATGAGCCGGGTTTGAATTCTGTCAAAGAAGTATTGTATGATTTTGTTAAACAAAGGTTGGATGCAGGAGATAGTCTTAATGAGATTGAGAAAATAATGGAAGGATATGTCCACGAGGGGAAATTTAGTTTTAAGGATATTGCAGAGGTTATAGATTCTGTTTTGAAAAATAATTTTAATGTAGGAGTAATTAATCCTGAAAATGTTACTACTGAAGAAAAGCAAAACGTTTATAAAGAAGTTCAACCCTCTTTTGAACACTCAGAAAATAAATTATCTGAAGAGCAGAAAAAGTTACTTATTTTTCTGCAGGCAAGTCCAAATCATAATTTAAGCACAGTTGAAGTATATAACAGCGTCGGGCTTTCAGCAAGAAAGGGAAATAAGATTAAGAAAGAATTAATGGAAAAAGGATTAATTAAAATTAAAGAAGAAAAAAATGAAAAAGGCTGGAAGAAAATTATGAGGGCTGTGTAAATCATATTCAATAAATTACAAATTAACAAACAAAAACCGCAAACCAAAATATAGAAACAACAGATAACAAGTAACAACTTATAGAAACTATCTAGAAACACGAAAAATTAATTGCGGAATATGTGAAATACCCTATTGATGTATTTTACTTTGGTGAAAAAGAAGAAAATGTTTTTAGGTGGAACTATATGTTTTAAATTATTTTTAGTGAAATAAGTGAAATACCTTATTTAATCATAAATCATTAGTGGAATACCTTAAGTTTAGGATAAACTTGTTTTAGAAAAAATGAAAGGAAGTGTGTTATGAGTATTTTTAGTGGTAAAGAACTGAGAATAATGAAAGAGGTTTTAAAGCCTAATCAAAAACTAGTGAAAGGCACGCCCTATTGTGTAGGAGAATTGAGATATATTTTCCTGAAGTTATGGGGTCAAATCATTAGTAATCGAGAAATAAGAGTTAGAGATTCTAGTGAGGAATCAAATAAAATTTGGAAAGTCATCCACAAATTGAACGAACTTCAGGACGGACAGAAAATCTAAGGTGATTCAACAGTCGTAAACGAAAACTAATCAGTAGATTAGAGAATTAAGGAGATAATCGTGGGTTTGTTAGATAGGTTATGGATAATTCTTTGTTTCTTGTGGTTTTGGGAATTTCCTCCTTTTAGTAAAAAGAAGGATAAAAAAGAAAAGTGAAGAAGGAGATTATGATGGATAAAAAAATATGGTGGTTGGCGTTGTTTACTTATTTAGCAGCTATGTGTTAGTTGTTATAAACCCCTTTCTTGAGATTTAGGCTGAACGCTTAATTTATAGTTATTAGGCCTGAATCTTTTTTGGGGATGCTAAATTAATGTTTTGAAAAACGAATGAAAGGAAAGGTGTTAATATTATGAGTAAAATATGGGCGAACAAATGTGAAGTTTGTGGGGGCTTGTTTGAGGACGACTATGAATACAATAAACATGTAAGGGTTCATGAACTATTAAAAAATCTTGAAGAAGAGTTCCCTCGAGGGGATTTTAACCGGAGTAATTTTATCCAGAGGGATAAAGAATGGCTTGAAAGGTATAAAAAGGCTGTTCAGGAAATAATCGGAAGGACTGGATTTCCTCCCTTTACTGGCGGGTGGTATCGGTGTTTAAAGAATAGTGGGAACCAATTTTGCGATATTGCTTATAGAATATTAAATGTTTGCGAAACATGTTTTAAGGAATGGGCTCGCCAGGCCGATGTGGCTATGTGTTCGCATTCTTGAACCTCTGGAGAAATTAGGAAAGGAGTTATCGGTTAATATTAGTGAAGATGTTCTTCAGATATGGAAAATTTTAATGAGTGGAAATTAATACAAGCGAAAGGAGTATTTTTATGCAAAAAGGATTTGTCTTATTTATGTTTTGGACACAAGAAAAATATGACTTTCTTGTGGAGTTTATGGAACACCTAAAAATGGATTGGAGAGAGGAGTTTGGTGAGTTGGATGCTTGGGACCCTGAGCTAAAAAGATATTTGACTTATTGGTTCAATGCAGAGTTTGGGTCAAATATCTCCTCCAATGCGATTTGCAACCGCCTTAGAAAATACCTCTCCCAAAAGAATGGGAAAAAGAAAGGACAAGCCTCTGAGGCAGGTATAAACGGTAGAGTTCATTCACCAAGAACTAGCGAATTTAAATTAAGTCGGCTTTGAAATCTGTAAGTGAATGGATTTTCTGATGGGGTTGTTAATTTGCATGACTTTAGTATGATGTCGTCGCATTGGGGGGCACACGCAACAGACCCTAATAGTAATTATGATGCCTATTTTGAGAACCCAAATAATCTTAATGGCATTATTGATGTTTCAGACTTCTACGATTTTTCAAATAAATGGTTAACAGACCCAAATGGTGTGTAACTTGTTAATTATGTTTCTGGAGCGAAGTTAAATGAGGTGAAAGAGCTAAGTGAAAACTTTTAGTGAGTAGCTTAGCTCTTTATTTTGTTTATTGGTAATTTAAAAATTAGTTAGAAAAAGAAAGGAGTTTGTTGTCTGAAAACTATTCATAGTATTTTTAATCGTGTTCTTGGGACATTTAATGTTAATTTTAGTTCTCTACGAGAAGAACTATATTTTTATGAAAGGATTTTTATGGTTATAAAAACAGTATTTGGAACATTGGGATTATGTTTCCCTATTTTAGTGAGTATAATCCTCTCGCTAAAATATCCTCCTGCAGAAGGGAGATTTTTGATTTATGGATTATGTGTGGTAATAGACATTGTAAGTTTGTGTTGGATTGTCCGTTTGTGGATACCGATATTTCGAAATATTGGCCTCCATCAAAGAAATCCGTAATTTTAATAAGGAGATAAATTGCGAAGAAATTTTGGGAGGTGTTGCTTTAACTGTGGCATTCTTAATTAGAATGATGTGTGTTTACATGATTTTGGGTTGAGAATGTAACAACCTCTAAGAATTGTGCGAGGAATTAACCTGATAAACCTTGACAAGGAGATTATTGTGTCAGAAAAAGCATGGGATAAATTGTTTGAAGAAGTTTCAAAGTCAGTTGAATATGGGAGTGCAGAAACCCCTGAAGCTCTGACAAATGTTGCAAGAAATCGCAGACTGTCGCTGGAAGAAACCAATGAACTTCAGAGGCGCTACGAGGAGTTTTGCGTCGAAAGTTGTTAAGCAAAACACTAATTTTGTAGAATAGTGTTGTAACAAACATTAAATGGAAGGAGGATTATGTCAGAAGAAGAATTAAGAGAGCGTTTAATAAAATTAATTAAAAATACTTACACCCCATCTGAGAAAGGAGAGATTCCTGACGAAATGTTTGTGAGTCCAATAGGCGAGGTAATTGATTTTTTGAGCTTGAGGATAGGATTTCAAGGATTTGAAGTCGAATCTTTGACAAGAGAAAAGGGTTACCTTGCTACCTTGTTGAAAAAAGATTGAGTTTTATTATTAGCGAAAGGATAGATATGAAAAATACCATCAAGATAACGCCAGAGACTATCCCTCGAGGGCTTAGGTTTAATTGGGGGTTTGTTTTAAGTACGGTTTTATTGCGAAAGGTATATCATGAAGAAAAGACTTTGTTTTGGTGTAAAAAAGAATGGTGAAAAATGTGATCTTTTTGGTATTCTTCAGGAGGTTCAAAAATCAACTAAAAACTGTCCGCGTTGCGGGGCTTCATTATATTTTTTACCTCCTGAGAATGTTACGAAAAAGAAGCGGAAAGAAGCTATGGGGAAGCTGCCAAAAACAAATAAGAACACATGGCAGAACCGAAGAGTAAAAGAGGGGGGATGTAAACAAAGTTATGTGAATGGTCGCCGTTAACTCTCGGCGCGATTGGAGGAGAAAAGAGATTTTGTATAAGATTAAATGTATGAGATTTTGAAACTTATTTTTTGAAAGGTGAAAATTATGAAAAAGAATTTGAAAGTGATGTTGACTATTTTGTTTGTGACAATTTTACCGGCGACCTTATTTGCGGCACCGAGCGGAGACTATTGTTTTAATATCGGCGACCGCCCGATTCGAGATATTCAGGGTGATTACTCTGATATTGTTCTCTCAGGGAGTACGAATCTTGAACATTTGTCCCTTTTTCAAAATGAACATGGGATAATTACTGGAGAAGGTTATGGGACTAAGGGACCTCTTGGGATAAAAACCAAAATTCCTGTGGGTTTTATATATTCATTGCTGAACCAACGGATGGCAGGGATGATAAATATATTCACTTTTACTAAAGCATCTAATGGGTGCCCCTTGGGGGTTTTGACCTATCGTGGATATGCCCAGGAAGACCATTTGATTGGTTTGTTTAAGGGGATTATAGATAATACCTTGTATGGCTTAACGACGAAAATAGATTTCAGTCATTTAATTAATACGACTGATTGGCAGATTCATTTGTCGAATATGAGAACTGTTGGCGGTCGAATTACTGGCTCGGCGAAAATAAAACTATCCAGTGGAAGAGAATCTGACTTTAAGGTCATTGGATTTCATAGTGACTGGACAGGACATTCCACTTTTTTATTGATAGGCACTGCCACAGATGATTCTGAAATCGCTGGTTTGCTTATTTTTGATTTGAATTGCCGAACAAAGAAAATTACATGGATTGTTGGACGAATTTTCGGAACAACGGTTTTTAATCTCAGTGCAAATTATGTGTCTGCGAAGCCGATTGATGAACTTGGGATAACCATTGAAACATTTGACGACAATATTTTTGTCAACGAAGAAGTTACATTCGATGCTGTTGTTCCAAACGAAAACCAAGAATATTTTGATGGGTTGCAGGTTGCTTGGGACTTCAACAGCGACGGCGTGTTGGAAGTTCAGCCGACCCTTGACAAATTTTCTTGTTATGCTTTTGAAGAGCCGGGCGTTTATACTGTCACACTATTAATCTTTGGTGAAAATGGAGATTGCCATGAATTAACCAAAGAAATAAGAGTAAAGTCAATTGATAGACTCGAGACCACCTTGGAGATTTCTAATTATAATCCCTTTGTCGGCGAGGAAGGTGGATTTGAGGCCGTGGTCCCAGACGAGAACGCAGATTATTTTGATGGATTGCAGGTGGCATGGGATTTCAACAGCGACGGTGTGTTGGAAGTCCAGCCGACTTTCGAAAAGTCTGCCAGTTATGCATTCGAAGAGCCTGGTGTTTATTTAGTTAAACTGTTAATCTTTGATGGAACGGGATTTCATTATGAAATAATCAAAGAGATTACAGTTGAATCTGAAGCATTGGACTTGCCGGAACTGAAAACTGTCGACGGTTCTACTACGATTTTCGTAGACGAAAATTTGACGGTTCGGACTCTTGCCGGGACTTCTGAAGTGGATAATTCAGGCAGGTTTGAAAATTTGGTGATGTTAAACACGGGGAACGGGCAGGTTATTTTCGTTGAGAATGGTGAGACTCCTCTTGGGGTTGCTTATATTACTTCAGAACAAGTTGCCTCGGGAATTGTGCAAATAACCTCTCGCGAATTGGCGTTGGGATTGATAAGTTTAAATCCTTATATTACGGTTTTGTCTCCTCAGAACCGCTCCATGGTTCTTGAAGCATCTGCGAATCATTATGAATTTGCATTATTAAAAGATGATGTCAAGAACTCGATTATCAATGCGCCGGAGTTGGCTCTTGATTACGAGACCTATCCGTATATTTTTCAAACTTCCACGAAGATAGGTATAGAGACGATTATGAGTTTGGATGGCTCGGGGTCTCTTGCAAGATCTTATGCCGGTGTTGGAGAAATAACAGATACTGAAGCAACGAATGTGATGCGACGATTAAGTCCTGTTGCGATTAGTTCTGTTAGCCAGATGGTTGGCGAGGAAGATTGTCCGCATATCATAGATAAAGCCGGTCCCGAGATTACCTTGGTAAACCCCTTGATGAGCTTTTACGGTTTTCAGGCAAATGAAAACAGTAATCTTGTCAGAGGAAGAAGTAAGGTATTTAATTTCTTTCCTCCGTGGAGGTTTGGAAGAACTGCACCGTGTGAAAAAGATTGGAATCTTGGTGACGGTGTGTTTGACATAACCATTTACAGTGGTTTTAATATCGGCACCGAGGGTTGGTTGGACTACAGGCATTCTGCAGGAAAAGCAACTTATGCGAACCTCGCTAAGGTGATTTTCATTTGCCTGGATATTGGTGGCATGGATTTTATGTCGCTTGATAATTCCGTGATAGAAAATCTATTGTTACTTGATAATGTGCCAAACATCGACCTCGGCAATATCGCCACGAAATTTAAGGAAAAGGGTTGGCAGTATGTTTTGTTACATACTATGCCGGAATTTCTCAGAAACCATTGGGATGAAATTTCCTATTGGCTGTGGCAAGACGGTGCGACAGGGCTTGCAGAAGGTATGCAAGATGTATCGAGGTATTTTAAGCATACTGCAAAAGCTATGGAAGGAGTAATGAATGCTCTTCCCGTGGTCGGGATTATTCTTGACTCTGGTGAGATGCTAAACGAATGGATACCTTTCCTCGCTGATTTGGCTACTGGTCCAAGAATATTACAGTATCGTGTTGAACAAGAAGATGGTGTGCTTTATGAGCTGGCTACGCCTTATATACCTCCGACTGCAAAAATTCGTTTAGAAAACTATAATCCGTTTGTCGGTGAAGAAGTGATATTTGATGCAAGATTGTGTTACGACGATTGTGATCGTCGTGAAGATTTGCAGGTTCGGTGGGATTTTGACGGCGATGGAGTATGGGATACGGGTTGGAGCAATGGCAAGATTGCGAATTATACTATGAATCAAAGAGGCAATTTCAGGACCCGACTTGAAGTCAGGGATTTGGACGGTCTTGTTGGTTCAGAGACTTGCAGTCTTGTTGTAGGATCTATCGAAAGTTTTAAAATCGTTTTGACCTGGGGACAGAATCCCCGGGACCTTGACTCTCATTTGTATACTCCTGTTATTGACGGTTCTTCCCATCATGTCTGGTATAGTTCAAAAGGAAGTGCAATTTCACTTCCTTATGTGTGGTTGGACTTAGATGATGTTTCGAGTTATGGCCCTGAAACAATTTGGTTCGAGAGGTTTTTCTCTGGGGAATACAAGTATTCGGTTTACCAGTATTCTTCTGACGGGGCATTGGCAACATCTGGCGCACATGTCGAAATAATTAGTGCCGGAAGATTAATCGCTTCCTTCGATGTTCCGACAGACTTGTCTGGGCGGACCTGGGAAGTTTTCACAATTAACGGGGGGACAAAAACTATCACTCCGATTAATTAATGATTTAGTTAGAAGTCAGCTGATAGACTTGTTGTTTGTTGGCTGACTTCTCTTTTTTGAAATTGAAGGAGCATTATTTTGAGAAAAAAATTGTTAGAGGATTTTAAGTTGTCCTTAGAAAGTCAAAAATTTTCTGAGGATTATGTTGAAAAATGTATGTTGGAGGTTAAATTGTTTTTAGAATTTTGCGGGGATTCTGAAAACATTATTAATATTAATCCTGCGGCGATAGAACAATATGCGGTTTATCTTGACGAAACCCAAAATTTTATGGCGGTTTGTAGAGCGATTGTTAGTGTGAAATCGTTTTACGATTTTTTGTATTCGAAAGGAGGAATTTCAGAACATCCTTTTGAAAGGGTCTTTAAAGAAGTATAATTTTAGTCGTTATTATGTAGGTTAATTTTTGGTTAAATTTCATTTTTAGGAGATTGTTATGAAAAATTTTGTTATGATTATGATTGTTGTTTTGTGTTTGGTAAATATGGGTTTTGCCGAGGGGGTTGAGGTAGAATCCTATTTAAAACTGGGAACTCTTGATTCCATGGAAAAGGATCGTTCATCTGCCTGTGCCCACAAGCTCATGGTCTGGATAGGGCTTAATTTTGTTTTTGGAGGTGAAACTCCTTTAAAGGCAATGATTAATGCTGAGATGTGGACGATGGCAGAGCCAGTTGACCGGGATTTTGGGGTTCCTCATGATGGAATGATTCTTTCTGGGAGATTGAGTCATGATTTCAAATTGACCGAGGATATTTTGATTTATCCTTTTGCCAGTGTCGGTTTTGAAAACTGGAGAAGGAATTCACCTGATGATGGAAATCAGGATGAATTTTATGGAGATTTGTGTTTCTTTAGTTTTAGTTTCGGAAACGGTTTGAAATACAAAAACTGGTATGCGGAAGCAGAAGGTTTTTTGCCGTTTTGGACTAAGACTGATAGCGGACAGAAACCTGACGGCGAATGGGGGGGTGGTTTAAATGTCGGATATATTTTTGATGAATATGTCCGATGTGGGATGTTTTACACCCAAAAAAGTTTCGGAGGAGACGGAACCCAGACTGATTTTAAACTCAGCCAGTATGGGTTTTTTGTTGGTTATACTTTCTGACATCTGTCGGGAGGTTTAAATTAGTTGGATAAATTATTGAGAGCCAGAAAATAGATTCCAAATGGATAATCTAAAATCTGGCTCTCTTTGAATTAAGAAAATATTAAATTTCTCTAACTCTCGCGAAAGGGGGTGATGCCTATGATTGTTAAATCCTTAGGCGTGTGTTATTAATACTTTTACACTCAGATGACTAACTAGTCAGAAAGGAGTAACCGTGAAAAAATTAGTAATTGTTAAGAACAACAAAACGAAGAAAAGCAAGAGATGATTCAAGAAAGAACGGAGTCATCTTAAAAATGAAGCCACGAAAAAGGAGATCTTTAATTAGTGTCATAATTAGGATCTCGGGTAAAAATTTTATGGTGGGATGAAGAAATTCTGTCGAATAGAATTAGGAGAGTTAGGGTCATAAGATGAAAGTCTACCTAACTCTCCCACCCACATTTATTTGATTTAGAACTTTTATTTTTTTTGCAAATTTTTTGATTTGAACATATTTTTTTTGCAAAATTACTGAAAATTAGTAGATATTTTTTCTAAGTCCTATTTTTATGACACTGATTATTAATTTATTTTCTATTATTTGATAAATTATTCTATAATTTTTAATTCTTAATCTAAATAGTCCTGTTAGTTTTCCGATTAGTGGTTTTCCAATCTGTGGGTTTTGTTTTAGTTCTAAGATTTTTTTAAGAATTTTATTTCTTTCAAATTTGTCAATTTTTTTAAGAAATATTTCTGCTTTTTTTTGAAAATATAATTTATACATCTTGATTGTCTAATTCTTTTTTTAAATCTTCAAAACTTATACCATAATTTCCTTTTTCAATTTCTTCAAGAGATTCTGCAATGTCCCGCATTGTTTCAGGGTCTGACAGGACTTCAATAGTTTCAATTAGGTTTTCTCTATCTGTATCTGCAGGGTTTGTTTTTTGAATAACTCTTTCTAATAATTCGTTGTAAGTTTCTCTATGATGAATTTTTAATGAATCTAATTTTGATTTTACTTTTGTGTCTAACTGAATTGTGGTTATTGCCATTTTTTTGTTCTTGCTCTATAGTTAACCATAGTTTAATATAGTTTATAAAAGTTTTGGGTTGGGTTGTATATTTAGATAAAGTTTTATTAAGTAATTTATTCTATGTTATTTATGGAGAAAATAAAATCAGGGATAGAAATTCATCAGCAACTTGATACGCATAAATTGTTTTGTAGTTGTCCTTGTGTTTTGAGAAAAGATGAGCCGGATTTTGTTGTGCAGAGGAGATTGCATGCTGTTGCCGGGGAGGGTGGAGAGATTGATGTTGCTGCTAAGTTTGAAGCAGAACAGGAAAAAGAATTTATTTATCAAGGTTATGATACAACTTGTTTGGTTGAGATTGATGAAGAACCGCCTCATGAAATTAATCAGGATGCATTGGAAACTGTTTTGCATATTGCTTTGCTTTTGAATTGCGAGATTTTGCCTATTAGTCAGATTATGAGAAAGACTGTTGTGGATGGTTCGAATACTTCTGGTTTTCAGAGGACGGTTTTGATTGCTCGGAAGGGTTATGTTGAAACTGAATCTGGAAAAGTTAGAATTGATAATATTTCTTTAGAGGAGGATTCTGCGAGGAAGATAAAAATAGAGAAGGGCAGGACTATTTTTAGGTTGGATAGGTTGGGGATTCCTTTGGTTGAGATTGGAACTGCACCAGATATTACAAGTCCTGAACAGGCGAAGGAAGTTGCTTTGCATATTGGGGATGTTTTAAGGAGCTGCAAGGTTAAGCGAGGGATTGGAACGATTAGGCAGGATGTGAATGTTTCTATTGAGGGGCATCCTCGTGTTGAGATTAAAGGTTTTCAGGATATTAAAATGTTTATTCCAACTATTGAAAAAGAAGTCGAGAGGCAGGAAAAAAATTTAGTTGGAAAAAAAGATTTGAGAGGCGAGGTTAGAAATGCTTTGCCGGATGGAAGCAGTGAATTTTTGAGACCTATTCCTGGGTCTGCGAGAATGTATCCTGAAACAGATTTGCCTTTGCTGAAAATTTCAAGGCAAATGATTAATAATGCTAAAGCAAGTTTGCCGAAGTTAAGAAGAGAGATAGAAAAAGATTTGGAGAAGAAAGGGCTTTCAGAGGATTTGATTAAATTATTAATTCGCAGTGGGAGGTTGGATAGTTTTGAGAATTTGTTGAAGGTTGTTAATGAGCCGAATTTTATTTTTAAGGTACTGGTTGAAATTCCAAAAGAGATTGGGTCGCATGATGGAATTAAGAATATCGACGGTGTTTTAAATTTGGATATTGTTGAGAGTATTGTTTCTGCTGTTAAAGAAAATAAAATAGAAAAAGGAGATGTTAAACATGTTATGGAAGAGATTGTTAAAGGGAAAAGTTTTGCAGATGCGATTGAAATTGAGAAAATTGATTTAGGGGATGTTGAAAAAGAGATTGCGAAGTTGGTTAAAGCAAAACCAGGGTTGAGTGTTGGAGGATATATGGGCTTGGTGATGCAGAATTTTAAAGGAAAAGTTAGTGGGAAAGAGGTTAGTGAGATACTTAGAAAGTTGATTAAATAAACTTATAAACAATTAAAATCTGAAATTTTAATGGGAATGAATTTAATTGAAAAAGTTGATAAGGCAATATTAAAAAATGCTGAATTGAATTTTAAGATAATTAGTGAGGTTCCTGATTTTAAAACTTTTATTAAGAATTATGAAGAGAGTATTTGTAAATTATATGGAAGAAATGTTGGGCATGAATATTCTGATGGAGTCTGGAGACAGAATGGAAAATTGTTTATTCCTTATCAATTGTTTTTTTCAGAGGGAAATGAAGAAGAAATTTTAAACTCTGATTGTGTTTATATTCCTAAAGAAGTTGTTGATAAACTTTCATGTAATTTGGAAATTAAAGATAATGTAAAAATTATAGATGAACAAGGACATCCAACTGCATTAGATATATTTGTAAATTATAAATGCTCTAAGGAATTAGATTTTTATATTGCAGTTAATTATCCGAAAGATAAAAAAAGAGGGGCAAATCAAAATAGAAAAAGGGAAGTTACTACAGGTCCACTTGAGGTTTAATTAAATAAACTTATAAATACTGAATTCTGAGTAGGATTATGATAAGGACATATATTAAAGATGGGTTTAAGAAAAAAGGCAAGGTAGAATTAAAGGGGTGGGTGCATGATATTCGTGATTTAAGTAAAATTAAGTTTCTTATTTTAAAGGATATTAGTGGAAGAATCCAGTGTATTGTACTGCCTAAAGAATCTGGTGAAGAGATTTTTAAACAGGTTTCTAAAATAAATAGGGAGAGTGTTGTCAGGGTTGTTGGAGAGTTGCAGGATAGTAAACAGGCGATTGGGGGAAAAGAACTTTTGATTAAAGAATTAGAAGTAATTTCTGAAGCAGAACAGCCATTGCCAATTGATGTTTCAGACCATTCTAAAACAGAGTTGCCTAAAAGATTGGATTATCGGTTTTTAGATTTGCACAGGCCTAAATCTCAGGCGATTTTTAAAATTGAATCTACAATGATGCAGGCATATAGAGAATTTATGATTAAGGAAGGCGGGATTGAAGCTGTTTTTCCTTCTATAATTGGAAGTTCAAGTGAAGGTGGAACAGAATTATTTCCTTTGAAGTATTTTGAGAAAAAAGCATTTTTATCTCAGAGCTGTCAGTTATATAAGCAGATGTTAGCTTGTTCAATGGAAAAAGTATTTACTATTTTTTGTGTTTGGAGAGCAGAGAAGCATAATACTGTTCGGCATTTGAATGAAGCAAGACAGTTAGATTATGAGGAATGTTTTGCAGATGAGTTTAAGGTTATGGATGTTTTGGCGAGGTGTGTTCAGTATATTGTTAAGAAGATTATGGATGAGAGGGGGGAGGAATTAGAATTGCTTGATGTTAAATTAAAAGTTCCTGATGTTAAATATATGACTTTTGCTGATTGCACTAAATTAATGAAAAAAGAAAAAGTTCATATGGGAAAAGATGATTTATCTACTGAAGCTGAAAAGCGGTTGGGGGAGTTATATCCTGATACAATTGTGTTTGTTCATGACTGGCCCCTCGCTGGTAAGCCGTTTTATATTATGCCTAAAGGAGATGGATTAAGTGGGGGTTTTGATGCTATTTATAATGGTGTTGAGATTTCATCTGGTGGGCAGAGGGTTCATATTCCTGATTTATTAATTAAGAGATTAAAAGAAAAAGGTTTGAATCCTAAGGATTTTAAGGGTTATATTGATAGTTTTAGATATGGAGCCCCAGAGCATGCGGGGTGGGGTGTGGGATTAGAGAGGTTGATGACTCAAATTTTAGGTATTGCAAATATACGAGAGGTCACTTTGTTTCCTCGGGATAGGGATAGGTTAGGGCCTTAGTGTTGTAACTAAGTAGTGATGAATTATAGAAAGGTTTATAAATGAAAAATTCTAAGATATTTTAATTTAAAATGATAAATAAAAAATTTCAATCAATAGGTGAAAAATCAGGCTACGATCGTCCTTTGGAAATTGGTTCAGTCGAAGATTTGACGCTATCTTTTGACTTAGTTAGAGGGCCTGATAAGGATAGAGGATTCATTCAGAATTATTTAAATGAACATGGTTTTACAGGTTTGGAGGTTTATCGAGATTTTCGAGCTTCTTCTGTTTTTGGTTTGATGTCTTTTAAGGATTATTTAGGAATAGTAAAAGTGGAAAATCAGGATGTTTTTCCAAATATCAGTAATCCTCTTTTTGAAACAAATAAAAAAATCTAAAAAATTTTAATTTAAAATGACAAAATATGGAATAATTTCAGATGTGCATAATGACCCTCTGATAGTTGCACCTGCGATAAGTGTTTTGAAAAATCAGGGTGCGGAGAAATTGATTTTGAATGGAGATATTGGAAACTGCCAGCAATTTGTTGGAAGTGTTTTGCAAATTGCAGGAAAATCTGAATTAGAAACTTATGTTCAGCCAGGGAGCCATGAAAAATTAGAAGATTTTGAACCTGTTATTGATTTTTTTAAAAATAAATATTCTAACTTAGTTAATTGTGTTGAGAATAATAAAATAAGTTGTAAGGGGCATGATTTGATTTTTATGCCTGGAAGTGATTTTAGTTGTGGTGGAGAGTATGTTTTGAGTATGCAAAATGGAAGAGAATCTGGATTTTATCAAACAGATAATGGGAATATAAGATTAACAAATATGAGTGATTTGAGCAAGTTGGTTACAAATCCTGATAAAACAATTGTTGTTTGTCATGTTCCGAGAAAATTTGATGATGTAGAAAATGGAGTTGATATTTCTCATTTTCATCAACAAAGAGTATATCATAGAGATTTCAAAGAAAATCCAAATAGATACACTTATACAGAATTATTAGTTCAACCCGGAACAATTCCAAGACAACAAATTGAAAATCAGGGAATTAGAACCTTTCGATTAGAAGATTCAGAAGATTATATTTTAAATACAACCCTTAAATTAATGAAAAAAGAAGATATGGAAAAAATAGTTGTTTCTGTAGAAAGAAACTTAAACAGAGGAAATAAAGATTTGAAAAAGGTTTATGAAGAATTAGGAATTAAAAAAGCTGTGAGCGGACATTTTCATGAGTCAGGGCATCGGGCTTGTGACTGGGATGGAAATTCTGTTGAAGAGGGAAAGAAAGTTGATGAATTATTTTGGAATTCGGGTTATTGTGATGTCGGGCAGGTTGGTATTTTAGATGTTCAGGGTTCTGAAGTTAGTTATCAGAATATTAGATTGCAAGATTATATAAAGTAGATTTTTTTATTTTTATTATGGTAAAGATTCTTGCGATTGGTGACCCTCACGGAGCAATTGATAAAATTAAAAAAATTCCTATAAAAAATATAGATTTAATTTTATGTTCTGGAGATTTAGGTAATGCAAATTTGGCTAGAAAACTTTTTTTTGAAAATATGGATAGACAAAAACAGGGGCTTAAAAAAAAGGAGGCCTCTAATTTGTTGAGAAAGAGAATGTACATGGAATCTTACAAAAGTTCTATTAAAGTTATAAAATATCTTGCTAAATATGTTCCTGTTTATTTGATTTATGGAAATGCAGATTATAATAATTCTGATGTCAAAAAAATTTCAAAAAAGATAGGATATGATTTACCATTTATGACAAATGATTTGAAGAAGATTGAGGGTGTTAAAATTATTAATAATCGTGTTGTTAATTTTAAGGGAATTAGAATTGGAGGTTTAGAATATTTTATTGATACTAATTGGGTTAAAGATTTTACTCCAAAAGATAAGGATAAAATGGTGAGAGCTAAAAAAGAAACTTTGAAGGCGAAAAATCATTTGAAACATTTTAAGGATGTTGATATTTTATTATGTCATCAGCCACCTTATAGGGTTTTGGATAAAAAAGGTCCGGGAGGACCAAAAGGTTGGCAAGGAAAACATGCAGGAAGCAAAGTTATTTTAGATTATGTTAAAAAGAAACAACCAAAATTAGTATTATGCGGACATATGCATGAGGCAATGGGAAGAAAGAAGATTAGTAAAACAGAGGTCGTGAATTTAGGGGCGATGGGTGGTTATGCTGTTTTTGAATTTGATTAATTTTAAATAGGTTGCAATGTAATTCTTTTTATGGTATTAGATAAAAAAAAGATTGAGAAAGAAGCCAAGCAGATTTTAGATAAGTTTGTTTCTGCACTTTTAAAAGTAGAGCGAGAAGATGAAGAAGGTTATATTGATAGGGATGTTTTTGAAAGGGCTGAGGATTCTGGAAAAGAATGTGAAAAAGATTTTAAAAAAAAGATATTGAAAAATGCTCCTGAAAGTAATGATGATTTTATAATTGTTGAAAGAGGTGGGTGGAAATGAATGTTGAGGGAATAATGAATAGATATGGTTTAGGGGTAGAGATTGCAAGAGTTTTGGTAGAGTCTTATGGGGTTTCGGGTAACCCTCGGGAATATGGATTTTATAGACAGAAAATGTTTGATGCAGGGCTTACGACTTGTGGTTTGGAAAATGCTTTAAATTGTTTGGATGTTATATTTAAAAAATGATGCGAGAAAAAGTTAGAAATATAAGGTTAGGTAAACTAACAGCAGAGCAGAACATTAGGAATTTTATTTTAAAAATTAAGAAAAATAATAAAAAGATAAATGCGGTTTTGCATTTGAATCCTGATGCGATTGAAGAAGCTAAACAAGTTGATAAGATGAAGAAGAAAGGAAAGTTGGCTGGAATTGGGGTTGTTGTTAAATCTAATATTAATGTTAATGGATTAATTGCTAATTGTGCTTCAAAGACTCTTGAGGATTATAAGTCAAGTTATGATGCTACTGTTATTAAAAAATTAAAAGATGAAGGGGCTGTAATTTTAGGTATGGCAAATATGGATGAGTTTGCTTCTGGTTCAAGTGGAGAGAGTTCTGCTTTTGGTGTTTGCAAAAATCCTTCTGCCTTAGATAGAATTCCGGGTGGCTCTTCTTCAGGAAGTGCTGCTTCAGTGGCTGCTGATTTTTGCGATTTTAGTTTGGGCAGTGATACTGGTGGAAGTATAAGAAATCCTGCTTCGCATTGCAGTGTTGTTGGAATGAAACCTTCTTATGGGGCTGTTTCGAGATATGGATTAATTGATTTAAGTATGAGTTTAGACCAAATTGGACCCTTAGGTAAAAGTGTTGAAGATATAGAATTAGTTTATAATGTTATTAATGGGTTTGATGAAAATGATGGGGTGAGTAGAAATTTTTCATCAGAGAAAATGAAAAAGAGTTTGAAAATCGGTGTTCCTTTTGTGAATGCAGATGAACAAATTTGGGATATAATTAAGATTAAGATTCAGGAAGTTTGTGATGGGCAGGGTTGGAAAGCAGATGATATTGAATTAAAACATATTGATTTGGGAATTCAAACTTATTATCCTATAAATTATGTTGAATTTTTTTCAGGAACAAGAAGGTTTGATGGAAGAAAATATGGTAAAAAGATTGAGGAAAGTTGTGGTGAAGAAGTTTTAAGAAGAATTTTGGGTGGGCAGGAGATAAGTCAGGCAGAATTTGCAGGCAAGTATTATAGAAGAGCTTTGATTGCTAAAAAAATTATTGAAAAAGAGTTTGTAGAGGCATTTAAGAAATATGATTGCATTATTATGCCAACTGTTCCAAAACTGCCTCATAAAATTGGGGAGAAAATAAGTGTGGAAGATAGTTATGATTATGATACTTTAACTGTTCTTGCTAATTTAGCAGAGATTCCTGCAATAAGTATTCCTGTAGGAGATGTTGGAGGAGTGCCGGTGGGTATTCAGATTTTATGTGCTCGCGGGAATGATGATTTTATGCTGAATATCGCGAAGGTGTTTGAGAAATAAATTTTTTTAGTTCTTTTTCTAAATGATTCGGATTTTTGATATAAACTAGTTTTATTTTATCTTTTTTTAAATAAGCTTCATCTTCAAAGGATAATTTTTTATTTTTTAGAAAAGGGGAGTAGACAAAAATTGTAAAGTTTTTTCCTGCTTTAATTTTTGGGTGAATGAATTTTCCTGCAACTTCTACTCCTTTTTTATTTCCAGTCATTATTTTGTATAAATATTCTGCTCCATTTTTTTCTAAGTCTGTTCCAGGGGAACGCCCGAGATATAAAATAGCATCACCAAAAAGGGCCTTTGTCATATCATGTTTAAACCAATCTCCTGAATCAATTGTTTCATCAAAAATAGGTTTATTATTTATCTTTTCATTAATGTAAGGTTCTAAATGTTTAATTCCAAATGTTTTATCTGATTTTGGAATTGTCGCAATTACTTTTTGCCCTCCTTTTTGTTTGTAAAGTTTTGCTAAAGTAAAACTTATTCCTTTATCTGGCAGGCATTCTAATTCAATATTTGAATTTACAAATGATTGGGCTATTTTTTCTAATTCAGAATTAAATTTTTGTTTAGATATCCCTAAAAGTTTTTGAAAATGAAATTCTATATTTCCTGGGCCAATTAATGCTAATCTCATGTAAACGAAATTAATTTAAACTATATAAAGTTTGTTTTTATATAAATTATATAATTAAATGAAGAAGATTTTAAAATGAAATTTCAAGAACAAAAACAAATTCAATTATCTCGTGAAGATGCTTCAAATATTGGTGGTTGGGATTCTAAAATTAAGGGATTATGTCAGAAATTAAATAAGAAAAAAGATTATTATACAACTTCAAGTTGTGCAGGCAGGATTGTTCTTTTGAAAGGAGAGATTGGAAAAGAACCTAATAAATTTTTATTTAGGGCTCATAAAAAAATTAGTTTTAAGGAATTGAAAGGGGCTTTGAATGAGGTTGATTATGGTGGGCTTGTTGAATTTAAGCAAAGTCCTTGTATTTTGCATGTTGCTTGCAAGGATTTAGGGAGGGCTCAGGATTTAGTTAATAAAGCAAAATTTGCTGGATGGAAGCATAGTGGAATTATGGCAACAAAAAAAAGGTTTGTTGTTGAGTTGCATAGCACAGAGAGAATTGCTTTTTTTATAATGAATAATGGAAAGGTTTTAGTCGACGATGATTTTTTAAAATTAGTAGTGCAACAAGCTAATTTGAGGTTAGAAAGGGTTTGGGGTAAGATTGAGAAGTTGAAAAAGAAATTAGAGATTATTGATTCTTCTGATTCTGAGAAAGAGGTTATTGTTCGACAGTTGGAGGAGGATATTAAGGGGTTGAGGGGAGAGAAGAGGAAGTGATTGTGTGTTTTTACCATATAAATATTTTTAAAGAATTTTTAGCTGAGTATTTTATTAAATTTGGTGAGAATTATGAAACAAATAATTAGATTCTATTTAATAATTGAAAGGAGGTTAAAAAATAAAGATGGTTTTAGATTTCGCGAAAGAAGCAATAGATAATTTAGATACACATAGTATTAACTTTGATGGATTGAAGGCTGGGAAGGCAAATATCAAGGTTTTTGGTGTTGGTGGTGCAGGTTGTAATGCTGTGACTTGGCTGTTTAATAAAGGTATTAATGGAGCTAATGTTTATGCTGCTAACACAGATGCTTTGCATCTTAGTATTACTAAGGCAGATGATAAAATTCTTATTGGTAAGGAGTTGACCAGAGGATTAGGTGCTGGTGGTAAGTCTGAGATAGGTCGGGAAGCTGCAAAGGAATCGATTTCTGATTTGAAAAAATCTGTAAGCGGTGCTGATATGATATTTGTCATTGGAGGTATGGGTGGCGGAACAGCTACTGGTGCTTGTCCTGTGATTGCACAACTTGCTAAGGAAACTGGGGCAGTTGTGATTGGTGTTGTTACAATGCCGTTTGAGTGCGAGAAGGCGAGAATTGATAAAGCAGAATTTGGCTTGCAGGAGCTGAGAGATCAAGTTGATACAGCTATTGTGATTGATAATAACCGATTAGTAGATATTGCTGGACAATTGCCGATACAACAGGCGTTTGCTGTTGCTAATGAGTTGATTAGCACAATGATTAAAGGAATTGTAGAGACAATTACCTTGCCAAGTTTGATTAATTTGGATTATGCAGATGTTTCTTCAATTATGAAGAAGGGTGAGGTTGCTGTTATTGGTATTGGTGAAGCAGATTCAAGTGATAGAGTTAATGAGGCAGTTAGGCAGGCCCTGACACATCCATTGTTAGACGTGGATTACAGGGGTGCTTCAGGTGCTTTGATTCATATTACTTGCGGCGCAGACATGAAGTTAGAAGAGTTCAGCCAGATTGGTAAATTGGTTACAGAAAATCTTTCTGCAGATGCACAGGTTATTATTGGTGCCCGTATAAACAAAGACTTTGAAGGTCGTGTTCGGGTAATTACAATTATGACAGGTGTTTCAAGTCCTTATATCTTGGGGAAGCAAAAGCTTTATAGCTATGAAAGGGAAGTAGCAAATGAAGAATTTTCTGAGTTAGGAATTGAAGTTGTTAGAGAATAGTTTTTTTATTTATTTGAGGCCCCTTTGGGCCTTTTGTTTTTTTATATTCTATAACCTAAAACTATTTAAATAAGATAATCTTATTAATAATATAAATTTATTGGAATTTAAAATGGAAAATATTGAAGTTACAAGCATTAGTTCAAGGGGGCAAGTAGTTATCCCCCAAAATTTAAGGGAAAAACTTAGAATTAATGAGGGAGAAAAGTTTGTTGTTATTGGAGAAGATAATATGATTATATTGAAAAAATTAGAAATGCCTTCTTTTAGTGGAGTGGATAAATTACTTAGAAAAACAAGAGAGTTTACAAAAAGAAAAGGATTGAAAGAGCCTGATATTGAGGGTGTGATTAGGCAAGTACGGAGAAAATGAGGGTTATTCTTGATACGAATGTTTTTGTTTCTGGAATTTTCTGGGAAGGGAATTTTTGTTCTCAAATAATAGAAAGATGGAGAGAAAGGAAATTTGAATTAGTTAGTTCTGTGGAAATTTTAGACGAATTTGTTAAAACATTAAGAAATTTTAAAATTCAAATGCCTGAGGGGATGATTGAAGAATGGAAAAATCTGATAATTGAAAATTCAATTATTGTTGAGCCAACTATAAAACTAGACATTATAAGGGATGATTTAGACGATAATAAATTTCTTGAAGCAGGCGTAACAGGAAAAGTAGATTTGATTATTAGTCAAGATAAACATCTTTTGAAATTGAAAGAATATGAGGGCATGAAAATTATTAGTCCTGAAGAGGCATTGGAATTTATTTAATATTTATATCTTATAAAAGAAGGGGTTTTGGAGATGAGTTATTGTTTAATAAGAAGAGGTATGATTGGGTATCAAAACTTAATTATCGTGATTTTTTCTAAGAAGTTTTGAACTTTCTAAGGCAGTTCTTGCTAATTTTTCTAATGTTTTTGCTTTTTCCTCTGGATTATAAATTATCATGTATTGTTTAGAAATAGGACCAGGTTTTCCATTAATGTCCTTGGGGATACGATTCTTTCCAGAATAAAAAACTTCAACATTTTCTGGCGGTAATGAATAGAATGCACAATATTCTATCCCCATAGAATTAAGGCCCCCATATTTTTTATCTTTTGCCATCTTAATTTTTTATGTCTACCTTATTTTTAAGGATTATTGTCTCTAATTATATATTTTTGGAGTATTTTCTAATGGTTGTTAGAAAAATAAATTTATTCTTTATTTTGTGGATACGACTTTTCTTTAATAATTAAATAAGAACATTCTGAGGGAGTCTTATCTATTATTTTGTGCTGTTCTCCTGCTTCAATCATGATTAATCCTAATTGATTTACTTCTACAACTTTTTTATCAATTTGTAACGTCAATTTTCCATTAAGTACAAAATAATATTCAGCAAAAGGATGTTTATGAAAAGATTCAGTTTTCAGGGGCCTTCCTGAAGAATGTTTAATTTGAAGAGGCGATTGATTCCAGTATCCACAAAACCAGCCATTTTCATTTGGTTTATATTTTTTCATAAAAAACGAAATGAAGAGGTATACTTAAGGTTTTTGTTGAGTAATATTACACATAACAATCCCCCCATCAAATAATTTATTCTTATAGATTCAATGCCCACTAATCATTCTTGGTTTTGTTTTTGTTTTGTTTTTCCAAGTATCAAAGTAAATTATATTGTTTAAATTAGTTTTTGCTTTTTGCTTTGTTTTGATTTTTGATTTATGTGCGATTGGAAGAATTGCCTGGACTTCAATTTCATCTGGGATTTTTAAAATTTTTTTTATTGTTATGTCTGAAAAAGCTCCGACCCAGCAGGATGCCAATCCCAAGTCTGTTATTTTTAACAGAAAGTTTTCAATTACTGCTCCTGCGTGTTGCTTTATGTATTTTTCTGCTCTTTCATCAAACATGATTTTTGTTTGTTTTGAATCAGAGCAAACTGCGACGATATATTGGGATTTGGTTATGAATTTTTGCTGGCAGGCCTGTGCGATTTTCTGAATTGTTTCTGGGTTGTCAATTATAATATATTTTAATATTGAAAGATTTCCTGGCGAGGGGGCTGAGTTGGCTGATTCAATTATGCTTAGGACTTTTTCATAATTAATTTTTTTAGGAGAGTAATTCCTTAGTGATGCTCTTGTTTTAATTACTTTGTTGAAATCCATTTTAGTTTATGTTTGTTAGTTTTTTACTAACTGATTGATACCATTTTAATATTATTATTGCGATTAGAATTACAACTAAAAAAATCAAAGGGGTTTTATATTCTGTGATAATGTTTGATAGGAAATTTGGGGTTTCTGTAAATAAGCCGGGTAGTTTTGCCATGTTTTAATTAGTTTAAGGGAGTATAAAAATGTTTTTAAGGAGATTTATTTAAATCTCTGAAAATTAAGGAAATAAATTAACCTTAATTTTCTCTTTATGTCTTATTCTTTTTAATCTTTCATCTGTAAAACTTATTATCATTATAGGATTTAAGAGAAGAACAAACTTAGGTTAGCGAAGCTTCTAAGTTTGGCGCGTAAGTGGATTATTTTTAAGAAACGTCTCGGAGAGGACTCGAACCTCTGACCCTTCGGTTAACAGCCGAATGCTCTACCAACTGAGCTACCGAGACATAAAATTTTAGGGAGAAATTAATATTTAAAGTTATTGATTTTGGAAGATAAATGTTTTATCCCCCAACTTCATCCCTTATATCTAATAATTTTTTTCTTCTTTTTTGTTTTTCAATTCTTGCATAGACATTTCCTTGTTTGCTTCCTTTGATTATTGAAGTTAATGATTGAACTGCGTCTTCGATTGTTTCTGCATTGCCGATGATTCCTACATGATTGTCTTGCAAGGAAATTTCGCAATTTGTCAGATTGTGGAGTGTTTGCAGTGTTTTGCCTCCTGTCCCGATTATTCTTGCTCTGATTCTTTCTAAGTCGTGCCTTTTTGTTAAATCTTTGATATTAATTTTTTGAAGTATTAATTTTTCGTCTTTTAATTGAAGTGCAGAATCAATAGAAAAATCCAAGTTAATTGCCTCTAAGACAGTTATTGCAACATATTCTTTTTCAGCTGTTCCATTTACAAAAACATTTCTTCCTTGGTTTGTTATTTTTATTCCAAGTTCTTTTTCCAGTCTTGCCTTGCTTTGGATTATTTTTCCTAATTTTTCAACATATATTTCTTGCATATTTAATTGATGTATCCTTAGGTTATAAGTTTTTTGTTGGTAAATTTATTAAATATTATGATTATTAGTTGCAATTTTTTGGATAATTATTAGAAAGAGTAAAGTTATAATATTCTGATTTTGGTAGGATTTATAAATGATTAACTATTTTAGTTCATAATGAAAAAAGATACGATATCGAATAGGATATTAACCAGACGTATTGCAGAAGAAACAAATCTTACTATAGAAAGAGTTAGAGAACTACAAGAAATTAGTATTGATGATGCAGTGCAAAGATTTTTGCCTGAAGATGTCCTTCTGCAAATGATATCACAGAGAGCTTATTGTCCACCAGAAGAAAACAAAGATGCTCATGCAGTATTCCGTAGATATATTCATAATCATATAAATTTACGATCAGGAAAATTAGTAGAGTATTTCCAAAATGCAATCAACGATGGAAAACAATGGTATTCTGTAAATGCACCATCAAGAGAAATAATACAATTAGGAGTAGACCTAGCAAGATACGAATGCTCAGTAGAGATGAATGAAATTGAACAAGCTCAAACAAATGCTCGAGCCAAAATTGCACATAAAAGATATTCTGCAATAGGTTGATGTATCAACTAGTTAATAATTAGATTTTGATGTTTGCCTTTAATTCTGTAAATGATAGATAAAAATTAAAACCCTAAAATTCTATTCATCCCAGCAATTTTTGTAATTAATGTAGAGAGGTATTAAAAATTGCTAAAATTCTGTTCGTCCTAGTGTTTTTGTTATTTAATTTTATTTCTTCAAAAACCTTAGAACTCGCCATCAACTTCCTTGATGAAGCCTTTTCGTTTTAGCCATTCGATTTCTGCGGGTCGGTATTTGTATAAGATATTTCCTTTTTTGTCGCCTTCAAATTCCCATGGTTCGACAATGACTGTGTCGCCTGGTCGAATCCATAGTTTTCTTCTTTTTGAACCAGGGATTCTGCAATTTCGTTCTTTGCCGTCAAAACATTTAACCAAAAGCCGATTTGCACCTAATCTTTGTTCGATTAATCCAATTACTTGATTTCCTCTGGGGGTTTTGGCTCTAATCGGACCTGTTTCTGTATTTACAGGATAACCTTTGTTTGGTTTGTTTTTATTTTTAAATTGTTTTTTGAATACCATAAATATAAATGAGAATTAAGGTTTAAAAATCCTTAGATTTTTAACTCATTCAAAACTAGGGAATTTTGAAGATATTTAAGGTTTGATAATTGGTTGAGATTTATTCATGCCAATAAGTAAGATGTATTCTATCTATATTGCAATGATATTGTAATCCTCTTGCCCAAAAAGGACAGGCTTCTGTTAAAAGATCTTTAGAAGTTATTATAATATTTTCTAAAATTTTTGTTTTATCTAATAAAAAATCCCATCCAATTATTTTTAATATTTCTGGGTGATTCTTATACCCCTCTAAATAAAATCCATTATTATCTATTGTTTGGGGCTGGTTAAATTGAAATTTTAATTGTTGAATATTATTTTGTTTTACCTCCATAATCCCATTAAGTTTATCTGATAAACTTACTTTAATTAGAAATTTGTTATTAAATCTGTTTTTGTTATTTGTTTCTGTTCTTAGGGCATATCCTTTAATTAAATAAGGAATATCCTGCTTGTAAATATTTACATTTAAATCTGAATTCCCATCATAATTAGCATTCATTTTATGAATTAATTTATATTATTTATAAATAAATAGGTTTTAATTTTACATCAACCCCAAAGCAACAGGAACATTGTCTATTGTAATTATTCCCTCTTTAGAAATTATTTTTGCTTCTAATGCAGATTTTATTGATTCTTCGCCTACAATGTAAAATGTTGCGTCTTCTTTGTCCATGTCTTTTAGAATTTCTATGGTTTCTTGTTTGTCTTTTTCTTTGTCTTGGAAAAAATTTGGTCTTACTTCAATTTGCATAATATCTTGTTCAAATGTTTTTCCAATTAAATCTGTATCTGCTAAGGCAACTATTTTTCTGTATGAATCGTGTATTTTGATTTGCATACTTAAATATATAAGAATTGGTTTAAAAAATCTTCGATTGATTTGTTAGATTAATTATAAAAAATAAAAATAAAAATAAAAAATTAAGCAGCTTTTTTCATTTCTGCTTTTTCTTGTATTCCACCCATCCTACAAACAGTAATTCCGCAATTTGGGCATTTCCCTTTTGCGATTTTTGTGCCTTTCTTTGTTTTGGACTCTACTGGGTCTTGGATTTCTACTTTCTTTTTACACTTTACACAATATCCTTCAGTCATTTTTACCTCCTTGCCATCAATTTTCATTGATATTTAGATATTTATATGTGGATAATATATTTTATAAAGGTTTAGATAGAGAAATTTGTTATATTTTTGCTCTTACACTGTGTTTTGCTCCGCACGCGAGGCAGTGGACAAACAGGAATTTGTGTTCTTTTGTGAATTCTGTGTCTGGTTTTTTGCATTCTTTGCAGATGACAAATTCATTTGCATAGTCTTGGATTTTTTCATTGATTTTTGCAGATGCAATTTTTCTTTGAAAAATTGCTCTATTTTGTTTAAATGCCCCAGATGTTGCGAGTTCTCTTAAGAGATATTTAAGTAAATGATTTTGGTCTCTTCTTAAATGAGATGCGATTTGCGATAAGTTGGTCAGAATTGTTTTTGTTCCCTCTACGTGCCCTTCTACTTTTGGGATTTCAAATCTCTCGCTGTGTTCTATTGGCTTGACTTTTTTATATGCTTGATTTAATAATTTTTCGTAATTGTCCATGAAAATTAATGTTGTAAGGGGTTTATAAGGGTTTTGAGTTTGATGGGTGTTGTTTATTATGAGTATATTGTTGATGAACTGAAAATTAGTTTTGAAAGATTTTATGAAATTTTTGGAAGTTTACTAACCAAAAATTTCTTTTTATTTATATTTTATTCTTTCTAATCACTCATCTGTAAAACTTATTGGCATTATATGATTTTGATAGAAAAACAAACTTAGGTTAGCGAAGCTCCTAAGTTAGATGTTTAAGTAAGTTATTCTATAATTTGTATATTGTTTAATTACTTGTCATAAGTTTGATTGTAATCTCAAACATCAACAAAATATTTAAACTTCTTTTTTCTAATAGTTGTATGGTTATTCCTCTTGCAGAGGTGGAAAATTTGAATAGAACTACAGAAATTAATTTTGAATTAGTTGCGGGTGTTTCATTTGATAAAGTGCATTGTGCTTATCAGATAAACCATCCGGTTAATGGGGCGACAGAACCTGGTTCTGGGAATTGTCAAAAGTGTTTAGAAGACAAGGAACATAATCCAGAGTGTCCGGGTTTTCGCGGGGTTGTTCCTTTAAAAAATGATTTAGTAATGAGGATTGTTAATTCTTCGACTGTTTATTGTCCTTTAAGAGATAGGGATATAATTATTAATAGTGTTTGTTGCCATGCTCTTGGAAGTTGTAAGTTTTATAGGGGTTTGTTTTCTATGGAAATAGGAGAAGGTGTTTTGTGTGGGTATCGGGTTGGAAAGGGATAGTTATATCTAATTGTAGGTGCTCTTTTTTCCTGCTCAATTAGGAAGAAGTGCTCCCAAAAGCTTAAAAATGGGTTTTCTTTATTCAAAGAATCGGTATCAGAGATAATTAAAATGAATGAATATGATTTGAAAAAATTAGAAATTAAAGAATTGAAAGAAAAAATTATAGAATTTTTTAAATCAGATAAGTGCTATGACGTGACTTTATCTTTCCTAACAAAAGAGTTAAAAATAGAGGATATAGATTTTTTGAATTTTTGCTTAAATGAATTAGTTGAAGAAGGATGGATAAAAAAATCTATTTCTTTAGATCATTTTGAGTATGACCCTGGTAAAAAATTAGATTTTGGTGGGCTCGGAGGATAATAATCGCATCTCTCTAATTCTATTGCAAACCCACCCTAAAGAGCATCTACAACTCAAAATTCTTTAAGAATTTTGTCCTCCCAGATGACATAATAGCGATTAAAAAGCTTACTTGGTTCACGCAAATTGCATTCAGTTAGCATTTAAAATTATTTCATTGCAACTTTCTTTAATCGTAAACGTTTACCCCAAATACCTCAGCCTGCCGGGTTTTGGCTCATAGATTATTCCTTCTTCAAGAAGTTTTTTGATTTCTTGTGTAATCAGGTTTGGCTGGGCTTTAAGTTTGAGTATAATTTCTTCAGTGTCAATTCCTTCGCTTGATTCTGATGATTTGATTTTGTCGATTATTTGGTCTCTGAATGCTCTGATTTCTTCTTTTGGCACTTGCTTTGGCTGGGCTTTTTCAATTTCTAATTTTCTTACTAAAAGGTATTTTGGTTCTTGTTTTTTGAGTATTTCTGGGAGGATGTAGATTTCATTGTTGTAAGAACGAAGGACTCCGATTATCATTAGTGTGTCGCCTTGGTTTAGGTCGTTGAATTTGTTGATGTCTTCTCCGAAGACTCTTAACTGGATTTGTCCGCTTCCGTCGTCGATGGTTATTGATGCGAATCTTCTTTCGCCTTCATTTACATATTTGTCAATCACATTCGCAATTATATTTGTTCTGACGATTTTTTTGTCTCCTAATCCAATATGCAGAAGTCTTTTCTGAGTTGTTTGCTTGTCTTGAGGGGTTTCGTCAAATATCTGATTTCCTCTAAGCAAGTCTCCAATTCTTAATTTATATGCAATCTCTCTTTTGTAGTCTGGCATTAGTGTTGAAAGAAGTTTTGTTTTTTAAATATTGTTGTAGTTGATGTGGGATTTTTATAATCTATAATTGTGAGGGGTTTTACAGAGGAGTAAATTTGATTATTATTTTCTTTTTTAATTTTTTATTAATTGCTTAAGTTACATCAACTGCACAAAGCCCTGCCTTGGCTGGAAAATATCTGCTTTTGATTTTAGTTTTTCAATGGCTTCTTCAAAATCTGCGTCTGATAAATCTTTTAGTTCTTCTCTTAGGACATTTAATGGAACTTGTTTTCCGTGTTTTTCTTCTAGTTTTTTGATTGTTTCTTTAGTGAGGATGATTTTGTTTCTCTGGCTTGATGAGGTTCCGATTGAGATTCTGTCTATGTCGAAAGTTTTTGTTTCTTGGTCATAGCCAACATGCATTAAATAATAGTTCATTAATCTTATTGCGACTTGTGCGTCTTTTTTTTCTACTTTTGGGCTTAGCCGGGTTTTTGCGTGTGCTTCTGATAGTCTGACCAGCCCTTGCAACTGCCTTGCTGAAATAGGGATTGCCTGACCATCTCCTGATGCCTGCATATTCCTTAGTTTAACATAGTAATCTTTTATTTCATTAAATGCTTCGTCTGTTAATTCTGGTTTTACTTTTTGTTTTGCATATGCTACATATTTTCTGAATAAGTCTCTTTCGATTTCTGATTTTTGTCCTTTGTGTTGATGAATTTTTAGGACATGGGATGCGATTGCATCGTCTTGTTTTGCATTTGGCAAGTCTCTTAAGATGAAAATTATGTCAAATCTGTTTATTAGTGCAGGGGGCAAGTCGATTTGTTGGCTTATTGATTGTGTTGGTTCGAATCTTCCGAATTTTGGGTTTCCTGCGGCTAAGACACTTGTTTCTGCTTTTAAGGTTGCCTGAACATTTGCTTTTGAAATTGTCACGGTTTGCTGTTCAAGTGCCTCGTGCATTGCACTCCTGTCTGTTGCATCCATTTTTTCAATCTCGTCAATGCAGACAATTCCTTTGTTTGCTAAAACCATTGCACCAGCTTCCAAAGACCATCCCTTTAAGAATTCGTCTTTTACAACTGTTGCAGTTATTCCTGCGCCAGTGGCTGCCTTCCCTACAATGTAACGCCCTTTTGGGGCGATATTTGAAATGAATTTTAGGGTTACACTTTTTGCTACACCAGGATCTCCTATTAAAAATAAGTGGATGTCGCCTCTGTAATCTGTGCCGTCTTCTCCTGTTTTTTTGACTCCGCCGAACATTTGCAGGACTAATGCTTCTTTTACTTCTTCATACCCCCAGATTCCAGGAGCAATGCTTTCTCTTAATTTTTTGAATAGTTCTTTTTCTTCAGAAAGTTCGAGTATCTGGCTTTCGTCTTCTTCTGTTATTTCGAAATCTTCGTAAGTTGATTCTAAGGGGATTAAGTTGTTTGCTTCTACTGCTAAGTCGAATCTTGTTGAGATGGCGCCTGTTTGCAGTGGGACAGGGACTTCTTTTAAAATTCCAATTACTCTGACTTTGCTTCCAGGTGTTGTCTTTTCTTCCATTCCTGGTTCGACTAAATCTTCTTTTAGGAAAACAGACATTCTTCGTGGCTGTTCTCCTCCTGTTAATGATTCTGGGGATTCTTCGATTACTAATCTTTGGGCGTCAACCATTATTTTGCTGATTAGTCTGAACTGCCCTTTTCTTCCGCATGAGCATCTTGTTGGTTCTCTGAACTTTTTTTCAATTTGCAAGACAGAGATTACTGTTCCGCAAGAGGGGCATTCGAATTTGGCGTTGACGACTTGGGGTCTGACTTCTGAAGCTTGTCTGACAAGTCCTTCGAAAAAAATTAATTGATTTAAATGCTGTGCCCTTATTGTTCTGACTTTGACTTTTTGTGTTTTTGGCAAATCATTGAATCTTATTCTTGCGTTTTTAATTAAACCTGTTTCTTCCAGGGCTGTTTCTAAAACTTGCAAAACTTCCTCTGGATTTTCCATTAGTGCCTCTGATAAAAGCGGGGAGTTTGAAGCCAAGTCCTCAAAATTGACAAAAACCACTTTTTTACCTTTTCTTACACTCTCGCCGATTTCTTTTTTATATGTTTCAAAAAAAGATTTTGATTCAATTATCAGCTCTTCATTGCTCTTTTTTATGTCCATTTTCCTCTTTAGAGATATTATCTTGATAACTAAGAAATATGATTAGGATTTATAAGTATTTATTTAGAGGGTTATATGGTTAGAGAAATAGGTTTGGGATTGATTATTTGTTTAAGGAAATTTTGAAAAGCACTTGATGGTATTTTACTTTGTCTCCTGCATTAACTAATTTTTCTTTGATTGTGCCATATACTTTGGCTTCAATAGGGACTCTTACACGCATTGCTTCTACATCACAAATAATCGCCTCTGGAATAACATGAGAACCGATTTTTACATAAGGTTGAAAATTGTTTGCTCTATTTTCTATTGGGTCGTTTGTATCATGGAATATCCCTTCTATTGGAGATTTTATTTCTACTATTTTATCTATACTCATTTAAAAATTAAAGGAGAGGTTTTTAAAAAATTATGTGTCAGTAGTTATATGCTTAGAATTAGTTTGTGATTTGCGTTTGATTACTTTTTGTTTGCGTTGGCTTCTTTGATTCTTTTGATTAATTGCTCCATTGAGTCGTTTAGTTGCTGGTTGTTTTTTGTTCCTGTGCAGACGAGTTTTCCGTTGGAGAATAATAGGAATGTTGCGTTTGGTTCGATTAATTTATAGACTAGTCCTGGGAATTGTTCTGGTTCGTATTCTGTGTTTTCGAGTTCCAGAGCGAGGTAATTTAGGTTTAGAGCCATATTTATTGTTCCAGAAGCGACAATGTTTTGGACTTTGATTTTTGGCTTGTCTGTGATTGTGATGTTGATTTTTTTGAGTGTTTTGATGACTGATTTTATTACTTCTTTAACCTGTGCGATTGATTTTGTTCCTGTGCAGACGAGGTTTCCTGACGAGAAAACAAGGACTGCGGATTTTGGTTCTTTGACTCTTAGGACTAGTCCTGGAAATTGTTCTGGGTTGTATTCTGTGTTCTGGACTGTTCTTGCGAGTTTTGTCAGTGGAACATCTTTGCCTAAACTTGTTGTCGCGACGATGTTTTGTATTTTTAGAGAAGTTTTTTGTTTTAGTGTTTTTGCCATTTGTTATCTTTAAGGGGTAATGATAAGGTTTAAAAAGGGATTGGGTTTATAAAGGTTTCTGCGAAGCAGAAAGTGTCGCATTAAAGGGAGTTAAAATTGCTGTCAAGTGAAGGGAGTTATTTCTTCTTAAACATATATTCTTTAAAATTAATAATGATTATAAAAAATAGTATAACTGGAATTGTAGACATAAGAAGAAACTCTTGATAAGAAGGATTTGGATAAAAGCGTTGCTGAAACATACTAAATGCAAAAACAATAACTCCCCCATAAACTCCTGCCAATAAATTTAAAATAAAATCTTCAAATTTCATAAAAATTATAAGGATTGAATTGTTTTAAAGTTTACTAAAATTGGGAGTGTCGCAATTTAGGGGCTTGAATTAAGGTGTCGCATTAGGGACTTACATCTCTTTAGAAAAAAACTCTCTTTCTTTAAATCCAAATATTTTAGCTATAATATTTCTTGGGAATAATCTTAATCTAACATTGTATCTTTTAACCCTTTGATTGTATAATTTTCTCTCGTGTGTTAATTCTTTTTCTACATAACCGATACTTTTCTGTATGTTTTGAAAACTTTTATCTGCTTTTAATTGAGGGTATCTTTCTTGAACAACCAATAGTTTTGAAAGCATACTTTCTAACATATTCCCTGTTTTAATTTTTTCATCTATATTTTTACTTGCCCCCCATTGAGAACGAAGTTTTGTTATATCTGTAAATGTAGAACTTTCATGTTTTGCATAACCTTTAACCACCTCAGCTAATGCAGGAATTAAATCAAATTTTTTCTTTAAATGAACCTCAACATTACTTGCTTGTTTTTCTGTTTGAATTTGAAAATAAGTTAATTCATTATAAGTTCTATAAATATATCTTCCAAAACTAAGAATTATAATTGTTGGAATACCAATGCCTAATATTAAACTCCAATTCATTTTTTATCTTCTCCAAATTTTAATGATTTTTTATAGTATTCTTTATCTTTATCCATTCTTTCTGGGACGATTTTAACTTTGAAATAATTTACCATTTGTTTTATTGCTTCTTGTTTAGTTTTTAAATTATTTACTAATTTATAGACTTCTACTATTTTGTCTTCTTGTTCTGATAAGTCTATTTGTATTTTTACCATAATGTAACACCATAATATCTCTTAGTATATGGTAGTATTTAAATGTTTTGGTTTAGAAGATTGTAAGTTTTCGTGGCTAAGGTAATGATGTTAGGTGCGTGACCTTTTATTATGGTTATAGAAATTATATGTTTTATTTAAGGTAGTCTTAAGGTGTTTTAATCCTTCCTGATTTTCTATAGAGTAATCTACTCTTTTACCTTTTGGTTTTTCTTTTTTAATTAAACCCAAATTTATTAAATTATTTAACTTTTCTTGAAAGATACTATTATTACTTGTATCTCTCGCCGTAGTTAAATCTCTTAAATAAACAGGATTTTCGTTTAACAATTTATTAATAATAAATAAGTCTAATTCAGAAAATAATCGGCTCTTTTCCATTCCTAATCTATGATTTTGATACTTTTAAACATTTCTAAATCTATACATAGATATTCCCATGTATACCAAAAACTATATATAGTATTAAATATATATAGTTTTATCAATAAATAAGAACATTTAAATAATGCAAAAACTTAAAGATATAATGAAAAAAATGGTGAGTGTTTTCTTAGTTAGCAATAATTTAAAAATTCATAATATAGATAATTCTTTACAGATAAAGTTAAAAAGTAAGTTAGATATATAAAATAGTAACATTTAAAAATCTGTTACTATTTAAAAATTAATACAAAATGCGACAAAAATTAAGTAACGAAAAAAAATTGAAACAAGAAGTTAAATCTTGGAAAGAAACTTGCGAAATTGTTAGTGATAAACAAATTATGCAATCAATACAGAAATCATTACAACAAATAGCACAAGGACAAGGAATACTCTTATCACAATTATAAATTATATTCATCATTTATCGCGATGGTGTTCGTCCCCCCACTCAGATTCGAACTGAGATTTCCGAGCTGACAACAAGGTGTGATAAACCATTACACTATGGGGGGATTTTTAATAATTATAACTGTTTAGTTCTTTTCAAGTATTCCTTAAGTGTTTTATAAAAATTATCATTTCTTTTTCCAACATATATTGCTAATATTTTGAATATGTGGTCTTCAACCCGATAGATTATTCTATATCTATTCTTCTCAAAATGATGGGAATAAAATCCTTGCAAATCTCCTGTTAGGGCATCTTTTTTCCAATTTCTTGAAGGTAATTGTCCTAATATTTTTTTAATTCTTTCTTGTAAATTTTTTTGTAATTTCCTAAGATGAACTTGAAATTCGGGAGATACTTCAACATCATAATTTACCATTTTCTTTTTCATTCTCCTCTCTTGTTTTAATTGATTTAACAAATTGACTTAAAAAATAATCAAAAACACTTGATAAAGTAATTTCTTCTCCACTTTCTTCCTCTGCTTTTTTCATATCTTCCTTTAAAATATCCATATTTTTTTTATCTAAAGATAAACTTATAGCTATTTTAGGTCTTTTTTTCTTTATTTTAGATAAGTCTGAGTCTACCATAGTTATACGGTTTTATAATTTATTATTAGAATTATAATATAAACATATTATATAAAACTTTCTATTCTCCTCATTTTTCAATACCTAACCTTCAACTCATGCCTATTATAATCTTCTGAAATTTCTTTTAATGTCGCAACATCATCTGGTTTTCTGTCTGGTCTTAGCTGGATTATTCTTGGGAATCTTAGTGCAAAGCCAGATGCATAAGTCGGAGACCTTTGAATATTTTGATAGCGGATTGTTACCACGATTTTGGGTTTGACATTAACTGTTCTTCCGTGTTCTTTTGTAATCAGGTGGTTTATTTTTTTTGTTAGTTCTGTAAATGAAAGTCCTAGCTCTTGTTTTTCTTTTAGTCCAGATGCTTTTCCGATTTCTAAGAATTCTTTTTTTTCATTTATGCATGAGACTGTGAAAGTGGCTAATGAGCCGGCCCTTTTTCCTTTGCCGTATTCTCCGCCAGTGATTACTAAATCTAATTCATTTTCAGAAGGTTTGAATTTCAACATGTGTCCGACTCTTCCGCCTGGCTTGTAAACTGATTTTAAATTTTTAATCATAACGCCTTCCTGATTGTCTTTTAATGCTTGCTTGTAAAATTCCTCTGCTTTTTTTCCATCAGAAGTTATAAGTTGTTTTGCTGTCTGCAAATGGTATTTTTTGTTTTTGATGATTTTTCTTAAAAGTTTGGTTCTTTTTTCAAACGGCTCGTTAATTAATGACTTGCCGTTGTGGTAAATAATATCAAATACATTGATTTCTATTGGGAGTTCTTTGACTAATTTTTCTATGTGGTGTTTTCGTTTTATTCTTTTTGAAACTGCTTGAAACGGGGTGTATTTTTTTGTTTTTTTGTCAAAGCCAACCGCCTCGCTGTCGATTATAAATGATTCTGCTTTAATGTGCTCCTGCACATATTTGACAACATCTGGGAATTGGTTTGTTACATTATCTAATCTTCGGGTAAATATTTTAATTTCTCCTGTTTTGTCTTTGTTGATTAACATTCTGAATCCATCGTATTTGAATTCAAAGACAGCAGGTTTTCCAACTCGTTTAAACCCGTCCTCAATTGATTCTGCTTTTAATGCAAGCATAACTTTTATTGGGTGTCCTGGGGAAAGAGTTATTTTTTTTAATTCTTTGATTCCTTTGCAGGCCTTTTCAAACACGAGTGCAAAATCATTTGCTTTATCGTAGGCGGTTTCAACTGCTTCTGTGTTTGTTTTTTCTTTAGTTAAACACGCTTCTACGATTGAATCCCTAATTGTTCCTGATGCAACCCCTATTCTTAATTGGCTTAATAATGTCCGAATAATATATTTTGCTTCAATTCCTGTTGCAGAAGTTAACAGCTCTGAAATTAGTGCGAGTTTTTTATCGACGGTTCCTTTGCCCTCGAGCTCTGGAAGTTTTTGCAGGTTTTCTAAAACTTTTTCAGTTGTTAATTTATGTGAAAATAATGTTCCTTGTTTTTTCTTTGAGATTATTTGTTCTGCTACTTTTCCTAAGTCCCCTATTTTTCTCCATTCAGAAATAATTTTATCTTTAGGTATGCCTGAAGATTTTGATAATGATTTGATGCAAAGTTGTTCTGAAATTCCAAATTCTTTTTCAGAATAATCTGGAAATACTTTTCCTTGCAGGAGATAAATTACATCTTTGTTTTTGTCGTGTTTTAAGGTTTTCAAAAATTCGGCTAAGATTTCTGTTTTTTTTAATCTTGAAGGTGTTTGTTCTAATTCTTCATAGACTTCACAAAGTTTTGAGTATTGCATTTTATAATTTTATGGGTTCAATGATTACAAATATTAAATCAGCGATTAATCCAATAATACCAATTAATAATCTTGTATAAACCCTCCAGTTTTTATTTTTTTTCTTTAAATCTAAAATAGCATCTATTATTAAGAATATCCACAAGGGTAGTGCCAGTAAGTCAAAAAATGTGTAAAAGTTCATTTTATTCCACCTTTATATTGTTTTATTCCTAGAAGTATAATAATAAAACTATTGGCTAAAATAAATGGGAGGCCTTTAATAAATATAGAATGAACTAATAAGAAAAGGGTTGCAATTAAATCTGAGATTATAAAATATTTGTAGTATTTTGTTATTAGTAATCCAAATGAAAAAACTAATAATACTAATCCTATCCACCCAATATATTGTATCATTTTGTCCTCTTTTATTTTAATAAATATATTTGGGTATAAAAATGTTAGCGATTAAAATTATTCTGTTATAAATCCTGTTTCTGCAGGTTCTTTTTCACACTCTGGGCAATAAGGAATATGTTTTATTCTAACTTCTCCGCCGCCTGTAAGTTTAAATTCTTTGAAATGCACTGAACAATGTTGAGGTTTGAATTTTATTTCAGAATTACATTCATAACAATGAGGAGTATGGTCTCCTTGTTTTGCCTGGACATAAATTTGATTATTAAATTTATAATACCAATTTTTATTATCTTCGTCACAAAGAATTTTTACATCCCCCCATTTAGCTTCTCTCCAATTAGTTAATTTTTCTAAAGATGTTTGCATGACATATTTATTTTATTTTTTCTTTAAAAGAATTATTGTTGTAGAAAAGTTATTTTCCTCTTCGTTTTCCAGCCCTTACACTTGGTCGGTTTTTGTTCATTGGGGATTTGTTTCTTAATCCTCTGGATTTTTTTCCTGCAGATGTTAAGCCCCTGTAAACTCTTTTTTTGTTTGTTTTTTTGCAAATCCAATTCATTGTTTTGTCGTTTTTTATTTCTGGTTTTGTTGGGTCTACTAAAATTATTTCAAAAAAGTAATGTTTGCCGTCTTGTGCAAGTTTGTAGCTGTTTAAAACTTCTAAATTTTTAAATTTTTTCTGGGCTCTTTGCTCTGCAACCCATTTGTAATTCATTTTTAGAACTTTTTTGATTGTGTGTCTTTTTGTTCTTCTTCCTTTGTTTGTTCTTGCTCTTTGTCTTCCTCCTCTTAAAACTCTGACTCTTACAACAACAAAACCTTTTTTATCTTTATATCCGAGATTTCTTGCTCTGTCTAATCTTGTTGGTTTTTCTATTTTGAGAATTGTCGGATGTGCTCTCCATTTGACCATTAATTCTCTTAATCTTTTTGGGTCTGGTTTTTTCCAAACTTCTTTTAGATAGTGATATAATCCTTTTGTCATTTTAATTAATATAAAATTTGGTTTTTAAATCTATTTATTAAATATGAGCCTGCCAAGATTTGAACTTGGGACCCCTACCTTATCAGAGTAGTGCTCTAACCTGGCTGAGCTACAGGCTCATATAAAATATTAATTTAAATGCTTTATAAGAGTTTTGTTTTACTTCACCTGTAATTCAAGAATTAAATTTTCATTGTCTAAAGCATATCTGATTATTGGTAAATTGATATGCAATGTTTTTGAATAGACTTTTGTTTTTGCAATTGCTTTTATTTCAATTGAATTTTCGAGTTGGTTAATTAGGACATTGTTTATATTTGTAACTCCTGGGACATCTAATTCATAAACAATTTTTGTTGCAAGTCTTTTCATTTTGAATTTCGGTTCTTTTCGAGGGAGTTTTGCGAGTTTATTTAAAGTTTCTTTTGGTATTTCCATTTGTGGTTTTTGTTTTTTTTGAACTGTTTGTTGAACAATATTTGGGGAATTAATTTTTTTTCCGTTTACAAAAAATTGAACATCTACATTTCCAAACGGATTCGCATTTATATTTTGTCTTTTTTGTTGATTTGTTTCATTTTGAATTCCTCTCATTTGTTTTTCTAACATTTTCATTGCACTCTTGAAAAGTTTATCTATTATTGGACTTGCAGAAAATCCTGGCATAAATTCTTCAACATCATTTCTTCCCAAAATTCCATAATCTTCTTTATGCTGAACAGGGGTTGTTAATTCTTTTCCGCAGAAAGGACAAAATTCATAACTTTTTTCAATTTTACTTTTGCAATACTGGCATTTTTTTTTAAACATAATATACTGTTGAGAGATAAGTTTAAAAGGTTTGCGGGGCGGTTGTGGGATTTTGGAAAGTGTTTTTAAAAGAGGAGGATTATAGAAAACTTTTTTAATGAATATGTATGTTAAAGTATATGGAAAGAAAAGAAGTAATTGAGAAATATGGTATTGAAGTTCCTAAATTGAAAGCAGAGCAGGCGAAGTTGGCTAAGGGGTTGGATATTCGGGATGCTGTTGATTTTGGTTTGGTTGACAGATTTGGGGCAATTGATAATAGTTTTATTGGAAATAAGATTCTTTGTTCAGTTATTGTTTGTGATGGGGGATTTGAGATTTTGGACAGGGCGTATTGTTTTGAGAAAATGCGGTTTCCGTATTTGCCGGGTTTTAGGTCTTATCGTGAGTTGTCTGCAATGGTTTTTGCCTTTGAAAAATTAAAAGAAAAACCAGAGGTTGTTTTTGTTTCTGGGCAGGGGATTATTCATCAGAGGTTGGGTTTGGCGAGTCATTTTAGTTTGGCGACAGGGGTTTCTGTTATTGGTATTTCAGATTCTATTATTGATTGCGAAGTTAAGGGCGATGATATTTTTAAAGAGGGGAAAAAGGTCGGCAAGGTTTTGCAAGTTAAAGAAGGGAGCAGACCAATGTATATTAGTCCTGGGAATGGAATTTCAATTGAAACAGCATACCAACTTGCTAAGAAATTTATTAATTTGCCTCATAAACTTCCTGAACCAATGCATTTGGCAAGGAAATATGGTCGGGAAGTTAAAGGAGAGTTGGTTGTTTAGTGGGGTTGTTGGTGGTTATTTTAAAAATTTAATTATAATAAGAAAGAGCGCGATCTGATTGTTTAATCTAAAATTTTAGAAATCTCTGTTAATTTACTCCCTAATCGAATAACCTCATTCCTATCAAAACACATTTGTGTTAATGTTGCTCTTTGACTTTCTTGAAGATTCTCTTCT
>DAOVXQ010000005.1 GCA_030636025.1 archaeon
ATATTTTATGAAAAAAATATTAGTAATCCTTGATGGTGCCTCTGACCTTGGAACAGCGATTTTTGGAGGGAAAACTCCTCTCGAATTCGCAGAAACACTGCATTTAGATTCTCTAACAAAAAAAGGTAAAATGGGTTACATGTATCCAATAAATGAAAAAACAATTCCTGGCTCTGATGATGCGATAATTTCAATTCTCGGCAATGACCCAAAATCCTGTCGCAGAGGAACTTACGAAGCAATCGGGGCAGGCATTGAATTAAAAAGAGGAGATTTAGCAGTAAGAATTAATTTTGGAACAATTGAAAACATCAAGACAAAAAAAGTTATTGACAGAAGAGCAGGAAGAACCCTGACAACAAAAGAAACAAAAATCTTAGCAGAAGCCATAAACAAAAAAATAAATTTGCCTTGCAAATTTGAACTTAAACCAACAATTCAACATAGGGGCGTATTAATTTTAAGAGGAGGATTTTCAGACAACATAACAAACACAGACCCAGAATGGAGCCCAGGCAAAACAAACACATTCAAATTTTCAGAACCCCTAGATGAAGAAGAAAACACAAAATACACTACAAACATATTAAACAGTTTTACAGAACAGGCATTTAAAATATTAAACAATCATCCGTTAAATATTGAAAGAAAAAGAAAAGGGCTCTTGCCAGCGAATATGATTTTTATGAGGGGGGCAGGAACCGAAATCCCGAAAATAAAAAAATACAAAACCTGGATGTCAATCAACCCAATGCCATTAGAAATCGGAATCTCAAAATCATCTGGAATGAAAACCTTTTCCTTTACATATCCTAAACTAAAAAAAATGGACGTCTACAAAACCCTGTATGATGGACTGGAAAAAACAATTAAGTTTGCAATTAAAACAATAAAAAAACAACACAAAAATTATGACGGTTGCTACATTCAATTAAAAGAAACCGATATTCCCGGGCATGACAACAAGCCACTTGAAAAAAAGAAAATGTTAGAAATTATTGACAAAAAGTTTTTTTCGTTTATAAAAAAATTCGCAGAAAAAAACAAAATACTTTTAGTTGTAACTTGCGACCACTCAACCCCGTGCAGATTAAAAATGCACAGCACAGACCCTGTTCCAGTTTTAGTCTTCGGCAAAGAAAAAGACAAAACAACACAATTCTCAGAATCACAATCTAAAAAAGGAAGTTTAGGCAAAATGTATGGAAGTGAGTTTATGAAAAAGACAGGATTGAGTTGATTTTGTTTGAACTAAAGATTAAAAGAAATTCACGAAGCGAATTTGGGAAAATTCCTGCAAGTTTCTGGAACCGTTAAATTCCTGTTAGTTTCCCTCGATAGAGGTTGGATTTTAGTACAACATTCCGAAGGAAAAAATCCAAAGTCGCTTGGCAGTATGTCAAAATAAATAAGGCACTCGTAAATTTAATAAAGTATAAAATTTTACATATAATATTATGAGAATAAGAAAGGCTACAAAAAAGGACATAAGGGAAATTGCGAAACTTATGATTGAAGAATTTTCAAAGCCCCCATTTAAAGAGAAAACCACAATTAATTCAGTAATCAAAAGCGTAAATTTTTATTACAAAATAGGAAAAGCTTTTGTTGCAATTGAAGATAAAAAAATTGTTGGAATTGTGGTTTTTAAAGTTGAGCAATGGTGGGAAGGGCCTGTTATTCTCATAGAAGATTTAGCTATAAAAGAGGATTTTAAAAAACAAGGAATCGGTAAAAAACTTACAGATAAAGTTGAAGAATATGGAAAAAAGATAGAAGCAAATTCTATAAGTTTTGCAACAAACAATAAATCCTCTGCGGTAAAATTTTATACAAAACAAGGATACAAAAAAGAGAAAAATAGAATCTTCATGAGGAAGAATCTAAAATAATTCTAGAGTGCCGCTAAATAAAAAAATAGCACTGCCAAGCGATTGAATTTAACAACTTTTAACCAAAGATTTAATAAAAATAAAACCAACAAAGCTAATTTCCACCACCCCATAAACTTTTTAATCCCTTATTCTTCTATAAAACCATGTTAGAAAAATTTAGCTCTGTTCTAAAGAAAGGATTTGACAAAATAGCTGGAGCAATATTTATTGACAAAAAAACAATAGAAGCAGTTGTCAAAGACCTCCAGAGAGCATTAATTCAGGCAGATGTCAATGTCCATCTTGTAAAAGAATTAGGAGACAAAATAAAAAAAGAAGTAGAAAACGAAAAAATAAAGGGAATAGAAAAAAAAGAGCACTTAACAAAATTACTCCACGACGAGATAATCAATCTTTTAGGTAAAGAAAAACACGAGCTAGAATTAAAAACCAAAAAGACGAAAATCATGCTCTTAGGATTATATGGTGCAGGAAAAACAACAACAACTGCAAAACTCGCTTCTTATTATTCAAAAAGAGGGAAAAAAACTGCAATGATTTCTCTTGATGTTCACAGGCCTGCAGCACAAGACCAGCTCAAACAATTAGGAGAGCAAACCAAAATAACAACATTCACAGACAAAACAGAAAAAAACGCAATCAAATTATATGAAAAATTCAAAGACAAACTAAATGATTTCGAGGTCGTAATTATTGACACTGCAGGAAGGCATGATTTAGATAAAGAGCTGACAAAAGAAATTAAAGAATTGACAAAAAAAATAAAACCAGATTACAAGATTCTTACTATTCAGGCAGATATTGGACAGACTGCAAAACTTCAGGCACAGGAATTTCAAAAATCCTGCGACATTAACGGGGTGATAATTACTCGAATGGATTCAACTGCAAAAGCAGGAGGGGCCCTAACTGCCTGCAAAGAAACAAATGCCCCAGTATTTTTTATTGGAACAGGTGAAAAAATAAATGAATTTGAAACATTCAACCCCAAATCATTTATCTCAAGAATGTTAGGTCTCGGAGATTTAGAAGGACTTTTAGAAAAAGTCCAATCTGCCGTCGATGAAAAATCCCAGAAAAAACTTAAAAATAAATTAGAAAAAGGAAATTTTGATTTAAGAGATTTGCAACAACAATTAAAATCAATGCAGGGAATGGGTTCTCTTTCAAAAATAACCGAAATGATTCCAGGATTAGGGAAAGCCAAAATACCTGAAAATTTATTAGGAACTCAAGAAGATAAAATGAAAAAATGGGGATTTGCCATTGATTCAATGACCCAGCAAGAAATTGAAAATCCAGAAATAATGGAAAAACAAACTCAACGACTTCAAAGAATTGCAAAAGGTTCTGGAACAACTACAACAGATATAAGGCAATTATTAAAACAATATAAAATGTTAAAAGAAATGATGACAGGAACAAGTAACCTTGCAGACATGGACCCAAGCCAAGGACTTTCTCAAAAACAAATGCAAAAACTTGCTAAAAAATTTGGGAAAAAAATGAAGTTTTAAATAATTTTACAACACCTTAAATAACAAGTTGCACCACCAGTATTTTCTCCAAACTGACATGTCCATGTATTTCCCTCCTCAAGGTTTGGTGGATAAGCTCCTTTAAAATTAGGATTTCCTTCAGTATCCCAGGTAACCCTGCCAGTAACCCCAGTCATAGTATAACCTGTACTACAACTTACAGTACATGCCTTACCCGCAGTTAAATAACTACAAGTTTGGATTTCACAATCTAAACTACCTCCACCAACATCATCATTACAAAAATCAATATCAATCCCTTCTATCTCAGCACAATTAATTTTTCCAGTATCAAGAGTCATAACATCTGACAAAGACCTACCTCCACCAATATCAACCTGACTAGAACCATGCCAAGGCAAACTGGGATTTACAGCACCACTAACAACCAATCCAACCCCAACCAAAAATACAAACACAGCACTAATCAAAAATAAATGCCTTTTCTCAATATTAATATTCACCATTTTCTAAAACCTTAAAGAGAAAACCATTTAAATATCTTTCCTCTTAATAAACAATGGAAAAAATAATCCAGCAAGGGGCAGAAGCAATCATTTATCTTAAAAATAATAAAATTATAAAACATAGAATAAAAAAATCTTATCGCCGCCCAGAACTAGATACAAAACTAAGAAAATCAAGAACAAAATCAGAATCTAAAATAATCAACAAACTCCAAGAAATTATTCCTGTTCCAAAAATTCTAGACACAGATGAAAAAAATTATAAAATTTCAATGCAATATCTCAATGGAAAAAAACTTTCAGATAATTTAGAAAAATTAAACCACAAAGAAATTGCAAAACAAATCGGAGAAAATTTAACGGTTCTGCATAATCAAGACATTATTCACGGAGATTTAACAACTTCCAACATGATTCTCTTAAATAATCAAATTTATTTTATAGATTTTGGATTGGGCTTTCATTCTCATAAAATAGAAGACAAAGCAGTTGACTTGCATTTAATTAAACAAGCACTTGAATCAAAACACCATACAATTTCTGAACAAACTTTTAAAATAATTCTAAAAAACTATAAACCTGAAAACTCAAAATTAATTATTGAGAGAATCTCGGTAATCGAAAAAAGAGGGCGGTATAAAGATAAACATTAACAAATAAACTTATAAATCAAAAATCTCTCATTTCTAAATAGCCCCATCGTCCAGTGGTCAAGGATACAAGCCTTTGGAGCTTGTGACCCAGGTTCGAATCCTGGTGGGGCTATTTTTAATCATCCAATCGTATTGGATGATTCCTAAAAATTATTCCATGATGAGAACCTGAAAGGTTCGACGAACAATTTCATTTTAATTAATCTACAAATATTACAAAATGGAATTGAGAGCACTGGTGGGGCTATTTTTTAAATAATAACCTTTAAAAAGCAAAATTACAATTATCCTACATAACAAAATGAAAAAAACAACAAAAATAGAAAAACCTGTATGGTCAAAATATACAGAAGAAGAAATAAAGGCAATTGTCTTAAAATTAGCTGAAAAAGGAATGACTTCAGAAAAAATCGGATTAGTTTTAAGAGACCAATATGGAATCCCGAAAACAAAGATTTGGAATTTAAAAATAAGTAAAGTACTAAAAGAAAAAGGCAAATTCGAAGAACCAACATCAACTAATCTTGAAAATAAATTACAAAAAATAATTGACCATTTTAAGAAAAACAAACAAGACAAAAATGCAGGAAGGTCTTTAATAATCACAAAAGCCAAGCTAAAAAAAATAAAAGAGTATCAGGACAAAAAAGGGAAAAAGAATGTTGCAAAAAGCAATTGAAAATTTTGTAAAAAAATTCTTAAATAAAATAAAAGATAAAAAAGTTTATGTAGTCGGGCATTTTGACACCGACGGAATTACATCAACTGCAATTTTCTCAAAAACACTAACAAGATTAAACCAGCAATTCTCAATCAAAATAATCAAGCAATTAGATAAAAAAGAAATAGAACTTCTTCCAAAAGACCAAATAATTTTATTTCTTGATTTAGGTTCTGGAGATTTAGAAGAATTAAAATCAGAAAATCCAATTTTCATAATCGACCATCATGAAGTTTCATCAAAAACAATTCCAGAAAATATAGAAATAATTAATCCACACTTGTTAGATAAATATGAAGAACTTTGTGCCGCAGAACTATCTTACCTAACATCAAAAACAATTTCTGAAAATAATAAAAATCTGGCCTATCTATCAATTATCGGAATGATTGGAGATACAATGGAAAAGAAAATAAACAAAACAAGAAACCAAATAATCAATGATGCAGATGTCAAAATTAAAAAAGGGCTCTTAATCTATCCGTCAACAAGACCAATCGACAAAACTCTTGAATTCAGCTCACATCCATTTATCCCCGGAATAACCGGCAACCCTCAAGGAATCTACGAATTATTAAAAGAAATAGAAATGGAAAAAATCGGAAAAACCTACAAAGCATTAATTGACTTAAACGAAAAAGAAATGAAAAAACTAGTAACCGCGGTTTTATTAAGAACCCACTCAAAAGAAAAAACCTCAAACTACATTGGAAATTTATATTTAATCAAGCTATTTAATAAAATCGAGGATGCAAGAGAAATCTCAGCAATGATTAACGCCTGCAGTAGAATGGGTTACAGCCATGTTGCTCTAATGTTCTGCATGGGAAATGATTCTGCAAGAAAAAAATCAAAAAGAATTTATGTAAAATACAGGCAGCACATAATCGCCGGATTAAAATACATAGACAAGAACAGCAAAATACAAGGAAGAGAATATGTAATAATCAATGCAAAAGGCAATATCAAAGACACAATAATCGGAACCCTCGCAAGTATTTTATCATTCTCTTCAGTTTACAAAGAAGGAACAATAATAATTGCAATGGCATACAACGAGGACAAAATAAAAATCTCATCAAGAATTGCCGGAAGAAATCCAGATTCAAATAGAAACTTAAAAAAATTAATGGATTCTGTAACAAATGTTATTGGCGGAAATTCTGGCGGACATAAAATGGCTGCAGGGTGCACAATTGAAAAAGAACATGAAAATAAATTCATAGAACTCGTCCAAAAAAAATTAGAATTCGAATTAGTAAAAGTTTAAAAACCCCAAACAACCATTTTTATTATGGCAAAACCAAAAAGCAGATTCCTCAAAATAAGATGTCAGGGTTGCAAAAACGAACAAATAATTTTTGAAGGTGCAACAACTAGAGTCAAATGTCTTATTTGTGACGCCCCTTTAGCAGAACCAAAAGGCGGAAAAGCAGAAATCAAAGCACGAATTCTTGAATTTTTATGATAAATAAAATCATCCCCCCTATTAAATATTTCAATAATTTCAACAACAGCAAGATTTATAACCTTATTTAAAATCATTTTTCTATGGAAGAACAATTAGAAGAAGGACAAATTGTATTATGCACTGTTGAAAAAATACTTGGAACAACAGTGTTTTGTAAAATTGACGGAGACGGAGAAGGAACACTGATAACCTCAGAAATTTCACCAGGAAGAATCAGAAATCTAAGGGACTATGTTGTGCCTGGCAAAAAAATAGTTTGCAAAATTCTTAAAATCACACCCAGAGGAGCATATCTTTCATTAAGAAGAGTAAAACAAAACGAAAAAAAAGAATTACTTGAACAAATAGCTAAAGAAAAATCTTACAGAGCAATTATTAAAACAGTTCTTGGAAAAGAAAATGCAGAAAAAATAATTGATAAAATAACAGAAACAGAAACCATTTTTGATTTCTTAGAACAAACAAAAACAAATCCAAAAATTCTCAAAGAATTTTTTTCTAAAACCGAGAGTGAAAAAATAATTAAAATTCTTGAAACTAAAAAAGAAAAGCCAAAAGAAATTAAGCAAATTTTCAGACTTTCAAGCAATGCTTCAGACGGAATAAAAATAATAAAAAATATTTTGGACAAAGCATACAAAGAATCTAAATGCAAAATTTCTTATCTTGCTGCAGGAAAATATCGGTTGACACTTTCAGGAGAAAATTTCAAAGAACTTAAAACACAATCAAATAAAATTTTCAGCATAATTGAAAAACTAGCTAAAAAAAATGGATGCGAATTTAGTTTAGAGAAATAAATTACAAACATATATCTTAAACTATAATCATCTTTTTAAATTATAAATCTAATATTTTTCTATGAAAAGGCAAGACATTTATGTAAGAAAGCAAGAGGAGTTTGTAAAAGATAAAGTCATATCTCTTTTCAGAGAGGAATACTTAGAGATAGGAGGAAATATAAACTATCCTACAGAATGTGAAACATTTTTAAATGTTTTTAGAGGAGGAACTTCTGTAATAAAATATCAAACCGCACTAAATAGTTGTGAAGGAAAATATGACCAGATTACAATTGAAACTATGCCTCAAAAAACAGAAGTTCCTAAAGAGTTATCAGATTTCCTAAAAGAGAAGGGGTTTAAAAAAAATTAAAACAACTTCTTCTGCCCCTCATCCTCGCCAACCACAACGCCTTCATCTAACAATGCCACACCATATTCTCCATCATAACCTGGTTTTACTTTTATCTTCCCTATCCGATTCTTCATAATCAACTTAACTAATAATTCATCTCCTAAAACATTCATCAATTCCTCCCCCCCAACATTCAACAAAATATTAAATTCATTGTCAAATTCTTTAATTAATTTATCATAAATTTTCCAGCAACCTTTACTATTCATGCCAATTCCAATTCTAAGACTAATTATTTCATGCAAGGGCAATAATGTAAAAAACAATTTCTTTTTTTCAGGCAAGTTACCCTTAGCAAGACAATCAACACGGCTATCAACACCCACAATTAATTTTTTATCACATTTAGGACACAATCCATTTAATTGTTTTCTTTCTTCAGGAGAACAGCTAAAATCGCATTTTGCATGCCCATCATAATGATATTTTCCATAAGCAGGGTCTGTCTCAACAGTTCCGATAAAATCATTTTCCCTTATCTGTCTGATAATCTCATCATAACTAATTCCATTAGTTGTATCAAAAATCGTAGCCTCTCTACCTAATCTCCAAGGCCAAAACGAGTGTGAATCAGAAAAACTAACAATACTCTTATTTTTTAACTCTTCAATTCTTAAATTCATTTCAGGGTCACTACTTATTCCAGTCTCAATTGCATGAATATTATCTGCCATATCTCCAAATGCTTCTTTTAAAGAATCAAACCCAGACATTGAACCAAAAACACCAAAATAAGGAGTCCAAATGTGAGCAGGAATTACCTCAATTCTTTTATCAATCTCTTGCATTTTTGCAGCAAAATCCCTGCAACTTATTTTAAAAATAGGCCTCCCATCATAATCTCTCCTGCCCTTACTATCAAACCATTTATTAATTTTATCAACTGCCTCAAAACTAGGAGCCAAATAAACTAAATGAACCCTTCTCCCTTTTCCATCCTGAGTATAAATCAAACTAATCTCAGATGAAAGAATAAATGGAAATCTTCCTCCATCATCTTCAAACCAAAAAATCCCATTTTCCTCTTTTAACTTCTCCTTTAATTCCTCTAACCAAATAGGATGAGTAAAATCTCCAGTCCCCAATAATCCAATGCCCTTTACACGAGCCCATTTAACTAAATTTTCAATATTTAAAGCCTTACTACATGCTCTGCTAAATCTCGAATGAATATGCAAGTCTGCAAAAAGCCAACTTTCCTTAATAACCATTATCTAAAAACAAGAATTAGGTTTTTATAAATTGTTAGGGTTAAAACTTATAAATCTTTATACATTCAAAAATCTAATCAACTGATAAACATCTCCAGAATTATAAGTTATATTTGCGACAGTAATCTGGATTAAAGCCAAAAGCCACATAAATAAAATCCAATTAATAGCCAAGACCCATTTTATATCAAACTCTTTCTTAAATCTAATTTTATAAAAAACATAAACATTAACAAAAGCCAAATAAATCCCAATCAAAAACAAAAACCGCAAATCAGAAACAATCCCCGCAATATTAACCTCGGTTCTCTGATATTTATCTAAATTTTTATATGCTCCTAAATCAAATCTTGTCACACCAAGTTTATCAACATTTGGATTAAAAAAAGTAGGAATTGTGCTCAATAAATCCATTTTATAATGTGCCTTAACATTATATTTTTCCAATGCATTAACATGCCCCCTCTCATGAAAAAAAGTTGAAATTTGAATCAAATAAGGTAATATAAAAAATATGGTCACAAACAAAAACGCCGCAACACTAAATATTTTCCAAACCTCTTTTTTTACCTGCTCTTTCATAAAAATTTAAATCAAATGAGGTTTATAAAATTATTCAAAATCTAATTTCATTTTCAATCCACTTCGTCGCAAACCCCTTTAGAACTAACCCAAAACACACATTCATTATCTGGCAAATTTGGACTATCAATTAATTTTGCAACCCTGCTGCCTTTTTTTCCACGACGAATATAAATTCTATATGTACTGGCATGCCCAACAATATTCCCTCCAATTGCCGTGGTCGGGTCTCCAAACATCATCGCAGGATTTGACATAACTTGATTAGTTACATAAACTGCCAAATTAAACTGCTCTGACAGTTTCATTAAATTATGCAAATATTTATTCAACTTCTGCTGTCTGTCTGCCAACTGTCCTCGACCAGAAAATTCTGCCCTAAAATGTGCAGTCAAACTATCTACAATAACAACTTTAACATTCTCCCCATTTTTAATCAATTCTCCAACTTTATCAATTAATAAAATCTGATGATCTGAATTAAATGCACGAGCAACCAAAATATTTTTCAAAACTTTTTCAGGATTTAGCCCTTTTGATTCTGCAATTTGTTTGATTCTTTCAGGCCTAAAAGTTCCCTCAGTATCAATATAAACAGATTTCCCCTCAGCCCCCCCCATTTCAAAGGGAAACTGACAATTAACAGCCAAACTCAATCCTAATTGGGTCTTTCCAGAACCATAAGCACCAAATGCCTCGGTTATGGCTTTTGTCTCAACACCTTTTCCCCCAAGAAGATTATCAAACTCTTTACTCCCTGTAGTAATATAATTAATTTCTTCTCTTTTTTGAGCAAACTCCAACCCATCTTGAAACCCCAAATCCATCATCTTTCGAGAAGCTTGAATTGCTTTCCGAGCAGCAGCCTCGCCAAGACCTGCCATATCTCCCAACTCCTTTGGCCCCAAAACCGCAACACCCATTAAATCAAAAATCCCTGCACTCTCCAGTTTCTCAATGGCCGCAGGCCCAACACCCGGCAAATCCGAAAGCCTCATACACTCCGAATCTTTCTTCTTAGAATCCTCCTCGACTTTCTTTTTAGAAACCTTTTTCTCTTTAACTACTTTCTTCACAACCATAAACTAAAAACCAAATTCAATTATATAAGCATTACCAAAATCCGTTATATATATTAAATTATTGGAATTAAACTTAAAAAATCCAAAGCAAAACAATCAGTAAAATATCAACTAAAATCATTGTCAAAAATAAACTATCTTCAATCCTTCCTCCAGTAGAAATAAATCCCGAACTTTTTGCACGAATAGGCCAGAAAGGTTGTATTCCATCTTTTGTAAATGAATCACAAATTAAATGAACAGAATAACCAACAAAAAATCCCAATGCAGCAACAGGCCAAAAAATCGACAGTGCAATAGAACCAACTACTGCAAAAGTAAAACTATGAACAATCCCCCTATGTTTAACAAAAAATTGCAAGGGCCTAAAAATCAAATGCCTCCCCCAACTTGAAAAAGGGCTGTCCAAATCAGGCAAAATCGTCGCCAACAACAACAAACTCACAAAAACCAATTTATTATTAACATGCTCGACAAATAAAATAATCATCAAAACTGCAAACGCCAAATGAGTTCTTAGTAACATCTTTTCAAAAACTAAGATTTCAGCTTTTATAATCTTTACCAAATCTCAGATTTATGACCTTAATAAATAAAGGGATACAAAAGAAATTATTCCAATCAAAGTTATAAATATATTTTATTAAAACAGGCGGTTCCTATAGTTTTCAAAAAATATAAACAATTAATTTCCTGCCTTAAAATCCGCATATTCTTTTTCAAGTTTCCCAGTAGATTCTAACCTGCATTGTTCAATTATCATTTTAGGAATTATTTCCTTTTCTGTAGCTATTTCATAATAACCAAATCTAACAAAAAAACTATCATTAACTTCTTTAATCGTCATCCCATCTTCACACTCTAAAAAAAGTGGTTTAACCCCACTTTCAACATCTGGAATAATCCTACAAAACCCATCATAAACTTGTGAAAACACCAAGCCCTTATCTTCCAGATATTTTGCCATAACAGAACTATTTTTATCCATCACATATTTCTTAAACTCAAGTTGTTTTCTTTTTCTTCTATATTCTAAATCTATCCTCTGCATTTGATTTTCAATTTTTTCTGCAATTTGTTCTTCTAATCCCATTTTAAACTATTTCTCCAGCTCAGCAATTAACTCATCAACATTAACCTCACTAATTCCAGAAATAATAAACTCATTATTTCCATACAACTGATTTTTCCGAACATTTCCTTCAACCATCATTTCTTTTCCTAAAAATTCTTTTTTCTTAACCCCAAACAATTCACTATTATCCAGTTCAGACATAGTCATTATTTTTTCTAATTGGTCTGAAAACATAACTGCCCGAATAGACTCTGTCCCGTCATCAATAACAAAATTCAGCAAAGCCCTTTTTTCAGGCGAGACCTTCCCATGCGTCGCACATTCCCCCACCTCACTAACTTTCTTTCTGCACTCAGGACAAATTTCAAAAAACCTTGGCTCAAATATCTGAACAATAACTGCCCTCACAGAAACATTATCATTTGGATTAAATTGCACAATTGTCTTTTTAAAAACCGGTCTTTTTGTCACAGCATTTTCAATAACTTGACCAGAGGGCTTAATCTCTGAAAAACTCGCCAAATGCAATTCTCCATTTCTCAAACTCGCATTTATTATTTCAACAACTCCCCCGTCGACAATCTGTCCTTTTTCTATTAAATCAATATGCCCCTCATCCCACAAAACCGTCCGAATATTGCTCGTATCATCTGCCAAAACAAAACTCCCAATCCTCCCGCTCCGACCATTTTTATTATACTCTCTAATCGGAAACAAATTAATTATCTTGCCAATCAGATTTATCTTTCTCATTCCCTGAACAATCTGCGAAATTTTAATCAACTGCTTGTCAAAATTAACCCCCAACTCTGCAGCAATAACTTGCGCAGCCCCTTCCTTGCTAATCAGCCCCGAAAGCTTAGCTTGTTTCGCCTCTATCTTTCTCTCTATTTCCTCAACAGAAGTCCCAGAACTCTTAGCGATTAATTCTATTAATTGTTGATAATTTTCCTGCATTTTTACCTCGTTTTAATCCCCTTCAAAAATCAAAACCATTTATAAAAATTATGCCTCTTTAAAACAATAATGAATATTGGTATTTCAGACTAAGGGAGTAAACTTAAAAAGCAATAAATATCCCTAAAATTATGGTAGAGAAAAAATATGAACAACTATATGAGAGAATTAAAGATTATGATATATCTAGTTTAAGAGTTGAATTATGTTATCAATTAGAATCTAATAAAAAATTACAACCAAACAAACAAAGTTCTAATCAAAATAGGACAAGAGGTATTCACCACCTAATAAATCTTAAACATACCCTCTTAAATCTAGAAAAAACCCTCCTTTATTTAACTAAAACAAAAAGAATTACACTTGAAGAATCTATGTCAAAAAAACCAGAGTTAACTAATGCGCTATTAAGTGGGATTAGTGAAAGCATAATTGAATATGGGTGCTCAATTTAATATCCATACCATCTCAAAATACTTAATTAAATTCTGCAATAAAACCACAAACACTTTAGCAATAATTTTTATTTATCATTAATTCTTTCAATAAACACCTCGCAAACCCAAATATTTATAAATCAAAATTGCAGATTAATATTATGGGAATAGCACTTGTTAAAATAAAAATAATGCCTGAATCACCAGATTCAAATTTAGATGAAATACAAAGCAAGGCAAAGCAAATTGTCGAGGAAAAAGGCGGGGAAAAACCCTCGACAACAACAGAGCCAATTGCATTTGGATTAAATGCAGTCATCCTAAATTTTGCATTAGATGAATCAAAATCCATAGACGACATTGAAAATCCCCTAAAAGAACTCCCAGAAGTTAATTCTGCAGAAGTTGTAGATTTTCGGCGAGCTTTTGGATAAATATAAAAAACCTTATTTCTTTATATCCCTATGGCATTAACACAAGAACAAACAGGACAAATTAAAGAGCAACTCTTTCAGCAAATAGAATCTTCTAACTTGCCAAACAAAGATGAAATTAGACAGCAAATTCAAAATATGAATGAAGAGCAATTAGAAGAATTTTTAAAACAACAGCAGGCCCAACAACCTCAAACAGAATCTTCTCCTCAGGGAAGCCAGTGTATTTTCTGTTCAATAATAAATAACGATGTTCCTTCTAACAAAATTGCAGAAAATAAAAAAGCAATTGCGATTTTGGAAATCAATCCTGTTTCAAAAGGCCATTCACTGATTATCCCAATAGAACACTCGCCAATTGAAAAACTTCCTGCTTCAGTTTTAGAATTAGCAAAAAAAGTTGCAAAAAAAATTAAATCAAAACTCAAACCAGAAGATATTAAAATTGAAACTTCTAATTTTCAGGGGCACGCAATCGTTAATATTATCCCAATTTACAAAGATGAAAAATTAGAAAAAAAGAAGGCAGAGACAGAAGAATTAGAAGAACTGCAAAAACAATTAGAAACAAAAAAAAGAGGTTCGCGAACCTTAAAAATAAAAACCCAGACAAAATCCAATCTTCCAAAAATTTCGTTTAGAATTCCTTAATCAAATCATCCCTCGCCAAATCAACCACAGCAGAGCAACAAACCCCAGCAAAAACGCAACAGTAAAAGGAATCCCTTGTTTAACCAAAATCTTTTTCCGACTTTTTCTAATCGCCCTTAAATGAAATTTAGAAACTCCTTCCCAACAAGATTTTATTTTCTTCCCCCCAACCCGAACATCCTTATACAACCAATCTCCTTCTGTAACCTTATCAGGAGAAATCAACTTCACCATGCAACTTTCCTCGACACTTTTCACAAAAACAAATAATAATGGAAACAATAAAACAACCAACCCAATAAAAACAAACTCAATTTGACTAATTGCAAAAACAAACCCAGCCCACAATAAAACAAAAATCAACGAAATCAAAAACATTTTTTTGTAATTTTTCCACTGCTTTCTAAACTCTTTAACAAACCGAGACCAATTAGCAAAGACAACAAAAAAACTCCAAATCAAAGCATAAACTGCACCAAGTGTAAAAAATAACAAAACAAATAATCCGAAAATTTTCAGATTTAAAATCCAATCATAAGACAAGGGCAAAATAGTTCCGAGTGCCATTAATAATTTCGCGTCCCCTCCTGCAAACAATCTTGAATAATAAAACAAATTAGCCAGCAAGAAAAAAATCCCCAAACCAATAAACCCATTCAAAACAAACCAATAATTTCCATTAAAAACACTCACAAACCCTCGATAAGCAAGTGCAAAAAAAATCAAACTAAAATTCCATAAATTATCGACCTCTCTTCTTTTCAAGTCCTGCATCACCGCCCCAACAATCCAAACCAGCCCCAAAACAACCAAAAACAAATTCTCCCCAAAAATTAAATCCATTGTCATTTTCTCTTTTTACAAAAATCAAAAAGAAATCTAGTTTATTAATCTTTCTTCATAAAACTAAATTACAAACATTTAAATATATAGCAAATTATATAATGACTATGGCGACAACAATTCAAATAAGTAAAAATCTTCTTGAAAATTTAAAAACAATGAAAATTAATGAAAAAGAAAGTTATGAGGAACTTATCTGGGATTTAATCGAGGACAGAATGGAATTATCAGAACAAACAAAACAAAACATTGCTGAATCTGAAAAAGAAATAAAAGAGGGAAAAGTCCATAAGTGGGAAGATATTAAAAAGGACTTAAAGATAAATGTATGAAATTATTCTTTCAGACAAAGCTAAAAAACAATTAAGCAAATTGCCTTCAAACATAAAAGACAGAATGGGCACAGTAATTGAAAGAATAAAAATAAGGCCTTTTTCTTTTGTTAAAAAAATTCAGGGGACAAATTATTTCAGAGTAAGGGCAGGAGATTACAGAATTATTTTAGATATAAGACAAAATAAATTAATAATTTTTGTTATTGAATTAGGACACAGAAAAAACATTTACAACAATTAATCTTTCTTCACCTTTTTAACAACCCTCTGACTCCCGCCTTTTTTATATCTACTATAACGTGCCTTCGCCCTTTTATCTGTCTTAGTTTTTCTCTTCCCTGCAACAACATAATCAGACATTTTAACAACCAACCTCTGAACAATCTAAAACACAATCAGTTTTCAACAAATCATCCACGCATTTTAAATCCTCGTCATTTACTTTTTTCAATTCACAGCAATAATCATAACCATTACCCAACTCACATTGAATCTTGCAATTTTTCTGAGCCCTTGCAACATCACTTCCTAAAATCGCCCCAGTCTGAATTTTAAAATCATTCCACCCCATAACCAAAATACTAATCAAACCAATTAAAACAACAAACCCCAAAATAAATAAAATCAAAGTTGAAATAGTAAGTTGCATTGCTTTTTTATTTATCATAAATAAATTAAGAATTAGATGTTTTTAAAATATTCTAAAAAATTAATCAGAAGATTTGCCATCACAAGTTATAGCAGGGCAAAGTTCTATTCCATATGCATTGTATGCCTCTAAATTTGCTAAATCCCAACAATCTTTTGTTACCTTCACGCCCCCTTCAACCTTCAATTCTCTCAAAGTAGTACAATAATCATAAGTGCTTCCAGTCGCACAAGCAATATTACATTTATCTACAATCGCCTGAACATTATTGCTCGGAACAACCCAATCTTTCATATTACTCCAACCAGTTGTAAATCCTAAAATCAAAACCACAAGCACAACCAACCCCAAAACAATTAAAATTATCGTCGTTATAGACATCCCCTGAGCTTTTTTATTTTCCATTTTCCTCTTTTATAAAATAGTTATGCAAAACATCTTTTTAAATGTTTTGCAAAAAATAAAATATATTTCACATCCATAATATTTTTAAATAAAAAATTTCATTAAAGGTTATGAGATTTATGGGATGGAAAAAGTCTGAGAGTGCTCCAAAATTAGTAAAAGGAAGAATGGGCATACCTTATGATAAACCAGAAAAAATAATAGACGTTTACATTTTTGATAATCCTAAAATTGTAAATCATTCTAAAAACATAGGCGTCAGACCAAAAAATCATATAGATTATCAAGGTTGGTGCATAAAAGATGGAACAATTGAAGAAAAACCCAATGTTCTCCTCAGCGGAATAGGGATTAAAAAAGATTGTTTATATGAAATAAATGAAGAATTAGATTTATATGAAATTTCAAGAAAGCTCGGCATTGGAAAAAAACAACTTGAATATATTTTATCTAATTAAAACAACAACTGAAATGAATAAAAATTTAATTTACAGCACAGATTACGGATTTGATAAAAAAACTATTATTCATTCTGAAAAAGATTACGCTCCAGAAATTGGAAGTGTTTTTACTGCAAAAGTTTGTGAGGAAGGAGGAAAAAAAGATTATATAATTAATGAAATTCCAAATTACACAGGATATATAAAAAAGAATAAGGATGAAGATTTCAAATTAAGGGATGGCGAATATTGTAGATTTTTAATCACTGCATATCACACAAGAAACTATCATAATTTTTTCTATGCAATTCCATTAAGAAAATTAAAAGACAGCGAAGATACAAAGATGAACTTGATTGACCCACAAACAAATATTAAAATAAAACGACTTGGAGAATTTTTATGTGGACTTGGATTTGACAGACAAAGCAAAAAATATTTTGAATTAAAGGGAAAACAAAAAAGTTGGAAAGAGTTTAACAAAAATTTCACCAGAGGTTAAGAGAAGTTAATTTCTCCAGTGAGTTTATGGGCTGGCTGAGGAATTAACTTAGGAAATTGTCGCGAGGAATTTTCTCATAACTATTGTTACTTAATCCAAACAAAGTAAAATCCTGCAAGGCATGGCAAGAAAATCTTTGATTTTCGCAGAGTTTTAATTTTTCTTTTCGAGGGGCTGTGGGGCGACCATTTAATTTTGAAAAATAAGTCTGCTTTTTGTTTCTTTTTTCTGCTCGAAGAGCACCCCCTTTGGGCAAAAAGAAAATAGGGAGTTCCCTTTGCCTTCTTTTTCTAAAAAAATATGTAACAATTCAAAATACTCACAATCTAAAATCATCAGGATCTACACAATCATCATGCCAAAAATCCTTATCTCTTATATCATTACCCTTTAATACTAGCATCCATAATTTCTCACGAAAAAAACAAAACTTCTTTTTCATATTAATAATTCTTTCAGAATTTGCAGAACCAACATTTATGAATTTTATTTTATACTTTTTATAAACAAACCTATATTTTTCATAAGCCAAAAATTCATTAAGACCTTTAAACTCACAAAATCCATTAGAAGTGATACAAACAGACTGCTTTTCTAAAGGAGATATTGAGAAAAATCCAACACCTATAATTTTCGCATTATGTCTAACAACAATCCCATCTAACTCTCCATCAAAGCCATATATAAATTCCAGGCAACCCCAATAAAGGCTCATATCTATAGATTTTCTATTTTCAGAAGATTTAAACCACTCATCATAAAAAGATTTCAATTCTTGTCGGCTAATCTTTTCTTTATCAAAAACTTCAACAATACAATTAGAGTTTTCTTTTCTAAATTTATTTAGTTTACCCCTCAAAGTTTTAAACTCCTTACCTACCAAAGAAATAACCTTAGAGATATCAATTATTGCTTCACTTATTTCTATCTTCTCTTCACATTTAATTTTATTAACTTTTTCCCTAGGTGGAAATAATAAAACTGCTGAATCAAAATCATTTAAAAAATCATAATCATATTTTGGCTTTTCAAAAAAGAATCCAATATTACTTTTTATTTTATTTTTATATCCTAAATTAATAATCTTTTTATCTTCAATAACAACAAAGATATTCTTAAAAGTGGAAAACATTTCTATTATATTAATTGGAAAAACAAATGGGATATATTCAAATCTTTTTTCTATCTTTTTTAAATAAGAAACTAATTTATTTCTATGCTTTAACTTATCATATTTATTAATTTCAAATTTCATAATCATATAAATAACTACATATTCTTAAATATAACTATTAATCTCTTTTTTGTAGAATTTTTAAAGCAAGAAAATAAAAATTTGGAATGAGTAAAAAAGAAATCATTAATTAGTGGTAACATAATAGGAACATTTATAAATCTAAATAATTGTCTCCACCCCATGGAAGTTAATAATAAAACCCCTAGGGGATTCACTAATGATTACAATCATGTAACAAATTGGAATAAGCATTTCAATAAAAATATTCTTCCAGCAGTATTTTCTTGGGGACCAATTGGACCCCCTATGGGATACAAAGATTATATTAAATTCTATGAATGAGTGATTAAGAATAAAAGTAAAGAAGCACTTTTCTTTCTAGAATACAGCAAAGCAGGCAAGAATGAGGGAACATATATAAATGCTAGTGCAATCATATCACTAGCAGATTGTCACTACGAGAGAACTAAAGATATAACTGAGCGGGGGAGCACAAGGTTCAATGATTCAATAGTTGCATCTCAAATCTTTGAATATCTAAGGATTCCAGAAGATTTATGGGACAGAAAGGGCCTTTTAATTGCTCAAGCATATTACAATAAATTAGCAAAAGACTCAAGAATCACCGTCCCAGGGTATATCTCAGAAACTTTCTTTGGAGATGATGAAATCACAAGTAAGGTTGTATCTATCCCAAGAAATGATAAGGAGAGAATTGAGAAAAAATTACTGAAAATGGGATTAAATGGAGAAATTAAATTTTGGTAAAAATTATAGCAATTCAGATTTATAATAGGTTTCTGAAAGATTAAGAACCCCATATTAATGAAAAATTTGCGTGAGCCTTGCGAAGCCCCTTATCCTTTGTTAGACAAAATTTTAATTTCGTTGTTTTTGGTATTGTGGTCAGATAAAAGAAGTTTTTCTATTTTGTCGAAGACAAAATCTATTTGTCCGAAGAACTGCGGGCTTATCTCTCCTACCATTAGGGGGGAAGAAAAGAAAAATTAAAATTTGGGCGAAGCCAAGCAACAGAGGTTAAATTAATAAATAGGGTTTCTTTAATTTAAAAGAGGTGAACATGGACAGCACAAAAGATATTTTAGATAAATACTCTAAAAAAATTGAGGCACAGATAAGCGGGAATGAAATCAGAGGAAATTCAGATGTCAAAGTTTCTCAAGAATTTTCGCAATTTAAACAAGACATGATGCCTGAACTTTCAAAGTATGAACAATGGGTTAAAGGTTTAGGAGGTTTTATTAAAATTAAATTAGCCCCTAAAGACGAAAACAAAATCCAGAATCAATTAAACATCGCTCATCTGGAAGTCAGCCCCGGCGAGGTCGTTGGTTTGGCACTTTTCAGTTTTCTCGGATTACTTTTCATAAGCATTTTACTAAGCATTGCTATATGGTTTATTGGAGGACAAACATTTGCCACAGGATTCCCATTTTTATTTTTAGTTTTAATGCTTTTCAGTTCTGGTTTTTTATTTTACTATTTTTACACAAAACCCTCAAGATTAGCCACAAAATGGAGACTAAAAGCAGGAAGCCAAATGGTTCCTGCAATTTTATACACAGTTGTTTATATGAAACACACAAGCAATTTAGAAAGAGCAATTAGATTTGTAAGCCAGCATATCGAAGTCCCCTTGGCATTAGACTTTAAAAAAATTCTATGGGATGTTGAAACAGAAAAATACACTTCAATCAAAGACAGTTTAGACGCTTACCTTGAATCTTGGAGAGAACACAGCATTGAATTTGTTGAGAGCTTTCATTTAATTGAATCAAGTTTATATGAGCCAAATGAAGCAAGAAGAATCCAGATTTTAGAAAGGGCATTAAAAGTTATTCTCGACGGTGTTTATGATAAAATGTTAAAATACACCCACGAAATAAAATCCCCAATCACAACATTATATATGCTTGGAACAGTTCTACCTGTTTTAGGACTCGCCCTTCTCCCCTTAGCATCCACATTACTCGGCGGAGTTATAAAATGGAGCCATGTTTTCATCCTATACAATCTTCTAATTCCCTTCTTAGTATTTTATCTTACAATGAATATCATGTTAAAAAGACCAGAGGGATACGGCGAAACAAGTCTATTAAAGAAAAACCCACTTTACCATAAATACAAATCCAAAGGCCCTTATTTAACTGCAGGAGCAATTTGTCTGCCTTTCTTTTTATTAGGAATTTTACCCTTGCTTTTTGGATACACTGCCCTACCAGATATGCTCGGATTACAACAAGACTACTCCCTCGACAAACTCAGTTTTTTAGGAGACAAATTCTTTTATTTTGACCAAGGAAAAGGCCCGTTCGGAGTCGGTGCATTATTACTCAGTTTATTTGTCCCATTTTCCATCGCAATGTTTTTTGCATTATCATTTTCAATGAGAACCAAGGACTTAATTAAAACAAGAGACAGTTCAAAAGCATTAGAAAAAGAATTCGCTAATTCGTTATTTACCTTAGGAAATAGATTAGGCGACGGAACTCCTGCAGAAATCGCGTTTGCAAAAGTTGCTAAATCAACAAAAGGGCAAAAAACATCTGAATTTTTTAAAATAGTCAATTCAAATATCCAATCAATGGGAATGAGTTTAGAGAATGCAATCTTTAACCCCAAAAGAGGAGCATTAGTTTATTACCCTTCAACTTTAATCGCAACAAGTATGAAAATTTTAGTTGAAAGTGTCAAAAAAGGATTAAAGGTCGCAGCCCAGAGTTTAATGAGTATTTCTGATTACATCAAGAACATACAAAAAATAAACCAGAGATTAAAAGATTTACTTGCAGATGTTTCAAGCGATATGAAAAGCAATATGGTTTTTTTAGCGCCCTTGCTGGCAGGAATCATCGTCGGTTTATCTGCAATGATTACTGGAATTTTAAGTATGTTAGACAAAATGGCACCTGAAACAGCAATCGCAGGAATCGGCTCAGCAGGGAGCATATTAGACAGATTTCAAATTACTGAAATGGTCCCGCCATATTTCTTGCAAATTGCAATCGGCATCTACATAATTCAAATAATCTTCATCCTAACATCAACCTTAGTAACAATTGACTCTGGAGAAGACAAATTAAAACAAACTTATGAAATCTCCAAGAATTTAATCAGGGGCTCAATCCTATATTTAGTAACTGCATTTATTTCTATAATCGCCCTATCTGCATTAGCATGGGTTGCATTAAAGGGAACAATCGGCTAATCAAATTAATTTAGTTAAGTTTATTAAGATTTATTTTGTTTAAGAAATATGAAAAAAGAGGATAAAAAAGCAATAGCTATCGAAGGTTTAGTCTGGTGGATAATCGGCATTGCAGTTCTAGTCATAATGATTGTTTTTGCAGTTGTCTTAAAAGACAAACTATTTGAAATTGGAGGGCATATAAAAAATTTATTTAGTGGAAGGGGCTGATGGAACTAACAATAAACAATCTAATTAAAATCATAATCGCAGTTTTAGTTATAACTGTCCTGATTCTCGGAATTTATTCAGGTTTTAAAAGTTATATTATCCCTTATTTTGGCGGGTTTGGGTTTGGAGAGGAAAATGAAAATAATCAAATTGAAAGTAGCACGGATATTTGCGATAAAAAAACAGAACTCGGATATATTGAAAATAACATTATTTGGATTAAAAAAGGAGACAAATATGAAAAGACAGATATTTATATTAAAAATGGAGAGATTAAGAAAGATGTTTTGTTTAGAGACCCTGCAATTGGGAGAATTAATGGATTAGAAATTGAAATTTACAATGACCATAATACTGGAAATGCCAAAAACATAAATCAGGCATTAATTGGAGGACTACAAATATGCAAATAGGGAAAAAAGCATTCCTCCTCGGAGAATACACTTTAAAAATCATAATTGCAGTTCTATCTATTAGTTTATTATTATATTTACTTTTTGTTATTTATGGAAGTTATAATGATGATAAAAAAATTGCACAAGCAGAGGCAGATATAAACAAAATTATTGAAAAAATTGGCTTGGCTAAAACAGAAGGAGTTCAAAATCTTATTTTGTTAGAACCTAAAGGATGGATTTTGATTAATTTTAATAAAGGAGAAAATCGACCATTAAGCTGTGAAGGAAATTGTATTTGTATTTGTGAAGAAGCAGTTTCTAAATCTGCCCAGCCGGAAAAATGTTCTGAAATAGGTTTTTGCAAAAATATAAAAGAAAATGTAGAATTGCAAAAAAAAGTATATTCAATAAGAAAAGACCCTGTTCTTTTATTTAGATGGTCTGATTCGGAATTTGAAGTTGTTACAGAGATTAAAATTGAATATAAAGAAAATAAATTTATAATAAGTAAAAATGAATAATAAAAAAGCAGAACTAGAATCAATGATAAAAATTATCTTATGGGTTATATTTTTTGGAATAGCCCTATTAGGTTTATATTTTTTGTTCAAGAGGTTTGTCTATTAAAATGGCTACAGAAAAAAAAGCAGAACTAACATCAAAACAATTAATCACGATAATAATCCTAATCATAAGTTTTTCAATCATAATACTTTTCTTTTTTATGTTTGATTTTGGAGGAGTTATTGACGAAGAAAGTTGCAGAAATTCAGTGATAATGAAAGGAACATTTTCTTCCTTAGGTAAAATTAATCCGATTTCCCTAAAATGCAAAACTAAAGATATTTGTTTGAGTATGGGTGGAGATTGTGGAGGATTTAAAGATGCAAAAAAAATAATAGTTAATGAAAATTCCTTAACTAAAGAAATAGTTAATTTAATTTACAGATGCTGGTGGATGATGGGAGAAGGAAAAGTGGATTATTCTTCAAGTGGGTGTGCAATCTGTTATAAACTTCGTTTTGACGAGCAAATCCAAAATAATGAAAACTTAAAAGAGGGAATAAAATATTCAGAAATTTATGATTATATGATTAATAATAAAATCTCTGAAGATAATGAAAATTATTTATATAAATTTTATAAATTAAATTCTGTCGATGCTGTTAGAAATAAAATCTCTGAAACAAATAATTTAGATATAAATAAAGAAATAATTGATTTCTCTGAGGAATATGTTATTGTAGATTCAATTTATGATAAAAAAAATAATCCCCCGGTTTTAGTTAAATTCACTGCTGAATCTTTAAACCAATTTAATTGCGACGAGTTTGTCACAGAGGCTTAAATGAAAAACAAAAAAGCAAATATTCTAACTGAAAATGTTATTTTCATTATTTTAAATCTTGTGTTTTTTTCAGTTATGATTCTTTTTATTTATTTGCAAAGTTCGTCTGTTCATATAAATGAAGAAGAAGTTGCAAAACAAATCGCTTTGTTAATTGATGCATCTAAACCTAAAACAGAAATCAGTATTAATTTAAAAGATTTTTTTGATAAAGCAAAAAAACAAGGTATTGATAAAGAAAAAACAATTGAAATTGACACAATAAAAAATTTAGTTACTGTTCGCGGAAGTGAAGACAGTTTTTATGAATATGGTTTTTTTAATGACGAGGTTGAAGTTTACATTATCCAAACCCAAAAAGATTCTGACAAAGATTTTTTAACATTAGAAATTACGAAAAAAGGAGAAGAAAATGTGGTTAAATAAAAAAGCAGGCGAAAAAGTTCTAAGCATTTATCTTTTTATAATTTACATTATCGTCGCCATTGGAATAGTTTCAGGAGTCTTGCTTTTTTATGGGGCATTAGATATTAGAGAGGTTGAAGCAGAAGTTTTAACAGACAAAGTAATTGATTGTCTTACAGAACAAGGAAAATTAAAAACAGGAGTTTTAGAATGGGAAAATTTAGATAATTGCAAATTTAATTTCAAAGATAATTCACAAAAATACGACGGAGAAGAACAATATTATGTTCAAATAGAATTTTATGATTTTGATAATTCAAAAGAAATAAGAAGTTCAATTGAAAAAGGAAGAAAAGATTTTTTCCAATATTGCGAATTAGATGGAGATAAACTTCCAAAATGCAATATGAAAGAAATTTATATTTTAAATAATGGCGACAAAATTTTACTAAGAATTTATTCTGTCGTCGGGAAGGTTGCAAAAAATGAATAATACAAACTTTTTTGGAAAAACAAGTTTGAACAAAAAAATAACTTTTCCGAGAAAAGTTAAATCAAAATCGAACTTTTTTCAAAATAAAAAAGCAACAATTGGAGCAACAATGACGTGGATAGTTGCAACCATAATTATCTTATTAGTAATTATTATTTTTGTTTATCTATCTACAACATTCTTTGCATACAAAAAACTTGAAAATTTAGACCCTTTTGTTCAAACAAATGAACAATCTTCTGAAATAGATTCAGAGCAAATATTATTAGCATTAATGCAGACAGAAATTGATGGAACAACAATTAAAGAATTAATTATAAATAAAGAAAAAGATATTTTAGAAAAAATAGATATTATAGCAAAACTTCCGGTTAATTCTAAGGGGGCTCATTGGGAACTTTCTGCAAAAGATAATGAAGATGAATATATTTTTAGAAATGGGAATCAGTTTTTTGGAGCAATTTATCCTCCTCGTTTTGTATTTTTAGGAAGTTCCAAACTTAAACTTGAAAATAACATAGAAGTAAAATTAATATTAGGAAGATATCAATAAAATGAAAAACAAAAAAGCAGACATCGCAATAACAATTTTAGTAATTATGGTTATCGCCCTATGCACAATTGCCACACTTAGTTTTTATTTAGTAAACAAAAGACAAGAATCATCTGGAATTGAATCAGTAGTTTATCTTCAGCAAGTTTATAATCTTGCAGAATCAGTAAAGTTTTCTGAAAACTTAGGAGAAAATTTATACAAAGAATACGATTTGGAAAAACCAAGCATAATTGAAAAAGAATTTTTAGATGGAAAGTTGAAAATTAAATATGAGTTTGGATGAGGGTTTGAGAGGTTTTTGAAAACAGGAGAATTAACCGACGACCATTTAATTTTGAGAGATAAGCCCGCTTTTTGTTTCTTTTCTGCTCGAAGAGTACCCATTTGGGGCAAAAAGAAAATAAGGAGTTCCTTTTGCCTTCTTTTTTAAAAAGAAGATTTACCAAGAAATATGAGCACTGAAATCAGAAGACCACATACTTTTTTTAATTCCAACTTTTCCTTCTGTGTCTTTTGGAACATCAAAAATTATTTCTGCCCTTTTTGGAAGTCCGGGCTGTAGTTTGTCTAGTGAGCTAAAAAGATTGTCATATCCATAATACATTTTTGCATCAATATCTTCTTCAAATTCTCTTCCTTGTGAATCAACTATGAAAATATTATCTTGGAAGTATTCTGGCTCGTTATTTATGTTTTCAATTGTTACATCCGCTATTAAAAAAATTCCGTCCGCTTTTTCTATTCCCAGTATGCTTTCTCCAACTTGCGTTTTTGATTTTACTCCATGTAAAATATATTTGAAGTCACCAATTATTATTTCTTCGTTTAATGAATATAATAATATTCCATTTTCTTTTGGAATTGAATTTGAATTACCTATTTGTTGAATATCAGAGCTAGAATTTAAATCTTCCGAATTAGATATTCCAATTCCCATAAATATGAAAATAATTATTATCAAAATAAATTTTATTCCTCCCGAAATTTTGAAATTAAATTTTTCCTCTGCTAGTTTGTTGAAGTAAGGAATTATCATTGCAGAGCAAAGCATAATTACAATTCCTGAAAAAAGTGAACCTTGACCAATTACCCCCATACCACCAAATAAGAATAGAATTCCGAATATCCAACTAAAGATTAATCCCGCTGTAATTTTCCTTACTTCTTTACTCATAATAAAATAAATAAGAATATTCTTTATAAATGTTACGCCCATGTAACGCCCCTATTTTAATATCTGTTACGCCTTCGTTACATGAAAAAAGAAGTAGAATTAGAAATTTTCTTGAAAAAGAGTAAACTTAGAAAAGAAGTTTGGGAAAGATTGATAAAAATGAAAACTGCAACAGAAATTTCTAAAGAGCTGAATAAACATAGAAGTTCGATAAGCAGAGTTTTATTAGATTTAGAAAAAGTTGGATATATTAAATGCTTAAATCCGGAAGATATTAGTTTTAGGTGTTATGTGAGGATTTAATCTTGAGTTTGTGGATTGTTTTGAATTTCATCCATTATTGAAAGAAAAGCAGTATTTGAGCAAACACCTAACGAATTTGCTACATGAGAGAACAAATGGGCCGTTTGAATTATTGGATGTTCCTTTATTTCACTTAGTTCAATAATAATTGAATATTTTGGAAATTCTTGTTCAGACTTCATACAGATAGGAACACCAAAATCTTTTACATATTCAATAAATTTTTCGCTATCAATATATAAACTACTTCTCCAACAATTTCTTAATTTTAATTTGAACTCTAATTTTTCATTATATCCTTTTTTTTCTAAAAATTCAATGTAGTTATTAATCAAACCAAGAATTGAACCGATTATATGTCGAGTATCTAAAAAAGTTATATTTGATATCGACTCTTCCTGAGATTTTTTTAAAATATTTAAATATTTTCCCCAATGTTTTTCTGAGAAAACAATCTTTCGATTTAGAGGAATTAATAACTTAAGATTTCCAGAAATGTCAATTTCAACAGTTAAGCCATTATAAGCTAAGTCTTGATTTTCTAAAGTTCTTATAGCTATACTTTCGGAATATGTTTGTGCAGAATCAAATTTCATGTTTGCGTTGAATGAAGCCAAAATACTTCCATCTTCTTTCTTTTCTTCAATTTTTATTTCCCCATTAAATTGCTCTAAAAACTCTTTAATAGTTTCTTCCTTAAAGAAATCATTTATGATAAAATGATTAAAGGGCGTTGTATTAACATAAATTTCTAAATAAGGAATATCATCTTCTCCTACGCAAAAATTAAGTTCAGAATTTCTAAATTTCCCTATCTCGCACCCATAATTTTTAGCTTTCTTATAAAGTTCATCTATAGCAAATCTATTGTTTTCAGCAACGATTAAATCTGAAGCAGATTCTTGTCTTCGATAAATTTTACCGCTTGAATGTATGTATGGCGGATTTTCCCCACTTTCAACTACAGTCATTAGAACTTTCTTCCCATTTTCTAGAGTGATTGGGTATGTTTCTAATAATGGAAATGGTTGAACATTTCCTTGAACAGCATTTCTAATATCATCGGGGGAATCGGATACACCCACTATATCTTTTGCGCAATTTGTCTCTCCATCCTCATCTATTCCCACAAAATATATTCCTCCATACGAATTTGCAAAAGATGAAATCTTTTTTGCAATTTCCTTTGAATTAGGTTTTTCTTTTTTATATTCAATATTCCAACCTTCCGCAACTGATTTAAGGATTTCCAAATCTCCTTCTTTTACATCCCTAAATTTCTTTTTCCCGAAGGGGTTAAATATTTGTTTCATACTAAAAATAAAGAAAGGTTATTTATATATTTAATTCTCGGCAAAGCTAACTATCTATCCAAAGGATTAAAAACCAATCACCCCCAAAACACTCCCCAAAACCTATTTAGCTTTCTTTAAAGAAATCGCTTTTGGTTTCGGTCTTTCAGGTTCTGATGCCTCGCCAGTTATTTTCCGTAACTCTCTTATATTATCTGTCAATGGATTAAGAATTTTCGAAAACGAGTCCTGAGTTGAATGCATCTCTTTCGCAATAGTCTGAATGTCTTTCCCATATTCACCAATCTTTCCAATAATTGCCATCTGCAATTCATTCAAAATATTCTCAATTTTTTCCAGCCGATTCCCAATCCTTTCAATCTCCAACTGAGACTCTTCCTGAAATTTCACAAAAGAAGTTATCTGTTTCTTAAGATTCCGGGTTTTCTCTTCAATTATTTGTTCAGCAACCTCTGTTATTGTCTCAATATCTGAACCTGCCTGATATTCTGGATAATATTGTTCTTCATATTGTGGTGCTTCTGTGTAAGGTGTTGTAGGTGATTGATATTGGGTTGGGATTTCTTCTGACACAGGTGTTTGCGATACGGGTTGAGTTGTTGGAGAAGGAACTGGTGTCTGCGTCATACTCGGTTGCATCTCAGTTGATTGAGGAGAGATTTCAGAAGAATAGTTTTGCTGAGCAGTAGGCATTTGAGGTTCAGATGGCATTTGAGGTTCTGGAATTTGTTGCGGCTGTTCAGCCCCAATTGCAGATTTAATCCTCGACTGAGAAAGTGCCTCATTTATTTCAACAGGAGAAACCCCTTCTTGTTTCAATGAATCAACAATTTCAACATCTGTTTGTCCTCGCTGTTTCATTTGCATTACTTTTTCTAAAACTGCCATCTTTAATATAAGTTTTTTTAGTTTTTATTTGTTTACTAAACACTATTCTTCAACTCCTCTTTCACAATATTTTTCACATCTTTTATTCTTGCTAATTCCAAAGGTTCAAACATTTTCATCTGTCTTTCAAAAATTTCCAACTCTGGCTTCCTCGCAAAATTAGACATCTCATTAACAATCCTCGCCAATAATCTCTTAATTGATTCAATCTCTGTCTTTAATTGTTTCATTTGCTTTTTAGAATTCGACTCTGTCTTCAAAAATTCCTCTCTAAAAGAAATCAAATTCTCCCCAATTAAAAGAATCCTGTCCTTAAGAAGCCGTTGTTTTTCTTCTACCTCATTTAATCTTGTTCCAAACCCGACCAAAAATGCACCTTCCTGAGATTGTTCTTCTACCATCTTTTCACTAAAATAAGGAATGAGGGGTTTAAAATTGTTTTTATACAGGATTTTTAGAAATATTTATTCAAATAAATCATCAAGAGAATAAAAAAAGTTGCCTATTGACCTGAATGGTCTCTTCTTTTTTTAATTACTTCTTCAGGTTCTTCGTCAATTAATTCTTCAGGCATTTTAATAGGCGTATTAAAACTTATATATCCTTTATCTTTATCAAATCTTTCAATCTCTTCAATTCTCTCTAATCCCTCCATGCAAAATTTTGCTGCATCTTCTAATGTGAGACTTCCAGTATCTTCTATTGAAGTAATCTTTCCAGCAAATGTAGGATATTTTGCTTCAAAAAATGATTTAGCCACCATATCAGAATCTGCTTTTATAAACCTTTCATTCATCCCAATAGGCATTGAATCTAAAGGGCTATAATTTGGATGGTTAAAAGTTATTTTATATATTGTTTGCATTATAAAAAAAATGATTCTCATTTTTTAAATAAAGTTGTAATGTAAAATATATTATTAATGATTATAAAATTAAAACAGAGTGCAAAGACACATAAATTTATAATGATTTATTTTTTATTTATATTGAGGTGAAAATGTTATTCAAATCAGGAACCCCGTTGTATTCTTATGAAGTCGTAAGAGAACAGACAGGAACACAAGTAATGTATGTAAATTTTTTGGGCGCAAGTTCTGTTCCAAATCTCGCCAATGCAGAAATTATGGTCAGGGCAATTGACCTGTTAATCCAGGCACCAAATATTTCACGAATTGTTTTCGTCCAGCAAAGAAATTACAGCTACGATTCAAAACAAATTTTCCTATTGCAAGAAATTGCAAATCTATATGTTCATTTAACTAAACAAGAAAATATCCTGTCCCCCTTAAAATTATCAATAATGAACTCGGAATATTTAGGGCAAAGACATAATGACATAAATTATCTTTTAATGAATTTGAAGAGAGACCCTATTGCATGTTACTTTGAATTAAAAAGATTTTTAGAAAAAGAAAAATTAAATTTAATCAATACTCCTGAAAATTTGAAAGTTGATCAAGTAAGTTACATTCGGGTTTTGGAAAAATTTTTATCTCTCTTAGAAAAAACGAAATTAATTCAGGAGGCAAAAGAACATCTTCCAAATTACTCTTTTGGAAATCGAAATATTTATTTTCATTTTTTTAGACCAGACATAATTCCAAATTTTACATTCACAAGATTAGTTGCATCCCTGCCAGCAGATGCAAAAATAATTAATCAATATGAAATCGGAGAAAATTATGATAAATCTGTTGTCACAATTTTGAAAAAGAAAGACGAGACAAAATACATTTATCATTTAATGCCTCCGGAATATTCCTTAGACGAAGACAATCAAGAGTTGCTGAATTTGGCAAGAAATGTTTTAATTGAACATCAGCCCAAGGCAGAAGAGTTCACAGACCCTGAAAAAACAAGGCAGGTTTTTTTCAATGTTGCACGAGATTTATTAAGAGAACTCGCAGAAAATAAAAATACAAAATTAAACTATGATGAAATAAACAAACTCTCTGCAATTTTAGTCAGACACACAATCGGGTTTGGCTTGGTCGAAATTTTATTGCAGGATAAAAACCTTCAGGACATTATGTTAAACTCTCCAATTTCCATTAATCCGATTTTTTTAAGACATCAAAAATTCGACGAGTGCATAACAAATATTATCCCGAGCAGAGAAGACGCAGATTCTTGGGCAGCGAAGTTTAGAATGATTTCAGGAAGACCCTTAGACGAAGCAAATCCAGTCTTAGACACAGATTTATCTTTAGGAAATATAAGAGCAAGAATCGCAGTCATCCAACAGCCCCTATCACCAAATGGTTTGGCCTATGCAATCAGAAGACACAGGGAAGAGCCATGGACATTGCCCCTATTCATAAAAAATAAAATGATGAACAGTTTCACAGCAGGCCTAATGAGTTTTTTAATCGACGGTAGCCGAACATTGCTCGTCGCTGGAACCCGGTCATCAGGAAAAACATCCCTACTCGGCTCCCTAATGTTAGAAATCCTGCCCAAATATCGTATTATCTGTTTAGAAGACACACTTGAACTACCTGTAGAAGCACTAAGAAAATTAAAATACGACATCTTAAGAATGAAAGTCAGAAGCAGTTTATTAAAAACAACAACAGAAATCGGGGCTGACGAGGGAATAAGAACCAGTTTAAGATTAGGCGACTCTTCATTAATTATCGGAGAAGTCCGAAGTTTAGAAGCAAAGGCATTATACGAAGCAATGAGAGTCGGGGCATTGGCAAATGTTGTTGCAGGAACAATCCACGGTGCAAGCCCCTACGGTGTCTTCGACAGAGTAGTAAATGACTTAGAAGTCCCAGTAACAAGCTTCAAAGCAACAGACTGCATTCTCGTCGCCAATCCAGTCAAAACCCCTGACGGAATGAGAAGCATGAAACGAGTTGTCCAACTAGCAGAAGTCAGAAAACACTGGACAAAAGACCCATTAGAAGAAGGCGGATTCGTAGACTTGCTAAAATACAATGTTGAAAAAGATGAATTAGAACCCAGCGAAGAATTAATCAACGGAGACTCTGAAATAATCAAAGCAATTGCAGGAGGAGTAAAAGGCTGGGCAGGCGACTGGGACGCTGTTTACGACAACATTTTATTAAGAGCAAAAATAAAACAAGAATTAGTCGATGTTGCAACAGCATCAAAAAACTTCAAAATCTTAGAAGCAGAATTCAATGCCCTAAGTAATAATATGTTCCATGAATTTTCTAAAGATGTAAATGAAGAAATTGGTTTACCTGTTGGAGAAAGAGTTTTTCCATTGTGGCAGGAGTGGTTGAAGAAGGAAATTAAAGCAAAAGATTTGAATTCTGTTAATCCTATTTCGCCTTAGTCAAAACCCAAGAAACAACTACTGCGACAACCACTAACAAAAGACTTCCTGCAACCTTGGAAGATGTAAAAAAATCTGTAATTTGTTCTCCAAAACTATTTCCATAACCCTCTGCACCAGAAGTTAAAATTAAATCAGGATGAAAAATTGGATTAAAAACTTTTATTGCAGAAATTAAAAAAATCAATCCTAAAAGTCCGATAAAAACCCAGCCCAACCAGGATTGAGGCACCCAATCCTTACTGGAAAAAAGCCCCAATAACAAAACCAAAAATAAAACAATAATTAATACAGCAAACCATGGGATAACCGTCCGCACAAACAATTCCATCGACGAGAAACTAATAAAAACAATCGCAACAATAAAACTAATCAAAAGATGAATCCAATTACTCTCTCCAATAATTTTAGTTTTAGCAAGCAATGCGTAAATAACTACAAACACAAATAAAAAACTAACCACAGGCATAAAAAAACTTAATCCACTTAAATCAATTGTCATAAATTAAATTACCATCCCAGATTTATAAATTTATCTAAAACTAATTCGATTTACCACTACCAGGCGTGGCATCCTTATTACCCCAAATAACAAAAGCCATTATCCCTACAATTAAGACTGCTGTTAAAATTCCTTTCCAAACATCAGTCCCTGCATATCCCCCAAACCATGCAAAATCTGCAAATGAAAACAAAATAACCACCACAAAAATAATAAATCCTAATGTCAACCAAATCCATTTAGATACATTATTGTCTTGTGTAATTAGCCCCATTAAAATCATAGCAACTAACAAAACCGCAAGTCCAATTCCAGCATAAGGAAATATTGTTGCAAAAAAGTTTGAAACATAATCAAACTGCAAAGCCATTAAACCAATAGCCAAAGAGATAACTGCTTGCACCCCTTTATTGTCTCCCAAAATTTTACTTTTATTTAAAATTCCAAAAATAACTGCAAAAATCATTAAAAAAGGAAGCACATAAGCAAAGATTCCAAAGTCTGCCCAAGTATTCAAAATTTCCGTGATTGTATTTCCATATGCCATCTTTTTTATTTAATAGATTATCTTATTTAAATATCTACCTATTCACTACTACTGCTTGTTTTATCTTTAGTAGTAATAACTGTGATGATTGCAACCGCAATAATTACAACCATAAAAACATTAATCCAAATTTGCCCTGCATCTGCTCGATTAAACAAAAAATCATAAATAGGGTCCCACCAACCTGTTGCAAATAAAACCATTGTAACAACCCCCAAACCAATAATAATCCCCAAAGCTATCTTCACACCAAAATGCAAAACATCTCCATTTCCTTTTCCCCAAACAAAACCATACAGCAACATAAAAACTAACAAGACAACTGCTGAAACAGCTAAAAAAGGCATTAACAAAACAACGACATCTCTTGCAAAAGGAAACGCAATTAAAATCAATCCAGTCACCAAACCAATAATCGCATTTATCTGCCGAGTGCTATCTCCCAACAATTTAGTTTTTTGCAAAATAGCAAAAACCAAAGTAAAAACTAAAATAAAAGGAAGAATATATTCCATAAACAGCGGGGACGAAAAAATCGGCTCAACATAACTCATTTTACATTGATACAGGAGCTTCTGAACTCAAAGAACCCTCTTCAGACAAATCAACAGTCTGTTCAATTGTTTCTTCTCCTTCATCTAATGGCAGATTTGCTCTGCTCACAATCACAATGTCCCCAACAGCCCTCACAAACTGATGCGGTATTATCACTCCTTTTGCACCTCCAAGAAAATTACCAATCGAACCAGAGATTTTTATCCTCCAGCTATCCACCTTATTCTCAATAAGATTCGACTCCTCAATCTCACCAAAATAATCGCCTGTATCTGTAAAAACCTTTTTCCCTATGACATCTGTTATTTTTTTTATTTTCATTTTACAATCTTAAATACTGACAGAAGTTTATAAAGATTTCTGTATAATTTTATAACAAAATAAGCCCCTATTTTAAATAAAAATTTATCCTATTTCCGCACAACCAAAACTTTATATAAATCCTAAACTCTATTAAATTATGTTTACAAAAAGAGAAACTATCTGGATAATAATCGCAATTCTTTCGTTTGCATTTATAATTGCATTTCCAAACAACTTCGCCCCCTATATCCTTGCAATCGCATTCATAATAATTTCAACAAATATTTTAGTTAAAAAATTCGCATCAAAATATTTTTCAGTAAACATCCAGCACGAAGTTTGGGGATTGCAAAAATACGGGTGGTATACCCGAAGCCATTTCAAAAAACCAATTCCTGCAGGATTAATCTTTCCATTTTTTTTAACAATCTTCTCGATAGGAATAATCAAGCCACTAACATTTTTACAATTCAAATCCAAACCTTCAAAAACAAGAGTTTTAAAAAAAAGAGGAAACCACAGATATTCTGAAGTAAATGAATCAGACCTTGCATTCATTTCTGCATGGGGGCTCTGGGCATTAATTCTTCTGGCAATTCTTGGTTCAATCCTCAAACAACCAGAACTAACAAAATACTCAATCTATTTCGGAATCTGGAACCTCCTTCCAATCAGCAACCTCGACGGTGCAAAACTTTTCTTCGGAAGTTTATTCAACTGGATTTTATTAGCAATTACATATATTATTGCATTAGTAATTATTTTAATTTGAGAAAATTAAAGTTTTAATTTTTTAAGAGCATAACAACTAGGGCAAATTCTTCGCCCATTTTCATCAATACTCGCCATAGAAGAATCTACAATTTTATTACAGACAGGACATTTAAACTTGGATTTTTTCTTTTCTTTTTTTAAACTTTCAACTTTTTTTTCATTTTCTCTCTTTTGCTTGATTTTTTTATTAATATTTTTTCTTACTTTTTCTCTGGTTTCTTTTTCAAATTTTGATTTTCTAATAGCTTCTGCTTTTATTTTTTCTTCTGCATTAATCCTTGCTTTTAATCTCAATTTTTCTTTTTCAAGAACTTGTTTTCTTGCTTTCTCTTTTGCTTTTTTTCTTTCTAAAACAATAAACTTTTCCTTTGCCCTCCCTGTTTCTTGTTTTTTAATCTCTTGTTTTTCTCTTGCCTTCGCTCTTGCTTTTGTTCTTGCTTTTTCTTCAAATACTTCCTTTAATTTTGCTTTTGCTTTTGCTCTTGCCCTCGCTCTTACTCTTGCCTTAGCCCTCTCTCTTGTTTTTTCTTCAGTTCTTTCTAATGCCCTAACTCTCAATTTAACTTTAAATTCATTTTTCTTTCTTTTTATTTTTCTTGCTCTTTTTTTTGCATTTTCTCTCGCCTTTTCTCATCCTTTTTCTTTATTCCTAATCTCAGAAAGAACTTTTCTTTTTTCTTGCTTTTCAAGACTTTCTTTTAATTTTGCTTTTTCTCTTGCCTTAACTCTTGCTTTCACCCTCGCCTTTTCTTTTTCTTTTTCCTGTTTCTTTCTCTCTTGCACCTTGCTTAATTTTTTATTTAATCTTAAAACATTTTTCTCAACCTCAGGCATATTTTTTTCTAAATCCTTAATATTTTTTATGATTTGTTTGTAAGGTGTTTTTTTTGTTCTCCTATGTTTAGGGCGATATTTTTTATCAATTTTTAATCTTAAAATTTTTATTCCTTTTTCAATTAAAGGAATATCAGAAACATTTTTCAATTTTAATCTAATAGTTCGTTCTTCCCTCGAAAACCCTCGAGTATCTAACCTGCTAAGCTCTTTTTTTAATTCCCTGAGTCTTCCAATCCCTTTTTCAAATAAAATCAAATCTTTTTTAACTTGTTCAGGAGATTTCTTAACAACAAGTGCTTTTTGTTTTTTCACCTTTTTTTTAACCATCTTCACCTTTAACCAATTATTCTTCTTATTTATTAATGACTTATGCATATTTAAATTTAATTCATTTCCTAGTTTTCCCAGTTCTAATTAAAAACTCATTAACATTATATCCTTGTTTTTCCCATTCGCCAATCTTTCTTTCAACTTCTCCTTTTTTCTTTTGTTTCTTAAGTTTTTTAACAATGCTCACTCTTTTTTTATGAATATTTTTAATCGCACTAATTCTCTTTTTTATTTTTTGTTTAAACTTTTTTAAAACTTCTTTTCTTTCAATAGGTTTTAATTTTCGGATTTTATATTTTTCTTTTTTAATTTTAAAAGATTCTTTTCCTAATTCATTTTTATATTGTTTTTGCAACTGCTCAAATACTTTCTCCCTTTGTCTCCCGTAATAAATAATAAAAAACATTAATCCAATTAGTAAAATAATTACTAACCACGGAAGAAAACCAAAATCAAAAGTTTGATTTTTGTCGTCGACATTTATGATATAGCTACTCGTTCCAACCGATGAGCCATAATTGATAATCATCCCAAAGACATAATTCCCTGGCTCAGTTCCTGCAGAGATTGGAATTGTTTTGGTATTTAAAATTTGGTTTTCAACAGGAAGATTTTCTTTTTCAGAATAAATTATTTTCCCTTCAAAATCACTAATAAAATATTCGACCCCCACAGTTTTTGAGCCAATTTTTTCTAAATTAAAAATTTTGGTTTCAACAACAGCGTCCTTATTTACAGTAATCTTCCCATATTCAGGGGGGATATAAATATTACCATCAAATAAAATTTCCTTACTCTCTATTTCCAAAATAACAGGAATAAAAATCGCATTATTATTTGAAATTAATATTTTACCAAAATAAATTCCAGGCAATTTATCTTTGACATTAAAATAAATTGTCAGCTCTTTTTCTTCATTTGCATTTAGACTTAATTTTGTCTCGCTAATTTCAATAAAATCAAGATTCGTGCTAACTTCTAGCTCTGCGTTCTCTGAGCTCCCGATTTTCAAAGACCTAGAAACATCTTCCCCTTGTTTTATTGTTAATTTTAATAAAGTATTATCTACCTCATAATCTCCTTGACCTAGATTTGCAGACGCAAATGAAAAATTTAAAATTATCATTAAAAAAATCAATCCAGATACACACACTCTTTTTTCAAACATTTTCATCCTTTATACTTACCTTTTTGCTTTTTTATATTTTTTGATTTTAATTAATTTAACTAAAACTATGATAAAAATCAAAATCACTAATCCAATAATTATAAATGCGATTGTAGTTTTATTTAATCCAATCAAAAAATGCCCAGAGGGCATTACTTCAAACTGAGAACTTGCACTTGCAAACCCACCGATATAAACCATCTCTGCAGCCAAAACATAATCGCCCAAAGGCAATTTATCACTATCAAACTCTTTCAAAAAGCTCATCTCCTCATCTACATAAAAAGTGCTGCTTTCCTCGTAGTAAACTTTGCCCTTAAAATCCTTGATTAAATATTTTATAGTAACGTCCACGCCCTTTTCACCGACGGGAAGAAGATACATTTGAGTTCGGATTTTATCTCCTGGGCGAATGTCTTCCTCCATCAATGTGCTTGAAATATCAAATAAAGTTTCCTTGCTCTGAGTATTTATTGTGATTAAAATTTCTTTTGTAATCCCGCCTGCACGAACAATGATTTTTCCAGTGTAAACTCCGAGCGTCTCTGGTGCAATTATTTTAAACCCTGCCTTTTCTTTTGCCCCAACATCTAAGCTAAAACTTTCTTTATCGAGGACAATTACCTTATCAAAACTTTTCGCATCTCCGTTTTCAGTTTCAATCTCCTGCCCACTAACACTTACCCTCGCATTGAGATTTACCTCCCCTGTATTTTCAATTGTAAACTCTCTTGATTTCAAATCACCGACAACACTTCTAATTTTAAAATTTTCTGTGTCTAAACTAAAGTCTGCTCCTACAATTGGAACTGCAACACCGCCCCCGCCCCCGCCACTGCTCCCCCCACTAGTTGTATCTGTAGTTGTAACAGGAGTTTCCCCTGCAGAATAAATACTGAATTCAGTTACATCAAATATAAAAGTCCCGCCAGAATAGCTCACCTCTGTGCAATCACTACAAACACTTCCGTCTTTTAGGACTCGCGGGTTTGTATATGTAAGATTATACAAACTCAACCTAGCACTTTTATTAAGTGCAGGCAAACCAGAGCTATTAATCTCAATCCTGTTCTGACTTACATTAACATACTCATTAATATCTGCCCCGCCCGATAAATCAACACTCTCGGAAAAATTAATCAAACCATAATTAGGCGAGTCAATAGTCAAAGAACTTATATTACCCAAATCATCCTCCTCTGAAAAATCAGTTGTATCTCCTGAAAAATCTCCTGAGCTAACATTCACAATACCCACACTCCTCTCTGCTGTCGCATTAACATTCCCTGCACTATCCTGAGTATAAGATGTAAATGTATGATTCCCAATTTCTAAAGAAGTGAAATTGACATCAAAATATTTTGATGTCTGATTTGCATAAAGTCCTTGTATTTCTTCTGCACTCAAACTTCTGTTAAATATCACTACGTCGTCTATGGTGCCGTTCCAATAATAATTGTTTTTAACCCAATTAACACCAATCATTACTCCTCTATTTACAGACTCAACATTAGGAGAATTGGAACTAGCAGGAGTTCCTTCCTCAACTCCATTAACAAACATTCTTATTGTTGTTCCATTCCAAATTTCGACATAATGATACCATGCACCAAGAGAGAGTGATGTTGTTCCAGTAACATAATGAGCACTCCCATCATATAAATGTGCCCTAAATACTGATTTACTTCCATCCCAATAAGCCAAAGATATTTGTTGCCCCTCATTATCAAAAATAAACTGCATATTAGCAGAAGCAGAAGGTAAATTATCTGATTTAACCCAAGCAGAAACCGTTCCACTTGAAACAGAATTATTATTAAACAAATTATTTCCACAATCAACATAATCCCCATCCCCATCAAACTCAAACCCCTTCCCCATTTTACCTGCGTCTGTCTGAACAGCATCCCCCTCAACCGAACCATTATTCCTCCCCATATAATCAACAACCCCGCCCGAAGAATTCAAATCATCCATTCTCCACCAACTCACCAAACTATTATCAAAGTCAATAAATGTCGAAACATTTGTTAAACTATCTGAGGCAGAAACATTCACGAAAATATTATCCCTCGCGATTGTCGACGCATTTGCATTTGTCCCCCCACCGAATTCAACACCTGGAACCCCCGTATCAACCGTCACACTATTCACTTCATTTGCCTTAATATTTCCTGCAATATCCTGCGAATAAAATGTAACATCTCTTGTGCCTTCTAGAATTGAAACCGATGTATTCAAATATTGGCTTGAAGTATTTGCATAAAGTCCTTGTATTTCTTCTGCACTCAAACTTCTATTAAATATCATTACGTCGTCGATTGTGCCGTTGAAATAATCAACAATACTTGTAGAATCTCTTGCTCCAATAAAGGTTTTTTCACCCCCATCATTATTCGCGGTGGTATTACTATCGGTTGCATTTACAATTCCATCAACATATAATTTAGAACCATCTGAAGTATCAAACGTTGCAACAACATGATGCCAACTATTATCATCTATTATTTTTGTAGTGACAAAATTAGCAAGAATATTATTTGCACCATCAAATCTAATAAGTCTGAATGCACCAGTATTCCCAATTCTAAACTGAATTATTCTCTCAGTTGAGGCGTCATCTATTCCAACTATACTTCTTGTTTCAACAAGGTCAGGAGTTTTAATCCAAGCTAAAACTGTAAAACCATTAGAGAATCCATAAGTAATATTCCCACAATCAACATAATCCCCCGCCCCATCAAACTCAAACCCCTTCCCCATCTTCCCATTATCCACCTGAACCGCATCCCCCTCAACACTCCCATTATTCCTCCCCATATAATCAAACACTGTCGAGGAATTCGCATCATCCATTCTCCACCAACTCACCAACCCATAATCATTAAACACCGAAACATTATTACTATCTGTCGCCGACGCATTAAACACAACATCATTTGTATTCCAGTTTGAATCATTATTCGGACTATTAACAGTCAAACTAGGATTAGTAACATCAACCTCAAAACTCTTAAACTCACTCACAACATTCCCCGCAGTATCAGAAGTATAAACATCAAAAGTATGCGACCCCTCTGTCAAACCAGCCTCACTAAACTCCAACTTCGTCGCATTATAAATTGCCAAGATTTCATCAGATGTCAAAGACTTATTGAAAATCATTACCTCGTCGATTGAGCCGTTGAATGGATAGATTGTCCCTCCATCATTATCTGAACCGATTGCAAATATTTGAGAAGTACAACTTACTAAACCTCCTCCAAAACTCTCACTTTGTATTTCACTACCATCAAGATAAATTTTATGAGTTGTGCTATTGTAGGTTCCTACTATATGATACCACTGCCCTGTTTGTATTGAAGTTTGAACAACATTAACACTTGTACCATTTGAAACAACAAACAATGCGTCACCGCTTGTTACCATCATATAAAAACCAGTATTAGAACAGTGGTCATTAAGAAAACTTCCACCCGCCGTCCATGTAGGTATAGAATCAGCTTTTATCCAAGCAGTTACTGAAATGCTTCCTGTTATATTCAAACTATCATCATTCCCACAATCAACATAATCCCCCACCCCATCAAACTCAAATCCCTTCCCCATCTTCCCATTATCCACCTGCTTAGCATCCCCCTCGACACTCCCATTATTTGAATTCCCACTCCACACACCAAACCAAGGCCCGGCAGGGTCATCCCTTCGGGGACCCCGACTAACCAAAACAATATCATTCCCGACATCAACATCGTAAATCTTCCCCGAATAATCAACCTTCTCAATCCCCAAAACCCTAACAGGCTCATTATTCTCATTTAAGAAATAAACATCTGGCTCCGCAGAGTCATGCCCATTTAGGGCCTCTCCTTGTTCAAACCGAGAGTAAGTTTCTGTGACCTGCTCTAAAGAGAAATCAGATAAATCTTTTGAACCAAAAGATTTATAAGTCTCAACATAATTATGTTCACATACAGAATCACCTAAAGGATTAAAAATGGCAACAGTAACATTATCAATTTCAGAAGAATTAAAATCTAAGATGGACAAACATCCTAAAATTAAATGGTCTGAAATATTTAGAAGAATGATATCCTCAAAAGTAGAACAATTAAAAAGATTAGAAGGGAGCAAACTATAAATGGCATCTGTAACTTTTTCAGTTCCTAACGAGGTTAAACTTGAAATGAAAGAACTATCTTGGGTAAACTGGTCAGAACTTGCAAGACAAGAAGTTATCAAACAAGATGAAAAAGCAGAATTATTTGAAGAACTTGAAGAACTAACAAAAGACAGTAAATTAACAGATGAAGATTGTTTAAAATTTGCTAAACTTGTCAAAGAAAGATTTGCAAAAGAGTCAAGAGGCAGATAAATGAAACTAGTCATCGACGCTAACATCGCATTCTCACTATTAAAAAAAGGTTCATTCACAAGAAAATTATCACACAAACACTCATTAGATTTATATTCACATAAATTTATCTTAGAGGAATTAGAAGAACATTCTAATGAACTTTGCGAATTACTCAAAATTTCTGAAGATAAATTTGAAAGAATAAAAGAAATATTATCAAAATTAGTTAATTTAAAAATCAAAGTTTCCCCACAACAATTAAATTGGGCAAACTCGTTATTATCAGACCCCGACGATAAACAATATTTAGCATTATCACTAAAACTAAATTGCCCGCTCTGGTCAGAAGACTCGCATTTCAAAGAACAATCAATTATCGAAGTATTCACAACATCTGAACTTAAGGATTTCTTAGAAGAATAAACCTTATGCTCAGGGCTAACAACCAAATCCCCCTCTGAAGTCTCAATTTTATACATCTCGCCCCTATAATCATAAATCTGTTTTTCAAATGGCTCTTGATATTCCGCCTCGCCAGTCTCAGAATTCAAAGTCATAACCATCTCATCATCTTCTAATTCACTAAACAACTTCCACCCCTCATCAGTCAAAATCTTTGTCTCATCATCATAACAATGCATATAATCAACAACATCCCCACTCCCATTAACATCATCCATTCTCCACCAGCTAACTAAAGAACTGTCCAAATTAGGAACAATAAACCCGCTCCCACTCTCAGAAGAAGAAACATTAATCAAAACACTCGAACTATTATAAGATGCATTCAACGGACTATTAACCGTCAGCGTCGGCAAAGTCACATCCACACTCACATTATAACTCGTCTGAGAAGCAACATTCCCCCCAACATCTTGACTATAAAACGTAACATCATTTGTGCCTTCTGGTATATTTATTGAAGTATTCAAATATTGGCTCGAAGTATTTGCATAAAGTCCTTGTATTTCTTCTGCACTCAAACTTCTGTTAAAAATCATAACGTCGTCGATGGTGCCGTTGAAATCTCTATTCAGTCCCAAATCCTTCATACCAATAAGGAGATTAGCAGTAGTAGTGAAGATATCAATAGATCTATTGGCTTGAAAATCATAAGATGCTTCTGAACCATCAATGTATATATGTAATAATGTATCTCCATTTTTATCCCAAGTCCCAATTATATTATGCCACACATTATGGCTAATAGTTGTACTACTATCTGCTTGAATAAAAGTTGTTGAACTATTACCCAAAATAAAATCTATAGTTGTATAATCAATCTGAAGTCCATACTGAATAGTATTAGGATAACCATTTAATTTTTTACCAACAATATAATACATATCTCCAACAGGACCAATTGGATAGACCCACGCAGAAATTGTAATCGCATCAGTTATATTCAACCTCTCCCCATTCCCACAATCAACCCAATCCCCCGCCCCATCAAACTCAAACCCTTTCCCCATCTTCCCTGCATCAGTCTGAACCGCATTCCCCTCAACACTCCCATTATTCCTCCCCATATAATCAAACACCGTCGAGGAATTCGCATCATCCATTCTCCACCAACTCACCAAACCATAATCATTAAACACCGAAACATTATTACTATCTGTCGCCGAAGCATTAAACACAACATCATTTGTATTCCAGTTTGAATCATTATTCGGACTATTAACTGTTAAAGTTGGTGCAGTAACTTCACTAACATTCAAAGTCATTGGATTCAAACTACTCGCCTCTAAAATCGGGCTGTAAAAATCATATGTCCCGACATCAAACTTGAACTCAGGCAAAATATGCGTCGCATCAGTCCCAATTGTCAAATTAACCTCATCACTCCCTGAACCATCAAACAAACTATAATCCGAATACGCCCACTTCGCCCGCCCCGATGTATAAAGCTGTTTTATCTCATCCTCACTTAATGACCTATTAAATATCATTACCTCGTCGATTGAACCGTTGAACGGTCTGTAAGTTCCATCCCAGCCCCCAATTCTTACACTGTTAGTGCTTGTCGCAAAACCCCCAATTGTGATGGTACTATTAACAAGAATTCCATCAACATATAAAACTAAATTATCGGGCTCCCATGTTCCTACAACGTGGTGCCAGTTTCCATCATGATAATTTTCATCATGCGCAATAATAAAAGAAGTTCCACTTGAATTATGTATAATTAAACTAAATTTTCCATAGCTGTCAGCATGTAAAATATAAGCACGATTAGAACCCGAGCCACCAAATTCATTTTTAGTGATAATATAAGCATTAGAACCCAAACCAGTATTTGTGTATTTCAACCATACTAATAGAGTCATGCCATCAGTGAGATTCAAACTCTCATCATTCCCAACATCAACCCAATCACCATCCCCATCAAAATCCCCACCCCGACTATAAACCCCATTAGCATTTGAAATATCTCTATCCCCGCCCCCCGAAGCATTTGAATAAACCGTCCCATTATTACTATTCCCAGACCAAACACCCTCGACATCTCCCTTTCTCACCAAAACAATATCATTCCCCACATCAACATCGTAAATCTTCCCCGAATAATTCTCCCGAGTTATACTCTTAACCCTCACTTCATCATTCTCTGAATTGCCTTCCTCAGAAGGTACTTGCCGAGGCGTCAAGAAATAAACATCATCCCCATTTTCAAACCGAGAGTAAGTTTCTGTAACCTGCTCTAAAGAGAAATCAGATAAATCTTTTGAATCAAAAGATTTAAATAGTGCATTACCTGTATTATGTGTATTAAATACATTAAACAAATCCAATAAAATGCCAACACTAACATTATCTGTTCCAGAAGAATTAAAGAAAACAATGGATGAATTACAAATCATAAATTGGTCAGCTGTAGCCAGACAAGCGATAGAACGAAAAGCATCACAATTAAAAGTATTACAAGAATTTACCAAAGACAGCGACTTCACCGAAGAAGACGCATTAGAATTAGGAAGAAAACTAAACAAAGAGTTATCTAAAAAATTTAAGGCATCCTCGGAGCAATAAATGCAACTTGTTGTAGATGCCAACATTTTATTTTCCGCACTAATTAAAAATTCAAAAACAGCAGAGTTATTTCTTTCAGACAAACTCGAACTAATCGCACCAGAATTTTTATTAATAGAATTCGAAAAATATAAATCACTAATATTATCAAAAACACATCGTTCTGAGCAAGAACTTTCTAATGTGCTTTTAATTTTCAAAAATAAGCTATCATTAATATCCAAACCCGAAATAGAATCGTTTCTCAAACAATCTGATTCAATTTGCCCAGACCCCGACGACATACAATATTTAGCCACAGCACTCAAATTTAACTGCTCAATCTGGTCCAACGATAAACACTTCAAAGAACAATCTGAAATTGAAGTATTCACAACAGCAGACCTAATTGAACTATTCGAGCTTGAAGAATAAACCCTATGCTCCTCGCTAACAACCAACTCCCTGCCATCATCCAAAACAATCTTATACATCTCACCAAAATTATCAAAAACCTGTCTCTCCGACGGCAACTGCCACTCCCCCTCACCTGTCTCATCATTCAAAGTCATAACTCTCTCATCATCTTTCAAATCAGCAAACAACTTCCACTCTTCTTTATAGCATTTTTTATTCTTATCATCAACAGAAAAACTTAAATAATCCTCATTCTCATTATTATCTGTCAAAATGGCAGAGCTAATTAATCCTAAACAAAAGTTTGACTCTGAATTCTTAGTTAAAGCCGTAGTTAAATTAATGAAACAAAATATTTCTGAAAGATTTTCTAAAACCAGTACTTTATCTGAGGGAGACCAAGAATTCTGCGACAAGATTGATTGGTATCCTATTGATGAATTAGAACTAAAAGAATCTTTTGTTAGGGAGTTAAAAGAAATTGAAAAAGGACCGCACTCTGAAATGACTTTAGACGAATTAGACAAATTATCAGGATTAAAATGACTTTCAAATTCGAGCTTTCTGATAAATTGAGGAACACTATCAATAAAATCTCGAGAAAAGACAAAAATCTCTCCATTATTATAAATAAAAAAATCAGACAGATTATTTCCTGTGATGAAACTGCTATTCAACATTTCAAAAATCTCAGGCATGGATTGAGTGACTACAAAAGAGTCCAAATTGGAAGTTTTGTCCTCATATTCAAAGTTAAAAGAGATAAAATCATCTTTGAAAACTTTGTTCATCACGACCAAGCCTACTAAATCTTCTTTCTCTTCTTCATCTTCTTCACAATATTCAACACCTGCTTGCAGGTTCTCGCCTGCGTTGCAGGTTCTCGCTTGTGACCTGTGGGTTATGCCCTTTAGGGTATGCCCTGAAAGGGTATAATCCCATTCATCACCACAATCAACTTCAACCAAACTCAAAATCTCTGTCTCATTATCATAACAATGCCCTGAAAAATCCTCTAAAGTTGAACCATTACTTAAATTGCTTTCATCAAAATGCCAGTATCCTACCAAGCTATCTTCTCCGACAAAATCACTTTCATTATAGCCCAAAGAAACATCCCAATAACCTGCCCTTGCACTCAAATTGCTCCCCTCATTAGATTGATATGTCGCACTCAACTCAATATTATCCTGCCCAGCCGTAATATTCTGGAACTTCAAAGTCTGCACACCCGCGTCCCTAAACCTCGCACTACTATTCTCATACAACCCCTTAACTTGTTGAGCAGTTAATGAAGTGTTGAAAATCATCACCTCGTCGATTGAGCCGTTGAAATAATTGCCACCAGCACCAGCACCATGTGATGCAATAGTCAACTTAGTAGAGGATAAATCAAAACCATTATTAGAGCTAATATCTGTATTTTGTACCCAAATTCCATCTATATATTTTAACATATTTCCCCCCCTATCAAAAGTTACAATTACTAAATGCCAATTTCCATCATCTAAACTACTTGCATATGTAGTTGCTGTGTTCAAAGTTGAATTATAACCAATCCTTGATGATAAGTCCCCATTAGCAAGAGAGATATATGTTATTGGATAACTATCATGCCATCCAACAATATTCATTACAGAAGTAGAATTTGTTTTTATCCAAGCTCCAAGAGTATAATCTGAAGTATTCATTTGAAGAGAGGTTCCACAATCAACATAATCACCATCCCCATCAAACTCATAAGCACCCCCAAACACCCCCGCCCCAGAACTCCAAACAGGGTTTCCAGTTACAGTCCCGTCATTATCTTCTTTTGAAAAATCATAAGTTATATTGCTCTCTGTATCATTGACATCGGACGGCATGTATAAAACCAAGTTATCTCCCAAGCCCCAGCTGTTGTATTTAGTGTCCCCGTTTAATGTCCCGTCATTCCCTTCCCCGCTCGAATCAGTTGCATTTGTCCCTGCCCCCTCGTCAAACTCCCACAACCCAACCAAACCATCACTAACCAAAGAACTATTCGCCCCCCTCCCTGAATTGTAGATTTCTGTAATATTTGCCTGATTCAAAGAAGTATTATAGATACGGACAGAATCGATTGAGGAATTAGCATCCATATTATTATTTTTACCTATTAGAACTGCAAAATCTCCAGTGAAACTAATTACTTCATTACCCGCATCTGAACCAGCAAATATCCCATTTTGATAACCAGTTACATTCCAATTAGAAGATGAATTAAAGCTAATTACCCAAACTAGATGATCCCAAACACCTATTTGTAAATTAGTAAGTAAATTTATATCCCATTGGGGAAGATCAACACCATCATAAATAAAACCATCCATATTAGTACTACTTGACTGAGCCTTCATATATTCATTCCCCCCAGTTAGATCTTCTATTGACCAAAGTCCAGGAATATCACCTAAATCATTTGGATTTACCCACATAGAGACTGTAACTGTTGAACCATTAAAGTTATAGGTTTCTGTTTCTGATGTCTCAACATAATCCCCATCCCCATCAAACTCTAAATAAACATCATCACTATCTCCATCATCAACAGTCAAATGCGAATATGTATTATTCTCAATAGTTATATTCCCTGTGCTCAAAACACTCTCATCACCTAACACTGTTATCTCATAAGTCTGAACACTCAAATGCGGCACAACCCATTCAATATAATCAACATAACCGTCGCCATCAAAATCATAACCAGTATAATTTACTTCAATTTTAATCCCTTCTGGTGTCGGAGTTTTTGTGATGTTCAGTAAATCATTAACTTGTTGCTGGATTGTTGTTTCATTAAACAGACTCGCATTCTGCTCGCCAATATCATCCTCAATATCAGACAAATTATTAGGTTGAGCAGATGAATCATCTGATTGGTTTGCAGGAATTTGTGTCTGATTAGTTGTTGTTTGATTATCAAGCAAGATTAATTCACCATCATTATCTTTGTCTTTCTTGTCTTTATCCTTGTCTTTGTCTTTATCTTCTGACTTATTTATCTCAATATCATCCTCCCCAAAATCCACACCAATAACTTTTGCAGTTACCCCCACCACCCCCTTAATTATATTACCGGTAATCCTGCCTGTAATTCTTACAGCATTCCTTATGCTTTTTATAATACTGCCAGTTATTCCAATTTCAATCTCTTCTTCAACATCTTCTTGCTCTTCTTCTTCAACTTCTACTTCTTCTACTTCTTGTTCCTCTACTTCTTCCTCAATTTCTTCTTCAATTTCTTGTTCTTCGACTTCTTCTTCAATTTCTTTGCCCTCTGCAGAGGGTACACCCGAGGGTGCTACTTCTTCCACCCCACCCCCCACAATTCCAATTTCAATTTCATTAACTTCCTCGCTTTCATTAACCGCCTCACTATCATTAACTAATTCAACCTCATCTTCTTCAACATCTTCATCTTCTTCTTCCATTTCAATTTCATCATCTGTTTCATTAATTATGCCTCCAGTAGGAGCCACGCCCGAAGGTGCTTCTTCAGTCACATTTATTTCATCAATCTCAGTCAAATTAATTTCACTAATATTTAACACACTTGCATTTGTTACATTAACATAACCATATTTCACAGCATCCTCAACAGACGCATACCAATACAATTTCAAATTCCCTAACTCGCCCATAGGAACAGGTTTGTCCAGCAAAGTATAAGCCAAAATCTCGCTATAATTCAAATCATCGTCAGCACTCACAATAATTCTTTTAGTCCCTGCAGAAACATTTGTCTCATTTGCAATCGGTGCCTCTGTATAATATTCAATCGCAACATCCTCACTACCTGTCTGATTAATTATCTCTCCAACATCAATCACCTTGCTATCTTCTGTTTCAATAATCTCCTCATCTAATTCACTCTCTTCAATAACATGCCCAGTTATTGTAATTGATTTCACAAAACCCCAAAATTTCGCAAACACATTTTTCCTATTGCTTATATCCAAGGCAACATTTCCAGTTATTGAATTCATTGAACTCCCTTTAATTATATTTCCAGTTATAGAACTAATCAAAGCAGTTTCATCAATTTCAGAAACCAAATCCTCTCTACCTACACTCTCAATTAAATCCCCATATTCTTCCACATCTTGCAATGCCTCTTGAACTTCCTCGCCAGTTTTAACAGTTATATTTTCAGATTGTTTCGGAATCTCCACACTCAAATTACTTTCTTCAATATTTGTTTTATTTTTAACACTAATTATTTTCAGCCACTTAACAGGCCGATTAATAACAGCCCTATATTGCTTAACAGAAATATTAACATCTGCTTCACTAACAATATCTTGCTCAAGACCCTCGCTGATATTCACCTCTGTCAAATTCTCCTCTGTCAAATTCGCAACAACATCTGTAACATTAGTTAAAGTATCATTTATTTCTTCAAGCTCTCCAGTTTCATTAATAATTTCTGTAACCTTTGTATCATTCACATCTGTCAAATTTGTTTGCTCTGTTTCATCAATAATTTCTTCTGTTAAATTTTGCTTGCCTCCAGCAGGAGGTACACCTGAGGGTGCTTGTTTTTCTTTATCTTTCTTCTCTTCTTTTTCTTCTTCAACTTCTTCAACTTCTTCAGCAGGGGCTTCAACAACAAACCCTACAATCTTCGCCAGAGAATTATATGTCCCTGTTGCAACACCATAAATCACATTCCCAGAAATACCTAATTTCGAATCACCAGAATCCCCCATAAAACTAATTAAATAAAAAACTGAAAAAACCAATACTAAAATCAAAATTGCAAATACAGCAAACTTAAACTTCCCTGATTTACCCATTTTTTACACCTATTTTATCTCTCACCACAGCTTTAATATCTTTATTATCCTGCATAATACCCTTCATAATTAATTCAACTTTTTTAGAAAGCATAATCGCGTTTTTCTCGCAAAATTTCTGGAAATCCGAATAGATTTTAAAGTCAATACTGAGAGTTACCTTTTTTTTCATAAATACCTTAAAAAAAGAGATTATTTAAATACTTCTAAATAAATCTTTATAAATCCTCATAAATCCCCCTACACCCCCATATTCCCCCATACTTACCTATACTTCCATAGAAGTATAAATTAAACCCTTATTTGAATAATTCGAAATCAAACAACTTCTATAACTTTCTTAGCATCACCTAAAAAGACTTTGCTCGCCTTTAAAATTTCAATAGCTTTTATTTTTCCGTTTTTATCCAAATCAATAACCACACCATTAGGTAATTCTATACTCTTCCAATATTCTCCGCTATTTATTTCTATATTCAATATATCTTCTTCCTTATCATACCATTCTACCATTTTATTAATCAAGCCAAAAAGCAGTTATTATTTTTATTTTTGATTTTTCTTTTCTGTATACAATTTTTAATATCCTCCCTAAAGGCGGAATTCTGCAAATAGCATTAAGTGCATCTTCCCAATGCTTGTCTTTTAATGCATTAGAGTTTTGGATAGCATATTCAAAACAATCATCTGTAATATCTTTCCTATATTTCCTTTTCCTTTCCCAATGCTCTGAATAAGTAAATTCCATTCACTATATAAGATTTTCGCTGTTTAAAAATAATTTATTTATCCAAAGAGCAAGGCAGACAATTAAGGGATTGAACTTCTTATCAAAACTCAAATCAATAACATTAAAATTATAAATCCCTGCTTCTTAAAACTAAAATGCCTCACAAAACTCTTTCAGCAATAAAACCAAGAAAATACCAGCAGGACATTTATGAAAATTGCAAAGATAAAAACTGCCTTGTAATCCTCCCGACAGGAATAGGAAAAACACTTATCGCATTAATGTTATCTATCTACACTCAAAAAAAACACCCAAATACAAAAACACTTTTCCTTGCACCCACAAGGCCCTTAGCCGAACAGCACTTAAAATATTTTCAAAAATACCTTCCAGAATTATTTGCAGAATTAACTTTATTCACAGGAAAAATTAATGCAAAAAAAAGAAAAGAACTCTGGGAAAGAACAGACATAATTTTCTCAACACCGCAATGTATTGGAAATGATTTAAAAAAAAATCTTTATGATTTATCCAATGTATCTTTTTTAGTTGAAGACGAATGCCACAGGTGCCTCAAAAATTATGCCTACACTTTTGTTGCAGAAAAATATAAGGAACAGGCAGATAATCCTCAAATTTTAGGGCTTACTGCATCTCCGGGAACAGATACTAAAACAATAAAACAAATTGCGCAAAATCTCGGAATTGAAACAATTGAATTAAGAACAAGAGACAGCGACGATGTTAAAGAATATCTTCAAGAAGTAAAATTTGACATAATCAAATTAGAATTCCCAAAAGAGTTTAAAGAAATAAATGACTTAATTAAAACAATCTACAAAAGAAAAGTTGAAGAATTAAAAAACAGGAAAGTCCTTTTCAGACCTGCAAATAAAATCTCGCTTTTAGAAGTTCAGGGACGGTTAATGAAATCAATTTCTTCAGGAAATAAAAACTTTAATGCTTTCGCAGCAGTAACTGCCTGCACACAGGCAATAAAACTCTCTCACCTAATAGAACTTTTAGAAACCCAAACACTCCACACAGCCAATAATTACATCAAAACAATATTTGAACAAGCAAGAGAAAACAAATCAAAAGCCGTCAAGCAAATCATAAAAAGACCAGAATTCAATCAGGCATATATCAAACTAACAGAACTAATCTCAAAAAATATAGAGCATCCAAAACTTCTTCAGCTTATAGATTTAATAGAAGAATCAATAAAACAAAACCCAAAAAACAAAACAATTATTTTTTCTCAATACAGAGACAGCGTGATAAAAATTTGCAAGGAACTTAACAAAATTCCAAACATAAATGCAAAGGTTTTTGTTGGGCAAACAAAAAAAGCAGACTCTGGATTATCTCAAAAAGAACAACAGGAAGTTATAGAAGAATTCAAACAGGGCAAAACAAATATACTTTGTGCAACCTCGATTGCCGAAGAAGGGTTGGATATTCCAGAAGTTAATTCAATAATTTTCTACGAGCCAATTCCCTCGGCAATTCGTTCAATCCAGCGAAGAGGAAGAACAGCAAGATTAATGAAGGGAAAAGTCATCATATTAATAACAAAAGAAACCTTGGATGAAGTTTTTTATTATACCTCTATTGCAAAAGAAAAAAGAATGCACAAGGCAATTGAAAACATAAAGAAAGATTTAGATAACAATAAATCAATAGAACCAAAAAAGAAAAACACTCAGAAAAAATTATTTTAAACAAAAAATGTTCCACGATATTTTCAACAAAAAATAAAGAAAATCAAAGCCAAAGCAAATCGCAAAAATAATCGCAGACATTCATGAAAAAAATTCACTGGTTCTCGCAGAATTAAAATCAAACAAGAATATTGACTTGCAAATTAAATCACTAAAAATTGCAGATTATCTTATTGGGGAAACAGCAATTGAAAGAAAAACTGTTCAGGATTTCATTTCCTCTATGATTAATAAACGCCTCATAGAGCAATTAAAACAACTACAAAAATACAAGCAAAACCTAATCATCGTCGAGGGAATTGACGAACAAGAATTATATTCAAAAGAAACAAAACTAAATCCAAATGCAATCCGAGGCTTTATTCTTTCAATATCTCTGAACCACAATATTCCAATAATCATGACTCAAAATTATGAAGACACGGCCCAATACCTAATCACCCTCGCAAAACAACAATTAAAAAAACCAATCCAACCCTCTTTTCATTCAAGAATTCCAAAAACAATCAAAGAACAAAAACAATATATTCTGGAATCTTTTCCAAACATTGGACCAATAACTGCAAAAAAACTTCTTGAAAAATTCAAAACAATAAAAAACACAATAAATGCAGAGGAAGAAGAATTAAAAAAAATTTTAAAAATAAAATCTAAAAATTTTAAAGAACTTTTAGATAATTAACCCTCGCATTCAAATAATCTCCCCAATTATTTAAAGTATTAGATGCAACATCATAAGAAGATAATTCCTCCTCCCGCCGACCTAAAATAATAAAATTCGGTTGAAAATTTTTCATGTCAATCACCTCTAAAAAACATTTATTTTTAAATAATTCTAAATCAATATAATAATGAAGATATTCGACAGTTTCCAGATTCAACCCACAGGCCTTAGCAACATTTCTATAAACCTCGTTATAAAATTTATGAACCTGCGGGATTGATTTTGCAGCATTAAAACATTCCTCGACGTAAATATTAACAAATCTTTCTAAAGAAAAATCACTTGGAATTTTTAACAGATATTTTTCAATTTCCATCAAAATATAATTTATAATCAAAAACTTATAAATAAAATCACACTAAAAAATAATCATTGCAAAACAACAATTACTTAAAACCTGTTTAACTTTTTAAATTATATTTTTCAAGTTTCAAATCATCTCACCCAATAATCTCGCACCCAGCTTAACAGTCATTTCATTAACATCTTTATCTGGATTAATTTCAACAATATCTCCTCCCCGAAAATTATCCAGTAACTTCAATCTTTTAATAAAATAAATTAAATCTCTGTCAGATAATCCGCCTGCATCTAAACAACTAACACCTGGAGCAAAACCCGGACTAACACAATCCATATCAACACTAATATAAAACCCACTCGCTGTCTGCGCCCTTTCCATAACCAAATCGCAAATATTTTCCACATCCTCTTGAATTACATCCATCTTAATCCACAAAATCCCGTGCGACTTCAAAAACTCAACTTCTTCTTCCAGCAAATTCCTGGCAGAAATTAAAATAACATTCCTTGGATTAAATCCTCCTTCAATTAATTTTCTCAACCAATTCCGATTCGTCGCAAATCTCTCATCTTCCTCGCAATCTGCATGAGCATCAAAAACAATCAACAGAGGATTTTCCTCGACCTTATCAAATGCCTTAACAATCGAATAACTTATGCAACCATCGCCCCCGACAAAAAACACTTTTTCATTTTTATAAAAAACCTCCTCGCTGTTTTTATAAATTAAGTTATTTGCCTCTTCTAAATTTTCCAAATCAACATGAATTTCTTCCAGGTTCAATTTATCAAATTCAATAACTTCCCCATTCTCTTTACTCTTTATTTCCCTCAAAGCTTTCAAAACTTTCACAGGCGCCTTTTCACATCCCTCAGATTTCCCCTCCGAGTTTGTCAATTTAATTCTAATCAATTGCATAAAACTCAAAACAAAAACTTATTTAAATAGCTTTTTCTTATAAATATTAAGAAAAAGGAGGTAAAACAATGAAAATCGCAGAAATACTTATAACAATTATTGGTATAGTTTTAATATTGCCTTTAATTGGAGTTGATGCATTAGTAGGAACAATCGCAAACTGGATAATTGCACTGGCTGTTCTTGTTATTGGTGTCGGCAGATTAATCGGAAAAATCTAAACTTATTTTTTATTTTTATTTATTTTAGTTACAAATTAATTAGGAACAAGAGCAACAAAGCTATAACCTTTTAATTTAGAAAGTTCTTGGACCTCTTTTAATTTAACCGAATTAATTCTATCCTCATATTTATAATATTCTTCAGCATCTCCCCCAATCTCCCCTTGCAAAAGCTCTATCATTGTTGAATCACACTTCTCCTTGCTAATCTGCCTCAATCCAATCAACCTTTCCTTAGCCCCATCAAAATCTTTTTGATTTAATTCACTCATTTTTTTAATTTCCTTCAAAACAATTTTCTTAATTTCACTAACTTTCTCTTTAACTGTTCCCACATAAATAATTTCATATGCATAATCTTTTGATTGTTCTAAAACACTTTTAATTGCATAACACAAACCTCTTTTTTCTCTAACTTCCTGAAACAATCTGCTACTCATCCCTCCACCCAAAATAGAATCAAAAATTTCTGCAGCATACCTATTTTTATCATTTAACTTGGGCATATGAAAACCTAAAACCTCGTGTGCCTGGTCAATTCCCTTTCTCTTCTCTATCAATTCCCCACTCTTTTCAATTATTGGAATAGAATTAATTTTTTTACTAATCTTCGGAAATTTTTTAGCTTGTTCTAAAACCAAATCCCAATTTGTATTGCCAACAACACTAAAAATAAAATTATTTGTTGAATAAATAGAATTAAATAAATCAACAACTTTTTCCCTCGACAAACCTGCCACAGTCTCGTGAGTTCCAGCAATAGACATTCCAAAAGGAAAACCATAAAGCATTTCTTTTATTTTTTCAAAAACATGTGTGCTTGGATTATCATGATACATTTTAATTTCTTCTAAAATTACCTTTCTCTCTCTTTCCAAAGCTTCTTTTTCAAACAATGGATTTAAAACCAAATCCCGAGAAATATCTGCACCCAATTCAAAATGTTTCGCAGGCATTTTATTCCAGTAACTTGTTATTTCTTCTCCTGTAAATGCATTCAAAATCCCTCCCTTCCCCTCAATTTCCCGAGGAATCTCCTCGACACTCCGATTTTTAGTCCCCTTAAAAACCAAATGTTCAATAAAATGCGAAATCCCTTTTATCTTAACACTTTCATACTGGGCCCCAAATTTAACAGTGGTCGCAACAGACACAACAGGCCCTTTTCTTTTTTCAAACAAAACAGTAATCCCATTATCTAATTTCTTACGATAAAACTCAACTTTTTTCATGCAATCAAAAAGAAAAATTAATTAATAAACCTATCCCCAAAAAGAAATGCAAAAAAATTAAAATAAACTTCCCAAACAAAAGAAATTTATCAATCAACAACTTCTAAATCACTAATAAAATGTCTGTGTTCTCCGTCGCTTTTAACATTAAACTTAATTTTTATATCTTTTTCAAATTCAGGCATCCCCAAAACAGCACTCTCTGCCTCGCCACCTTCAAAATCAATTCTAAATTTATGCTTCTCACTTAATTTTTTTAAATCTTTTAATTTTTCATTATCAATAATCTCCCCCAACCATTCTTTGCCAAATCCGTCGCAACTTACCTTAGTTAAAATAACCTTAAAATTCTCTTTTAATAATTTTTTCCAAACATCATCGCCCTTCAAATCCCAAAGCGGGGCATAAAATTCCAAACCAAGTTCAGAACAAATCTTCTTAATTCTCTCTCCCTGATAATTTGAAGCAATCCCTCCAACAACTATCATATCAACATTATCTTTAACTTTTTCAATCAACCCCATTAAATCTTTAAGTTCTTTTTCTTCAACACCCTCGCTCCCCCCAATAATTAAATCAATATCTAACATTTCAGCTTGCTTTTCAACTAAATTCAAATAAGGTTTATGAAACATAAAACTATCAAAATTCTTCGGAACAATACTCAACAAATACTTAATATCATATCCTTTTTCTAGAGCAATATGCAAAGCTAAACACGAATCTTTTCCCCCACTAAATAACACCGCACATTTTTTAACCATAACCTAAAGATAAAAATCCCTTATTTAAATCTTACCAATAAATTTAATCTATAAAACAATCTCACTAATCTCCTTAACAAAATATTTAAACATCTACAACCTAATTAATCCATGCCAATTAATCCAACTTATGAATATATTAATGCAGAAACAGAATACCATAAAGCACAAACAGATACAGAAAGACTTAAAAGTTTAGAAAAAATGTTGAGAACTGCTCCTGCCCACAAGGGTTCTGAAAAATTCAGGGGAGATATAAGATTAAAAATTAAAAAATTAAAGGAAAAAATAATTAAAGATAAAAAATTAGGTTCAAAAAAAGGGCATGGCCCATCACAAGGAATTAAAAAACAAGATATGCAGGCAGTTCTTTTGGGGCTGACTAATTCTGGGAAATCCTCAATTTTAAAATCAATAACAAATGCAAATCCAAAAATAGCCAGTTATGGTTTTACAACCTCTCAACCAAAAATAGGAACTTTAAATTATAATGGATGCAATATCCAGATAATAGACCTCCCCCCAATCGCAAGTGAAAATTTTGAACAGGGAATCGTCAATAACACAGACACAATATTAATTGTGGTTGAGAAACTCCATGAAATAAAACCCATTCTCGAAACAATAAAAAAGAACAAAACATCCAAAAAAATAATCATCTTCAATAAAATTGATTTATATGATGAAAACACAAAAAGAAAAATTAAGGAAACACTCAAATCCAAACGCCATAATTTTGTTCTTGTTTCAACAAACACCGACGAAGGATTAAAAGAATTAAAAGATAAAATTTTTGATTCATTTGACAAAATAAGAATTTACACAAAACATTCTGGGAAAAAAGCAGATAAAATCCCAATCATTCTCCCACCCAACCCAACATTAAAAGAAGTTGCAGAAAAAATCCTTCATGGATATTCAAAAAAAGTCAAATTCGCGAAAATAACAGGACCCTCCTGTAAATTTCCAAATCAAAAAATCGGTTTAAAGCACATTGTAAAAGACAAAGACATTGTAGAATTCATAACAGACTAACCACCAGCTCTTTTTTTCTCACCAATTAAATAAGAATTTATTTTTTCCAATCTTGTTTCAATTTCAGGCAAACATTTTTCATTTAAATGTTTTAAATAATCCTCTGGGTTAACATTCCGAGGAATACCTAAAACACGCATATCAAAAAAAGGATGCTCAATTAATTTGATTTTATCCCCCTCCCTTAAACTTTCTTTAATTCCCTTAATTAATCTCCCTGTTTTTCCAGCATAATCTAAATACCTATGAACTTCTTCTCCAAGATATTCTGGAGTCCAGGTATAAAAAAAATCCCCGCAATCCGAATCCCTTATTCTTTTTGCTTTCAAAACATCTTTTTCAATTCCCTGTATTTTACTATCCAACATGCCCAATTTAGCAACCTCCCGAACCAAAATATTCGCAAGAGTTTCTCTTTTTCCATAATATGCTGTCGCTATTCTTTTCTTAATTTCACCTTTATTAAATAACTTAAAAAAATCCTGCACTTCGCGAGGATGATGAATATTATTCATAAAACCCTTAACTTCATCACCAATCACCAAATCTAATTTATCTAACTTAGGATACATTTCACTAAAACTCCATCCACCCTCTTTAATTAATTCTAATTTTGCAAATCCAATATTTCCTTGTTCCTCAGATTTTTCTAAATCTTCTAAATTAAATTTAAAATCAGAAGAAAAAGAATCTGTTGTTAGTTTTGTCTTAACCGGAATAATAATTTCACAAGAATAATTATAACCAAGATTCATCATATCCATAGAATTCATTAACCCAAACGTTCTAATGCTCTCAGGGAAAACATCATTTAAATCCCTAACCTCAATTTCTCCTGAAATAATTCCTGCCTCAACATGAAAACAATGCCCTGCTGGATGCGCAACCCCCTCAGCCCTTTTAGTTATAAAATTTCTAGAACACATAATAATCCCCCCCTGATTCCCTTCAATTTTACCCTTAATTAAATCAATTTCTTCCTCAATCTTTTTTACAATTTCTTCCTTTGAGTGAATTCCAATATTCATAATCACATAAAACAAACTAACTTTAAAAAGAAACATGTAATAGAATTCATAAGAATCTCAGGCAAAAAAACAATACCACCAAAATTTTTAATAAACCTTCTTCTTTCAAAAACCAATGAACCCAAATCAAAAAACCCTGCTAAAAATATCTCTAATTATTTCATTAATTGGAATTTTAACACTTTTATTTTTAGCAAACATCCAGGAACCAAAACTAATTTCAATAGATAAAATCACTGACAAACAACTAAATAAAAATATCAAAGTTCAGGGACAAATTACAAATATTAAAACCTACAAAGATTCAAACTTTCAGGTTATTTCAATAAAAGATGGAACAGGAAAAATAGATATAACCACAAATCAGATTTTGAATTTAACAAACTCTCAAAATCTCATTGTCATCGGCAAACTAACAGAATACAAAAACAATCTGCAAATTCAGGCAAATAAAATATCTATCTCTTGATTCTAAACTCAACAACTTTTTCTTTCAAAATATTTCTTTTAATCTTTTTCTTAATTTTAAAAAAACTTTTAACACTAATTATTAATCCAGACAAAAATAAGCCAATCATTCCACCCAAAAATAAAAACTTCTGTCCAATCCTAACCAAAATCGGAACAGCCTGCTCTTTTCTAAGTTCAATCCTTTTTTCCGGCTCATAAGTTTCAAAAGGACATTTCCGATATTTCCTAATCCTATATTTCTCTTTTTTCATTCATAGAAAAAGAAAAGCTTATTTATATATTTTAACAATCTTTTACATTTATGATATTTTACCTTATCCTCGCACTCGCTCTCGGAATCCTCGCAGGAACAATCACCGGACTCATCCCAGGAATCCATATCAACCTCATAGCAATTCTTCTTCTTTCAATATCTTCATCGCTACTTAACATAACCTCTCCACTAACCCTAATAATTTTCATAACAGCCATGGCAATCACCCACACATTTGTAGATTTCATTCCTTCGATTTTTTTAGGCGCCCCTGACGAAGACTCTGTTCTTTCAGTTCTTCCAGGGCACAAACTATTATTGAAAGGACGCGCCTATCATGCAATAATCCTGACATTAAGAGGAAGTTTAACCGCATTAATCATCATTCTCGTTTTTGCCCCAATTTTCATTTACATACTTCCAAAAATCTACCCCTATGTTTTAAAAATAATGCCCCTAATTTTAATACTCACATCAATATATTTAATTTCCACTGAAAAACAAAAAAAACTCTGGGCATTAATCATTTTTCTTTTAGCTGGCTTTTTAGGAATCGCAACACTTAATTTAAATTTAAATCAACCCCTTCTCCCGCTTTTAACAGGATTATTTGGAGCAAGCAACATTATCCTAAGCATAAAACAAAAAACCAAAATCCCAAAACAAAAATTAACAAAACTCAAAAAAGTAAAATTAAGAAGTAAATCTTTTCTTAAAGCAAGTTTATCTTCAATAATCGCAGCCCCCCTAACTTCTTTTCTCCCAGGACTCGGAAGTGCCCAGGCAGCAGTAATCGGAAGCAATGTCGCAGGAGATTTAGACCAAAGAGAATTTTTATTTCTTTTAGGTGCAATAAACACAATCGTCATGGGCTTATCATTTATCGCCCTCTACTCAATCCAAAAAACCAGAACCGGTGCAGCAGTTGCAATCGCAGAAATCCTGCCTGAACTAACAAAAAATAAGTTGTTCTACATAATTTTAACAATAATCATCTCAGGAATAATCGCATTTTTCATAACAATCCAAATAGCAAAATTCACAGCAAAAAGAATCCACAAATTCAATTACTCAAAACTCTCAATAATCATCCTCGCAATTTTAACAATCATCACAATTTATTTCACAGGATTACTCGGGCTTTTAGTTTTTACAATCTCTGCCTCATTAGGAATCTCAACAATTTTTTTAGGAATTAGAAGAATGCATTTAATGGGTTGTTTGTTGGTCCCAACAATTTTGTTTTATATATTTTAGAAAGCGATTTTTTATTAACTTAAATAATAAATTTAATCTTGAGAATTTAAATATTCTTCCATTTTACTTATCTGAATATTTCTTTTTTCTCTATAATGTCTAATTATTCCAAACCAATCACTATGGGTTTCACTATAACCTAAATATAAGCCCCCTTCATCTATTTTTCCTTCACTTAGATTTTTATGGGTTCTTAAAATAACATATTCTTCAGGTAATCCTGAACCCTCATAGCCAAGTGATTTGGCCATCTTTATCCCTTCTTCTCTACTTAAAATATTATCAGAACCTGCGGCCTTCCCCATACACCTATCAACTAATGTTGTTGCCCTTTCAGAGTTTTGAATCATTTGCTCTACCCTTAAGTCATATCGCTTTGTTTCCTCTTTAAACTTTGGGCTCAAAAAACCCCATGCAAACACCCCTCCAACAACTAATGTTATTGTAAATAAAGATGCACCACATAGATATTTAAAAGATTTATATTTATCCGACATTTTAAGATTTATTAATTATTTTATTTAACTCCAAAACAAGTCCATTTTCGATATTTAAAGATTATTGTAGTTCATCACTATAAAATAGTAATCCTTTTATCTTTCAGATTATACTTTTTGATTTAATTCCGGCTAAAATTAATATTAATTAATATTACTTTTATTATAAATACAAATGTAATAAGCTCGTTCCTGTTTCCAACAATTTTGTTTTATTTGCTTTAAAGATTATTTCCCAAGAGGTTAATTTAAACACAATCCACTATTATAAAGAAAGTTTAGAAATTAAATATTAGTTCATTAAGTAATAATTATAAAGTAGTATCAAAACATAAAGATTTATAAGGAGCAATATTTAAAGTAATTAAGATGGAAATAATATATTTTAAAACAATTAGGGGCACTAGTGAATTAAAACCTTTTGTATCTCAAGGAGAACGATTTGAATCTGGAGGCATTTACTCAGGATTTCATATTCTTAAGAACTATGATTTAAAGGGTTTAAAAAAAAATCTTGTTGACAATATTGAAAAAAGTTTAAAAGAAAAAGATTTTATAATAACTCGTAATAATGATAATGAATTGTGGGTCTCAGAACCAAATAAATTCTCATTAAATCTTAATGCAATAGTTACTAATAGTGGCTGTAGGACTCCTAACAAAAGTGAAAGGATGTTCCTCTGTGTTAAAGATTATGAAAAGACAGGGATTAAAACAATAAAGGTAGGCATATTTAGAAGGGGGAAAAAAATACCTGTTTATGAAGAGATTCCCTCTGTAGACATAGAGGGGAAAGTGCAGTATGCAGATTTTAGAGAAGATAACCCTGTTTCAGTTCTTAATGTATTAATTTCCCTTGGATACCAATCAAAAGCAATATCCCTACCTCAAGAAGTTAAAGAGACTGCCAAAGGATTAGAAGAATCAATTAAGGATGTAGCTTCAAATCTTCCATTAATTGGTGCTAAAGATGTACTCATAGATCCTTATTAGATTAAAGGCATTATTTTAATTTTTTTGTTTATATTATCTAACAAAAAATTAAAAAACTACACGGCAACCTTATTTCCATCAACAAAATTATTCTGATGCTCATTTATCTCTCCTACTCCTAAATCTTGCTTTGTCAAAAACCAAGCAAACTTTAAAAAATTCTGGGCAATAGGATTCTCCAAATTCAATTTATACATCTCGGATTTCCCAACTCTTCTTGTCCGAATAATTATTCCCTTTTCCAAAAATTCCACCTAACATCTTAAATAAGAAATTCTCTTATTTTTAAATTAAACTATAATCAAAAATACATTTAAGCTATTTCAATAAAAAATGCCAAACAGAAAAACCAACACCAATCAAAACTAACAAACTGATAATAATTATTATCCACAACCATTTCTTAGATTTTTTGGGAACAGGCATATTTATTGCACTATTCTTTTGAACATTCCCTGCTATCGCCACAGGTTTCTCCTCAACAATATTTGTTTTATTAATTTTATTTATCGTCGCAGAAACACTCGGAACATTTTTTTTAGAGTCCAAATCTAACTGAACCAAGGCATCGTCAATATCTTTTTGTGTATGTCCTGAAGAAAGAATTTTCTTTTTCAACGCCCCAAGATTATAATTCCCCCGATTAACTCTCAAATATTCCAAAACTATTTTGTTCACCATCTTTATATAATATAACAAAAAGAATTTATAAATGTTTTGTATGAAAATACATAACCCCCTCCAACCCAACCTGCCTTTCATTACCCGAAACCTTGCCTCTTAAGACGAGGAGTCAGAAAAACAAATTAAATAAATTCAGAAAGTCCAACCTGCTTCTCATTATCTTTACCAAAAATACTTTGAATATACCTTTTTGTTAATTCTAAATCCTGAATAATATATCTCGGAACATCATAATTCCTAGTAAGCTCTAAAGCCGGCTCTAAATATTTAACAATGCTCCCGTAAGAAATTGTAAAAATAATCTTCCCATTGCATTTCGTGCATTTGCCTGACAACGGAACCCTCCTGAAACTTTCATTGCACTTGCCGCACCTAAACTTCTGCTGCGAAAACTTCCTCAAATTTCCCTTCAAATCCCTCATAAAATGCCTGTCAATAATCAACCTCGCAACATCTCCCTGGTCAACACTCCTCAGCTTTATGCACAATTCCATTTGTGCAGCAACTTTTTCCCGCATTGTCGGAAGAATTTTATAGTTACTGCACAAAGCACCACTATTAAAATTATCAATATCATGAGTAAAACCAGTCCCCACATAAGGGTCCTCGCCCCTTCCAATCCTCTGTTTAACCATTTCAATCTCAACCTCGCCAGAATGCAACTCTTGCTCTGCTTTTTCATATAATTCGAGAGGATAACTATCAACTAATTCAAAATCCAAAATCTGGTCGTCAACTTCCCGAGCATAAATCCTTCCATTCAAAACCAAAGGAGCATCCTGAGTCCCCCCCCTGTGAGCAGGAAGAAATTTCCTTGAAAAATTAATCAACACATCAGACAACAACATCAAAGCAGCCTCATCGCCATCACAGTCACGCCTAATAGCCGCATGCATATATGCACTTGCATACAATCCCTGCACTTTTGAAAATCCAATAAACCTGCAAATAACCCCTGCACAATTATGCGGAGCCATGCAAACCCCCAAAGTCCCAACCAACTCATCCCTTGTTTTAATATTATGAAACCTCGGCAACCCATAAAATTTCTCAAGCAATTCATCAATAAACTTCGTAGCATTAATAAAAACATCGTCGGCTTTTTCATCACCTGCAATCTCATTGCACGGAAGAATAACATCATGCGGTTTTAATTCCAAAATCTGATTCTCATTAACCAATTCCTTGCCCAAATAATCTTTATCATAACCTAACTCTTTCAACTTAGAAACACTAACCTCAATCTCTTTTGGCTTAAAATGACTAATCGGCAGCTCAGTCATATCATACCGAATCGTCCCATCTTTATTAACCCGTAAATTATGCTTTGCCCTCAAAATCCCCTTAATCAAATTCTCCATATTATGCCCCCCAGAACTCGTCCCACGAACACCCTTAATCAACTCAGGAACTTGATATTTCCCAAGCCCCAATTTCTGCCTCGCAGAATCAAAATAATGTTTCATATCAATTTTAACATTCTTAAATGTATTTCCTTTTTCATGAATCTTGCATACCTCGCCATCAAGCGCATGATTGCAAATTCTGCAAAAATACTTTTGTTTTGTTTTATCTCCACAACATTCACAAGTTCGATAAATCGTTTCTCTCTTGCATTTCTCACAATAATAAAATGGAAAATTAGATTTCACACTCCCAACTTCAACAGCCGCATTAACACTTCTCAACCTTCCCCCCTCCACCCCCACAGGAAACAAAACATTCGGACTCCCAATCAACTTTCTCAACTTCGCCTTTTCAGGCCTCCCCATTCTCGTCCCAATAAAATCTCCTGCCTTATTTCTAATCTTAAACTTGCTTAATTTATTTACAACTTTCAAAACATCCTTTTCCTTTCGAAAATCAAAATCAATTTGCAACTCTCCAGAATAATCTGGCTCAAATCCTAAATTAATTAACAACGCCTGAGTATTAACCTCATCTAAAATAACATTCTCAATACCAACCTCATGAACAACCCCCAACAACTCCAACCCCCTCTTCCCAACAGGAAATCTTTCCTTCTCTGTTTTATTATATGGAAAAAGCAACTTCCCCTCATTAATCCGAGAATGCTGAAACCAATCAACCAATCCCAAAAACATTTTATAATCAATCTGATTCCAATAATAAATATAATTTGGATGTAGTGCAACATTGAATTTCTTAGAAATATCTATTGCGTCATTTAATTCAACAGAATAACAATTTTCCACACTGCCGCCAACTTTCTTTAATTCCAATTCCCACCATTCTTCTACATAACCAGGCCGAATTAATTTTGCATTCCGATTCTGAACATCCCCTAACGGAAACAAAAGGTCTCCCAAATAAATTATCTCTTCAATTTCATTGTATAATTTTTTGGCCTCATCATAATCACTTAATTTTTTAACACTTCCATTTTTCAATTTAACAATCGGTCCGTCAATTGAATCACAGGGGGTTGTAACACACCCTTTGGTTGGCCTTTCAAGTTTTAATTGAGTTCCTGTTGCAATAAAATCATTTGTAACAGCCATTGTCGCTGGATGGACACTTACTGCAGAAAACCCTGCAACCCGCGAACGCCCATATCTAAATCTAAACCCTTTTCCAGGATGCCCAAAAACAGGACGACCCGCAACCAAATCCTTAATATAAGTCGGCCCGCTATCTCCTGCCTTCCCCTGAGTTTGCTTCTCATGCAATTCAACATATTCATCAAGCCACTCCCAACCCTTAACATCAATCCCATTCTTCTGAATCCCTTTCAAAATTCTCAACCCCTTGGGTGCCTTCTGAGCAATCCCCTCTCCCATAATCAAACAAAAACCACCCCGGATAAAATTACTCTCAACCCTATCCAAATCCTTAAAATTCGAAACCTCTCTTTTTTCAGTTGGGTCTCCAGAAACCTGAATCGGCATATGTTTTGCAATAAACATCGCCTCTGCCTCAGTCGGCATATACTGAAGATTCGTAACCCTGTCATGATAATCAGTCAGCTCTGTAAAAACCCTCTTAATTTCTTTCTCAGTCGGGTCATATTTCGCATAACCAAACAATTCCCTTAAATAATCAATCAAAATTAAAACAACACAACTCGCAGTCGTCCCTGCACTCCTAATCGGGCCTGAAAAATAAGGCATAAAATAAGTTTTCCCGTCTCTGGTCTTCCCTGTTTTCAACTCAGTATATCCTTCAATCGGACTTGAAACAACACCCAAAGTCATATACGCAAACCCAACCCTTATCCCAGCATCAATCGCCTCCAATTGATTTTCAAACTTACAATATTTCTCCTCAGCAATTTCCCTCGCAATCGTAAAACTAACAGTATTATCCAATGCCCCATATTTTTTCTCCAAATCCAAAATCCGATTAATAATATCTTCATTATCCAACTGTGGATAAACAGTCGCAATCAGCCGAACAACCTTCGCAGCCATAGTCAAAGCCAAAGGAACCTCCACCTCATCAACAGGGTCAAAACCCAAAACCCGTGCCTTCCCTGCAACCTCATAATTCTTATCAATTTCCTTTCTCAAATCCTTAAAATATTCTTCAGTATTCATATTTTAACTAAAACCTCTTTCCAGTCATTTATTTTAATAATATTCGGATGACTTTGAAAATTTTCATTCCAGGGCTTGCCTAAAAGAAGCACCTTTGTCCCATTAGTTGCAATTTCACTCGCATATTCCTTACTATCTTCAATCATCACATGTATCCCCTCTTCCTTGCAAATCTCTCCCTTTGTTTTTCCATTTGTTCCAGCATAAGAATTAGACGAATAGATTAGTTTAAAATTAATTTCAGGAAATAACTTTTTTAAGCTATCCAAAGTCCCTTTCCGAATCACCCTGGAAGTTAAAAAAATTATCTCATGATTATCTGCCAAATTCAAAATTGACTCCTGAGCATAATCACAAACAGGCATATTCCCTGCAACACCCTCAGCAACCATATCCCTGATTAAATCTATAACTTTTTCCAAAGGCAAATCAAAAATTTCTTCAAAATAATATGTTTTAACTTCTTCAAATTTTATCAACTTGCCATATCTCCCAGAATAAAAATCTAAAAATGTTCTTGTAAATTCAAAAACCACATCATCCAAATCAATTCCTATTTTCATTCTCAACCTCACAAACAATTTTATCTTCCTTCTCCTTGCAAATTTTATCATCTCCATCACTAAAATCCAGAATTTTAATCTCTCTTGTCTTCAAATTAAACATTGGAACTTTCCCAGGGTCAGGGTCATTGCCAACTTTTTCTTCAAACGCAGTCATTGACTGCCAACAACCACAACAAAAAATCAAAACACCATTATAATTATCAATATCACACCTATGAAAATCACCTGTCGTGATAATATCTGGAACCTCACGAATAATCATAGAATCCTTTTCAGCATTAGGAATATAAATTGTTCCTGCACCATGACTTGGAGCCAAATGCCTTCGTTTCAGCAAATGCTTAACAACTCTCGCAGGAGTATGATGCCCATCATTCAATCTCAACTCCTCTATCTCATTAACAAGCCCATGCATACTTGCCCCGTGATACATCAAAACCTTAAAACCCTCTTTATCCTCACTCCCATCAATCTCCACCAAAGAAGGATTACTTACTAAATACAAATTCTCAATTTTATGTAATGGCTCTGCAAACTCCTCTGTCAACGGCGGCTGTGGTTCTGCAACCCGAACAGCATCATGTTGTCCAGCACATTGTATAATCCGAATATGCTTAGGAATTCTATCCAAATACTCTGCTAATTTCACATACTGCCCCTTAATATCCTTAATAACCAAATCCTTTTCCTGCCCAGGATAAATCCCAACACCATCAATAGAATCTCCAGTAATAAAAAGATACTTTATCTTTTTCAACATCTGCTTTTGTTTTTCATCAGCCCCAACCCCATTTAACCAGTCAATAAATCTCTTAAAATTATTTTCTAAAAAATTCCCAGAACCAATATGCATATCAGATATAAACAAAACATAACCTTCGTTTTCACTTCTTTTCTTCACACCCAAACTTGCATCTGGATAAACCAAATCATTCACAAAAATAAAATCCCCACTCCCAGAACACCGAAACCCCACAACATCATCTAAAACAATTTCTTTGGCTTTCTCAAAAATCTCCTCCTTATTTTGGGTTATAAGCAACTTTGTCCTCCCTGTCAAATCCTCAACCTCTAGGAAAATATTTTTATTTTTTGTAATCCTTTTGTCACTAACAATCCCAATAATAGAAAAATCCCGATTTCCCCCAATTTTATCAATAGAAGTCAATCCAGTTAATATTTCTGATTTCTCCTGCAACAAATTCCTGAAAAAATTATACCGATTTCTAAAATGCCTGACAAAATCCTTAACCACTAATTTCTGCGACGCCAAAACTGGCGAAGACAAAATTTTCACAACTCCTGAATCATCAACTTCATTTTTCTTAATATCCTCAACACTTCTCTCTCTTTTCACCTCGACAGAAACAGAAACATTAACAAAAAATTTCTCTATCACCTTCTGCTTTTCACTATCTAATTCAGTAAAAACCGGCTTAAATTTATCAATATTCTCATTTATCAAATTTTTCGTGATAACTTTCTGATGAGAAACAACCCCCACCTTATTTATAATTTCATTTGCCAAATCTTCATCCTCAAGCTCGCTAAAAAAATTCAACATATCTTTATCTAAGAGAAATCCTTTTTCTATAAACAATTTTAATATTTTATTTGACATTTTAAAACTACAAACCCAATGAGTCAACCAAAATCTCTTTAGATTTTTTAACAATATTTTCAGGTATTGCAAGTTTGATTTCACGCATTCTGCCCTGTCGCCCCTTGCTGATAACCCTTGCATTAATCAGCCCAAGCATATCAAACTCTGCCAAAATATCACTAACCCGCCTCTGAGTCAAAATATCACACTTAACTTTCCTGCACAACTCCTGATAATACATATAAACATCACCTGTAAAAATAGCCCCATTATTTTTCTCACTCAGCAAAAATATCGAATGCAAAACCAGCTGAAACTGCTTCGGCTCTGTCTCAATTATGTCCAAAATCTTATCCCTCTCAATTTTATTATTTGCAGAATCAATATGCTCAATCCTAATTTTTTTATTTGCCTCTCTTTCTGCAAGTTCTCCTGCAACCCTCAACAAATCCAATGCCCTTCTTGCATCCCCATGTTCTCTTGCAGCAAAAGCCGCGCATTTCGCAATAACACCATCATTAACAACATTTGGCTTAAAAGATTCATCAGCCCGTTTTTTCAAAATATCCTGCAACTGCAGTGCATTATAAGGTGGAAAAACCAGCTCCTCCTCAGACAAAGAACTCTTAACCCTCTGGTCAATCATATCCAAAAACCTCAAATCATTACTAACCCCCACAACACAAATCTGAATATTATCCAACTCAGAATTCAACCTCGTCAGATTATACAAAAAATTATCAGAAATTTTCTTAACTGCCTGGTCAATTTCATCCAAAATCAAAATAAACAATTTCTCGTCCATCTTCCCAAGCTCGTCGATAAACCGCCGATAAACCTCATCAGTCGGAAGCCCTGTAACAGGAACATCCCCCCCCAACTTCTTAATCAACTCTGCAAAAATTCTATACTCTGTATCTGCAACTTTTTTCAACTTACAATTTAAATACTCAATCCTCAATATATTCAGCCCCTCTGTCCTTTTCTTTAATTCACCAGCAACATGTTGAATAGAAAGTGTCTTACCTGTCCCTGTTTTCCCATAAATAAATAAATTACTAGGTTTCTCTCCAAGCAAACAAGGTGCCAATATCGACGCAATTAACTCAATCTGCTCATCTCGATGCAAAATATCTCCAGGATTATAATTATACTGAAGAATCTGTTTATTCCTAAATAAACTCCTTTCACCTATGCTATCAAAAATTTCGTCAACTGCTCCCATTTTCACCTTTTTATAATTCCATAAAATAAACATTTAGTTTTATAAATATATTGTTAATATAAAACACCCTTACCCTTATTTCTCATAGAAAATAAAAATAATGCCCAAACTCTCTCGACAAACACACAATTTCTTAAAAATTCTAAAAATCTTCATAAAACCCCCCACACCAAGATTTCTTATGGAGATATAATTAAATCCTAAAATGTTTTAGGGAATTCTAGAATATTATGAGAAAAATAAATTAAAATTAAGATTTAAAACTTAAAATTAATAAATTAAAACTTAAAATTAATAAATTAAAACTTAAAATTAATAAATTAAAACTTAAAATTTATATAAATAATACAAATAAACAAGATATTTATATATATTATATATTAATATATATAATATAATATAATAAAGCTTATAAATAAAAATAAAAAAATAAAACCCCACCACCACCCTTATAAACATTTCCAGACGAAATCAAAGGGTGGGGGTCTAACCAAAATTCCACCCCTAAAACTTAAAATTCTCCTCTAAAACCTAAAATTCTATTCCTAAATCAAAATTCTACCCCCTAAAACCCTAATTTTTGCAATAAAAACAGGATTTCCATCCCCCAACCCAAAATCTACTCTTTAAATCTAAAATTTCATCCTAAAACCCAATTATTTTATAAAATTTTAATATTATATAATTTAATATATAAATAAAATATTTATTAATAAATCATTATAATTATAATAATCTAATAAAATCAACAAAAATTAATTACTTAATTTATTTAACATATCTATATCACAGAAAAGTTTATAAAGATTTTTCTTATGAATTATATATGGTTATTGAAAAACAACCTCACAAAGATGTTTTAGGGAAGGCAGTTGTTACAAAAGAAGGCAAACGACTTGGAACAATCAAAGATATTACATTTGAAACTCGAACAGGCGAATTACTTCATATTGTTTTGAAAGATGCGACAAGCTATGCATCAGAACTTAACTTGGAAAAATCAAACCAAAACGAAATCCTAATCCCATACAATGCAATAATCGCCATAGGCGACTTCGTTGTTGTTTCTGAAGAAGATTTAATGTAAAATATATTTATTTAAAATTATTATTTCTAACACCCCCCTAATACCAGCGAATGCTCCCAGAAATCAAAAAGTAGGTTTTTTAAATCAATTATAACTAATAAGGTTAATAAATGAGATATCAAGATCAACCATTACCTTCTAAAGACGAATCTAGAATTGAAACCCAAAAAAGATTTTAGAATTTAAGCCACTATTGAAAAAATTAATGGAAAAAAGTACATCTCAAGCAAAGTAATCAACACCTTCCGTGACACGACCCCACTTTTCGTTACAACTTCTTGTTACTAAGAAGTTTCAGATTTGGGGATAATAAAAAGTTATTTAAATATAAAAAACCATATAAATAAAAATGGTAATGAGTTTAACAATTGGATTAGTTATTTTATATTTTTTGATAGTCCTCGTTATTGGATTAGTCTCTGCAAAAAAACAAAGTAAAGAAGATTTCTTAATTGCTGAAAGAAAACTCGGACCCATTTCATTATCTGCTTCAATAGCCGCAGGATTTTTGGGTGGCGGTTTTTTAGTTGCTTATGCTTCATATGTTTTTCAGTTTGGAATGGCTGCTATGTGGATATTTGTTGGAATAATTTTAGGATTTTTTTTATTGCTTTTATATCATAAAAGATTAAAAGAACTTGCAGACAAAGAAGAATTTTACACTATATCTGATTACTTTAAATTTAAATATGGAAAATCTGTTGGAGTAATATCTGCAATTGCAGTAATACTTTATTTCTTGTTTTTCTTAATAGTTGAATTTATAGCAGGAGGAAGAATATTATCTGGCTTACTTAATATTTCTTATACCCTCTCTATTTTAATAATGGCGGTTGTTGTTTTATTTTATCTTGGATTAGGGGGATTTAAATCAGTAATCAAAACAGATATTTTTCAATATCTAATAATCTTATTATTCACGATTATAATTGGAATTGTAATAGTTTCTGGGAGTTCGATTCCAAATTCAGAATTTAATTTAGGAAATGCGGGAATTGGAAATGGGATAGCATTTGTAATTTTAGGAGCTTTTGCAACTTTTATGGCTCCTGATTTATGGCAAAGAATTTATGCAGCAAAACATGTTAAAGCAGCTAAACATTCTTTATGGTTATCTTCAATTCTAATTTTTGTTTTTGGAATTGTAATTGCCTTAATAGGGATTGTAGCTAAATTAAATTTTCCAAACATTTTACCTGATAATGCCTTATTATATGGGTTATCTAATCTGCTCCCAGCAAGTATTTTAGGACTTGGTTTAGTTATGCTATTTGCTGCTATCATGTCTTCTGTAGATACCTCTTTATTTGTTTTAGGTATGAATATCTCTGAAGATATAACGAAAAATTATAAAGAACTAAATAAAAAGCAATTAATAAGCTTAACAAGGTGGGCTATTATTGGATTTACAATAATCTCTGTTTTAATTGCTATTTTTATTCAGAACATAATCTCTATTGCCTTAGCATTTGGGAGTATTAGCTTAGCCTTAATTCCTGCAATAATTGGAAGTTTCCATTTTAATCTTAAGAGCAAGGCGGTTTTTTTAAGTATTTTAACTGGAATTATCTCTACAATTTTAATTTTAAGTTTAGGATATATAACCCCTGAAAGTTCAATAATTTCTCTTCCAGTAGCTTTTGTATTTTTAATAATTGGTCAAATATTTTTTAGGAAATAACGACTTTCCGGGACAACCCCCTACTTTTCGTTACAACTTTCTTAACATTTCTTACTGAGATTGGACTTTATGGGCAGAAAATAGCCCAAATCCCTTACTTTCAGCTTTAATGGGCAGGGCCCAAAGAACATCCAAAACTCAAGCCATATCACATTCTCGCTTCGCTCGGGGCGTTGAACAACAGATTTCATAGTTCACTCACTCACCCAAATCCCTCGAGGAATTCATGAAACCTTAACAACCCTTTTAACAACCCCTCCTCAAAAAATAAAATAATAATCACCAACCCCCAACAACAATATTTAAAAACCCCAAACATCACAATTCATTATGCAAGTTATAGGATTTAATTTAACAAAAATTTTAATAGAAAGACAGGAAAAAACAGACACAAAATTAGAAATCCAGCAAAATATTGGTGTAGATGATATTTCTAAAGATTCAATTGATATTTCTAAGGAAGAAGTTATCAAAATAAAATTTAATTACACTGTTGACTATAATAAGGGAGAATTCGCAAAAATAGAATTAAAAGGACAGGTAATTTTGCTTCCAACAAAAGACGAGTTAAAGCAAATAACAAAATCATGGGATGACAAACAAATCCCAGAAAACATCAAGCTACCATTATTTAATTTTATAAAAAGTAAATGTGATGTTAAAACCCTCTCTTTAGAAGATGAATTTGCATTACCTCTACACATTCCATTTCCAAAATTGGCAATCAAGCCAAAAGAAGAATAAATAATTATTTATTTACAAATTTTTCAAGACATCAACCAGAAACACCAAAACCAATTTTCGTTTTATGATGCTTTTTATTTTTTTCAATTATAAATAACCAAACAACAAAAAACATCATAATAACAAGCACACTAACAACACAATAAAAAATAACATTCTTTATCCCAAAGCCATCTAATGCAAATTCCTCAGAAGTTTCTTCAATATTTTCTACAATCAAATTCCATGTCTTGCTATCTATCTTATTATCTCTTTTAATTTCAACCTTAACACCATAATTCCCCTCATTTAATTCACCACTATTAAAATTCGTAGAATTTGTTTTCATTAAAACATTATTCAGATACCAGTTAATCACATCATAATTCTTTGCAGTTATTGAAAATGATTTTGTTTCCTCGTCGGAAATATAAACGTCTTTTGTATTAACATTTGAACTTAATATTTTTGGGTCTGAATCATTTGCCAGAGGAACTATTGGCGAAGGCACACTAACGCCCCCTAAATCAATAACATAAACATAAATCTTCCCACTGCTAACCTCATCATTCACACCATCATCTGCATACATATAAAAATAATTCACCCCAATAAAATTCACCCTATGCCTTAAAACAATCTCTGTCCCATTATCCACCCAGCTTATATTTTTCATACTATAATTATTAAACCTAAAATCCAAATCATCATCATCCTCCCAGCAAACAGACATATCTTTTTTCAAAACACTAGTTTTATTAACATCAATTGTAAAACTATCACAATCCTCATCATCAAATTCAGGAGCATCATTAGAAACAGGCCTTGTAGCATTAACAAATTCAACATAAAAACTCATATTTTTCCCACTAGTTGAAAAATCCAAAATATCTCCATCAATTTCAGAAGCAGTCAAATTAAATTCAAACACATTATATTTACCTATTGCCCGAGGGTCAAAACTAATTTTATTTGTTGTCTCATTTATTTTAATTCCAATTGTATCAACATCCCCTACAATACTATAACTAATATTAACCAAACTAGAAAAATAATCATCCAAATTAATTACATCAACCAAAGAGTCGCCATTATAAATTGTAACATTTGGAATAGGAATCACGGCCTGAGTCAAATTAATATGAATCTGAGCATATGCTACAACATCAGAAACATTTACAAAATTCCCATGTCCACAATCATCCAGAGATAAAAATTCAACATCATAAATTTTATTTTCATTAAATTCTAAATCATTTTTAAAACTATAATTGCAACTAACATCTCCCATTATAAAATCAAACAAAATATTTTCAAAAATCTCTTGGCTGATATTTCCAGAACTCCAAGTCACATTCACACTAATAGTCATATTATCCTCACTAAGATTATAATTCAAAACACTTAAACCAACCTCATTAGTTTCTCGCCAAGGACTAAGTGTCCTCAATTCTCCACTTAACTTTTCAAGATCATCATCTTGAACCAAATTTAACCCAAACCAAACAACACCAAAAACAACAAAACCCCAAAACAAATCACCAGCAATCTAAACTGAATACTTTTCATTAATCCAAATTTATTTTTTCTCATAATCCTCTCCATTCATAGAATAATTAACATCAACAACTTTAAAAAGTTATTCAGTATTTAATAACTGGTGAGAGAATGAGATTAAGTCAAGAAAAAAAAGACAAAATAACCGAGCAAATCCTTTCATTATTATACCATGTTTTTCCAAAACAGCCCTTCACAGCAGAAATCGCAAGAGAGATTGCAAGAGACGAGGAATTTATCAAAAGAATTTTATTTGAACTAAAAGAAAAAGGACTTGTGACAAATATAAAAAAGAACGCAAAAGGCGAAATATTCACAAGGAGATTAAAATGGAGATTAACCCAAAAAGTCTATGAAGTTTACCATTCTAAACAATAAATCTTACCCACATTTTTTCTCCAGCCGTTTTTTAACCCTATTAAATCTTTCCCCCCCATACCCAGTGCAATCATCTATCACAGATTCTATCAATAAAGGATTCCCCTCATCTTTAATTCTTTTTGCTACATATCTTAATGCCTCTTCCAAAACCCTGTCAGACCCACATTTAATATTCGAATAAGCATCCAAAACATTTGGAAAATAATCTTTTTCTTGTCTAAATATTATATAAAGCGACTTCCTTGGAACTTTTTCCATAATAACTCTCGCAAGAATTTCTCTATTCCCCCTAAACTCCTCTGTTATCTGACATTCTGTTGGATTTCTCCCACCGATTATTGTTTGCAATTTGTAGGCTACTTTTTCCATATAACAATCTTCTTCTGATGATTATTTAAACATTATCCTCTTTTAGTAATATAAATCTTTAAATAAAATCAATTAATAATAATCTTTATGGATGAAAAAAGATTAAAAGAGGCATTCTCAAAAATCAAACAAGATATGAATAATTTAGGCAATGAAATCTCTCAGATTAGACAAGAAATTAAGGAAATTAAACAATTATTACCTGAAATACCTTCTTCGACACTTCGACAGATAAATTCGACAAATTCTAAAACTTCGACACATAATACGACAGTTCCACAGGAAGTAGAGGGGTTAAACTCCCCAAATTTAGGTATTTCCACAGGAAATCAAGGGGCTTCGACAGACAGACAGACAGACAGACAGACAGACAATTCGACACATTTTTTGCCTGAAATACCCCCAAAAAGCATAGAATATAATATTAAAGAAGCTTCTGAAATTTTAGACTCTTTAGATAAAATAAAGAAACAAATACGACTCAAATTTAAACGTATAACCAGACAAGAAATGGCTGTTTTCTCGACAATATATCAATTAGAAGAACAAAATCCAGAACAAAGTACTTACACTCAAATATCAAAAATACTTCATTTAAGCCAGAGTTCTATAAGGGATTATGTTCAAAGAATGGTAAATAAAGGAATTCCTATAAAAAAACAAAAGGTAGATAACAAAAAAATCTTACTTTCTATTTCCCCTGAGCTAAAGAAAATAGCCTCATTACACACAATAATCCAACTTAGGGGGCTTTAAACCACTGAATTTGGATAGTTTAGAAGATAAAACAATTATGTATCAGAGTTTTTCACTACAAACCGCTTAATTTTATAACTATTCGGTGTAACGATTTTAAGATAATCTTAGCTACAGCTAATATTTTTAAAATAAACTTTCGGGCCTTAATCTCCCCATGTTTTAGGACTTTAGACTTTAATATCTTAATTCCCTATATTGTGCTATTTTTTAATAATCCTCTCTTTAGGATATTTTAAACCTTATATTTTACTTACTTTTCATATTTTTATGTGTTTTTCTTTTATTTCACACATAAACTCTTTAAATTTACTATTTTTTATGTAAATTCATACATATTAACCCTCACTTTTCCTGTTTTTAGACCTAAAATTTAATGGTTTTCACTATTTTTTTATTATTTAGCTCTCACTTTTCGAGTTTTTAACAATATTTCCTTAGTTTTTTTAGGAATAAACACCCTTTTCTTGTTATTCTCACTTATTTGTTCTTCTACAATGCCCTCACTTTTCTGCCTTATACTATTAATCTGCCCCCGAATAGTTGCCTTACTTTTTCCCATCATTGCTGCAAGGTCGGCATAACTTAACTTCATATCTGTATTTAATAAAATAAAAACAATAGCCCTTTCAGTTGAAGATAATTTATCCAAAAATACTGTTTGAACACCTGTTTGAACACTGTTTAAAACAGTGTTAACACCTGTTTGTTTATTAAACACTGTTTGCTTCTGTTTAAACACTCCCCTCTCACCAAAAATAGAAACCATATTTTTAAGATTTTCAATCTCTTCAGATGTCGTCGATAACTCTCCCTTTATCACTAAAATCTCTTCATTTATATCTAAGTCTTTAGAATCAAGATGCTTAATCCATTTAGTTATTTTGCCAATATCCTGTTTAACACTGTTGAAGCCTGTTTGAACAGCCTGCTTCAATTCTTCAAATTCCTCTTTTTTCACCTTTTTTCCAAAAAACCAACTCATAATTAATCTAAAAAAACTTTATTTATAAATCTTTCCACAACAAGAAATATAAACATTTGTTTAAACACTATTTACCGTCGATAAAACTTTAATTCTAACCCAAAAATTAACCCTATAAAAAACCAAAAATTAATAAAAAAATTAAGAAATCACCTGTTTAAACACCATAAACACTAAAAAATTACTAAAAACAAGCTGTTTAAACACCCCTTAAACACTCTAAAAACCAAGAAAAACTACAAAAAATCATTAAAAATTAAACAAATTAACAAATAATGAAATACCCTCGAAATTAAGCAAAAAACACTTAAGGATTTTACACATAATTAAGCAAAAAATCATTAAAAATTAAGCAAAAATGGCTTAAGGAAGCCATTTTTGCTATAAAAATACCATTATTAAAATTTCACATTTTTTATTAAATTATTTTTCTACAAATCTTGTACAACACCACAATTTTTTTAAAAACCTAAAAACAAGATTGATTATGGACTCTAAAATTAAAATTAAGAAACATGCAACACTTTATTGGATAATTTCTTACCCAAATAATCAAGGATACAAAATTTTAGATATTGTTTCTGAAGAAGATAAAAGAAGAGTAAACAAACTAAAATCCAATATAACTAAAAGCAATAATGGATTATGGATAACGAAAAAAGGAGAAACCTATGAACACTCAAAACAAATTTTTAAAGCAGAAGTTCAACAAAAAATAAATTATTTAGAAAAATTATTAAAAGAAGAACAAGCCCCAAACAATAACTAAAACCTTTAAGCAAAACCAAAAACTTTTAGTGTGTGTAATGTAGTGCCTAAAACAAGAGAAATTAAAAATATGTAGTGGTTAAAAATAAATTAAATCAATTAAAATATCACAATAATATTTAAATAAATCAAATTCATAATTTAATAAAATGGCAAAAATAGGAAGGGTAATGAGGGGTCCAGAGGCTGAAAGAATTAGAAGAGGTAATGATTTACTTAGACATATAGGGATATGGATTCACGAACAAGGAGGATTGTTTAAACATCTAGACTCTAAAATAAATTATATAGTAATTGCAGATTTCCCCCCAACAACATTACATTATTTTGAAACAAAAGACGATGTAATAAATTTTCAAAAAACACACAAACTTTCTTCCTATGTCTATAGGAATCCAGAAAATATTCCAAATATATTTTGATATCAAACTTTATATGAAATGGGGTTTGAAACACAATTATTTTTATAAACTTTGTTTTATAATTAATTCCATGGCAAGAATAGACCTAACTAAAAAAACAAACCCCAGAGATTTAAAACCAGAGCTTTATGAAAATACACAACCTAGTGAAATTGTAAGATTACAACAAGTTGCTGATGGAACTTATATTCATACCCAAAATGGAAAGTGCTTTGCCCTAAATCCTAAGGACACTGAAAAATATAAACGACTAGGACAATCTACACAAAAATATCATCCTTTTGGTGAATGGGGAAAAGATCCATTACATTTTAATTAATTCCCATAACCAAACACATACAAAACAAAAAAAGTCTCCTCAAAATCGCTTATTTTAACACTGCTTTTTAACATTTCAATTTTATGTGTGAAAAGGTCGCACAAGATATAATATCCGAAGTTTTGGGAAAATCAGGTTTTTTAGGTGCCGTCAGAAGTAAAAGTCATTATTCCTGCTAATGCTCCAACTAATCCGTCTACAATATATCCTCCTGTAGAAATAGATAATATTGAGTAAACTGAATCAGGAGTGTTTGTAAAATAATTCATACATAGTGGAAAACCAATTCCTCCAACTATTGCCCCCGCCGTCATTCTCCAAAAATAAGCATTATTATAAAAAGGATAATTCTCATTTTTGCTTTGATTATTATTTGCTTTTTGTTCTAATTCTTCCATAACCTAATCTACTAATCAATATATTTAAACTTTATGCATTATCAAAACTCGTGTGCATTTGGATTGACAAAATCGCCTAAGAAAGCGAAAAATACTCACGCAGAAACTTCCTATCAATACTTAAAACTTTTAGCATAAAGAAAGTAGTGCCTAAAACACTTAAAATCCTTAAGATGTAGTGCCTAACTCTTCGCAATCCAAAAAATTAAAATTTGTTAGTTTCATTTAATTCTAATCAAACGAAAAGTATAAATACTATTGCGTCTTGTTTATCTTGTAAAGATTCTCATGATGCGGCTTTAATAGTTTCGGACGAGGAAGCCTTAACTGGACATGGGGGTCTGACCCCATCTTTACATTAAAGAATAATTCTTGGAATTAAATCCATTAAATCATCCATATCTTTTCCCTTAATCAAATAATCTGTCTTTCTCCTCCCCTTGTATGTCCTATTTGCTAATTTATGTGCCTTAGATTTCCCCTCAATTTTCTTTTTAAATCTAATATGATGGGTTGAATGAAGCGAAGGAACTTCAAAATATTTGCATATTTTATCCAAATATCTATGAACGTCTTTTGCAGGACTAATATCATTGCATAACTTTATTCCAAGAGTTATCTATTTGATTTCCTAAATCAACATGCGCGATTACTTCATTTGCCATAGAAAATTAAATATCCTCAACTTTATAAATAAATACTTGTTATAAAGAATTTCTTCTAATGTTGATTCTTTGAGGCACCCTACAATTAATTTTAAAAACCTCTAACAATCACAATTAACATGCCAAAAATAAAATTAGTTGCCTGGGATGTTTATGGAACAATAATCGCTACAAATTATCCTGTCAGAAATAACAAGAAATCAAACCTCCTCGTCGTAAGACCTGGCGCCTTAGAATTATTATCTGAAATAAAGTCAAGAGGGATTTATCAATGCACTTGTTCTGATGGAGATTTAGAAATTTTAAAAAAGAATTTAGAAGAAATAGGAATAAAAAAATGGGGAGATTTTTTTGAAGATTTATATTTGATGCCCCCATGTCAGGAAAAAGATTTTACATATATAATTGAAGAAGAATTTGAAATCAAACCCAAAAATCTTTTGGTTATTGGGAATAATTATGAAATAGATATTAATCTCGCAAAACAACAAGGCTGTCAAACACTCTGGGCCCCAGAAAAACATAAATTCAAACCAAATCCCTTAGACGTAGATAAAATTTTAAAACTAATTTCATAATTAACAAATTTTAAAAACCCCAATTCCCTATAAAAATCATGACAAAAAAAATAATCAAAAATCCAAAAAGATTATATCGTTCTAGGAAAGACAAAATACTCGGGGGTGTTTGCGGAGGAATCGCAGAATATTTTAATATCGACCCAGTCATAATAAGATTGCTCTGGATTTTGTTAATCTTTGTAGGTGGCTCAGGAATTTTAGCATATATTATTGCATGGATAATAATTCCCAAACAAACAAACTAACAATAATAAAATCACCTATGCAACCTCTTCTTTGTAATCGCCTGAACCAACTTAAAAGCCATAACCTTGTGAGGTAATTTTCTCTTTAAAATACTCAAATTTTTCTCAACCATTCTCTCTCTCTTTTTATCATCCTCAATAATTTCCATAGTCTCATCAATTGTTTTATCATCTATTTCAAAATCATCCAATGCAATAACAGACAAATTATATTTTTCAATGTCTGCCTTAAAAACCGGATATTTATAAATCACTGGAATTAAACCCGAAGCCAAAACTTCTAATAAATTATTTCCAAATCCCTCAACCTCACTAAAATAAGTTGAAAAACCTTTTAATTTTGCAAAAATCCGCGGATATTCTTCAAATAAAATATGGGTTTTATCTTCATAATCTTCTGCAAAAACCAAGAAAAACTCAGGAGAGTTATATTTTTTAGATAACTTTTTATTTAACTTAATTAACTTCTTTTTATTTCCATCAGATGCCCCTGCTTGTCCAGAAACAAAAAAATACATCGCCTTGTATTTTCTTTCTTTTTTTAATCTATCTAACAATTTATAACAATATTTTAATGCAAAATCAATCCTTTTCCTCTCGACAATTCGCGTATGTTGAAGGCAAAACAGAACATCTTTTAATTTAAGATTTTTCTCCTTGAACAATCCTTTAATCTTAAAATCCTTAATAAATTTCTTAACTTTATTATTAAATTTACTTGATTCCAATTCTTTAAATGAATTAATATAGGCCTCAGTAGTATTATGAATAATATTATTATTCATTGCAATTTTTTCATAATATCCTTTTTTTCTTTTATCTAATTTTAAAAAATAATTTCTCGCCCCCCAAAATTGCAATTTATTAATAAAAATTATATATTCCGCAGAATATCCCGGAACCCCCTCTAACAAATACTCCTCAACATCATTTGCAGGATTACGAAACATCTTTCTCTCTAAATGGGAATCATGCCACCAAAGAATATATTTCGGAGTTTTCTTTTGATGTTTAATTGAATCTTTATAATATCTCGATAAAGCAAGAGAGCTAATAAAATTAATCGGATGAGAAGAATTATGAACAAACAAAACATCAATTTTATTTTTGCTTATAAAATCACTAATTACTTTTTTAGTTTTATTAATCGTATTTTCTATTTTCTCGTTTTTACACCCCCCATAACCTTTCCCAAAATAATTTATCATCAGCCTATTCACTTTATTCCTATCCCATAACAACTCATTTTCAATTATTTGTGAAGATTTCTTTTTTGATTTTCCAACTAAATAAAAAATATTTTTCTTAGGAATTTTTAAATTTTTAATTAAAACTTCTTCAGATTGTTCTATAACAATAGAAACCCCGTCTGAAAAACCCATCTGAGAGTGAAGAACACCATACCTTAATTTTGGGATATCTTTTCGTTTAAATTTTTTAATAGCTCTTTTTCTTTTCCAAAATCTTGAATTAAACATATTATTGCAAACCTTTTTTATTTAAACTACTTTAGATATTAAAAACTTTTTGTTATTAATTTTATTCGTCCTTTCCTTTTAAAAATTCCTTTTTTTCAGATAAATTTGTCTTATAACAAATTCTCAATTAAATCATAAACCAAAAATTTCTTTCCACAATCACAACCCAAAATTTTCAACAAAATTTTCAATAACACAATATTCTTGAAGAAAGTCATTCCCTTTTTTTGTCAAGGAAAAAGTTTTCTTTTCTTTTTTATCAACATCTAATACAATAAATCGCTTTGAAATTAGTTCATTAATATATTCTTTGAACATTTGAGGGGATAAATTAGATGCATAAAGCAATCTTGTGGGTTTTATCTGACGGCTGTCCCTAATTGATTTAAGAATATCCCTAATCACACCAAGCCGTTCTCGTTTTCTTGCCATTATTTTTTAGTAACTTTAATCACCCCATATAAAAATATCAAAAAAATAATCACATTAAGAACATAAACATTTGCCAGCCACCTCAAACGCCCGTCAAAAAAATAAACAAAAACAAAATTCAAACTCCATGCAATAAAATTCAACAGCATAACAACAAAATATAATTTAAGGAACCCATATTCTTTCCCCCTTTTTTTATAATTTTTATAACTGACAATACTTGCAAATCCAAATAAAATAATCTGGGAAGAGAACATAAAAAAATAACCTCCCCACAAATAATTTAAAATTACAATCATTAATGCAAAGATATAAAAAATGAAAATTTTAGAATTAAACAACGAGCTGATTTCCTTATTTGTTTCAAACATTTTCCATAACAGACTATAAAATAAGAAAAATCCACCCATAACTATAAAAAATTCAAACAAACCTTTGATTATAAAAGGATAATTCCAAGTTATTCCAATCACGCACCGAAACATAAATGCAAGCCCGTAAAAAAAGAAAGCATTTCTAAAATACCTAATCCCCTGATGAGAACTAATCTGAAAAAGCCGGTTTGTTTTCAGAACAATAATCAAACAAATAAACACAATTATCGCCGAATAAACAAACCTAAGTAATTCCTTATTTCCTGCAATAAACTGATATATCTCCACATACATAAAATTGGGATTTTTTCTATTTATTTAAAGTTTTATATTCAGAAATATAGAGGATTAATACCTACATTCTATCGCGATTTTTACTTCTGACGCTTTATAAATAATTTTTCTTTAAAATATTTATGAAAATAAAAAGGATGACTCAAATAATATTTACATTTTTTGTTAGTGAAAAAACACTCTCTATCCCCAGAATTTAACAGCAAAAACAATTTCAGATAAAAACCTTTGCGAAATGTGTGGCCAGTTTTCATTAATAAAACACTTCAGATAAACAAACCCAAAAGAATTTAATTCAAATCCCATGGCAGACCAGATGTTATTTAAAATTGTTTAAGGCAGTCAATTGGTCTGTCTTCGGGATAATCTCCCTCTTTAATCCCTAAATTCTCCCAAACCCTTAAATACAATAGTTCGTATAATCTAATATGGAAAAA
>DAOVXQ010000007.1 GCA_030636025.1 archaeon
AATAAGAAAGAGCGCGATCTGATTGTTTAATCTAAAATTTTAGAAATCTCTGTTAATTTACTCCCTAATCGAATAACCTCATTCCTATCAAAACACATTTGTGTTAATGTTGCTCTTTGACTTTCTTGAAGATTCTCTTCTGCATTTTTTTTAATTTCAAGATTAAATTGAGGTAAAATATCTGAATGAGCACAGTAAGAATTAATCATCTTCATCTTTTTATAAATTTCATCAGTTAAGTTTCCAAAGGTTGGAGAGTAGGAAACTCTGTCTTCAATCTCACCAAGAAATTTTCCACAAAATGCTTGATAATTTCCTTGTATATAATCAATTTTTATTTTTACTTTCCCTTCGTCCATTCTAATTTTCTTACCCTTACATTGTTTTTAAAGATTATTAGTTTGAATTGTATAGCTTTGGGAGTGCCTTTTCAGTATCTGGGTGGGCGTAAAAAAAATCTTCGGATATTGAATATAACATTTGCGATTAACTAAAGTGCTTTGGCATTTAGGAATTTTGCATAAAAATTCTAGTTAATCGCTGTTCACAGAAGTTTGAATCTGGCCGTGGTCGTCGTAGGGGGGAGAAGAAGAAAGTTTGTAGCATTATAACAAAATATCCTTTTGATAAGACATTCCATTAAATAAGGTTACGGAGTTTTGCCTCAAAATGGAAGTACAATAATTCTTATATATCTCGAATCTAATATAAGTTTAATCAGGCCCTTAGCGGTTTAAACCTATCAAATTAGGTTTGCATGGGGGAACTTCCATGTACTATGGAGATTCAGCACTTAAGTCCAGGATTTAAGGCTTATCTAATAACAAGCTTAAGTATCAGATGTAAGGGCCTGATCATTAAAAATGAAACAGATACATATAGATAATAAAGAGCGATTTACAAAAGAGCTTTACAAATTAACAAACCACTTAAATGCGGGCAAAATAACTTACATCCAAAGATTAATTTATAATAAAAAAAATAATTATAATATTTTTTATATCTCAAAAAAGAATGGGAGGTCGAGAAAGATAGAGGCTCCGCTAAAAAATCTAAAAACATTACAGAGAAATATTCTTGATCTAGTTCTTTTCCCAAAGTGGTATGATTTTATAATACATCAAAGTTGTAAGGGGTTTGCAAAAGGAAAATCTATTATTCTTAATTCAAGCGAGCATGTTTGCAAGAAAAGAATTTTAAAAGTTGACCTTAAAAGTTTTTTCCCATCTATAAATTTTGAGGCGGTTAAATCTGTTTTTCTCTTAAAGGGATTAAATGATCAATGTTCGCGTTTTTTAGCAGAGATTTGCACCCTTGAAGGACACCTACCCCAAGGGGCTCCAACTAGTCCAATTATTTCTAATATTATTTGTAGGAACCTTGATAAAAGATTATTCTACCTTTCACAAAGATCTAGATTAAATTACACAAGATATGCAGATGATTTAACATTTTCAGGAGATAAAATAAACAAAAATTTTTATCTCCTTGTTAAAAAAATTGTTGAGGATGAAAACTTTAAGATTAATGAAAATAAAATTTATTGGTTCACTAATAAACGGCGCCAAATGGTCACAGGACTAATAGTAAATAATAAAGTTAGTTATGGAAAGAAGAAATATAAGGCTCTTGCAGCATTTGTAAATAATTGTGCAAATAAGGAGAATAATCTTTATGAACAAAAATCTAAGGCCATTACAAAATATAAATTAAAAATTTCAAATCTTAAATATTTCCTAGAAGGACATATTTCGTTTCTCCAATCAATAGATAAACAAAAGGGTAAAAAATTGAGGGATGTTTTCAACTCAATATCCCAATCTCGATGGAAGGAATATGAGTTATTAGAAGAAAAAGAAGACAAGAAAGACATCTATATTTCTTTATGTAAAATTATATCTGAAATAAATAATAGTTTTACTACTCCTTTATTCAAAAAGAGTACTGAAAAATTAATTAGTTTTACTCAAAATTTTAGCAATCGTGGAGATTTCAATAATTTTTGTATAGCTTTTGGAGATTATATTGACCACTTGGATACAAGTGTCTTGGGGAAAAAAATAGACGAGGATCATCGTCCAATAGATAACCTTACCGAATGGTTAAATGAAAAAAAATATAATGGCGAAGAGATAACTGAAAGCCTTAAAGATATAAAACGAATTTCTAATTGGTTATCTCGTCATCAAGACAACAGTAAAAGTTCTAAAATTTTTAATAAATATCGCGAACCCATTAATAATGTTGACTTCAATAGACTTTCAATCAAACTTGTTAAAAAAATTTATAGTGCCCTTATTCAAATTAAGACTATCTTCAGTAAAGTAGATCTAAATTAAACCCTCAACACCCTAGGGGCGGGGCAGTCATGGATTTAAAGTTCTTTTTTATTGAGTTTAACATTGGAATTTAACGAAGTCGCCAAAGGCGATTTGGATGAACTGCACTGAACTCTTTAATCGTTGTTATGTGTTTTTTCTGCAAGAAAAAAAGCCGAAGGCTCAGTATGATACAACTCACAAAAATTTATTCGGTAAAAATAGAATATCCTATAGAAAACTCTTCAAAAAAAGTTCCCTTACCCCAATTTCCGCCACCAATAGATTTTCCTTTAGCAAAATTTTCGGGTGGAATTCTAATTTGATTGTCTTTGGTAATATAAATATAATTAATAACTAACTTCGCCTTTTCAAAACTATTTTTTACTTTATGATTTTCATCTAATAAATCATTATAAATACATTGTTCCCATTTATAATCTTTCAAAAGTTGGTTTTCATCAAGATTATTTTTTTCTAGGAACTTTTTTATTTCATCTGGGATTACATATTCTATTTTTACAATTTTTCCATCAAGTTCAATATTTTTAATCATAAAATATTAACCTAACAAGGACTATATAAAATTTTTGGTGGCAAGGAATATTGCACATAACAAGCCATACTACCAATTAAATTTAGTTGTATATGTCATTTTTATATTAAAATTAAACCAACCAACTAATCCCAATCTCTAAACTCGCAACAGGCATCTTAATTTTATTATTTTTCAAAACAGTTGGAGAAATTTCACCCAAAACCCCGACAGATTTACCATCAATCATAATCTCCCCGCATCTTCCTTTTATAAAACTCGGATTATCTATCTCCTGAATTTCATATTCTTTTTCAAACATCCTCATCAAATAATCTAAAATTTGTTTTATTCCAGTAAAATTAGCTTTTTCATAACAAATTGAAATCCCCAAATTTTCTTTTTCACCTATTTGAGTTTCCTCATTATCGTCGCTGTAAAAAACTTTCCCAAGCTCAAAAATCTTTTGTGGATATTCTGAATCTAAGTTCTCACTCAAAACAGAAATATTATGCGACAACAAAGAAGTCCGGAGAATATTATTCTCAGTTTTTGAATCAACAACCTCAATCATTTGCGGATGAAATTCTTTTACATTTAATTTCTTGAATTGTTTTTCTTTTGTAGATAAATGAAATGTTGATATTTCTAAAAGCCCCAAACCAATCAAAACTTCTGAAATCTTCCTTTTGAGAATTGCTGTTTTATCCTCCTGCCCAATCGTGCTTATCTCAGGAATTTCAGGTTTGAAATTATCATAACCATATGCAATCGCAACTTCCTCTGTCAAATCAATTTCATGAAGAATATCTGTCCGATACGCAGGAATCAGTGCATTATTTTTTTCAGTTGTAATCCCCATTTTTTCCAACAACTTCCTAACCTCCTTCTCAGAAAGATTCAACCCCAAAGTTTTATTTATATTCTCTATTGAAAAAATCATTTTTTCTGGTTCTAAATCAGGAGAAAAATATTTTTTCGAATCCTGAACTTCCATCTGATAAATCTTCCCCCCCATATCTGCAAAAGCAGTCACAATCATATTCAAAGTTTTCTTCAGATACCCAAGATGAAAACCAGAACATTCAATAAAAATCTCTTTTGTTTTTTCATTTATCTTCCCTGTTTTATCTGAATTAATTATCGGAGGCATTGACAAAATCTCTTTATTTGCATCCTGAAAAATTGGAAAAACTTCTACATTTTTTAATAAATCCCCATACTCTTTTCCTGCAGGATGCTGACTTAAAATTTGCCGCCCATTAATTTTTCTCGGAAAGTCCAATGGCTGAAATTTAATTTCTTCAGGAGGCAGAGCCATAAAGGTTATCGGAAGCTTTATCTGCTCCAAAGGATAAATCCCTATCGCAAGTTTTTTCCTGTTCCGCCCATAACTCGCATGAAGTTTCTCCTGAATATCAATTATCTCTTTAATTTTCTCGTCATTTAATTTGAGATTTTTAACAATAGCACAAGCAGTAAACGGCCTGACTTTTTTTACAGACTTATCAATAATTACCCTATAATCTTTCTCAGGTTTTTCTGTCTTGTATTTTTGTAATCCGGGTTTTTTAAAATAAGTGATAAGTGCCCTTGTAAAACCTTGAAAAGAAAGTAAGTCAGGTCTGTTTGGGAAAATCTCAACTAAAACCTCGGTATCGGTAACTTCTTCAATCGGAGTTCCAAACATAGATATTTTATTTTGCATAGATTCATCCATTTTCCCAATTTTAGATTCAAGTTGCTGTTTGTTTAGTGTTAAGATTGTCATTTTAAATCATGCCTCAATTTTAATTTTTCAATTTTATTTTCTATTGCTTCCTCAATATCTATCTGATTATTATTAGCCAATTTAGATAAAAGCAACATAACATCTGCTATTTCTTCTTTTAAATTTTCTATATCAATTTCTTGTCTTTTAAGTTCAGGATTTAAGATTTGTCTTGATATCTCGCCTAACTCTTCTGTCAAATGAAGAATTAGATTTTTATTATCATGAGTAAACCCCAATTTACTATCTATTTTACTAATAATCTCTTCTGCCTTTTTTTGTAATTCTTTTATTTCCATTTCACTTCCTCCAAACTTTCATTCCCCTTAATTGATTTAAATTATTTTTATACATTTCCCTTAAATCTGTTATTTTAAAAAATTCCATAATAATTCTGTCAAATCCAGGGCCCCAAGCCAACACAGGAATATGTCTGCCAAAAATCGGGATAGTTACTTCTGGTCTAAACATTCCTGCCCCGCCAAACTCAAGCCATTTCTTTTTTATTGGATGAAAAATATCAATTTCTAAACTTGGTTCTGTATATGGAAAATAACCAGGCCGAATTCTAATTTTCTCATAACCCATTTTTTTAAAAAACTCTTTCAAATATCCTAATAATTGTCTAAAATTCGCATTCTCATCCACGACAATCCCCTCTGTTTGATTAAACTCAAATCCATGAGACCAATCAACAGTTTCATTTCTAAAACATTTCCCCAATGCAAAATATTTCGCAGGAAATTCCTTGTTCTCCGCAATCTCCCTTAATGTCTGAACAGAAAGACAAGTCGTGTGCGTTCTCAAAAGAACTTTCTCAGAATCCTCTGCCCTCCAATCCTGTTGCCATCCCTTAGAACCTTTAATTTTCCCCTCATGTGCCTTTTTAACTTCTTCAATAATCTTTTTATCTTGAAAATTAGTAGATTTATTTTTAATAAAAAAAGTATCCTGCATTTCTCTAACTGGATGGTCTTGTGCAGTAAACAAAGCATCAAAATTCCAAAATCCTGATTGAACCAAGTTCCCAGTCATCTCTTTAAAACCCATTTCAAGCCAAATTCTCTTAGCATAATCTGTTGCCTGATTAACAAAATGTTTTTTCCCGCCATAAATTTTCGGAAGCTGAGAAGTAATATCATACCTTCTAAATTTCTTGCCCTTCCATTGCCCTGACTTAATCAAAGAAGAAGTCAGAGTCTCAATCAAATTCCCTGCCTTAGACAAATCCGTTTTCATTAACTGATTCCCAAGTTCTGTCACCTCAAATTCAACAATCTTTTTATCCTGAATATCAATTATATTTTTCCTTGATTTTAAATTTTTTAAAGCAAATTTCTCCTCTGGTTGAAGTTCTTCAAAAGATTTTGGCAAAGATTCTAAAAACTGCTCTTCTAAAAATTTCTTGCAAATCTCTTCTTTTGTTCCAGAAAGAATTATCTTACCATTAACTAAATTAATCAACACCTTATTTTTCAAAACGCCGAGTGCAACCTTAAATTCATTGTCATTTAATTTCGATTGTTTTTTTGCTTCTCCAATCGTCACAGAACTTTTCTCAACAATTAAATTAATCAAATTTCTCTCAGGAAGTCCTTTTTTAATATACAAAATCCCATTAATCCCTAACTCAATTGTCTTCTTGCTTTTTTGATTCAATACGATTATTTTTTTATTTGACAAAAATTCCAATGCCCTAAGAACTGCCACAGTATCCATCTCTGCTAACTTCTCATTCAAATTATCCAATGTTTTTTCATTTAAATTCGGAATAATTTTTCTTTCATTCGGACTCAGAGATTCAATCAAATTGTCCAAGTTTTGTTCTTTTTTTGCCATGATAATTTAAAGTATATTTGTTTTATAAATATTTAGAATTAAACTCCAAAAGCTTCCTTTGCCTGTTGTGTCGAAGCCCCCAATGTCAGAAACAAACTCGAAACATCCTGCTTTTTGTATTTTTCTGGATAAATCACCACCTTAGTTTTAGTCCTCTTGCAAAGAGCAATATTCTGAATTATTCTCCCTAACAAAATCGCCTTGTCCTTTTTAGGTTGTTTAATAATCTCCATTAAATTTATCCCAATCTGAATATTATTTTTCACAGCTAATTTACACAAAACCTCATTCAACCCAGAATCCCTCTGTTTTAATTTATCTTTCCTATTATGAAGTTCAGGACCTAAAAAAACATCGACATCCTTATTCTCCAAAATCTTTCTATTAAATTCCTCATCCTGAGCCATAACCACTATCTGTTCATTTTCTTTTTTCAATTTTTGAATTTCCTTTCTTGCCTGATTGAGATTTGTTGTGTTAATCATTTTCACAATAATAAAAAGAAAATAATGTTTATAATAGTTTTGATAAGGTTTAAATAGTTTTGAGTGTTTAAAAAGTTATGAGTGATTTAGAAGGACATTGTGCAGGAGAGCAAGGATGTATGCCTTTTCCAAATGTGGCAGAAAACATAGTTACTCACGAGGGGGCAGATAAACAATTTGATAAAGCAGTATGTGGTTTTTTTGGGCATTATATTAATAAAATTAAAACTTTTTTAAAAAAACCTTATGAGAGTTAAAGCGAAGCAAGAAATCACAAGGAGAATTAATTATAAACTCTTGGAGTAATAATTGGATGATTGTCAACATGGTTACTTAATGCCCTAAAATAACAATCTCTTGTTACTTGTTCTCCACCAATCCTATACCTATTATCATGATGTTCCTCAATTGAATATCCACAACCGCAATTACATTTATCTTCAATTGAATTTAAAGGTTTAACAAATAACTTGCGAGACATCTTTGCGATTTGTTCTGCAGTTTCCATACAATTTTTAAGACATTTGATTTAATAAACTTTGTTGTGATTAATCATCACCATCACTCAAAGATTATTAAATAACTAAACATTAAACAAACAATCTACTAAGAAATCAGCGTCCCAACAAAATGTTTTTTATTTAAAACTTTATCCAAATTTTTCAAATCTTCCCCCAAAATATATGTAGTTATATTATATTTTTTTATTATCTTCGCTGATTTTTGGTCTAAAACAAAATGTTGTCCTGGTTTAAATTCTATTTGTTTAGCTATTTTTAAAAAATCCTTGTGAGAAATTTCTGAAATAAATTTAGCTGAACGAAATTTTTTGGGATTTTTATCATAAAGTCCTTTAACATTTGTCAAATTTATAAAATCTGTTTTAAAATATCTTGCAAGTTTTGCAGAAGTCGTATCTGAAGTTTGACCTTTAGCATATCTTAATGCCCCGCAAAAAACAAAATTATTAAATCTTAAAAGACCCTTTACTTGTTTCATGTCATGAGGAATTCCCTGATTAACATCTTCTCCAAAAAAATAACTCATAAACCGTGCATTCATTCTTGTTGCAGAAATCCCCAACAAATTCTGAAAATTTTCTTTTTTCTTTTTTTCTTCCAGCCCTTGTATATAATTTCTTGCAGTTTTCCCCCCTCCGCAGACAATCACAAATTTATATTTTCGTTTATTTTTCAATAAAACTTTTTTAAATTTCTCTAAAAATTCTGTATTTATTTTATTTGGGATAATCAAACTTCCACCTAAACTAATCACAATCACCTTTTTCATAATAAATATAATTTTTAAGATTATTTAAAGTTTTTTAATTTAAAAAATAAAAATCACTAAAATTATTCTTCCTCTGTTTCACTTGCTAAAAATGCCCACCAAGGTTTCTTAACCCTAATAACCTCGCCGGTTTCAGCATCTACTTGTGCCTGAACCTGCATTCTCGCTCTAAACAATCCAAAAACCTTTGACTGTTTTTGCGTTTTCATTTCATAAGCAAGCTTAGTTTCCTCTCCCTGCCCAACTTCTTTTAATTCAATAGAACAATTATTCTCCTCAGAACAAACCTTTAATCTCAACCTATTCAAAGCAGTTTCAGAAGCAGTATTCGGCATAACTTTAATCTCAGCATTTCTTCCATTATTCAATTTAACATTTAATTTAGTCTTATTTTGAACTTGCTCTTGAGTCATATTTAAATCACAATCTACACCAACACCGCCAACCTCTAATCTTATTCTATTATTTGTTTGTTTTTGAATTTTAATTTGTTGTCCGCCCTCACCCATATAATTCCCATCCATAATCATTTGCCTATTTTGAATCTCCTCATCTAATCCTTGTCCTGTTCCCTGTCCCTCTTCTTTAAGCTCAGGGTCAATTAATCCTGTTCCTGGCTCATGAATTCCTTGTGCAACTACAAAACTAATTAAAAAAATACTTACAACAAAAATCATCATCACCTTTTTCATAACAAATAAATAGGAAGTTTATTTATAAATCTTTCTGAATAAAAAATTCACAAACCTTTTTTCCCTTTTTTCAATACAACTCTTTTATCAACAAATCTTCCAACAAAAAATCCAACAAAAGTTATAACGACGACTAAAACAATTATAACAATTAAAGAAACTTTTTGAAACAATGCTCTTTGCACCCCCAAAACTTCCTCCTCACTAATTTCAGCTAACAAACACCATTTCATTTCAGGAATATAAATGTGGACCCCAATAACTTTTTCCCCTCGATAATTTAAAAATATCTGAACTGCTCCATGCTCCTGACATCCTATCTCAGGTTCATGTTCGTGTAAAAAACAATTCCGAGAATTTATACTATCTACTTTCCATTCAAGAATAGCACCTTCAACAAATAATAAAGGAGAAATAGCATAACCTTCATCATTAACTAAATAAGTTTCACCAGTTTCACTAAGTCCTGTTTTGTCTAAAACAATTTCATTTAATTTTTGGTTATGGAAATTCACAATAAGAACTCCTGCAAATTCATTTTCTAAAAAAATAGGATGTGCAATACTTAAAACAAAATTTCCTGTAAAATTAGAAACATGTAATTCTTCAATATAAATTCCCTCTTTTCCATTTAAAAAAATATCTGAATTACTTTTATCTAATCCCTCCTCATCATGACTTGAAGCAATTATTTTTCCATTTTTATCTAATGCCCTTATTCTTTCAATGTCTTCATTCGACGCGATTATTAAATTTATCCTTTTATTCAATGAGACAATTCTTTTATCATAATCAATACTCTCATCAGCAATTTCCCTAAATACATTCCCTGTTGATATCATTTTAGTTTCGCCCTTAAAATTTTCTAATAAAGTATTAATATGACTCCCTCGCGACTGAGCAACACTTTCTAAATGAGAATAAACTTGTTCTGTCATCGCCTGATTACATTGGATATAATAATAACTAGTTCCACCAATACTTCCAAGTAATGCAACTAAAAATAATACAATTGTCGAAATCGTGCTAATTTTCATCTCTTTTTCTCCAATATTATTTTATTTTTTAATTATTTAAATTTACCTCTTCTTTGTTAACTTATGCAACTGCCATGCAATCATTCCACCAACCAAAACAATTGCAACAATTAAAATAATTAGATAAGTTCTAATCTGCCCAACTTCAGAACTTGTAACATAAAAAGTTGCAATAGCACTTTCTTCTTCATTTATTTGGACATCTATATTATAAATTCCAGGCAAAGTCTCCTCAGGAACTTTTATCGACGCTAAAAATGATGCCTGAGTTTCAACAGCTTTCAACTCTCGCCGATTAGAAATCATTATTTCATTTTTTTTAATATAATAATCTAATTGTATATCATGCCTCCCAGAACGAGCTATATTTTTAATTGAAATTTGAAATTGCAACATTTCCCCTGCCTGAACCCGTTGATATTTTTCAGGAACAAAAACACTAACTTCCAGCCCCTCTAAATCTCCAGAATGAATTGCCTTTCCTGTAAGCTTATTTTCATCAACGACATTCCCGGTTATTTTCCAAACAACCGCAAAACTAAATAAAGCAACAAGAACAATCCCCAAAACAAGAATATTTATTGCACGAACCATTTTATTAATCATCTTTCTCCAATGTAAGATTTAATTATCATAAAAAATCCAATTAAAGGAGGAAAAATTATTGTAACTCGATTTAACAATCCCAAATAAACATCTCCAAAAAATGGAAAAATTAATCTCATTAATATAGATAAACCCGTAAAAATTCCTGCAATAACTAATAGTTTTTTATCAAATATATTATTTTTCCAAAACTTAGGAAGCCAATATAAAAATAAACCTATCACGACAATTCCAACAAATATCGAAATTAAATGTAAAGTTGAATATAAAAAAAAACTCGGAGCATAATCACTTTCAGCAGAAAGTTGTAAGTTTAAAATCATATAAACTGCCCACGCAGTAACTAACCCTGCCATTATTAAATACGCCTTTCCTTTTTGTTTTAATATTTTATATAAAAAAAAGCTAATTCCAATTGTAATAATACTTAACATTACTCCCATGAAAACAACACTTAATCCAATTGCCCTAACAATTTCAAGGTCTATCAAAACATGTGTCATTTACCCGCCCCCCTGATTACAACAAACATTACCCCTGCTGAAACAAAACTAAAAACATATAAAACATCCACAGCAACTCCAAAAAAATCATGAATCATAAATCCCGCTGTTAAACATACACCTAATCCAAATATAAAAAAAGGCAAAAAGACACTAATCCTCTTTTTCTCAATCATATTTAATGCAGTAATAGTTATAATTATTAAGGCAATACCTAATGTAGCTACAATAGGATATATACTCGAACTAAGTTGAAAAAAATCAACCATTTACTGCCTCCTTAAATCCAGTCATAATCATTAAACTACCTATAACCATGCCCAAAAATATAAATATATTTTGTTCTAACCAAAAATATTCTTCAAAAATATGAGATAAGATTAAAACCGAATTTGTTATAATCCACAACAGACTTCCAAAAATAACATACCTTATTGCTTTTTCATTTAATTTTAAAGAATAAATTAAAACAAGAAAACTAAAAACAATAATTCCAATATGTAAAAATAAGTGCCAATAAAAATGCGTTAATCCAAAATAACTCCCAGTAAAATTAACCACTAACATAATGACTAAAAAAATCCAAAAAAATACCCCAATTTTCCACTCGCTTTTTTTCCATACCATCTAAAACCACCCGCTAAAAAATCTTTTAATCCCTGCCAATAAACCAGTCTCAACAACAAAATCATCACTAAACTCCTCAACAATTCCCGCATACTCAACCCTCATTGAAAGAATATAATCTCCCTCTTCCAAAACTAAATCCTCAAATTGCTTAATAATTGATTCATCTGTATAAACTCTAATCTCTTCAAATTTTTTGTAAACTTCTTTTTTTGTTTCATCTGTAACAGTATAAATTATCCTTGCAGGAACATATCTCTTACCAAAATTCTGCAAAGAAACCCAAACAACTAATTTATCGGATTTACCCAATGAATTCTCTTCTAAATCAAAAGTTATATCAAATAATTCCTCTGGAACTTCTTCTGCAGGTTCTGGTTCTGTTTCAACTTCTTCTACTTTCTCGGTTTCTTCTTCTTCAATAGTTGTTTCTTCATCAGTAGTTGTATCTTCGGTTATAATTTCTTCTTCAGTTTCATCAATTGAAACACTTTCACCACCACTTATATCGTGGCTATCCTTAGCAGAACTCTCCAACTTAAAATCAGAAACACAATCTCTTGTTTCAGTATCTGTATATTTATCACAATTTTCATCAATAGTAATACAAATCATTGATTGATAATTATTAATACAATCTCCCCAATCTCCGCATTCAACAGATTCAGAACAAGATTTGACTTCTCCTTTTTCCTCGACCTTCTCTTTTACTTGTTGTTTTGAAACAGTGCTTACTTTTTCCAAGGCAATACCATACCATCCCTCGCCATCATATAATTTTAATCTTTTAGAATTTAAATCAAAATAAATCATCCCGATTTCAGGATTTGCAGGCTCTATACTTGGTTGCAAAATAAATAAATCCCTTATACTTATTTGAGGTGCTTTAATTAAAGCATCTGCCTCATAAAATGGATTTCCATCATCCTCCTCACCATATTCAAATGCACAAATACTAACAAATAAAGTCAAAACTAATAAAATTCCAAGTCCAAAACCAAATTTATTTTTTTTAATCATATATTCCAATTAATGTTACAGACAAATCGTGAATTGTCCCGCCAACACCTCCAGATTCATATTTAATTACTGCTAAATCTCCTTGAACAAAACTCGCCTCAAAACTATTATCAATTCCGTTTACTTGTCCTTGAATATTTTTACTTAAATCAGTTTCAATAAAACTTGTTTTGTCTGAAGTGCTTTTCATTAAAGTAATTACTGAATTTTTTGTCCTTGTATTTGATAAACTATTCCATAAAATTCCGGTAATTGTTAAATTTCTATCAATTATCCAGCTTGATTCCACTTCTGAAGACGCAATTAAACTATCAGTTCCTAGTGGTAAATATCTATCACTTATTGATAAATTGCCATCAATAGTTGAAATAAAACTAACATAATTTCCAACACTTCCTCCACCATCTCCATCATCACAATTTGTCCCATTCTCTAAACAGACTAATTGTCCTTGTATTTTTGTCTCTCCAACGATATTTACTTCTCCATTTATTGTTGTTTCGCCAGTAATATTTACATTCCCATCCACATCCAAATCCCCGTGAACATCCAAATTTTTACTAAAAACAAATCTGTCTACAAATTCCTGAATAAAACCACCAAAAATAAAATTCAAAATATTGCTTATTGTTAAATCTCCTGTTGTAGTTTCATTAATATTCTTCCTCAAATAATTAAAATGTGTCAATCTCCGTCGAGGAGATTGAGTTGAATTATCAATTATAATTTCCATAAAATAATCTTTTGTAACATCATTACATGAAGTAGAAATCCCAACTAATTCTGTTCTCCATTGTCCCCAAAAACCAGTTGTCAAAGTTTTAGAATCTGAAAAACAACTTGTTCCTGCGGTTTCATCGTCATAAACAATAAAATCAAAATCAAAAGTTCCTTCTTGAAATTCAGTTCCCTCAAAATACTGCCCCTGAAAAACAGCACGATCTGAAACAGCTAACACACTCCCGACTAAAAAAATTCCCATTAAAATCCCTAACCAAAATTTGCACCTCATTTTCATCATATATATGATTTATTAATTTAAATAACCTTTTATTTATTTCTCTTTCTTTTTTTAATCTTCCAAGTTCTTCCATAACCTCTTTTTTTTAAAGACCTTATTATCATAAATCCAATAATTATAAAAAAAGCCAAAACAAAAAAACTGATTGTTAATAATGCCGGGGTTGTTAAATTTCTTAATCTTCCTCCTGCAAATCCACTAAATAAAGGATAATTAGAATCACATTCATCTTCAAAATTTTCAATTATATATCTAACCTGATTATTTGACAAATCAATTTGAAACTCCTGATTTATTTCAGAAGTCAAAATACTAATCTTCTCTTCGCTATAATCTATATTCTGATATTGTTTTATGTGTTCTCTTAATGATTCAGAACATATTTCACAAACAAGAGTTGAATTAAATTCTTCTTTTAAAAAATATCCTCCGCCCCCCGAAGGCAAAATTTCAACACCCCCCCTAACTGCCTCAATAATTTCTTCAGGCAAATTTGCCATAATAAAATCTCCTCGATAATTATAATCTCCTTCAAAAAAAGTTGTATCTGCAGAGACAAAACTAAATAAAAAAATTCCAATTAAAGATAATAACATCACTCTCTTTTTCATAATAAATATATAAAAACAAACTATAAAAATCTTGGGATTAAAAAAGGCTTTAGAAAATGCTTTAGATAATTCTGTTAATCAATATAACTCATAGGCTTTATCTCAACAGCAACAACAAGCACAAGACCAACAAACTGCACAAGCATTATCTAATATTTTAAAAATCTTAGCTATGGGGATTTGAGTAATTAATGAAACCAATTTTTTATAGATAGAATTAGGACATAGGTTAATAATGGAATTATAATAGACAAATCAAAAAGAGTTATAGTTAAGGGTCTAGAAAGTGAAGTTAATATTATAATACCTTCCTGAAAAGCCCAAATAACAAAAATTGCTTGGTAGGATAAATAAATCCTTTTGCTCCAATTAGGCTTTTTTCCATCTTCACTATAGAAAAATTCAAAATAAATAAAGGCACAAAACATTAGGATAAGAGAAACCCAAAAAATGAAAAGAATTATTGGGACTCTTATTAATTCTAAATAAAAATAATACCCTGTAGTTTCATCTTTAATTCCTCCCTTAAGATCTTCTAAAGTTAGATTGTTAATATTATACTTTTTAACGAGGTTTTTAGGAGCAACAAATAATGAAGGAGAAAAACAAAACCTTTTTCCTTCAAGGTCATAAGACTCACATTTTACTTTTTGATTTTGATTACTTAGTGTGGTGATAAGTGTAAATGTTGCCAAATTTTCTTGCGTTGTTTCATTTGAAGTACAACTAGTAGTTTCTCTTATAAGTTCATTTTGAAGAATTACTGGAGATTTTGAATAAGCATCATTCACATAAAAACTTTCAGGAAATGAGACTTTCACCGCTTGCGTATATGGGAGTTTATCTATAGTCCCTGTTCAAACATAATATTCATATTTATCATAAGGGTACCAAAACTTATTTATTAAAGGATTCATTTTTTTGTTAACATTGTATTTTATAGAAACTTGGTCATTATATCTTAACACTAATTTAAATGGGGGATCTGAGGGCTCTATAAATGGAACGAGGTACAATTTTTCATTAATCTTTAATTCTAAACCAAAGATTGTTTCATTTTCCCCTGCAAAATTCCAATTTAAATTTAATTTAGAAGTATTTGTATAGGCACTAAAATTATTAACTTGGATAAAAATATCAACATCTGTACTTGTGGGAGTTATTTCTTTCTGTTGATAAATTTCAAAAACTGCGTATCTATTTAGATCTGAAAGATCTATATCTAATGAGAGATTATCAGAATCTGCTAAGGCTTGAACTCCGGAGATTAAGAAAATAAGAAAGAATAAAAAAATTAACATTACTTTCAACTTACAGAATTCTTTCTTAATCAACTCCTTTTTCATAACATTTCAAGAATTAGAAGATATTTATAGATTTGCGTTGCGTTTTTTGGAGTTGTAATATACCCATGGCATCAATGCCCCGACCGGGATTTGAACCCGGGTCACTGCCTTGAGAAGGCAGTATGCTTGGCCACTACACTATCGGGGCATATTAATCACTAACAAAAAGTATTTAAAAATCTATTCAATGAATTACGCTTTGTAAACCTTGTAACCTTTTCTGACTCTCTCTGAAATCTTCACACCAATCTCATCACCTTTTTTCGCTTTCTCTACTTTATCTTTATGTATCTGCATACTCTTAACAACTTCTGTAAAATCAGTTTCTCCACCAACAAGTTTTATACTGTCCCCGACCTTCAAAGCACTTGTTAATTTAATTGCTGCAACACCCACATGGTCAAAATAGTTACTAACTATTCCAATTTGTTTTTCTTTTACCATGTTTTATTTAAGAATAACAAATATTTAAATCTTTTGAAAAATAAAAATAGCCCCACCAGTGCCCCCAATTCCATTTTTGCAAATATTTGCAGATTAATTAAAAATTAAATTACTCGTCGAACCTTCAGGTTCAAATTCCTAAAAATTATTAATGAATATCCAACCTCCAAGGTTGGACATTTTAATAGCCCCTCCAGGATTCGAACCTGGGTCCATCGGCCCAGAACCGATGATACTTGACCACTGTACTAAGGGGCTATAAAAACTATATCAAAATTAAATTTAAAAACCTTCTGTTATCAAAATTCCATCTCAATCCTTAATAAAACAAGCCAAAAAACAGCCAAATTCAAAAATGTCTTTTACACAACAGAAGCACAGAAATGCATCACAAAAATAAACCAAGCAACACACCAACAACTTAGAGATTACATCTATCAAGGATAAATTTAATCAAGGCACCTTGCGAAATCTAAACATTTATAAATCAATTTTTCAATAGAATTTTATGAAACGGTCAAGTCGAAGATGGAAAAAGAAAAATCAAATGCGTTGGAAATGGCAAAGAAAAAGGCTTAGACGTGTTAAAAAGAAAAGAAAGCAGAGAAGGAAATAAATGTAGTTCTACGCGGGGTTAATCCACCCCCACCAATAACAACCCCCACACCATCATAATCTTTATAAAATAAATCTACCCAAATCATATATGGAAAATTCAAATTCCCTTATTTGGACAGAAAAATACAGGCCAAAAACTTTTGGAGAGGTCGTAGGGCAGGAAGACATTATCAAAAAAGTCGAAAGCTTAACAAAATCAATTAATATCCCTCACTTATTATTTGCAGGCCCGGCAGGAACAGGAAAATCAACCCTTGCACTAATTATCGTAAAAGAATTATTCGGGGTTCACTGGAAAGAAAATTATTTAGAGTTAAACGCTTCTGATGAAAGAGGAATTGATGTTGTTCGGCAAAAAGTCAAAGATTTCGCAAGAACAAAAGCAATCGGCGACGTTCCTTTCAAAGTCATATTTTTAGACGAAGCAGACGCACTGACAAAAGAAGCCCAGCAGGCATTAAGGCGAACAATGGAAAACTACACCAGAACCTGCAGATTTGTAATGTCCTGCAACTACTCCTCAAAAATCATTGACCCAATTCAATCAAGATGCACGATTTTCAGATTCAAACTTTTAGAAAAAAAAGACATTGAAAAAAGAATAAAAATAATCGCAGAAAAAGAAAACCTGCAAATAGACGACCCCGCAATAGAATCACTATACGAGGGCAGTGAAGGCGATTGCAGACGAGTCATTAATCTATTACAAGCCTCATCTTCAATAACTCCCTCAATAACCTCAGAACTTGTCAATACATTAATCTCAAGCGCAAAACCGGCAGACATAAAAATAGTTTTAGAATACGCACTCTCAGGCGATTTCCTAAAGGCAAAAGAAAAACTTTTAGATGTCATGTTAAAAGAATCTGTTTCAGGAACAGACATAATCAAAGCAATTCAAAAAGAAGTCTGGAACCTGCAGATAGATGACGAACTAAAAGTTCGGCTAACAGAAAAAACAGGCGAAATAGAATTCAGATTAGTAGAAGGAAGCGACGAATTTATTCAACTAGAAGCCCTTTTAGCAGGATTTGTCCTCGCTGGTAAAGGTTTGATAAAATAATTGAAAAGAAGAAAAAGAAAAATGGAACTAAACTTAAAAAAACAAATGCAAAAAGTCTACGAAAATCTTACGACTATCGCAAACCATAATAATGGAATAATATTATGTTATGCAGAAATAGCAAGAGTTTATTTAGAAACATTAATGCCTTATGTAAAAGGGGAAAAGGAATTAACCTCTCCTTCTGAAACAATAGATGCAATAGTATTAGGAAATGAAAATTTAAGCAAATTAGATAAATTTACAAAAGAAACTCTTGAAATTATATGTAACTACAGAAAAAAAGGATTGGTAAATAAACCAAAATCATTCCTTACTCCTGAAGAGATAATTATAAGACATAAAACAGGAGAATGTTATTATTACAACAAGGGTTATAAAACTAGGGGCTTTCAACATTAACAATAAAATAAACAACCATGTTTCAGTTCAATGCACAGGATTAGAATTTATTACAAGAATAGGAAATTTAATCAAAAATGATAACCAGAGCAAGAAAATTTTTTAACAAATATTATAGTTTAAGGGAACAAATAAGAAGGTTAGAATCTCATCCAAAAATAGATAAGAAATATTTAGGGCAAGAAACAGAAATTAACCCCCCAGAACAAAAAAGAAACAAATTTCGAGCAGGAAATTATATTATGAGATTAAAACAAATTAAACATTCTGCAAAAGTATTAACCAAATTCAATAATCCTTGGCTTTACATTCCAAACCAATATAATTCAAATTTATCAATTAAGCAAGAATTAAATAACCTTGAAAAAAAACAAAATCTCTTTTAAATAATTAAAATGAAAATATTTATTGCATGCAGCAAACATTTTTATAATAGAATTCCTGAAATTCAAAAAGAATTAGAATTAGAAGGACATGAAGTAGCTTTGCCAAATAGTTATGATAAACCCTTTCAGGAGGAAGAAATAAAAAAAAGAAGTCTTGAAGAACATGTTCAATGGAAGGCAGAAATGCTTAGAAAAGATAAAGTAAATATAAAACCAAATGATGCATTACTCGTATTAAATTTTGAAAAAAATCAGCAACTAAATTATATTGGGGGTGCAACATTTTTAGAAATATACAAAGCATGGGAAATGGAAAAGCTAGTATTTTTATATAATCCAATACCAGATAATATTTTTAGAGATGAATTAATGGGAATAAATCCTACAATATTAAATGGAGACCTAAAACAATTAAAATGACACTGCCACTATCTGAAAAATATCGTGCAAAATCTTTCTCAGAAATAAAAGGGCAAAACTTTGCCATACAAGAAGTCCTAAATTTCTTCAAAAGTTTTCCCTTAAAAAAAGCAATCATTCTCAATGGCCCTGTTGGAACAGGAAAAACATCAATGGCATTAGCATTAGCAAGAGAATATAACTTAGAACTTTTTGAATTAAATGCTTCTGATTTAAGAAACAGAAAAAAACTTGAAGAAATCCTAGCACCTGCAATTAAACAAAAATCTTTATTCAAAAAAGGAAAATTGATTTTAATGGACGAGGCAGACGGAATAACAGGTTCAGACCGAGGAGGTTTACCAGAACTTTTAGCACTCATCAGCAAAACACAACATCCGATAATCATAACTGCAAATGATATATGGCAAAGAAAATTCAGTCTTCTAAGAAAAAAATGCCAGTTAATTACACTAAAAGAATTAAATAAAGAAACAATTTCAGAAATTTTAAAAAATGTTTTGCAAAAAGAAAACAAACAATTAAAACCTGAAACACAAAACATAATTACTGAATTATCAAAAGGAGATGTCAGAGCAGCATTAAATGATTTGCAATCTGCCCTAATTTCAGGAGAAGAAACATTTATCTCAGAAACTCATGAAAGAGAAAAAGAAGAAACAATATTCAATGCATTAAAAAAAGTTTTCCAAGAACCAACAGATAAAAAAACCATTTCTGTTTACAATAATTTAAATCAAGATTTAAATGAAATCTCATTATGGATTGAAGAAAACATTCCCACAGAATACAGCGGACAGGCACTCGCAAAAGCTTACGATGCTCTCAGCAGAGCAGATTTATTCAAAGGAAGAATTTACAGGCAACAATACTGGAGATTTTTAGTTTATCAAAACTTTTTTTTATCAGCAGGAATTTCTGCATCAACAAAATTAAAATATAAAAAATTCAAAAACTATGTAAAACCGTCGAGGATTTTAAAAATCTGGATATCAAATCAAAAAAATGCAAAAAAGAAATCAATAGTTTCAAAATACGCCCGGCTCAATCACATATCAAAAAAGAAGGCAATAAAAGAAAGTTTCCTTTTCCCCTTAATTATAAGCAAGGAAACCCAGGAAAAATTAGACTTAGATGAAAAAGAAAAAGATTACCTGACAGAAAAAAGAGGAACAATAATTATTGCTAATAATTTGAATAGATTTAGGATATAAAATAAAAATTTTCTCTCTTGCCTATTTTTATAACAAGAAATCCCTAGTCAACTTTTTCAAGTCGAATTCTATAATTACCTCATCCTCCTTCCTTATACAAAAACATCAAAATAAACACCTGCCCCTTATATTTTTTAGGTGACCACAAACCTACTTTTTCTTCTTTTTTGTAGACACCTCTTTTAGTGTCTTTTTATATTGCTTTATTAAAAATTTTAAAGTTGGTTTTAAATCATCTTCTTTAGAATACACTTGCAAAGTTCTATAATACTCTTGTCTATCTTCAAGCATAATATTTATTGGCGGATAATTGTTTTTTAAAAGTATGAAATTTAACAATAATCTTCCAACCCTCCCATTTCCATCCTGAAATGGATGAACATGTTCAAATTGATTATGCAATATTGAAGCTAAAACCAAAGGTTTGAATTTATTTTTATTTTCCTTATACCATTTAATAAAATCATCAAGATAATCCTTAAGTTCTTCTTTTTGAACTCCTGCATGAATAATTTGCCCAATAGAATTTCTTATAACAACATTAACATTTCTAAATTCTCCTGCAAAATATTTTGAACCCTTAAAACAAAATTCATGTAATTTTAATAATAAACTCAAAGACAAATCTTCTTTTGTTTTCCTTAAATATTTTACTGCTTTTGCAACACCTTTTGTTTCAATTTCTTCTGCATTTTCAGGTTTTTTCTTATGCAATATTTCTGAAACTTCTTCTTCAGTTACTGTTGACCCCTCGATAGCATTAGTATTATAAACAAAATCTTCTGTAAAATTTTCCCATTCATCCCTACTTAAATGAATAATATCAATTTTACAATCATATTTATTTAATATTTCTACTTGTTTTTTTGTCAACGTAAAAAAGAACACCTTAGTATTTATTTCTTTTAATAATTCTAAGATTATTTTCTCTGCTTTTTGTTTTTTTCTTTCTAACTCCCCTTTTAAAAGATTAGTTCCAAGATATCTCCGTATTTTTTCTACTTTATTTTTAACCCTATAAGAATGAACCAAATAATATTTTATACTCTTTCCAAATTTTCTTTTTTCAATATACATAATATATTAAAGGTGCCCACATTTATAAATATTTCTATTTTGTGGTCACCAAAAATCCTGTCATACATTAAAATCACAAGATGGTATTACGCCCCCGCCGAGCAAGAGACCATTTTGGCATCCTCATGGGACTCTTTTTTTATATTAAAATTTATTAATTAATGTTAGTGGGTTTGATTTATAAGTATTGTCGAGATAAGATAGATAAATATTTATTGTTTATAGGATTTATTAAGAAATTATTAATAATAAACTATTAATAATCTTATGTTATATCTAATTGGCGAATGGGCTCAATCCACTAGCTCTATTGTTTCCTCACAATAATCGCCATGAGGTCGTAGAAGGTTATAATTTCTAGAAAATCTTAGCTTAGGATTTATCAATTCAATCATATCTTGAACAGAACTTTCCCAACCAGCCCTGCAGATCCTTCTTGTATCTAATCCTAATCTTTGACAAGCTTCCAAAACAGGACACCAGTTATTTGATTTCCAAGTAATCTTTTTTTCATCTTCAAAAACAACGAGTACTTCGTCAGGATTAAGTTTCATATATTCCAGGAGGACCATTTGATATGCTTTCCTTGGATCTGATCCTTGAAGATTAAGTTTAGCTTTATTCTGTTCGTACCAACCCCTCCTTTTTTTTGAGAGTCTACAATTGATACTATCATAAGAGCCCGTTTTTTCAGCTTCAATTATACATTCAATATTCCTTTGAACATTTTCTTCATCCATAAAACCAAGAATTAATGTAGAATTTATATAATTATTGGTACGCTCGTTCGCCAACTCTGAATTTTTCCCTACAGGAATGTTGCACTAAAATCCAACATCTAACGAGGGAAACTAACAGGAATTTAACGGTTCCGAAACCTTACAGGTTTCTCCACCCAAATCGCTTTGGGCGACTTTGTTTAAGCCCAACGTTAGACAAAATCGAGAAAAAAAGCTAAAAACGAGAACAGGGCAAAAACAAAACCGAAAGGTTTATATATTGGTGAATACTACCCCATAGTAATAACCCTATTAAAAGGTACTAAAAATGAAAATACATCAAGATATACAACCATATGTACGAGTGTATACTATAGAAAATGCTGTTTCTGGAGGAAAATCAGAACTCAAATGTATCCATGGAAGTCCCTGTAGAGAGGAAAACTTAGATTCAAGAATCCTAAATTCACAAAACACTGGCGAAAACCCGAACAATATTCTTGATGAATCACATACCTGGCATGGCAACTACACTCCAGATGATTTAGCTAATCCAAATCCAGGAATGATATCCTTTATCAGAGAAAAAGAGAAACCAGAAAAACCTGTTATTTTTTGTCCAGCTCCTGATGGTTCTCCAGAGTTACGCGAAGATTTATTTTCAATGTATTATCCCCTATAATTATTGTTTTTGCCCTTTACTTCTTTTAACTAATATATCATTGCGTTCACTGATACGCTTTTTTCTCGACTCTGCGCAACTTCGTTGCTTGGTCACCCCACTCCGCAAACATATTAATGTGTAATTGAATATTAATCTAGATACAACCGCTTCTTAAACGAAAATGTGATTCTAGAAATTTTTGCTCGTAGGGGATGACTCGTCTAACAGGAATTTAACGATTTCTTCGTCGTTCACCAAGCTCCCTCTTCATTCTCCCAAATTTTTTTCTTCGAAAAAAACTTCCTTTAAACCAAACGTTATATTCAATTAAAAACCCCACACTAAAATCCAACTTATAAAAAAAATAAAAAAATAAAAAAATAATCCAACTAAATCTCTTCTTCTTTAATTGGTTCTTCACTAGTTTCTGCCTCAGCAACAGGTTCTTCCGTAGAAGCAGGTTCTTCAGTAGAAGCAGGCACTTCATCAGGTAAACTTTCTTGCCCTACATCAGGACTGCTAACCTCGCCGTCTCCAACTTTTTCAACACTACCAAACTTTCCAGAAGTCAATTGCATCTCGCCTTGAAACTCATTAACATAACCATTTAAAATTTTAACCTTATCACCAGATTTAAATCTGTCAATATCGTCGTTCCACAAACTCAATTTTACACTCCCAGAATCATCTTTAAGACTGGCATCTGCAACACGCAGTTCCCTGCCAAACTTGTTAAAAGTCTTTGGCTCACCAATCTCTTGGATAACTCCTTCAACTTCAACATTCCCTTGCCTTGGCGTTAATTCAGAAATATTCATTTTTTCCTCCTTTCAATTTTTTAAAGTTTTGTTTTAAAAATATTTTATTTTATTAATTCAAATTATCTAATATCCCATAAAGCACTTCTTTATCCATATATCCACTAGCGAAATATTTACAATTAATTATATTTGCAGGAGTTCCAGTTGCCCCATATTTTTCTGCAATATCCCTATTCTCTCCTAAACTCAATGCATATATTTCTAATTCAGGATAGTCATTTTGAGCTTGTTCTAAAACAGGATGATATCTTGTGCACCACCCACAACCAGCACTATAAAATACTATTAATTTATTTTTACATTCTTGGTAAGATTCAAACTCCATAACCCTCTCATTATCTGTTTGCTTAGATTCTTCAATATTAAAATTCAATATAATTTCAGAAGTTTCTACATCTAAAGAATTTTTAAAAATAGTCCAATCAGGTTCCTCTGGGTTTTGGGTCGGGGCTGTAACTTCTGCTGTTAAAGAAACCACGGGTTGAATTATATACTCTCCATCCTTAGTTATAAAAACTCCAGATTCCTCACCATTAACTAAAATTCCAACCTCGTAAAAACTCCCTTTATCAATTACATCAATTAATTCTAACTCCATATCTTGAGCTTCTGCAAAATTTAATAAATTCGCTCCAACTTCATTATCAGAAACACCAATAACTCCCCCAGTAATTCCCCCACCCCGAAACAACAAAATAACAACAACAATCAACAAAACCCCACTAACAATCATCCAAGGATTTTGCTTCGCTTTATTAACAATTTTAGAAGCATCAAATTTATCAGGATTATTATCGATTTTCGCCTCTGTTTTTTCAGGTTTCTCCTCGACATTCTCTTTTACTTCTTCATCAATTTTTTCTTCAGGTTTTCCCTCATCTGTCTCTTCCATCTTTTTTTATGTCATTTGCCATTTAAAAACATTTTGGTAATTTTATGCGATTATCAACAACCAAATAATTAAAAACATCATTTCTTTATTATAAAAATGGCATACGACATTATAATCGGAAGAAATTCCGCAGATAAAGAAAAATTCCAAGGCAAAGGTTTAATCTATCTCGGCAAAGGTTATGTCACAATGGGCAATTACACTTCGCTTTCAAATTTAATCTGGCTTGATGTTGCAAAAAGTCATGTAATTTTGGTGGCTGGAAAGCGCGGAAGCGGGAAGAGCTACAGTTTGGGAGTAATCGCAGAAGAAATTGCAGATTCGCCAGAAGAAGTAAAGCAAAACCTCGCACCTTTAATTTTTGATACAATGGGAATTTTCTGGACAATGAAATACAAAAACGAAAAAGAAGCAGAACTCTTGTCAGACTGGCAATTAAAACCAAAAAATCTTCCAGTAATTATCTGGGCGCCTGCAGGACATTTTCAAGAATATGAAAAACGCGGAATCCCCGTCGATAAAAAATTCGCTTTAGGAGTTTCAGAACTAGACATCGAAGACTGGCTTTCAATTTTCAATTTAACAATGACAGAGCCAATCTCAATTTTAATCCAAAAAATAATTTCAGAACTAAAAGAAAAATCATTTGACCTCGACAACATAATCGAAAAAATCAAAGAAAATAAAGAGGCAACAACTGAAACAAAAAAATCTGCAACAGCATTATTCGAAGCTGCAAAATCCTGGAAAGTTTTCGCAAAACAAGATGAAAAACCCACCAAAATAAACGAGCTAATTCAAGCAGGAAAAACAACTGTCCTCGACCTTTCAATTTATTCCTCAACATCCACATTCAATGTCAGAGCATTATTAATCGGGCTAATCTCAAAAAAACTATTCACTCAAAGAATACTCGCAAGAAAAAAAGAAGAAATAGAATCAATCAGGCACGGAATTGATTTTTCCTCGTACAAAGAAAAAAAAGAAATGCCGATTGTCTGGCTTTTTATCGACGAGGCACACGAATTTCTCCCTCAAAATGAAAAAACCCCTGCAACAAATGCCCTAATCCAATTACTAAGGGAAGGAAGACAACCAGGGATTTCAATGGTGTTAGCAACCCAGCAACCAGGAGTAATACACAGAGATGTCATGACACAATCCGACATTGTTCTTTCGCATCGGCTGACAAATAAAAAAGACATGGAAGCCCTAAACGAAATAATGCAGACTTATCTTTTAGAATCAATCAACAAATCCATGAATAATATCCCACATGAAAAAGGTTCTGCAATAATTTTAGACGACAATTCTGAACGACTTTACTCAATGAGAACAAGACCAAGATTCACTTGGCACGGCGGAGACGCCCCGACCTCTGTAAAAGCAGATTAAAAACCTTAGAAAAGCTTAAAAACAACTAAAAAATAAACAAAATATGAGAAAATCAGATTCAACAAGATTAAAAAGAATGAAGGGAATAGCTGAAAATTTTTTTGAAAAAAGTAATGAAAGAAGGAAAGCAAACAAAATAATTAATTTCGAACTTCAAAAAAGAGGAACTAAAAAATTAACTCCAAATATAATTGATAGAATCCTTCTTAATTGGAATAAAAGGCCAGTTCAACATTCTCCAAACACTTCTTATAATTTATTGGCAACTAAAAAAGGATTATCAAATTACATGAGGGCGCCAGAAAATAAAAATTATACAGAACAATTAACTGAAAAAGAATCAGAATTATTTTATGGTGATGTTTATGGTATTATAAACTAATCCAAAACATTCATCTCAATTCTATATCTAAACTTATACGGGGCAATATCTCCTGCCCGAACTATTTTCCCAATCTTAATTTTCCTGCCTAATTCCTTAGCTTCTTTAACTAAATCCTCAACCAACCCATCAATCTCACTAACATTGCAAAAACCATTATAATAAATTCTCGTCCCTTTTTTAGAAACTTTCAATGCACTCTCTAAAAAACTATCTTTCAAATTCGGGCGAGGCATCACAATAACATTAAACTTGCCCAAATCTTTATTAACTTTTTTCTTAACATCTCCTTGAATAATCTCAACATTCGAAATTTTATTTAATTTCAAATTCTCTTTAAAATATTTAACACAATCTCTGCCTATCTCAACTCCGACAATTTCTTTTGGTTTGCTGATTTTAGAAATCACAATCGGATAAACACCAACCCCGGCAAACATAACTAAAACCCTGTCTTTCTTTTTAATTTTCTCTGCAATAAACTTTCGCTCATTTGAAAGTCGAGGAGAAAAATAACAAGTTTTAATATTAAATTTAAACAAACAATCATTTTCCTTAACACAAGCAATTAAATTTTTCTCACCTACAAGATGCTTTACACTAATTGTCCTCAACCGCCCCCTAATATTTCCAATTTTCTCGACAACAGTTTTAATTCCCTGCCTCCCCAACAATTCCTTCGCCTGCCTAAGTTTCTCAACCCGACTCATTCCTTCTCCCTTAATAACAACAATGTTCCCAACAATATCATAATTTGCCATACAAAACTAACAACAAAAACATATTTAAATATACTCTTCCATATATATTAAAAGATGGCAATTAAAGAAAAACTAATTGGGCTGGTTTTGATTATCGTCGGGGCTTGGCCTTTTTTACTCAAGATAAACTTAATCGGAAATTTTTTCTCACAATACAAATTCTTAGAAGTTATGACTCCTGGAGAAATAATTTACCAAACAATAGTAATTATCTTAGGAATTATGCTACTTTGGAAATTAAAAACTCGTGCAGAAATTAAATAAAATGCAACTAAAAAAATTACTCTCATCACTCTCTTTATTAACAATCCCATTAGTCTCTGCTTACAACGGATACTCTGGCAATCTCTTTGACTATTTTGAAAACGAGTGGGTAATGTTTGGAACAGTTTTTGCCATCACATTTGCATTAATTTATTTTTCATTGCTCAAAACTTTTGACGAACACAAAGGAGTCGTATCCATCCTCTCAGCAGGACTTTCCTTATTCATCAGCATCGCCCTTACAAAAAAAGCAACATTATATTCACTAACCAGCGAAGGAATTGCAGATTGGATAATCTTAATTGCCTTTATAATCGCCGCACTTTTTATCTTCAAATTTATTGCATTTCGTAAAAAACCCGACGGGACAAGAAAAATCTCATGGTTTTGGTTCACAATAGCAATCATAATCGCAATCATATTTTTAATATTCACAGATGTCAGTGAATTGTTGCCTGAATCAATGCTCTATGGTCCTATCGGAGATTTCATTGAAATGATTAAAGGAATTTTATGGATAATAATTCCAATAATAATTGCAGGTTTTGTAATAAAATTATTTTGGGGGCGAAAGGGCAAGAGCAGTTCTGGAACTGCACCATTACAACCTCAACAACCAAGACAATCTTGGAGGCAAAGAAGAGCACAAAGACAACAAGCAAAACAAACTCGACCAAGAGGGAATGTTTATGCTTCCGGAGGAATAGGAAAAACATACAAATAAAATGCAACTCAAAAAAATCATCCCAACACTTATAACACTTTTATCAATTCCAATTGTATCTGCATATTGGGGAGGATACTACAACTCACCATTAGAATACCTTGATAATGAATGGGTCAGATTCGTAGCAATTTTCTTAATTTTATTTGCAGTAATTTATTTTGCAATGAGTAAATCTTTTAAGGGCGACAGAGGAGTTGCAACAGTTGTTGCAGGCGGACTTACTTTACTAATAACAATCTCATTATCTCAAAGAGGATTATTATATTCTTATGCCGGAGATGAACTAGGAACATGGATTACCCTAGGGGCAGGATTAATCGCCCTTGGATTTATAGCAAAAATCGCATTTGAAAATTTCGGAAAAATCGGCGCAATAACTTTCGCAGTATTATTCTGGTTTCTTCTTAATTACATAAACCCCTACGAATACCTTAATTACGCTCCAACAATCATCTTAGACATACACGGATTTTTCTCAAATATCCTCGGACTTATAATATTCATAATATTAGCTATTATTTTTTCAAGTATGGCAGAAGGTAAATCTCCTGGAGAAAAAATAATTCAAGGTATTGGCAAATTTTTCAAAAAATAATTAAAACAACGTCTTTAAAACTAACTCTTTCTCAACATCCCCTCTCTTCTTTCCTTATCCCTTATTTTAGCCTCAATTTCTCTCGCATAATAATCTTCCAAAAACTCATCTCCTCTTTCCTCAGCAACTCTTTTCTTTTCCTTATGAATCTCTATCTGCTTTTCTAAAGATTCAATCCCTTTTTTCAGTCTCTTCTTTCTATTTGTCATTTTTACTTTTAATCCATTTCTCCTGTTGCCCAATTTCTTTTCTAACATAATCATAAAGTTTTTGAGCTTCATCAACAGGCAATTCATCCTTTCCCTTTTGATTAGCTTTTACCCTTAAATATCCTTTATAAGCATTTAATGAACCTGCAATCTTTTTAACTAAACTCAAAAATTCTTTTTTACTCCATTTTTTATTTTTCCTCAAACAATCTACAATATAAACCCCTCTCAATCTCAAAATCAAAGAATACGCAGAACCATCTCCTTCTTTTATTTCCATTTCTTTAGATAACTTTATAGATTCATTAACAACACCCATAGCAGATTTAGTTGTTTCTATATGCCATTTTAAATTTTTTTTATTTAATTTAGTATTTTTATAATTCTCAATCAACTTAGCATTTAACAATGGTTTTGCTTCCTTTAACATTGGAAGCAAGGGCAAAACATTTTTCTGCAATGCATTCTTAACTTTGCCTTTAGAAATCAAAATAATCTCATACTTCTTCATCTCAATTCTTTTATTAACATTATCTGTAATAACTAAAACATCTACATCAGAATCTGTAGTCTGTTCTCCTCTTGCATAACTCCCAACAATATAAACGCCCAAAACACTCTCCAAATAAGAATCTAATATATCTAAAATATCTTTTTTAATATTCAAAGGTTTCTCAATCAATTCAACTCTGGCTTTTCCACCACACCATTCTTTAGGTAAAATAACTCCTGCACTATTTCCAACCCTTATAATTTGTTTTGTTAATTCCATAAGTTATAACAATGTTATAACCTTTATAAATCTTTTGAATTTAATTAAGTCATCTGACTTAAAAGAATTAAGATACTTGTCTTAAAATAATTACATCCCATAGGTAATTAATAGAAGAAAGTTTGTTTATTATAATAAAATATCCTTTTGGTGGGACATCCCATAAAATAATAGAAGATTAAAAATAAATTCAAATACTTTTATTTCCTCGCAATCTTCCACATAAAATTAAAATATGTTTTAAAACTTTCAGCGATTGTTTTGTTTTTTATCATAAAAACAAAGGGTTTTTCTTCCCATAAAAAGATATAAACATAATCTTCAAAAATATCAATTGCTGCAGGAGAAATATATCCTTCAGGCATATATTTAATTTCCGTATTTTTCTCTAATTTTCTGTCTTTTCCAAGAGTTTTTCTTACAGAATTATCTAAAATAATCTTTAATTTTTGTTTCTTGGTTGCACTTCTAAGATTCATATTACTTAAGAAAAGTCTTAATGAATCTGTTTTTGATTGTTGCTCTGAAAATCCTAAAATATAAATTTCTTTGTTTACTGGGCAATCTTCAATTATTTTTGTAAAGGCTGTTTTAAATCCCTGATATCCTTCATAAACTGCAGTTTTTGTATCTCTTATATCCTTATTTTGTAATTCTTCTAGATTTGGGATAATCTCTTGTATTTTCTTTTTTCTCTCTTCTTCTAATTCTAGAAATATTTTAGGAGAAACTGCACTGAAATGCTTTCCATCTTTCTGAATATTATACACAACTAATCCTTTGTTAATTAGAGAATTTAGTGATTCATAGACCCTTGAATTAACTATATTTGTTTCACCTATTATTAATCCTGTTGTTGTTTCTCCTGTTTTCAGTAAAAATAAGTATATTTTTATCTCATTAGTTGTTAAACCTAATTCTTCAAGGGTCTGTTTAATATCATTATTCTCTGTGTTTTTCATGCATATCTTAGTTATCTTTAGTTTAAATATCTTTCTCCCAAAAAGGAGAAACAATGCTTAAATCATTGCTTGTCCCTACTATATCATAATAAATAATAGAATAAAATAATAAAATGACAACACAAAAGACAATAGAAACAAAAACAGAAGAATATGTTCCTAGTTGGAAACTTCAACTAAAAGATTTCATACCTATTATAGGGCTCAAAAAATATAATTGGAGAAATGGAATTCAAAAAGAGACTATTCTTTTACCCGGAGAAGAAGCTGAAAATAGGTCTACGAGACTCTATCAATATAATGCTGCAATAATAGGAGGTTTAGCTTATGCAACCTATCAAGGTTTTCAAGCTTTAACAGGTTAAAATGACAACACAAAAAAATAAACTTGAAAAAATTTTGAGTGCATCTCAAAAAATGACGGACAATGTATTTCACGCACTTAAAACATTATTTTTCCCAGTTGAAAACCTTAGCATAAGCTACGACACGGATAAGAAAGAAGAATATTTAACCCCTAGTCTGTGGAGGCATGATTATTCACAAGCAAGCCCTGAAGAAAGAAGAAATCTTGCAGAAGCTTTTAAAAACAGAAGAAAAGTGAACATTGGAGAAACTTATACTTCTAAATTAAGAAGATATCATGGAGGGGGCGGGGGCAGTAGACTAGTTGAATATGACACTAAAAGAATAGATAAAAATACAATTTTATTAGATGAATATATTGTCTCTACTGATGACAAACAACTATTAGAATATGCTAAAAAAGACTATAAACCAATAAAATATAATTGGGTTATTTTTTAACTTTTTATTCACTTTTTTAATCTTCTAGCCTAGGGGATGGTAGTTGGGAGATGACCTAAAGGATATTCTTCATTTTTAATTTAGAACTTTCTTCTTCTGGGGTGAGGAAATAATTAATTTAGACCAGATTTGAATTTGACGACTAAAAGGAGTACTGTGAACCTACGGCCTTTAAACCCGGCCACTAAAACAACGTCTTCTGCATCTTCGCCTTCCTCAACCCATCTAACTTCTCCAGCTGACTATCAATCCTTGCCTCACTAAACTCATGCCTAATCAAAATCTCTTTAATCTTATTTTCATCAACCTTTGGAAACTCAATCTTCATATCTTTATCAACTCGCGGTTCTGCAATCTCATCATAAATTTCTTTCCAGTCAAATTCAACATCATATTTAGAATACTTCTCATCATTTTCTAATGCATCAAAAACCTTTTCACAACCACCATACTCCTTAACCAACTTCAATGACTTCTTAGGCCCTAATCCCTTAACCCCTCCAGGATTATAATCTGTCCCACATAATATTCCTAAACAAATTAACTGCTCCTGTGAAATTTCTAACTCATTCAACACATCAGCTAATTTAATTACCTGAGGGAAAACTTCCCTATAACCAGTAACAGTTTTTCTCTTTCTTGCCATACTTAAATTTTGAATCAGCATAGGTGCTTTAAACATTAAACAATCATAATCTTGAGAAGCAACAGCATAAACATTATCTTGTTTTGCTAACTCACTTGCCTGTGACTCTCCCTCACTAGGCGCCTGAACAAGCATAATCCCCATAGCTTCCAAAAGTTCCTTACTTTCTGCAATTATTTCGTCAGTCAACCTTGTTTCTGAACGAGCATACTTCCCCATTCCCTCAATATCTTCCTCACTTTTAGCCTGCTCATACTTTTCTTTCATAATCTCCCTCATTAACTTTCTTTTTTCATGAGTTTTTTTCTTTAATTCAGGAGCTTCACCATCAAAAACATAAATTAACTTAACACCCCCTAAAATCAAATTCATATTTCTATAAAATAATCCAGAAATATGACTCGTAATTTTACCTTCAGAATTTTTTAAAGGAGTTCCATCTGGCTGTCTAATTGTTGTTAAAAACTGATAAATCGCATTAAAAGCATCAACAGCAATTATCTTTCCCTTTAAATCAGAAAATTCAATCTGCTCTTTTGAAATTATCTCACTAATTTGCAGTCCCATAACTTTCTAAGAATTAACTAATATAAAAAGATATTTATTATAAATCGGGATGAGTTTCTAATGCCCTTAAATCATGGTCCCGATAAATCCTTCCAATAGTTTCTGCATCAGCAGATAAAGTCGGAATTTTAATTCCCTTAGGACCATTTAATGAAGAATAATGCAAAATGTTTAATATATGTCTCCTCTTTGTTGCAGTATCTTCTTTTAGATGAGTAACATTAACATTCTCTCTTTTAACAGCCCTAATTAAAGTTTTATAATTTTCAAAATTTTTCCCGTTTAACCTTGAAGATTTTTTAGCCCACTCAATAGATTGTTTCTCAGCCAAACCCTGCTCATATAAATCATTTAATTCTGGCTCAATTCCTAATTCCATACAGGCAGTAACATAATCAGAACCACTCTGACAAGCAACAGCTCCAGTTTTCATTTTCTCAAACCTTGCAATTTCTTCTAATCTTGAATTTTTTGCCATTATGCCTTTATATCTACAAACCTGCCTTTTCCACAATATTTAAATCTTTCAGTCATAGACTCTTGATTTTCTCCTTCTCTTTGCTGTTTAAAATCATAAGTTCCATTAAGATTAACAGAATCAACAGGATTTATTTTTAATGGACAAGTTTTTACAAAATTTCTTATTTTTATTCCTATAATTTTCATACCTTATATAACCTAAACAAGTATATAAATACTTCTATCGTAACCATTATTAAGTGATTACATAATAAAAAACTTTATAAACCAACAATTCTATCAAAATATATGAAAAACATTCAATTAGAAGGAAGAACAATTGAACCACATCGTGATAGACTCGTAGATAAAGTACCAGCACTTTTAGCAAGATATGAAAAAGGTCAATGTTATATTCTATCAGAAGCAGATATAAGACTTTTAGGTGTTAGAAATTTTAAAAATGCTCCAAAGTTAGCAACAAATTATTGGGACACTTCAACTTTATCAGCAACAAAAGGAGAAACTGTAAAGGTTATTTCACCCTATGAAACAGGAAACAGAATACTAACAGAATCTGCAAGATTTGGCTTAGGTTTAATTAATCCAGATGAAGAATTAGTGGATTATGGAGTAAATTTAGATTTTGATAGCAGATGGGAAAAGCTAGAAGGTAGCGGAGTTTATACTTTTCAAAGAAAAGGATTAATTCTTAATAAAGATTTAACAGAAAAGCAAGCAATGAAACACAAATTACTATTAACAAAATTAGGACATCCAGATTATGTTGATTCTGAATTCGCAAGACCAAAAGATGAAGTTGCAGAAATTATTGGTAAAACATTTGAATTAGGAAAACAAAAATATGGTTATGATACTATGATGGGACAATCTTTGCCTGATATTAATAATAAAGGCGTCTTAAAGGCGTGGTCCGTCCACAAGCTCGGCGATGGGGCTAGGTCGGGTGCGGGGGCTTACCTTGACAGTGGCTTTGGGCGGTTCGCCTTTGAGAAATTCTAAAACCCGAAATCTTATATATAATAATTCCTAATTATTATTATGCTAATAAACTTCATCCCAATAGATTATGATTATTTTGACTTTCAAGGAAAAAATTATGCAAAAATAATCGGACGTTCAGATAAAGGAAAAAGAATCTGTCTTATTGATGATTGTGATATTTATTTTTGGGCTATTCTTAAAGAAAATGTTTCTAATAAAAAAATATCTCAAATTACTAAAAAAATAAATACAATCAAAGTAGAAAAAGCAGGAAGATTATCAAAAGTCCTAAAAACAGAATTACATGATAAAAATTTTCTGGGAAAACCAGTCCAAGCTATTAAGATTTTTATTACAAATCTCAAAGATGCTCATGCAATTGCAAGTAAATTAGATTTTAAAGAAATTGACAAAAGAAGAGAGTATGACCTAAATTTTGTTACCAAATATATAATTGAAAAAAAATTAAAACCATTATGCTGGTATGAAATTGACGGAGATACATTGACAGATGAGTTTATTGGATTTGATGACAATCTAGATGTAGACCTTACTCTTAAAATTAATAAAATCAAAGAACTAGACAAACAAGAATTCAAACCAAAAGTTCTTGCATATGATATTGAAACAAGTGAATTTGAAATAGGAAAAGGAGAAATATTAATGATTTCTCTTATTGGAGAAAATTTCAAAAAAGTTCTAACCTGGAAAAAAGATTCTAAAAAAAAGTTTGTAGAAAATTTTAAAGATGAAGAAGATATGTTAGAAGGATTTGTTAAATCTGTTAAAGAATATTCCCCAGATATTTTAGCAGGTTATTTTTCAGATGGATTTGACCTGCCTTATATAAAAGCAAGAGCAGAAAAACTAAAAATAAAACTCCCATTAGGATTAGATGACTCTCAACCTCGTTTCACAAGAGG
>DAOVXQ010000010.1 GCA_030636025.1 archaeon
AGGTAAAAGAACATCTTTTTCTCTCATTTTAATTAAATTTCACCACCATCTTTTTTTATTCTCACTCTTTATTTTAATTTCTTCTTCATTAAAAACAACATCATTATTACCCATTCTCTTTTCCTTCAAACAAATATATTTTTCATACATCTCATTCACATTATTATCATTAACAACATTATGAAAAATAAATCCTCCTCCAAAAGATTTAGGAATATGCATCAACTCATGAATTAATGTTTTTAATCTATCCACCTCGCTCAATTTATCAAATCTTTCAGAAATAACTTCTATTAAATAAAATCCTCGTCGGTTTAAACCAATTTGCATTGCTTTTCCAAGAGCATGACATCTTGCAATCGTCCCTCTTGATGTCGAACCAAAACTCCGAAGACAAACCACAGAATCCATTTTAACATGAGGAAATAAAAGCATAGCTATCTCACTAGTTATTAATTGCAAATCATCTGCTTGTTCATATTTTATTCCCATTTTAAATTTTGAAAAAGCAGTTAGCTTTTGCACAACTTTTGGCATCAAAAGTTGCTTTTTCCATCAACGCTTTTGTATCAAAAGGGTTGTCTGCTTGTTCATATTTTATTCCCATTTTTAATTTCTCTTATCACTCAGAACCCTCGCCGTCATAAAAATCATCAAAATCCTGAGAATCAAGTGTTTCAACTTTGTCTATAACATCTTCAAATATTTCCACAACTTTAAATAAAACATTTCTCCCACTTTTACATTCATCATAAAACCTTCGAAAATCATTCAAATCACAATCAGGAACCTCAACAACCCGAACATATCTTTCATCATTTTCCACTATCTTTCCTTCTCTTACTAATTCATTCATTCTCCCAATACTTTTCCCATCACCCCTAAGCTTAAATTTATTAGCAATAGAAAAAGAATTATTACCCGTGCCCTTTAACTTCATTAAAAAAGGCTCCCTCTTCCTATAAAAAATAAAATTACAAGGCACATAAAGGGATTCATTTCCTTCTTGATTAATAGTATAAAAAGCTTTCATCCAATCTTCACCAATTTATTTTTAGACGCCTTTCCTTTAATAATTTTTATGTCCTGAACTTCAACCTTAAAATATTTCTTTAATAATTTCAACAACTCCATATTTGCCTTATTATCCTCAGGAGCAGACTTCAAACTAACAATATATTCATTACAATTAACCTTAACAATTTCCTGTTTCCTTGATTGGGGTTTTACTTTAATATTAACAATCATAAATTATTTAAAACAAAATCTTATTTAAATTATATGAAACAAATAAAATCCCTTTCAAAATCTTTATTAATCTCCTTTTTATTGTTATCCTATGCAAAAAGAGAATATTGGGGAGATTTTGGAAAAAGCAGTCAAAAATCTGTCTAAGAAAAAAATCGTTTTGATTGTTTTTTCTGTTTTGTTTGTGTCCCTGTTAGCTGTTAGTTTTGGGATTTATCTTGGCTATTTTTTCTCCCCAGAGAAACAGCTGAGCATTGGGGCAGAGATAGAAAGTGTTTTTTTGAGTGAAGAGGGAAATAATATTTATATTAAATTAATTGGAGGAAGTAATGAAAAAAATATCACTGGAGTAAAATTTATTTTTAAGGATTCTGAGGGGAAAGAATATTTTTATGAAACTCAAGAAGGGATTGAAAAAATTGGCAAACCCTATGAAACAAGTTGGATAAATTTTTTCAGAAAACCAAATTTTAATAAAACTTATGATTATAATATAAGTTTAAATGATATCACAGATTTAGAAAGCTTTGAAAATTTAGGAAATATTAGTATTATTTTTATTTATGAAGAAGAAGGTAAAAGGATTGAAACCCCCCCTCTTGATAATACTACAGAACCAATAACATCTCCTAATAACAGAAATAATAATGGAAATGGTGGAAGTCCCCCTCCTGCAAGTTGTCCACAAAAATCATGTTTAGAATTAGGATTTGAGTGCGGAATGCAGATTGATAATTGCGAGAATAATATTGATTGCGGGGAGTGCGAAGGAGGTTATATCTGTGCGGATGGAATTTGCAAAAAATTAGGATGGCAAAAAGTTAATAATGGAAATCCAATTGATGGTTATGAGCCAATTTATCACTTATGGTTGAGTTCAACAGTTGAGAGCATCTTAGTTGAAGATGGATTAATTTATTTATTTGATTCAGAAACATTAGGAAAAGTCACTGGAAAATTAACTAATGATAAAAAATGGGAATTATTAACTGAAGATGGCTGGAGTAATTCAGAAGAGATTATTCCTAAACCCGTTTCCATATTTGATTTCACAAGAAAAATGAAATTATTTAAATTTCCTGCACCTGATAACAGAATTTTTGGAATTTATAATTTTGGTTTTGGTGGAATAAGAACAGGAATTCTTCTCCAAGATAGCCACGGAGGAACAATTAACTTCATATTCGACGGAAATGACTGGCTAAAATGGGCTGACCAAACAGAATATGTTAAAAATAAATTCAAAGGAGTGATCCAATCTTGGGGAGGTATTGATTCAGATTTTGCTTTTAATGGACAAGATTCAGGAATTTTGATTGGAGACTATGGGTATAGTCTTGGAGACAGATATAGCAGATTAACAGCATTAAAATATTATAAAAATTCTGAAGAAAGTCCTACTGGAAAAAACTGGGAGCTTTGGAATGGCAACGGTTGGGGAGGATACCATACTTCTTACTCGACTTATGTTTCAATTCCAGAAGTAATACCTTGGAGTGAGCTAGATAATACTCCTTTTGATGACCCTAAAATCGCTTTTTTAGGAAACAATGAATATTTAGTAGTTTTCGAGTATGATTCTGAAATTAAAGCATTATTATACAAAGATGAAGAACCTTATGTTTGGAAATGGTGGGATGGAGCTAACTGGCAGACAGAAGGAGATTATAATTATTCAAACATAGATAATGAAATCCCTAAATCATATGCCTATGAAATAAATATTATCAATAAAGATAACAATGCTTTAATATTTATTCAAACTACCTCAAATAATTTTTATGAAATTGTTTATGATTCTATTCTTCAAACTTTTAATCTCGAATTAACGATTTCAGATACCAATTACTATTCTGTTGTAAAAGATAGCTCAAATAATATTTGGCTTGCTTTTTCTAATGAATCAGGAATATTTATTATGAAAAAAACATCAACAGAATGGAGTTCTCCTGAATTAATTTATTCTGGAACCGGGACAGAAGTCAAAAATATAAATTTTATAGGAGATGTGCCAATTATATTTTTCGCTGAAGATGATAGATTATATGCTTTGTCTGATTATTCTTCTGATTTTTGGGATGGAGAGATAAGCACAGTCAGAGAACAAAAACCAAAAACCAACATAGCTATTTCTAGCAAAATTGAATTTGTAGAAAAATGGGTAGATAAAATTAAGGAAGCATCCTATGGCGTTCAAACAAGCGGACATCCTGCACTTGATAATGAGGGAATTTTATACAGCCCCCACATTAGAACATGTCATATTGGGATATATGATAGTTCTAATGTGAGTCAAAATCATACTTGGGGAAGGTTCTGGGATTATTTTTATTTTCCAAGTGGAGTAGATATAGATAATATTAGGGGAAAGGTTTACATTTCAGATTATTTGACTACTGGCGGAAGTGGAGGACTTCCTAGTGGAAGCATTAGAATCTGGAACAAAAGTTTAAACAATCAGACATTTATAGACAGAGATAACAATGCAGGAGTTATAAGATTATATAGCAGTTTTAAATTCCCAAGCGATGTAGCTGTTGATGAAGAAAATGGATATTTATATGTTTCTGATTCAATGAATAATAAAATCCAAAAATTTGATGTAATTAATTTAGATGCAAATAATAAACCAACAAAAATAACAGATATTGAAAATGATTTTTCATTTCCTCAGGGAATTGATTTAGACAGCCAAGGAAATTTATATGTTGTAGATACTGGAAACCATAAAATCCAAAAATTGGATTCTCAGGGAAATTTCCTTTTAGAATTTGGAACTCGGGGTTTTGGAGCAGGAGAATTTATACTTCCTTATGCAATATCTGTTGACCCTATTACAGATACAATATATGTTTCAGACCCTTATAAAAAAGAAATACAAATGTTTTCTGATTCAGGAGATTTTATTTATGGGTTTGGAAAATGGCAGGAAGAAACGCTTCAGAGTTTCAATCAACTTTCGGGAATAGTCGCATATAATAATATTTTATATGTTGGAGCAGATAATTATTTAATTAAATTTGAAATAAAAGATATAACCCCTATCCCAGAATATTGCACTGATTTAGATAAAGATGGATATTATACTGGTGGAGTGGAATGCGGGTTAGATGATTGTGACGACAGCAATAACAATATTCATCCCTATGCTGAAGAAAAATGTGATTTAATTGATTGGGATTGTGATGGAGAATATAATGATGCCATCTCTAAAATAGATGATTGTCCCGAGGTCGGGGAAAGAGTTGGCATTTGTGAAAATTCAGAAAGAACTTGTTTAGAAGATGGAATTTGGAGTGCTTGCAGTATTGAACCAATTGTAGAAACTTATGAAACTTGTGATATGGTTGATGATAACTGTGATGGAGAGGCCTGGTTTTTTGATGAAAATGGTTGTTCTGAAGGAGAATTAGGACTATGCACTCGATTCGGAAACTATGAATGTTTTATCCAAAAAGACTGGACATTATGCCCTGATGGACTTGACTCAGAATGCGAAGATTTTGATGACTGCACAGAAGATGTTTGTTTAAATGGGGAATGCGTATTTACAAAATTTGAAACCATTGAAGATTGCTATTATTGTGTAAATGAAACTTTATCTTCATTAGAAGACCCTTTAGTTGGAGGATTAGATGTAAATCACGACGGGTTTGTTAATAGTCTGGATAAGGTCCTATTCAATGAATATTTTTTATTCGTTTGTGATGAATCAAATTATTATTGTAATTATAGAGATATTTATAGAAGAAGAACCATATATTTTTCTGATATGGTTGACTATTATAATTCAATAACTCAAAATGAGGGGGCAGAATGCAAGATAGAAGCTGGTTCTCTTAGAAGTCTCAGTTTAATCACCATAATTATTAATTTCTTCAAAAATTTATTTAAATAAAATAAAAATTACATATGATAAACAAAATTAAACAAAATATCCTCCAGATTCATTTTAATGAATTTGGAAGTTGTGTTTATATCCTCAAATTAGACAACAAAAACATTCTAATAGACACATCAAGCCAATTTACCAGAACAGAACTACTTAAAGATTTAAAACAATTAAAAATTAAACCAGAACAAATCCAAATAATCATCCTAACACATAATCACTGGGACCATAATGCAAATATTAATCTTTTTCCAAATGCACAAATTCTCAATCATAAAAATGAAAAAGAAATAGAAAAATTAGGATTTAAATTTATTAAAACCCCCGGACATACAAAAGACAGTATTTCATTATTATATCAAGATATTTTATTTTCAGGAGACACTTTATTCAATGACGGAATAGGACGAACAGATTTTCCAGAATCTCAACCAGAAAAAATGCAAGAAAGTTTAGACAAATTAAAAAAATTAGATTATGATATTTTGTGTCCGGGACATATTAATTAGAAAATATATTTAAGATTGAAATGCGATATATTTACTGACTCCTTTCTCTCTTAAAAATGCTTTAGTTTTTTCAACTAATCCTCTGTCTTTTATTTTATCAAACAATGCAACAGATACTAACTTATCTCCTACCTCATCTGTTTCTTGTGCTTTTGAAACTAAAACGCCTGCAACACTTGCAAAATCTGAATCTTTAGGGCAAGGTCCCTTTTGTGAATGGTATTCTGTAGAGATTCCTCCTTGTCTAAAAACTACCTGTCCCACCCCCAAAACACTTTCAATTTGAAAGGCATAAGGAATATCTGCTCCAAAAAGAGATTCTCCCTTTTTACCATAAGAATAAAATCTTCGTCTTCCATTTGTGTTAATTTTATACGTTCTGCTTTCATTATCAAAAACAGTATCACCATAAAATCCAGCAGATTCATTTACATCAACACAAATAGACCTTTGTTTCCTGTTAATTTGCATTGTTTTTAAAACTGCATCTTCAATGGTTCCAACTGCCCCAGAAGCTTTCCACTTTTCCCAAAATCTTTTATCATTAATTTTACTTAAATTTACCATAATCTAATGTAAAAATTATTACTTTATAAACCTTTAGTTTTTATAACCCCTATTAAATGACAAATAACCTCAAACCAATCCCCCTACCTAGTCATAATCTCCAATCCATCCCTATGTTTCAAAACATGCTCTTTCCCAACAGCTAATTTTGTCCTAATATCAATTGCTTTAACAAACCCATCACCAATATCTGAATGAAGATGGTATGCAAAATCCAAAGCAGTTGAACCTTCAGGCAATAAAAAACAATCAGGCAAAATATTTCCCTTACTATCTGCTAATTTTGAACCAGCAGGAAAAATTGCAATATATTTCAATAAATCAAAAACAACCTTATTCAAAACTTCCTGAACACCTGTTGAACCATATTTATCTAAAACATTTTTTTGAATACTCTCTAATGCATCTCTCTGCCGATCATTCAACCCCTCTTTCATCTCAAAACTATCCTCCCCAGGAACATACTCAATCAACTCATGATTTTTTGCCTCTCTTAATGCTAACTCAGAATCAGCAGAACAACCAACAATCATAATTTCAGGATATGCTTCCTTTAACTTTTTTAAATTTTCTTCACTATCTTTCATATCCATTTTATTACCTGCAATAATCATTGGCTTTGTCAAATGCCTTAAATCATGTGCAAATCTTTTTAATTCATCATTACTCCAAGATGCAGGTTTTTCAATATCATAATTTCCCTTTAATAAAACCTGCTTAACATCATCTTCTTTAACCTTTAAACCTGAAAATTGTTTCGCAATTGCTTCTGCAAAATTGGCTTTTGTATTTTGCAGAGTTCTTGCAAAACCTTTCCATACTTTATTTAAAATTCCCAAATACCACAAATCTAATTCATTCTCCAACATTTTCACATCCTTAACAGGATTATATCCTTTTGTTTCCTTGCCTTCTGCATCTGTTTCTCCTGAAACATCAACAATATGAATAAATGCGTCAGCAGCAGTTAAATTATCTAAAAACTGATTCCCCAAACCCTTTCCCTCACTTGCCCCTTCAACCAACCCTGCAACATCCATAATATCAACTGGAACAAACCGCACACCATCAACACAATAACCTGTTCTTGGATTGCACTGAACACCAAGCTCTTTATCAATACAATCAATCTTAACATAAGCAACACCTTGATTTGGTTTTATTGTTGCAAAAGGATATGCAGCTATAAGCACATCTGCTAAAGTACAAGCCTTAAAAAAAGTTGATTTCCCCGAAGATGGTTTTCCTACAAGACCGATTAACATAAAATTATTAAAAAATCATAGTTTATATAATTAATCACACCCACATAAATTCATCAAATTATTTTCTCTTACACAACCCAATTCTAATAATTTCTTCCTTTCTTGTTCTTGAAAATACTCTATACCCTCTTCCCCCATACAATTAACAGCATCAACATATAATTTTACAAACGGAAATAAAGTTTCCTTAACAAAATCAAATCTTGAAAAAATCTGATTAATAAATTTACCATAATTTTCTATTGCCCGAGGAGATAATCCCTGAAAACTTTCTACACCATAAGTTCCAGAAACTAAATTCGCACAATCCCCGATTTCTAAAAGAGAAACCTTTGGAAAACCCTTACATCTTAAAATATTATCTCGAGCAGAATATACATCTAATTCTGCAAAATTTTGTGTTAAAATCCTTTCTAAAACATTAATATTACTTCTTTGAGAAATATCAGAAAGAGATTGCCAAAATCCCTCATTAACAACTCTTTTTTGAAATTCATTTGTAACACTAGGATAAAATAAAGAATTTTTATCCCATACAATATTTTCAAGAAGATAAATACTTCCAGTATCTTTTTGACAAGGCATCAGATCACATAAAAGAGCTGAATTAATTGCAAGATCCCACCCCCCCTGTAACAAATCATAACCTGTTCCAAAACATTCCTCCGACATTAAACTATTTTGATAGCACTCTCTTGTTTCATCAGAATTTTTAATTCTAAGTAAATAATTTCCATCAAGATAATCCAACATTTGCCAATATTTTCCTTGATTAAATATTCCATCATTAACTGAAAATTCTTTTTCTCCTCTTTCCTTAAATAAATTTATTAATTCTTCATTATATTTCCCGCAAAGAGAAGTCCATTTTTGAGCTGCTAAACTCAATCCCTTAAGAAAAGGAGATTCAAATAATTCTTTTTGTTCAGAAGTCATACTTTTAATAAAATAAGGATTAGAAGAAGGCAAGTCTTCGTCAGGAATCTGAACTTTTTCATCAAAAATATTAAGATCAAAAAATCTTGTATTTCTCATAATATTCAATAATAAATCTTCTTTTTAAATAATATTGTCTTATAAAATGAATATTCTATTTTCGATAACAAATATGAGCCAGCCAAGATTTGAACTTGGGACCTCTGCCTTATAAGAGCAGCGCTCTAACCTGACTGAGCTACAGGCTCATATTTCACAGGATTTTATGATTTTTAAAGGTTTCTTGAGTGAAATAAAAAGAAAAACATCCCATCAACATCTCGACCTTCTTAACCAGATAGGAGGAGTCTTGTTATTTTTTTAAGTTAATTCAAATCTTTTTTTATTTTTAATATTTGCTTCTTAAGAATTGGAATATCGTATTTTATAATTCCAAAAACAATATCTAAATCAACTCCAAAATAATGATGAGTCATTTTATCTCTTGTTCCAGCTATTTCTTTCCAACCAACATCCTTATATTTATTTTTAAGATTTTGAGAAATATTTTTTACAGCTTCTCCAATAATTTCTATCTCTCTAATTATTGCACTTTGTTTTAATCTACTAGATAAAAATTTTTCTTTATTAATTCTATTTGAAAAATCTTCTATTGCATTTATACTATCAAGAATATGTTCAATAAAAACTAAATCGTTTTTTCCTTTCATATTATTCTCACCTCATCTTTTAGAATATCCTTTTTTATATAAGGACTAATATATTTATAAGTTACTAAATGAACTTTTTTCCCTAACTTTTTTTCTAATTCAATTCCAATTCCTGCAAATCCAAATCCAATTCCCTTAGGAGGTTCAACCAATATATCAATATCACTATTTTTTCTCTGTTCCCCTCGGGCATAACTCCCAAATATTCCTGCTTTTTTTATTTTATTCTTTTTTAGAATCTTAATAATTTTCGGTTTTATTCTAACTAGACCTTTGTTTATCTTATCCGTCATTAATTTTTTATCTGCTTTTTCTTCCTTTTGATTTAAATCTTTCTTTGTTAAATTAACTCCCAGATAAATTCTCTCTTTTTTAAATTTTTTACCCTCCCGCATATTTCTAACTCTGTAATAATATTTTTTCTTGTTTTTTGGTTTTATTTCTGTATACACCATGATTATTATACGGGCACATTATTTATAAATCCTTCTATGTGCACGTAAAATTAATAAAATGTTAATACAAAAATACCCCAAGAAATCACATTTTACTATAATGCCCCCGCCGGGATTTGAACCCGGGTCCCTGCCTCGAAAGGGCAGAATGCTTGGCCACTACACTACAGGGGCTTGAAAAGATAAGAGAATTTTGGTTTTTAAATTTATTTGTTGAACAAAAACCAATCAACAACTAATTTTCATCTGTCTCTTAACATTAACTAAAGATTCTTGAATTCTAAAAAATTCAATTCCCTCGGCAAATCCCCCCCTCTTCGACTCCAATGCCCTCAACAATTCTCTCGCCTGCTCTATTTTTGTTTCCATAATCCTCCTTTCTATCATTTTAAATCCGCCCCCTGCGCCTCCAGCAATTTAATAACTGCCCTGTCAATAAAATTTCTCTTAGACGGAAAATCCGATTTATTCTTCCGAGAATTATTTATAAAATCATCAATCTCCTCAATCAACCATTTACTTATCTTAACAGTTGTTTCTTTATTAGTTACCATTCGTATACGATTAGTAACCTATGCTTTTAAATGTTTCGAATTACTTCATAAATCTATCTTCCCAAGCCCGAACATAAGATTCAGGAATTCTAATTTTATTTGTATTAATCAATCTCTTTTTAGCCCTGAATATCAAACCAAGAAATAATCCGACGCCGATTCCAGATAAATGTGCAATATGCCCGATTTTGTCTGGCATAAAAATTCCTAAAAAATCCCCAACCACCCACAAAATAGCAGCAACAAACATGGGCATAACCATACCAAAAGCCCAAACCATCATTAAAGGTTTTATCACAGCCAAAACTCCAAGAATACCCATTATGGCCCCGCTCGCCCCCAAAGAAGAATCATAAAAATTAACAGCAACCACATTAGCAACAATCCCTGATAAAAAGAAAACCAATAAAAATTTCTTTCCTCTAATTAATTTTTCCAAAATAGAACCAAATAAAGCAAGTGCAAATAAATTATACAATAAATGGGGGGCACTTCCATGCAAAAAAATAGAAGACACAAATCTCCAAACCTCCCCATTTAAAGAATTTTCATTTAAAACAAATAATTCTGTAAATTCAGGAATAAAAAATTGAACCACAAAAACAATTACACAAATCAAGCATAATTTCAAAGCATAAAATTTGAATTTCCTCGCCATACATTTACCAAAACCAACAAACTTAAAAACCCTTCCCACCACTTTAAAATATAAATTAATTTAAAATTATATGGAAACTAAAACAAACAGGGGCTATCCCCATCACTAAGAAAAAAGATTTTCCTAGCTTAGCTTTTAGAACTTCTAATAAAGTTTTTATACCCTTTTCCCTTAAGTTAAAATACAACATGGCGATTGTAGTTCAGTGGCAGAACGTGCGGTTGTGGTCCGTAAAACCCGAGTTCGATTCTCGGCTCTCGCTTTCAAAAGGAGGATAAAATGAAAACAACGAAAGGATTTTGCGATTATTCAGGACAAGAAGCACTTAAAAGAACAAAAGTTAAAAAAACTATAGAAGAAACTTTTAGGTCATATGGATTTGAACCAGCTGAAACCCCAATAATAGAATACGAAGAATTTGTAAAAGAAAACAACCCGAACGACGATGCAGTGTCAGAAACTTTCAAACTACAAGACAGAGGAAAAAGAAAACTCGCCCTAAGATATGAATTTACTTTTCAATTAAAAAGATTAATGAAAAATAAAAAACTCCCCTACAAAAGATACCAAATCGGTCAGGTTTTCAGAGACGAGCCAATATCCGCAAACAGATTCAGGCAATTCACTCAGTGCGACATTGACATAATCGGAAGCACAATAAAAGACGAAGCAGAAATTCTAAAAACAATCTCAGATATTTTAAAAAAATTAAAAATTGATTTTACAATAAATGTAAATAACAGAAAATTGTTAAATGAAATTTTAGAAGAACAAAAAATTAAAGAAAAAGATAAAAAAGAAATTATCAGGGAAATTGACAAACTTGATAAATTAAGCGAGAAAGAAGTTAAAAAAAATTTAAAAAAATACGAGGCAGAAAAAATTATTGAAATTCTGAAAAAACCAAAAACCTATTTTAAAAAATATAAATCATATGAAGAAATTAAAGAATTAGAAAAATTTTGTAAATTATACAAAATTAAAATTAACTTCCAGCCAAATTTAGCCCGCGGACTTTCTTATTATAATGGAACGGTTTTTGAAGTTAAATCTTCAAAAATGAAAGAAACAATTTTAGGTGGAGGAAGTTATATATTCGACAAAATACAATGCACAGGATATGGTGCCGGCTTAGACAGGATAACAACCTTAGCAAAAATCCAAACAGAAAATAACAAAATCCTAATAATAAGTTTAAACCAAGATAAAAAAGCAATTGAAATTGCAGAAAAAATCAGAGAGTCAGTTCCTGTTCAAATTTTTTATGGAAAACCCGGCAAAGCATTAGAATATGCAAATTCTTATAAAATTCCTTTTGTAATTTTTATAGGCAAAGAAGAAATTAAGAAAAAGAAAATAAAAATTAAAAATATGGAAACAGGAAAAGAAAAATTAATTTCTGAAAATCAAATCAAAAAATATTTATCTTAAAACAAAAATAACATTTACAATTAAAATATGTGTGAAACATATAAGAAATAGCACGATTCATTATTCAATTAAAGACTAAACTTTCTAAAACTAATTTTCCTAAATTTCTTATTTCACCATACTTTGCAAAGTGAGTGTTGAAAATCGTTGGGTCTGAATATTGGTCTCTTTCTAAAGGAACCAAAATTTCTCCAACATTTAAAATCTTCTCTTTAGAGTCATTACTTAAATATCTTGCAATCACTGTTTTTGGACCTTCAGTATTATTTTCGTCATATTGAAAAATAATTAAATCTCCTTCTTCTAACTTTTTGCACGCATTATCTATACTTCCCATCTTAACTTTATCAGAACTCTTTTCTCACTTTAGATTAAAAATACTACCCCTTGCTCTATTTTTAAAGTTTTCGGAAATGTAATTTCAAACAAACATTAAAAAAATTCTTACTCTTTTTCAGAATTTAAAATAATTGTTTCAATAGACTTACTAACTTTCAATTGTTTAGCTCTTTTTTTCTGTGAACTATCAAAATATAAAACCATCCCGTTATGTTGTTCTGGAGAAAGAATCAATCCTCGAGAATATATCCCCCTAAAAATAGTTTCTGCTTCCTGATTTTTATTAAAAAATTTATTTAATGCTTGTTTAGCCACATCCAAATTAACATAAGCACCATAATCTAATTGACTTTTTTTAGAACAATCTGGAGAAACCTTAAACCAACCCTTCCAAGCATTTAAATTTTCATTGTTAGACCAAGTATAAAAAGAAGGGGTCTTCATAATTTTAGGGTCGTCATAAGGAACATACTTAAAAAATTTTACAGAAGATTGTTCTGATTTTTTCTCTTTCTTCTTTCTTAAATATTTCCAAACTTTCAAAAACATAATCTTCTAACAAATAATCCCTTTAAAAAAATTACTAAACTTCAACAATCACTTCACAACCCTAACAATCCAGTTCTTTTTAGAAAATCTATCCTGTTCGCGCACAGAATAAATCTCTAAAACACTAAATCCAACCTCCTCCAATAACCCAATAAATTCATTTTTATCATATAAATAATAATGCCTCATATGAGAAACTCCATTTTCCTTCCAGGACATATAAATCCCGCCCTTTAAACCATTAAACCTTTTATCGTCGCTGTTCCAAACCGAAATCAATGCTTCTGCACCAGGTTTCAAAATTCTGTAAAACTCTTTTAACGAATCTACTCTTTGTTTTTTAGTTTCAATGCAATGCAATGTTGCTATAAATAACCCACAACCAAAAAAATTATTTGCAAATTCTTTTGGTAATTTATGAAGATTTGAATTAAATAACTTCCCATTTATTTTTTCATTCTCAATATATTTCTTAGCATTCTCCAACTGCTTTGAAGAAAAATCAACCCCCCAATATTCAATATTTTTATTAGGAATCATATTCCCCCCATTACCACAACCTAAATCCACAACCAGCCCTTTTTTACTTTTTAAAAATTCCTCGACAATCGGAATTTTTTTAACAACATAAGTTCTCCAAGGAGAAGCAATACTATCCCAAACCTGCCCCTGTTTCGGTTTCTCATTTAATTCACTCGCAGAAATTATTTTAATTGGTATTGTCATAATTCTTTAACCATATAAATCCCATTCTCATCTAATCTATAACCAAGCTTCCTGTAATATTCTCTAACACCAACACCTGAAATAATCTTCAATTCCTTAACTTTTCCTGCAATTTTTTCCACTTCCTTCAATAACTGTTTTCCCAAACCAGAATGTTGTCCTAATTTTTCTGCCTTTTTTCCTATTGCAAGTGCCTGCCCATAAATATGAAGCTCTCGCACAATCGCGGTTTTACCAGAAATCCTCAACCTGCACAAACCAAATAAAATATTCTCCTTATTCACAATTTCTAAAAAATATTCCTGCCCCCCAGAAGCATTATATTCTCTAATTTTTAATTTCAACTTATTATTTATCTTCCTGCCTTTTTTCAAATCTCTTAATGCAAAACCAATTTCCCGAAATCTAATTTCTTTTATCAGAACCTTGCTTTTCTTTAACTCCTCGTCAACCTCTCTTCTTAAATCAATTCTCGTCGTCCCTGCAACCAAATACTCTGGAGGAATCTCTCTCATAACCCTCATAACCCGACAATAATTAGGAATAATTTTCATAATTTTAACAACCAATTCCTGAGTCTCCTCTTTTGTATAAGGATGATATTTCCCCTGCTCATACCATTCAACCAAACAAGCCCCTTTCAAAACCTGACAAGGATATATTTTCAACTGGTCTGGTTTGAACTTTTCATTTTTAAAAAGCTCTTTAAACATTTGCAAATCTTTTTTAGGATTACTTCCAGGAAGAGCCAGCATCATATGATAACCAATTTTAAATCCAGAATTTTTCAACCTTTTAGTTGCCTCAATAACTTCTTTAACATTATGTCCCCGATTAACTTTTTTGTAAATATTATCATCTAAACACTGCACCCCAATCTCAACCCTTGTTGCACCCCACCCCAACATTTTTTCAATATCTTTTTCAGTGCAACTATCAGGACGGGTCTCAATACACAATGCAACACACCTATGCTTCGCCCCCTCATTTAATTTCTTAGCACTCTCCAAATCTTTAGAAACCCCGCCATTCAAAGCATCATAAATTCCCTTAACAAAATTCTCCTGGTAATTTTCAGAATACTCTAAAAAATTCCCCCCCATAATAATCAACTCTATTTTCTCTGTCGGATGATTCATTAATTTAAATGCCTTCAACCTAGACAAAACCTGTTTATATGAATCATATTTTAATGCCTTCGCCCTTAAAACAGGCGGAGATTTCGGAGTATAACTCTGAGGAACATTTAACGAAGGACAATACAAACAAGTTCCGTGCTTGCACTTTTTCGGTTTGCACATCACAGCAATCGGAGTCACACCAGCAAGTGTCTTACTCGGCTTCCGCACCTCGCCTTGTTTTGGTATTTCCATTTAAAAAAATAAAAAAGAATTAGTTTATAAGTGTTTAGAAAAGCTCCAGCTAAATATTAAAAAGAAAAAATATAAAAAAAGAAAAAAGAAAAATTAAGCAGTATATGTCGCAGACCCTCCAACAGGACATACTGTTTCTCCAACTACTGCAGCAACTTCTACAAGTTCCCCATCAGCAACAACAGGACTTAAAGCAATCGCACCTGAAGTTTCAAGTGGACCTAATGAAACGCCTGAAGCATCTCCCTGCGAGGCACCATCAACTAAAACCCTTACACCAACATTATCTGAAGTTCCTCCAGATTTTCTAGTAACTGTAATTGAATCCGCAGCAGTTATATCTACACTAAATTCTGTACCAATACAAGCAGTAGTTGCAGTTATTTCACTAGAACTATCTTCAACAGTAGTTTGAACAACCTGCCAAACAATAACAACTGCAGCAAGAACCAATAAAATGATTAAAACTGTTGTGATAATTTGTGATTGCGCTTTTTTATTCATCATATTCATACCTCCTTTCATTCCTCTTTTTAAAAGGTTATTAATTAATTAACGATGTCCGAGTTTATAAATATTGCTTTTTAATTTTTTCACAAAAAAATTTCAAGAAAATTTTTGAAGAACACCCGCCAATCTAATTCTAATCTATCGCAAGTTTCAACCTTCTTCTAAACAAAATAAAGAAATATTAGGAAAGATAAGATATTTAAAAAACTTCTATTAAATTATTAAAAAATATAAAAAAGAAAAATTAACTTATCTCATTAACAATCACACTACTTCCAGGACTACATATGATGTCTCCAATTTTACCTGCAACCTCTATTTTAGCAGTAGGTTGCAAACTAGTAATAAATGCTTCCCCACTTTCTAATTGACCAAGATCTTCACTATTATCCTCATTGCTAGTCACTGTAGAAATTCCATCTATTAAAATCACCCATCCAACCTTATCTGAAGTTCCTCCAGAATCTCTTGTTATAGTTACTGTTTCGCGATGAGCACTAACCGGATTAATAATAACTCCCACACAAGCAGTAGTTGCAGTTATTTCACTAGAACTATCTTCGACAGTAGTCTGAACAACCTGCCAAACAATAACAACTGCAGCAAGGACTAAAAGTATAATCAAAACGGTTGTGATAATTTGACTTTGTGCTTTTTTATTAAACATATTAACCTCCTTTCCTTTAATATTAAATATCTAAAGACAATCCAGTTTATAAATATTTTTATTTGGTTCCTTTCTGAAACCCATCTAAAACTTCAAAAAAATCCTTCTTATCTATCACCTTATCCACCTCTGAAACCCCCCTCTGCTCAACAAACTTCCAAAAAGCTTCTGGCTTATATCCTCTTTTCTTTAAAGAAGCAGCACTTGGCAATCTCTCATCATCCCATCCAGAATATTTTCCAGATTTAATTCCTGCCAACATCTTACTCGACGACATCTCTAAATCAGTAAAATGCAATCTTCCAATAAATCCAACCCAAGGATACTTTTTACCCAAAACATTATACATCATTTCCTGTCTTTTAGCATTATCCATATGGTCCTTCCCCCTGATAATATGTGTCATACCCATCTCAATATCATCAACAGGAACAGCCAAATTCATCAAAGGCCAAACACGATATTTATTTTTTTGTAAAGGATGACTTACAGTATTAATTCTTGCCAAAGGAAAATCTCTCATTGCAGGATTTTTATGTTTAATATCAGACTTAAATCTCAAAACAGCTTCACCATCTTTATACCCATTCTTATCTAACATTCTCTCCCATCTTTCTAAATTCTCCTTCTTACTCAAACCTCTGCAAGGACAGGCTTTTTTTACATCAACTAATTTTTTAAAGTCTTCTTGAGAACACTCGCAAACATAAGCAGATTCTTTATTCAACAACTTTTTAGCATACTTATAATATAAATCCATCCTCTCTGACTGAATAACAATCTCAACATCATTATTGCACAACCAGTTTGATTCTTTCTCAATCATCTTATAAGCAGGTTTGTAAATCTTTTCAGGGTTAGTATCCTCAATTCTAACATAAAATTTTCCACCATATTTTTTA